>JBDKSW010000021.1:0-22100 GCA_039698035.1 Thermoguttaceae bacterium | reverse complement strand
CTTCGGCTCATCCACCCCTTCGGCCTCCCCCTGCGAGCCACGGCCGAATCCGTCCAGTGGCGTCCGCTCCCCGCCCTTCACCGCCTCGGCTTCATGGCCCCAAAATGACTTTGCAGCTCTCCTGGAGATAAGGGAGGCAAGGCTTGACAAGCCACCTGGCACCGCTAAATTGTGGGGGCTGGGATTTTGATGTGCTTTTCTATTGCGCGTTAAAAGGACGAATGCAAATGGCAACTCGCAAGAGAACATCAGTCCAGCCGGAGGCGGCTGCTGTTATTGAGACTAAACTTGCCACGACGGAGAACCCGCTCGTGTTCATTAGTCACGATACCCGTGACGCCGACCTTGCAGAGGCATTCAGTAATCTTCTGACAGACGCAAGCGGCGGTATCTTGAAGTCCTTTCGTTCGTCAGATCGCAAAGGCACAGCGGGAATTGAATACGGCCAAGAATGGTATCGAGCAATCATGCAGAAGCTCGACGATGCCACCGATGTTGTCGCTCTGCTAACAGCATACAGCATCAATCGGCCGTGGATACTGTACGAAGCGGGAGTTGCTAAAGGCAAGCTTTCGATAAATGATCGAGTGCTTGGTATTGCCCTTGGTGTGTCGTTGGATGAAGCTGCCACCGGGCCATTTGCCCAATTCCAGAATTCACCGGACGAGGAAGATGCCATCACCGGGTTGGTTTTGCAGCTAATTCGTCGCCATCCGCAAGCTGCCCCACGCGAGGAGGCTGTGCGTCGGCAGGTTCAAGCCTTTCGCCAGACTGTCGCCATGTTACTCAAAAATCGCAAGAAGGAACCAACGCAATCTGTTGCCAAGGTTGATGAGACATCCGTAGCCAAATTCTTTGAGGAAATCAAGGTTCTGGTCAGAGATATGCCGGACCGGCTTGCCTTTGAGCTTGGCAATGATTCGATGCGACGCATGAAAAAGCGTCGTCGATTCGATCCTATGATCTTTGAAGAGTTCTTCCATCATCCGATGTTTAGAGAATCAACCGAGTTTGGTGGATTGCCGATCTTGATGTTGTTCAGCGTCCTGCGTGACGACTATCCTTGGCTCTATGAGTTGGGTGTCCAGCTATATCGTGCGATCGAAGGTGGTGATTCCGAAGCAGCGGAGCGATCGCACAAGGCTATTATGCGTGCGATGAAGATGATTCATCGGGGACCATTTATGCGTGAAATGATAGGCGGTCCAGATGACCATGAGGCGTTGATGATGATCGAACATACTATCCATTCACTTGACAGGTTTGTGCAGATGCCAAAGAGACTCAACAAGGATGAAAAGTCTTTGGAAAAGGGCAAGTAGCGCGACCAGGCCCCTCGGCTACCGGGCGAATGTCTGATATGCCAAACAGACCGTCGTGATGATCCAGCCGACGACGACGGCGATTTTCATCATCCGGTGGCGGTCGCGGTTCAATTCGGTGCGGATGGCGACTGTTTCTCCACTGTGTTTCTGGACGGTGGTTTTCAGACCGTCGCGGCCGTTGCCATAGACACCGTCTGAGAAAGGTCGGCCACGGACTTTTCACACTGCTGGGAAGACGCCCGAAGGGCTGACAGGTCGGTTTTCACTTCCGACACGTCGCGGGCAATCGCGGTGAGTTGGTCGCGTCGCCAAGAGCAATCGCCTTCCGCCCGTCGGGCGTATCGTCTCTGCGCCGCTATCGACCGAGACACCTCACTTCCGCCCGCACGAGTGGCAATCGCAAGGCTCGCGGTTCTCGTTGCCGAACTCGCAGGCGGCAAATGCGGTCAAGGCATGGCGTGGAACATTCCAGCCGAACTTTCAGGAGCGAGATGTGCCCCCAGAAAAATCGCTGCTTCGGCCAGCATTATCGCCAGGCGTCCTTCTTAATGCGACACTTGCGGCGGCCGGAGAAGCCAAGGCAGTCCGCTTCAGGAGGGCAACATTCCGGGAAACCGTCGATCTCGCCGCAAAGACATTTCTGGCCCAGATCGAGACAAATCTCGACCAAGCCGGTTTTGCCAGCCAGCTTAAGTGGGGCTACCCCGAGTCTGGCCGACCAGGAAAGACACGATGGCCAAGATTCGGGCCGTTGCAGACAGACGCGGGGTGACGTGCGCCAACTCGTTCCCAAGAAACGGCAAAAGCCCGTTGTTCTAAGGGCTTTTGACGGTCTCTGTCTTATTTTGTCCCTTCCAGTCCAACACTGTAAGGGAGAGAGGCGCCGGTGGGAGTCGGACCCACGATGGCGGATTTGCAATCCGCTGCCTTAGCCACTTGGCTACGGCGCCGGGTACCTAGCTTCACTAAGTCGCCCACCTTGCCTGACGAACACACCGAGAGCAGCAATTCCGCTTCGAGTGATCGCCGGGAACCAGGGACACTGCGTTACCGATGCTACATCGGCAATTTACCTCTGTGGCGAACAGGGAAATCATATCAAAAGTGCTGATGATGCGGAAGAGGTAAAATCTGCCCAGACACGCCAGCCAGCCAACGACGCTCCCTGCGGAACGCACTGTCAGAGCTCACAACGAGCAATACCCTGGTCTGGCCAGTTTTCCGTGAGACGCACGAATGGCTCGGTTGCTCTCGCAGCCGGCCGGGTTCACATGTTGGTCGTGTCGTCGGTTCCACCGGCGTCGGTGAGGCGGTCCAACGCAGCGGACAGCTCCTCGTTGTGGCGGTGGTCCAGGGCGTAGACACGGCAGACGCGGAAGCTGATCGCAATGCGTCGGTACAGCTCGCGGTCGTCGAGGCTCCGAATCTTGCCAGAGGCCGGATCGAAGAGAAAGTTCTGCCCCGCCGCGGCCGTCTGGGCGCCCGGTCGATGGACATGTCGCGCCGTATCGACGCGGAGCGGGATGTCCTGCAGCGACGAGGGCAGCTCCGCGCGAATGGCCGCTTCAAAGGCCTTGGCGTTGCTCAGAACGCTGCTCCGCTCGGCCTCGCCCGGCGCGAAGAAGACGGTTCGCTCGCAAGCCATCGTCCACCGCAGCCGGCGTCCAAGGAAGGCTTGCCACCGAGCGCCGAGCTCGCGTAGCTCCGGGTCCTCGCTTTCCGGCCAAGAAGCCACTTGCATCAGCAGCGACCACTCGGTGAGCCGCTGATACTGGTGCAGATGTTCGCGTGGATCGCCCGGGAACAGACGCCGTTTGCTGTCGCAGAAAAGCTCCTGGAGCCCCAGGTCGATGGCTCGGACGGTCCGATGGAAGTAGATCGCTCGGAAGAGTTCCGCTCGGACCGAGATGAAACGGACCAAGGCGGAGAGGCCCCGCTCGTGGATCGTCAATCCGCGAGACGTGAACGCGCTGTAGCGCATCAGGCGGTCGAGGTCGAACGCCTTGATGCTGTAGCCCGACATGTAGGCGTCGCGCAGGACGAAGTCCATGTTGTCGACCGTGTAGAGCCCGCTAAAGAGGCTCCGCAGGAGCCGCAGCCACCGGTTTGGCTGGGCGGACGTGGGCGAATGATTGTCGGCGTCGGCGTCCGCCGGTTGGTCGGCATGTTTTGGTCTGGTGATCAGAAAAACGATCTGCTCGGGGTCGAGCGTTTCGTCGTCGGCCAACCGGGTGTTCGGGTTCCGTCGGATGCGGCGGATCAGGTCGGCGAACTCGCGGCGGATGATTTCGCCGCCCATCAGTTCGTGATTCAGGCCGTAATCGGCCAGGTAATGCTCGTCAAAGAAGTGGCCGAATGGCCCGTGACCGACGTCGTGCAGCAGAGCGGCCAACCGCAGCAGCGATTCGACGTAGCCGCGGCTGGGTGCGTCCGGGCACACCTCGCGCAAGCTTTCATAAAGGCCGGCCGCCGCGCGACTGGCCAGGTGCATCGCCCCGAGGACGTGCTGAAACCGCGTGTGTTCCGCGCTGGGAAAGACCCACCAGGCCGTCTGCAACTGATGGATTTGCCGAAGCCGCTGAAGCCACGGATGGTCGATGATTTCGCGCTCGGCCGCCTCGCCGTCCGGCAGTCCGGAGTTCGAGGTGAACGGGATGTACCCGTGGATCGGATCGTGGCTTAAGCTCTCGCCTTGGAAGTCTCGCATGGCGGTCATCTTACTGGACGCGGGCCGCCGGCTTCAAGCCCCGCGACCGTGCGTTGCCCAGAGCAGGCGGCATTTCGGCCAGAGCTTCGCTCGTCCTGGCCAAAATCACTTGCCGACGCAAAAACGGCTAAAAATCCGATCGAGCACGTCCTCGGTGTGGATCGCGCCGGTGACTTTGCCTAGCTCTTCGAGGGCCGCGCGGAGCTCGACCGCCACCAGTTCCTCCTGCTGACCGGCGGCCACCGCCTGGGCCCGTTCCAGCGACTCGCCGACCAAGCGAAGCGACTCGCCGCAGCGAAGGGCCGTTGCGGCCAAGGCGCCGCCCGTTTGGGCAGCAATCGCCTTCGATCTCAGTGCGTCTCGCAAGGCGTCGATGCCTTCGCCGGTCAGGCCGCTCGTGCAAAGAGCGTCGGGCATGGCGACGCCCGGGCACAAGTCGCACTTGGTGAGCGTAATGATGCGTTGTCGGTCCGCCCGCGGAGGCCACGCGGCAAGCTGTTGGTCTGGCCTCTGCGTGGCGTCCAAGCAGAGCACCTCGATGTCGGCCGTTTGATGTTGTCGAACGCTGACCGACTGCGCGGCCGAATTGGCATCGCACGGCTGCCCATCGGACGAGTCCGAGTCGGCCGACATGCCGGCCGTGTCGACCAGTTGGCATCGCACGCCGTCCAACGCGAGCTCGACCGTGAGATAGTCGCGGGTCGTGCCTGGCTGGTCTGAAACGATCGCCGAAGGCTCGCCGACCAGTGCGTTCCACAGGCTGCTCTTGCCGCTGTTTGGCCGACCGAGCAGAACGGCTCGCGGCGACAGCGCCGCATCGTTGCGCGAGGTCATTTGCCGAACGACGGCCGCCAGCTCGGTCCGGGCGTCGGCCAGCCGTTGTCGCAAGGCGTCGAGGCTGATGAACGGCAAGTCCTCGTCGGCGAAGTCAAAACCGGCCTCGATGTGGGCGAGCAGTTCCAGCAGAGACTCGCGCAAGCAATGCAAGGGGCGTGCCAGACCGCCGGCCAGTTGCCCCAGGGCGAGCCGAAGCTCCTCGGGATTGGCCGCGTCGATGACGCCCAACACGGCCTCGGCTTGGCCCAGGTCGATTCGGCCCGCCAGAAACGCGCGGAGCGTGAATTCGCCAGGACCAGCCAGTCGCGCGCCGGCGTCGCAGAGCGATCGCAGCACGAGTTGCAGCAGGGGCGGCGAGCCGAGCGTGTGAATTTCGGCAACCGGCTGGCCCGTGTAGCTGTGCACTTGGGTTGACCGTTGCAAGGCGTCATTCGCATCGCAGCGAAGCGACGAGCCAGCCTTGCAGCCACCTTGGTCATCACGGGCGGGACGCCTGCACCACAAGTACACGTCGCAAGGAAGCGGCGCCTCGACGCCCGGCAGATGGAGCGAGCCGGTTAATGCGCATGGAAACTGTCGCGCGGCGAGCGGCCGACTGTCGTCGGCATAAAACAGTCGGCGGACACAGTCGATGGCTTGCGGCCCGCTTAGGCGGACGATACCCCGCGCAGCGCCGCCCGGCGGCGTGGCGATGGCGGCGATCGTGTCATCGAGCGGATACATGTCGACTCGCGGCAGCATCGCGGGACGCGCCAACCCAAGGCCGTACGCTGCAAACTATTTCTTGACGCCTCGGGCTTTTGCCTGTGCCCGGGTCTCGCCAAAATCGCCTGCACCGGACGGAATGACGCCCGAGCCGGCCGTGGCCCCAGTGCCGGCGGCCACCGGGTTCTTCGGCAGGAAGCGGCGTTCGCCGAGGCCCCAGAGACTGGAAACAATGAAATAAATACACAGCCCGCTAGCCACCTTGAAGAACATGACGCCCATGAAGATCATCATGAAATTCATCATCTTCTGCTGCATGGCCGCTTGCTCGTCGGCCGGCGGGGGCATGAACATCTTTTGCTGCCAGATCATCAACCCAATCGTCAGCAGCGGCAAGATGTTGAAGTAGGGCCCGAGGCCGAACATACCGCTGCCGGCGTTGAACCAGGTGGGCATCCAGCGGCTCCAATCCACCAGCATGTCGGGCGCGGCCAAGTTCGAGCACCACCGGATGGCGTGCGAAAGGAGCGGCGCATCGCGGAGCTCAATGTCCACCATCAGACAGCGATAGAGCCCGATGAAGATGGGCATCTGGATGAAAATCGGCAGGCAGCCGCTCAGCGGATTGTAGTTGTGCTTGCGGAACAACTCCTGCTGCGCCTTGGTGCGGGCCTCGACGTTGTTCTTATATTTCTCCTGCAGTTTTTTGATCTCCGGCTGCAACAGTTGCATCTTGCGGGCGCCGGCCGCCTGCTTCAGGCTCAACGGGAACATGCAACTGCGGACCAAAACCGTCAACAGAATGATCGCCAACCCGTAGTTCCACGTAACGTGGTAGAGCCCGTGCAGGACATGCGTCAAAGGAACGGCCACGACAGAGAAAATCGGCCAGCCATAGTAAACCAATTCACCCAGCCGATACTCATTGTTCTCCAAGATGGCCGGCTTCTTCGGACCGGCGAACAGCCGGTAGCGGTGGACCATCGTCTGACGCGGCTCCAACTCTGCGGCAACGCTGACCAATCGGCACGAGGTGTTCGTCAGGTTCGTCGTCGATGAATGATTGCCCCGCGCGAACTCCGGCAATCTAGCCAATCCCTTTCCGGCGCGGATGGGCATCAGCTCCTCGAACCACACGTCGTTGGCCCGTCGGCGTTCTGGCATCAGCACGGCTGAAAAGTATTGCGCGTCCACGCCCACGAAGCTCAGCAACTTGTCGGGCGGCGTGTCTCGCATGACAGACACTTCGCCATCCGACGCCAGGGTCATCGCGCCAACCATGCCAGGCGTCCCATCGCCGAACGAAAGGATGTAGTCGCGGATTCCCGAACCGCCCGAGCGGGTCACGCGCGTGGCGTACCACTCGCCTTCGGTCGGAAGGCCGTTGGGGCCGTCCAGGCGATAGGCGACCGCGTGGGGCTGATTGTCCGCGTTGCGAATCTCGATCTCGAACTCCAAGTGATAGGCTGGGAAGTCGGCGTCGGCGCGCGACTCGTCCGGGACCTTCGCCAAGCGGTAGGTCTTCGTGATCTCCAATCCCCATTGCGGCACGGCCCGACGAAACACGGCACGATCCGCTTCGGCGGCGACCAGTTTCCAAACGCCGCGACGCAGCTTGACACCTTCAAGCTCGGCCGACAATCCTGCCTGAAAACCGGATTGCTCTTCGTCACGGGCTCGCGCTACGATCCGATGAACCCGATCGTCCGAGAGCCTCGCTTCGCGCGTCATCGCCGGCAGGGCAACGAACAGCGCGTCACCTTTGTCGCCGCGCAAGACTTGCCACTTTTCCAAAGCCTTCCAGGTCTGGTCGGCCAATGGAAGCCACGGCTTCTCGGATTGGCTCTCCTGACGCAAGCGAATCTTTTTGTCCTCCGCGCTGATGACAACGTCCGCCAGATCGAGGTCCGCGATCTGCTGATCGGTGGCCTTGAGGTCGATCGCGAGTCGCCAAATGGCTTCGTCCCGCACCCACTGGGTTTTCAACTTGAGTTTGTCAACCTGGGAAAGCGTCAGCAGCAGCGACAGCGGATCGTTGTCCTCCGGGCAAATGACGTTCAGCGGGTGGCGTCGCAGCTTGGCCGTCAGCATCATCGGCTTGCCGTCGCGCACAACCGACAATTGGATCGCACGGCCTGGCCGCGTTCGCTTCAGGGCGTCTTCCAGGGACTGCGCGTCGGAGATGGCCCGGTCGCCAACCGATTTCAGGAGGTCGCCAACCTTGAGGCCGGCCTCGGCAGCCGGCGTACCCAGTCCAACGGCTCGAACCAAGCCGCCCACCCGGCCGGCCGCCGTCAGCACGAGGCTCCCGAGGTAGCCCGAGCGATCGTCCACGTCGCGGTAGCGGTCACTGCTCAACTCGACCCGGGCGAGGGCCGCGCCCTTCGTCGTCAGCGTGACCAACATGCGGTACGGGTTCTTGGACGAGTCCGGATCGACCGAGCCAAGCGTCACCCACTTCTCGGGCTGTTCCGGCTCCACGGCGGCACGCAGCGCTGCCGCGGCATTCTTGGCCGGGGTCTTGCCGGGAGCCTTCTGGTCCTTCGCGGCCGACTTTTCGGCCCGCGGCTTCTTGTCCATCGGTTTTGGGGGCGAGGGTTGCTCGGCGGCGGCCTGCGGTTGATCCGCCGGCTTGCGCGGCGGATGCAATCGTTGCATGAGCGACGAATAACCCACGACGACGGCAAAGCTGAGAGCTAGGAACAAAATCAGACGGCGATCCATTCGCGTAAGTCCTTGGACGCGGGCTGCTATTCCCGCGGTATGTGTGCTAGGTGAGTGAAACGGTTAGTTCGGAAGGCGGGCCAAGTCCGCGACGCCTCGCCGCTTGGGCTTCGGCTGGAAGCGAAAGGGTCGCCTCGTCTGGTTGCATTTGCGAGTGCCGCTCGATCGGAAGCGACCACTGGCTGACCCGCATCGCAGGGATCGGAAACGTCGCTAGCGACCATCGCGAAGGCGGTCGCCCAGGAAGTTGTCCAGCTCAGGCACCTCGTAAATCTTCGAGATGGTCTTGTCGAACGGATACTCGACCCGCCGGAACCGCACCCAGTCGTCATCAATCATGACGTAACAGGCGCGAGGGTCGCCGTCGCGGGGTTGTCCAACCGAACCGACGTTGATCATCGCCTTCTCGCGGCCAAGGCGATATTCGCCGCCCAGATCATCGGGGCTGAAGAAGTTGAAGTCCCCGGTGAACACGCCCGGCACGTGCGTGTGGCCTTGGAAGGCGTACTGCGGCACCAGTGCGAAGATTTTTTCTAGTTTACGTTTGTTGTAAATGTCCTCTGGAAAAACGTATTCATTCAGTGGATTGCGGGCAGAGCCGTGGATGAAGAGCATCTCGGCTTCGAGGCGGCTGCGCGGCAGTTCGCCGAGGAAATCCCACCGCTTCTGACGCATCGACGCCGTCCCGGGGCCGTTCTCCAGTTGATTGCGCGTCCAGAAGATGGCCCGCTCGGCGCCAGAGTTGAAGCCCTCGGGATCGAACAGCGCCCCCTGGTCGTGGTTGCCAAGCAAGCAGAGCTGGCACTTCATGACCTCGTCGATGACCTCGCGGGGGTTCGGTCCATAGCCGACCAGATCACCGAGGCAATATATTTCGGTGATGCCCTGGCTCCGAATGTCGGCCAACACCGCATCGAGGGCCTCGATGTTGCTGTGAATATCGCTGATGAGCGCTCTTTTCACGCTTGCGGACTTTCTTTCGGCCCCAGAGCAGCAGGCACACGAACGTGTGCCGTCTTCCCAACAGGCGACCAGAACGACAACCCCCTGGCGGCGCACAACGTATCCCCGCCTATGCACGTCCCGACGGACAGCGCATCAGTCTATTGTTGCAGATACTGACGGTCAAGTCGAGATGCCCCTTGTGGAGAGTCGCTAAATCCACCATGCTAAGACGGTTGCGGGCGTGCGGATTGAGTCCGAGAGCGGGCGGCCGGCGGGCCCGGCGTCAAGGCGGCTCCGGTCGCCAAGAGCCCGTCGCACGACTCGCCTCGGAATTGCGTAATCGATCGTCCTCGTTGGGGATGACGCCATGAAGATCCTTGCCCTGGAAACCACGGACAAAGTTGGCGGCGTGGCGGCCCTCTGCGACGCTAACGTGCTTGCAGAGCTTGATTTAGACAAAGCCGCGAAGAGCGCTCAGTCGCTGCTGCCGGCCATGCGTCAATTGCTGCAGCAGGTCGGCTGGACCCCGCAGGACGTACGGCTGGTGGCCGTGTCAATCGGTCCCGGCTCGTTCACCGGCCTGCGAGTCGGAGCGACCGCCGCCAAAGTGTTCGCCTACAGCGTTGGCGCCGAGGTGATGGCCGTCAGCACGCTCGAAACCATTGCCGCCGGAGCGACGGCGACGCCGGGCCAGCCGTTGTCGGTCGTCCTGGATGCCCAGCGTGGCGATGTGGTGACGCAGTGGTATGCCTTGCGCGACGCGCAGACCGTCGAACCGCTTGGGCCCGAGGAACTGATTCCCGCAGACGTCTGGCTCGCCCGGTTGACGCCTGGCAGCTTGGTGACCGGCCCGGCGCTTGGCCGACTGGTTCATCGACTGCCTGCGGGAGTCATGACCCTGCCGCCGGACTGCTGGCGTCCTCGTGCAGCAGTTGTCGGACGGCTTGCCGCCCGATACCATGGCCAGGGCCGGCGTGATGACCTTTGGAAGCTTGCGCCCCGCTATTTCCGCCGCAGTGCCGCGGAGGAGAAGTGGGACGCGATGGGAAAGCCATGATGGGCACTCTCGAGAACCACGAACCCCTGCAACAGGCGGACCGCGAGAAGCAACGGGTCGCCGCTTCGTCGTTGGCGGCGGCCATCTTGCTGACCGGCACGAAGCTGGCCGTCGGCTATTCCACCGGCAGCTTGGGCATTTTAGCCGAGGCGGCCCACTCCGCGCTGGACCTCGTGGCGGCCGCCGTCACCTTGTGGGCCGTGCGAGTTTCCAGCCGGCCTGCCGACCCCGAACATCCCTACGGCCACGGCAAGGTCGAAAACCTCTCGGCGCTTTTCGAGACGGTCCTCTTGCTCGTCACCTGTTTCTGGATCATCTACGAGGCCCTCGGCCGGCTCGTTTTCCACAAGTCCTTCGAGCTGATTGTCAACGAGTGGGCATTCTCCGTGGTCATCCTGTCGATCGTTATCGATTACTCGCGGTCACGCGCCCTGAAGAGAGCGGCCGACAAGTACGCAAGTCAGGCGCTCGAGGCCGACGCGCTGCATTTCTCGACCGACATCTGGTCCTCCACGGTCGTCTTGTTCGGGCTTTTCGGCGTGCTGCTGGGACAGCGGTTCGATCTGCCATGGCTCGAGGCGGCCGACGCCGTTGCCGCGTTGGGCGTGGCGCTGATTGTCATCTATGTGAGCTTCAAGCTTGGCAAGAAGTCGATCGACGACTTGCTGGACAGCGTGCCCAAGGGCCTGCACGACCAGGTTGCCGCCGCGGCCAGCCAGGTCTCTGGCGTCGAAGGCTTGAGCCGCCTGCGATTGCGCCGCAGCGGGCCAAAGATCTTCGCCGATCTGACGCTGGCCGTCCGGCGGATCACGGCGTTCGAGCGAGCGCACGACATCGCGCATGACGTCGAGGCGGCCGTGGCTGCCGTGTTGCCAGACGCCGACGTGGTCGTTCACGTCGAGCCAGTCGCCACCGACGCGGAGGACGTAACCACGGTCGTTCGATTGTTGGCTGCACGACACGGCCTGGGCGCCCACGGCGTTCGCATCTACGAAGAAGACAAGCTGCGGTGGTTGGAACTGCACCTGGAGGTCAGCGAGTCGCTGCTGCTGGACGAGGCCCATCGCCAGGCCACGAATTTCGAGCGCGAGCTCCGCGCCAATCTACCGGGCATCACGCGCATCATCACGCACATTGAACCGGTCGGGGACGGCGCGGCGACGATCCGCGGCGAGCCGGTCGGCCAGCGACAGGTGCAAAAGGCTATCGCCGATTTTCTGGCCGAGTATGCCCTGCCAGTCAAGCCGCACAACTTGCGGGTGCAAATGGCTGGCGGCGAGTTGGCCGTTTCGTTCCATTGCGAGCTGGCCGCGACGACGGCCATCACCGAGGCCCACCAACTGACGGTTCGGCTCGAAGAGTATCTGCGAAGCCACGTTGCGGGCCTCGGCCGCGTGGCGATTCATGTCGAGCCGGACACGCCAGCCGCCCCCTCGCTGCGCCGGACCGAATCGTAGCCCCCCCATAGGGGACGAGTGCCGTTGGTCCGACTGGCGACCGCTTGCGAACGATGGCGTCGGCGCCAGTTCGCAATTCTGTTCGTCTCCGATCGGAGCGTCTTGGACATCGGCGGCGACGAAGGAGAAGGCAGCCGTTTTTTCCGGCGCGGCGAGTCGGTTGTCGGCGTCGATTCGCGTCTCGATGCCGTCCGGCCCGTGTCGAGCAAGTGCGTGGCGGGCCGCCCTGGCCCCACTGCACCCGAACGGCTAAGTCAGCTATCCTTTTACGCTTGGAACTTGGCCCTGCGGCCCACCCTGGACGGAGACCCCCGAGCGATGCCAAGCGAAAGCCTGCGCGATTTGTACGATTGGGACCGGACGCTGGTCTGGCATGCCTTCACGCAAATGGCCGAGTACGAGCCGTTCCTTATCGAAAGGGCCCAAGGCTGCGTCTTGACCGATGCCGAAGGCAACGAGTATCTCGATGGCGTGAGCAGCCTGTGGTGCAACATCCACGGCCACCGCCACCCGAAGATCGACGCCGCCATACGCGAACAGCTCGACAAGGTGGCGCACGTCACGAACTTGGGCAGCTCCAACTCGACGACGATCCGACTGGCGAAGCGATTGGTAGAGATCGTCCCGCCTGGCTTGGAACGCGTGTTCTTCTCCGATGACGGGGCGACGGCTGTCGAAGTGGCCGTGAAGATGGCTTTCCAGTATTGGCGGCAACGGACCGATCCGCGGCCGGAGAAAACTTGCTATCTGGCCCTGGGCGACGCCTACCACGGCGATACGCTTGGCGTGGTCAGCGTCGGGGGCGTCGAGCGGTTTCACGCCATGTTCCGGCCCCTGTTGTTCGAGACGCTTCGCGTGCCGTCGCCGGATACCTATCGCACTCCACCGGGCGTGCCGAGCGAACAGCTTTGCCAATTCCACCTCGACAAGCTCGATCGGGTGTTGGCGGAACACGGCCATCGAATCGCGGCCGTCGTGATCGAGCCGCTGATCCAAGCGGCCGCCGGGATGGTCATGCACCCGCCCGGCTACCTACGCGGCGTCCGAGAGCTGACGCGAAAGCACGAGGTCCTGCTGATCGTCGACGAGGTGGCCGTCGGCTTCGGACGCACCGGCAAGATGTTTGCGTGCGAACACGAAGGCGTCTCGCCAGACTTGCTCTGCTTGGCCAAGGGGATGTCTGGCGGCTACTTGCCGATCGCCGCCACCCTGGCAACCGACGAAATCTGGCAAGCCTTTTTGGGCAAACATGTCGAGAGCAAGACGTTCTATCACGGCCACACGTACGGCGGAAACCCGCTGGGCGCCGCCGCCGCGCTGGCCTGCCTGGACATCTTCGAGGAAGAGCGGACGTTGGACCGCGTGGCGACCAATGCCGCGCGGCTGGCCGACCATTTGGCTCGCATCGCCCGACGGCCGCATGTCGGCAACGTGCGGCAGCGCGGGCTAATCGGGGCGATCGAGCTGGTTCGCGACGTCGCTCGGAAAGAGCCCTTCCCCTGGGGCGAGAGACGCGGGATGCGGGTGTGCGATCACGCTCTGAAGCTTGGCGTCTGGATCCGCCCGCTGGGCGATGTCATTGTGATCATGCCGCCGCTGTCCGTCACGACGGAGCAATTGGATCGGATTGCCCTCGCCGCGGAAGAAGGTATTGCGCGGATGAACGACTAGAGGCTGGCCCGGCAGCACGGAAAACGCGACCGGACGAACCGACCATCCCATTGGGCGTTCGAACGGTGTCGGACTTCTGAATGGCATTGGCGATCTGGCCGGCGGTCCAGTACAATCCGGCGCAGTCGCTGAACGTCCCGTTGCCCTGGCTGTTGTCGCCATGCTTCAAACGCTTTTTGTGATTCCAGCCCAGATCGGGGGTTACCCGGTCTTCGGCTTTGGGCTGTTGCTCGCCGCTTGGGCCATGATCGGCATCTGCCTCTTGGCGTGGCTTGCATGGCGGCAAGGCTTCAACGCGGACACGTGGGGCTACGTCCCCATCTTGCTGTTGCTGGGTGCGATCATCGCCTGGCTCCTGCCGGCTATTTGCGAGAAGACGGCCGAGGGAGTCCCCCTTGGGCTGCCCATTCGCGGCTACGGGGTAATGATCCTGCTGGCCGTGGTCGCCGGAACGGCGCTGGCCGCTTGGCGCGCGCATCGGCTCGGCCTCGATCCCGAGATGGTCTTGTCGTTGGTTTTCTGGATCCTCGTGCCGGGCATTCTCGGAGCGAGGCTGTTCTACGTCATCCAGTTTTGGCAGTCCGAATACTATGGACCGGCCTACGCCGCGCCCGGCGGCAGCCTGCTGAAGCTCATCGGCGAAATCGTCAATGTCACGAAGGGGGGGCTCGTCGTCTACGGTTCGTTTCTTGGCGGCATGGTCGGCCTGATTGCGTTCGTGCGAAAATATCGGCTGAAGCTGCTGGCCGTTTGCGACCTGATGGCGCCCAGCATGATGTTGGGGTTGGCGATTGGACGGATCGGCTGCTTGCTGAACGGCTGCTGCTTTGGCGCCGTCTGCGACCATGCCTGGGCAATCACGTTTCCCGCTCACTCAATCCCGTACCAGGCGCAAGTCCAGCGGGGCCAAATGTACGGGATGCGTCTTAGCACCGAGTCCAGCGCCGAGCCGCGTGTGTTGGCCGTGACGCCTGGATCGCCCGCCGCGATTGCGGGACTCAAAGCGGGTGACCGGCTCGAAAGCATCAACGGTCAAAAAACAGCCACAACGATGGTTGCGTACTGGGCCCTAGAGAGGGCGTTCGACTCGCAGCAACCATTGCAACTCAAGCTGGCCGAAAACCGAGCGGCCACGGTGAACGCCGTCGTGCCGCCGTCGCACAGCCTGCCAGTCTATCCGGCCCAGATATGCAGCGCGGTGGACGCGGCGATGTTGTGCGTGGCACTGCTCTTTTACGCGCCGTTCCGCCGCCGCGACGGCGAGGTGTTTGCACTGATGCTGTCCATCCACCCAGTGATACGATTTCTGATCGAGAACGTTCGAAGCGACGAGGCTCCCGTCTTCGGAACCGGCCTGACGATCTCGCAGAACGTCAGCATTCTCCTGCTTCTCTGCGCGGCTGCGCTGTGGTGGTATATCCTGCGACAGCCGCGTGGCGTTGCGTGGGGTTCGAGCCGCTCCAGCGGCGACTAGCGACTACTCGTCGTCCGACTCGTCCTCTTCCTCGTCTTCTTCATCCTCGTCCCAATCCTCGTCCTCCCAGTCCTCGTCCTCATCTTCATCTTCGTCCCAGTCCTCGTCCTCTTCATCGAGATCGTCGTCACCGACTTCTTCCCACGGCTCCTCGTCTAGATCCTCATCCTCGTCGCCTTCTTCCTCGTCTTCGTCCTCGAATTCGTCGTCATCCTCGAACTCGTCTTCGTCCTCATCTTCGTCCTCGGGCTCGCTGTAGGCGGTCGGACTTACGGGTCGCTCGTTATAGCGGGGGCGGGCGACGAGGCCAAGTTGCGCATCAAAGACTTCTCGACGACTGGTGGGAATGACGGTTTTCACGTTCTCCTCCTCTTCGACTGCTGGAGATGGGTTGGACAGGTTCGGAACGGTAGAATCCGAAGTGTTCGTGGTGTCGTTTTCAGGGATGCTTGGTGGTGGTTTCGGCCGCAGGACGCCAGCCCTTGGAAGTTCGTCGAGGTGTCGCAATCCGAAAACCTGCAGGAAGCGTTTGGTGGTTCCATACAGGAAGGGTCGGCCCAAATCGTCGGAACGCCCGGCGACTCGAACCAACTCGCGGTCGATGAGTTGTCTCAGAACCTCGCCCGACTGCACGCCGCGGATTGCGTCGATCTCGGCCCTCGGCACGGGTTGCCGGTAAGCAACCACGGCCAAGGTTTCCAAAACCGCCGGCGACAGCCGGACTTCCGTTGGCACGGCATGGAGCCGTCGCAGCCACGGAGCGAATTTCGCTCGGGTTCTTAACTGATAACCACCCCCGACCTCCTCGACACGAAACGCACTCCCTCGGGCATCGTACCGCCGGTTCAAAGTTCGGACTAGTGTACGCGCTTTTGTACCGTCCGCCAAGCCGGCCAACTGGGAGAGTTTTCGGCTGGTTAGGGGCTGGTGGGAAAGAAAAAGCAGAGCTTCCAGACAACTGACCCCGCCGTCAGGGGGAGCTGCTGTCTCACCCCGGGGCCGATTTTCGGTCGCAAACACTCGCCAGCGGGGCAGCCACTGTCTCGCAAAGGCCGTCTTCCACCACCCGGTGGCGACACCTTGGCGGTAGCGCATCGCCGCGCTTCGCAATTGGCCGCCCAGGCTGGCTTGTTGCCGGTACATGACAGTCAAGGTAAGGTCGGAACGTGGCTTTTGGCAAGAGCGCCATGAGAAAGGCGAACCATCGATGGATCAAGAAGGCCGCCAACGGTTGCACGCCCCACTTTGTCAGCAATCAGGCGGTGGGGCACTCAGTTTGCCATTTCCTCGCTTTTCGTCGTGCTCATGCTCAGGCCGCCACGCCAGGCCTCGACGCGCTGCAACACCTGTTGCATGGCCAGCATTGGGTCTGCGTGAATCGCCTCGAAGCAATGGGTGTAGTCGGCGCTGCCGGCCACCGCGACCTTGCAATAAAAGCGGTAGAGCTGCTGATCCGCTCCCCACGACTCCAACAGATAGTACGTCGCTCCAAGCTTGCGCAATCGCTCCTGAATTTCTCGCAGGTCACGTGGCGGCACCGCGAGGCCACATGCATCCGAGGGCGGATCGACCAAAGACGCCTGGACCACCGAGGTCTGTTCCGAAACGGCCGCTTTCGCTGGCTCGGCGACTTGAGCGACCTCGGAAGAACCGCCTGCCGAGTCATTCGTCGCGGATTCCGGCGACTCGCTCGCGATGGCCGCCGGCGTTGATGATGCCGTCAAAAAGGCCGGCCATCGAACGTCCTGGAACCTCTTCACTACCTCAGGCCACGAGGCGTCCGACACGGCCCAGGCCGGGATGCCCACGACACAGGCCAACATGATGACAGCGCGAATCCCGACGGCAAACGACGATTGCATGGCCGACGGCGCCTCCTGCATGCCAGAGAAACAAAACCTACCCCATTTTCACTGGCGTATGATAGCGAGTTCTGGGGCTCACGCAATCCCGACTTGCCGTCCCCCCTTCCGCCAAGTTGCCCCGTGGTGTCGGCTCGCGACCCGGTGTGATGAGCATTGCCAGCCGATCCGCACCGCCGGATCGGCGACGTTCGTGCCGCAACGGTTGCCGCATGAATTCGTCGACGCGCCCGCCGTTGGGGCGGGTGTTGACGGCCCAAGGACGGACAACTTAGAATCGTTCCGGTCGAGAAATTACCGCGGCGGGAGCAAGGTGGCCGAATGGCGATCCTTCAGGCGATGCAAGGCCCCGAGCCGGAAAAGGCGATTCCCCTGGAGGGGGCTTCGCTCGTGCTTGGCCGCCATCCGAACTGCGACATCGTGCTCGAATCGGGCGCCGTGAGCCGCCAGCACGCCCGGCTGCTGAAGATCGACGGGGTCTACTACGTCGAAGACCTTCACAGTCGGAACGGCACGATGCTCAATGGACGCCAAGTCTCAGGCCGGCAGATGCTCTGTGACGGCGACCAGTTGGGCATTTGCGACCTCCTGTTCACGTTCCGCCTGGGTCCCGAGGACGCGGCCGTCGCGCCGCCAGCCGGGCAGCGTCGAGCCGCGCCGTTCTCCGTCACGATGGTGGACGACGATCGGCATAGCGGTACGTCGACCGTCATGTCGAAGTTCGCCTTGGGCGCCGGCTCCACCGGCCTTCGGCTGGAAGTGAACGCCGAGTCCAAGCTGAAGGCTCTGCTCGAAATCAGCCAGAGCCTTGGCAAGGCCCTAGGACTGGCCGACGTGCTGCCAAAGCTGCTGGACAGCCTGTTCACGATCTTTCTGCAAGCCGACCGAGCGTTCATTGTCCTGCGCGACCCGAAAACAAGCCGCTTGGTGCCCAAGGCCGTCAAGCACCGCCGGGCGGACGACACGCAAACACTCCGCATCAGCCGCACGGTCGTGGACAACGTGATGACCACGAAGGAGGCCATCCTGTCGGCCGATGCGGCGTCCGATTTCCGGTTCGACATGGCCGAGAGCATCGTCGATTTTCAGATTCACTCGATGATCTGCGCGCCACTGGTGAACCGCGAGGGCGAGGCGTTGGGCGTCATCCAGCTCGACACGCTCGATCCGCGCAATCGGTTCCAGCAGGACGATTTGGAGATGCTGGCCGCCGTCGCCTGCCAGGCGGCGTTCGCCGTCGAGAACGCCCAACTGCACGAAACGGCCATGCAAGACCAAGCGCTCCGACGCGAGCTGGCCGTCGCGCACGAAGTGCAACGAGGCTTTCTGCCGGCCGCCGCGCCGCGCATTCCCGAATACGACTTCTTCGAGTTCTATGAGCCGGCCAGCCAGTTGGGCGGCGATTACTACGATTACATCGAGCTGCCCGGCGGACGGTTGGCCATTGTCGTGGCCGACGTTTCCGGCAAAGGTATTTCCGCATCGCTGTTGATGGCCAAATTGTCGGCCGAGACACGCTACTGCTTGGCCAGCGAGCCCGAGCCGGCGCAGGCGATGGGCCGACTGAATCGCGTATTTTGCGAGAGCGCCTGGGAAGACCGGTTCGTGACAATGGTGCTGGCCGTCCTCGATCCGCGACGGCATTCGCTGTCGATCATCAACGCCGGCCACCTGCCGCCCCTGTGGCGTCGCGGTCCGCGACTTGTCGAGCCGGTGGCCCAGTCGGAGACGAACCTGCCGTTGGGCGTCGATCGCGACGTGGACTACGCCGAACACACGCTGCCGCTGGCGCCGGGCGAGTCGCTGGTGCTCTATACCGACGGGGTTACCGAAGCGATGAACGCGGGCGACGAGCTGTATGGCATGGCACGGTTGCTGGCCGCGCTGGACTCCGACGCAGATCGGGTCAGCGTGCTCGGCCGCCGCATCCTCGACGACGTGAAGCGATTCGTCGGCGCCCGACCGCAAAGCGACGACATGTGCTTAAGCTGTTTTGGCAGAGCGAAGATGTAACCGCACATGCTCCGCAGAGCACGTGCGCGTCACATGGGCTTTGGAAAATCGTATCTCATCATTTCACAAGACTCGGCACAAACATCGGGACCTTTTCAACCTGCTTAAAGGACAACCATCATGGCATGGCTCGGACGCGGGAAGCAATCCACCTCGGCGAAGCAACCAGAGAAGGCAACCGTTGCGCCCGTGATTGTGCAGACGGACCTCGACCGTCGGGCGATCGAGATCGGACGCGACATTCTGAAATCCGCCCGCGAACACAAAACCAGCGTCTTCTCGTCGCGGTTCTGGTCGGACCAGTTGATGAACTGGGCCATGAAAGACCCGGCGTTCAAGATTCAACTGTTCCGATTCATCGATGTCTTCCCAATGCTCCAGACGCCGGCCCTGGTGCATGACTATCTGGTGGACTATCTCACGCAGCCTGGCGTCACGTTGCCGCCCGCAATGGGGCTCGGACTCAAGGCCGGCGGGCTGGCCAAGGGTGTGATGGCCAAGACGATCGCCAGCCAAATCACCAGCATGGCGCAGAACTTCATGGCGGGCGTCGATGCCGCATCGGCCCTGCCCAAGCTCAAGAAACAATGGACCGAAGGGGTGGCCTTTAGCGTCGATCTCTTGGGCGAAGCCTGTCTGAGCGACGAAGAAGTGGCCGTCTATCAGCGACGCTATCTGGACCTGATCGAGACGTTGCCCGAGACGGTGGCCCAGTGGCCGTCGAACCCAGTGCTCGAAAAGGATCATCTTGGCCCGATCCCGCGCACGAACGTCTCGATCAAGATCAGCTCGCTCTGCGCCCGCACCGATCCAATCGCCTTCGAGGGTTCGCTCCGCGCGCTGATGGAGGGGCTGCGGCCGATCCTTCAGGCGGCGGCGAAGAACAACGTCTTCGTCAACTTTGACATGGAGCAGTTCGCCTTCAAGGATTTGACGCTGTCGCTGTTCGAGCGGTGCTGCGAGGAAATCGATTTCCCGGCCGGCTTGGCTCTGCAATCGTACCTGCGCAGCAGCGTGGACGACGCCCAGCGAATCATCGCCTGGGCGAAGCGAACCGGTCGGCAGGTGACCGTCCGCTTGATCAAGGGCGCCTATTGGGACTACGAAACGATCAACGCCGAGCGGATGGGCTGGCCCGTGCCCGTTTGGAGCGAGAAAACGCACACCGACGCCAACTTCGAGCGAACGGCCGAGCTATTGGTCGCGGCCATCCCGCGCGCGGCGGGCGAGGGCGGCGTCAAACTGGCCACCGGCTCGCACAACGTTCGTTCGATCTCGTATGTTCTGGCCCTGTTGGAAAAACGCGGCCTGCCGATCAGCGCCTACGAGGTCCAGAAGCTGTCCGGCATGGCCGACCAGCTCCGCTTTGCACTGAGCCAGCGCGGCATGCGGATCCGCGAGTACGTCCCGGTCGGCGAGATGATCCCGGGCATGGCCTACTACGTGCGCCGGTTGCTCGAAAACACGTCGAACCAGTCGTGGCTCCGAGCCAGTTTTGCGGACGAAGCGTCGGACGACGTGCTGCTGGCCACGCCGCGGCCGGCCCCGAAAGAAACGCCCGTCTCCGGCATCGCGGCCACCACGGGGGTCGCTGCCGCGCGACGTCACAACCTGACGCCCGCCATCGAGGGCCTCGGCAACAGCGCTCCGATGCTCAACGAACCGTTCCGCGATTTTTCGGACCCCGTGCATCGCGAGCAGTTCGCCAAAGCGGTGGCCAGCGCAAAAGTCCCGACCATCAAGCACATCCCGGGCGAGGAACAAGCCAAGCAGGCCATTGCCGAGGCCCACGCCGCCTTTCCGGCCTGGCGCGATCGCGACCCGCTGGATCGCTCGCGGATCATCCTGGAAGCCGCCGCGATCATGCGGCAGCGCCGCGACGAGCTGTCGGCCATCATGATCCGCGAGGGCGGCAAACCGTGGCGTGAGGCCGACGCCGACACCTGCGAGGCCATCGACTTCTGCGAGTACTACGCCCGGCAGGCCGTGAATCTGTTCCAGCCGGAGCGGCTTGGGCTGTTTGTCGGCGAACTGAATCACCAGTGGTATCAGCCGCGCGGCCTGACGTCGGTGATCAGCCCATGGAACTTCCCGCTGGCCATCTGCTGTGGCATGACCGTTGCGGCCCTCAGCGTCGGCAATCCGGCGTTGGTGAAGCCTTCGACCCAGACCCGCGGCATCGCCCAGGCGATGTGCGACATTCTCTGGCAGGCCGGCGTGCCCCGCGACGTGCTCCACTTCCTGCCGGGCGCCGGCAGCCAAATCGGCGACCTCCTCGTCCGCGACCCGCGCGTGGCCATGATCGCCTTCACCGGCTCGAAGGAGGTTGGGCTCAGCATTCTCCGCGCGGCCGGCGACACGCCCGAAGGACAGCCTGGCGTCAAGAAGGTCGTCTGCGAGATGGGCGGCAAGAACGCGATCATCATCGACGAGTCGGCCGACATGGACGAGGCGGTCCTTGGCACACGTCAGTCGGCGTTTGGTTACTGCGGCCAAAAGTGTTCCGCGTGCAGCCGCGTCATCGTGCTTCGCGGCATCCACGACCATTTCCTGGCCCGTCTGGTCGAATCGACGCGGACGCTGGTGATCGGCGACCCGGCCGATCCTGGCACGGACATTGGTCCCGTGATCGACGAGAGCGCGGCGGCCAAGATCCGCGAGTACATCGAGATCGGCCGCCGTGAGGGCAAGCTGGAGATCGCCCGCGAAGTGCCGCCCGGCTTGGCCGAGAAAGTCGGCAAGCCCTATGTTGGGCCACACATTTTCTCGGGCATCGAGCGTCACCATCGACTGGCCAACGAAGAGATTTTTGGGCCCGTCCTCTCGGTGATGCGGGTCGACAGCTTCGAGGAGGCGCTCGACGTTGCGAACTCGGGCCTGTACAAGCTCACCGGCGGCGTCTTCAGCCGCAAGCCGTCGCACCTCGAGGCCGCGCGACGCGAGTTCCGCGTTGGCAACCTCTACCTGAACCGCGGCATCACCGGCGCCCTGGTCGGCCGTCAACCGTTCGGCGGATTTGGCCTCTCCGGCGGTGGCAGCAAGGCCGGCGGCCGCGACTACCTGCTCCACTTCACCGAGCCGCGTTCCTGCATGGAAAACACGATGCGCCACGGCTTCGCCCCGGGCTTGGAATAGACCGTCGCAAGAGCGCCGGCCTCAGAGCAAGCCGGGACGCTCGAAATTGCCTCGATAAATGGCGATCGGGTAGGAGGGGGCGTTGCCGCCCCGTCCTCCCACACGACCGTGCGTACGGTTCCGTACACGGCGGTTCAGTTTATACGCTTAAAACGCTGCGACTCTGATAAAAGGCTCACAAGACCTAA
>JBDKSW010000020.1:0-46997 GCA_039698035.1 Thermoguttaceae bacterium | reverse complement strand
CATGCAGAATGTCGGTCAGTCCCTCGGCGTCCGTCGCCTTGACATAGAACTCGTACGCGGTGTACGGGTCGTCGCTGAGCGCGAAGCTCACTTCACCGGTCGAATTGTTGAACTGACAGCCGGCCGGCCCTCCAATCAGTTCGTAGGTGAGGCTTCCGCCATCATCGACGGCTGTGAAAGTTGCGTTGAATACGTCGGTCGAGCCCGAGGGCTGCACGTCGTAGTAGAGCTCGTGGCTATACCAGCCCCCCGTCGGGGTTCCAACGTCCACGCCCGCACACGGGAACGTTGGCGGGGTGTTCTCGTGGTCGACGGCAAACGAAAGGACCTTCGTTTGCAGGCCGCCATCGTAGGCGAAGGTCACCGTGACGGCATACGCGGCCGCCTCGCAGTCGGCGCCGGGCGTCCAGGAGACAATACCATCGGACGAGATGTCAAACGTTCCATCGGTCGGCGCGGGACTGATGGACCAACTTTCGATTTCACCGCCCGAATCGGCCGCGTCAGCCACTCGCAAGGCGCTCGAGAGGAGGTCGCTGAAGGTCAACTCGTCGGAGTCGGCAAACACCGAATCGAGCGCGCCGAGCAGGAGCGTGCCTTGCTGAACACTCCATGTGCCGGAGAAAGCCGTGAGGTCTCCGCTTAACTTGAGCGTGCCGGAGCCTGCCTTGATCAATTGCCCGGAACCTGTGATGCTGCCTGCGTAGGTCGAAGTCGTGCCGCCGACGGTGAGCGCAACACCACTGGGAATGGTGATTCCGCGCGAACCCTGAATGCCGCCCAGCGTTGCTGCCGTGAGTGTCCCGAAGCTGAGTTCGCCCTCGTCGTCTGCGTTCATGTCCAGCAGGCTGGACTGCAAGGCGAGGGAACTGCCTAACACGAGGGTTCCCGCACCGATGCGAACCGTGCCGGTGTGGGTCGTGCTTCCGGTTAACGTCAGGGAGCCTGCGCCCTCTTTCAGAAGCGTGCCGCCGCCAGAGACATCGCCGGCCAAGGTGACGCTGTAACCCTCGGTGTTCAGGTGCGCGACGGACCCATCAGCGACGGTTACAGTCAAGCCGGAACCCACGGAAAACGTGCCAAGAGCCATCCATGTTCCGTCGGTAATGTTGAGCGAACATCCTGCCGATACGGCTGGCGCACCAAAGCTTCCGTTAATGCAGATCGTCTCCAACGTTCCACCGATCAGGTTATAGGTCCCTGAAGCATAGAACTCGACGTCCGCATTGAAGGTACTGTGAACGACGGTAGTGACACGCCCGTCCGTCTGATTGAACGTGCCGGTGCCGCCATTGAAGCCCACATAGAGGCAGTAACCAACGGTAAGCGTCCCATCGCTGTCCCAGTTGATCGTGCCGCTTGTCGTCGCGCCAGCTCGGACCAAGTCGGCCGTCAGGCTGCTGGAACCGGCGAACGTTGCCGTGCCGCCGGTGTCGACGCGCAGTTCCGCACCGCTCAGCGCCCCGCCAAAAGTGACGACACCGCTCCCCTGGATCTCAAGCCGCTTATTGGTGAACGTAACGCCCTGGGCAACACTCAAGGTCTCTCCCGATGCAATCACCCATTTCTGGTTGCTGCTGGTGAGGGCCAGAGAATCATTGATGGTCGCCGAGGCATTCGCGATCACCGACGTGCTGCCTGTGAGCGTTAACGGATTGGCGCCATCGATCGTGTAGCTGTCGACAGAAAACGTCAGCTTCGCCGCTTGGATGCTTGGCGTGTCGACCGTCACCGTGCCGGCAGTCCCCTTGAAAATCGCCGTGTCGCCGCTCCGACTGCTGCCCCACGTGCATCGGGTGCCCGTGGACTCGTCGAGCCAAGCGTTCTCGGCCGACCAATTGCCAGTTCCACCGAAGGTTCCGTCTTTGTTTGGATCCCAAGTCAAAACAGTAAGCAGTTGCCGGACTTCCAGCGGTTCGAGATGCAGGCTGCGAGTCCTCGGCCGGTCCCTCTTCTCGCGACGACTGCGGCCCCACACGCCCAGGAGACCGCTCCAGCGGGAAAGAAAGTCCTGTTTGCGCATGGATTTGGCCCTTTCAGCAGATTGAGAGACACCGCCACCGAACAGGACAAAACCCCAACGGTGGCACAACAGAGACAGATACACCACCGCCCGCGAGTACCCCCGTAGGGCGGTGCGCAGATATGGCGGAAGTTCTATCAATTTCCGCAAAGTCTGTCAAGCAATCCGCGCAGCACAATGTGGACGACCACGTGCCACGAACGCCCCCACGAGCTTACGTCGTCACCGTGCCGGAACCGACGAACCGCGCAGCTTCGCTGATCCATGCTGGGACCGAAGGAGAGGCTCTCTCGGTAACGACGCGGTCGCGCCTCCGCTCAGGTCACTCTGTGGCCACGCATCCGTTGTAACTCTGGCGGCCGCGGGCCTCGTTTTCCCATACATACCCCCTATATCAAAACTTGACGAGAGAGAAGCGGCGGGGAGCAACGGTGTCCGGCCGTCCGATCCTAGAGGACTTAGCCCCCCTATCCCCTCCGCTCGACTTCTAGCTCCTTATGGCACTCATCACACAGGCTTGTCAGCTCGCTCAATGGTGGCAGCAATGCTCCACCGCTTGCCACGGGCTTGTCGTGATGCACTTGGCTTGCCGGCCTTACAACATCCTTGGCTTTGCACCGCTCGCACAGTGGGTCCTGTTTCAGTTTCCTTGCCCGCAAGGTTGCGCCAGGCTCTCGTAGAGCCGTGTCGTGGGCTCGGCAGGGCCGAGTGTGACCATGCCTTGCGCTCGTAGACGTAAGTGTAGATTCTGTAAATGGCCGCTATGGACAGTTAATCTGAGGACAAAAGCCTTTTTGGAGACTCTTAATCAGAGGGTTGTAGGTTCGAGTCCTACAGGGGGCACTCAAACAAACCCTGCGTTTTCGCGGGTTTTTTTGTGCGCTGAATACCGCTTTGGCGCCTTCCTTCTCGAAAGTCGCAGCCCAGCCTAGACCGTGTAGTCAACCGTCTGGCCCGCCGCCAGCCAAGCGTCGACACCCCCCCAGCTTGGCAACGACCTGTTCCGAATGATGTCGTCGTCTTCAGCATCGAGAGTCTCCTCGCTCTTCCAGGACTCCTTGACTCTCATGACAGCCAGACCATTTTTCGAGCAGCAGGCCGCTTTCAGGTCGCCCCAATCATACACGAAATCGATGCAAGAACAGGCCTTTCCAGCCGCCGCCGAAAGACATCGCCGGTTCAGAAAAGAGCTTCCAGAAGTCACGCCAATCGACGCCCATGTGGAGGTGACTTGCCAGCCCCCACGCGATAAACTGGACGCTGCATTACGATCTCACAAGAGAAATCTGCCGGGCGCTATGCGGGGAGTTGCGGTGTTCGAGGGAGGTCGTCGATAGAAACATCGCTACGAGAAGCCCGCTTGTGCTCGGCCACAAGGTTCTGGAGCGCTATCATGCAGAGCGAACTGCGAAACCATGTTCTCATCATTCTGATTGCCGGACTCATTTTCTTCCTGAACCTCGGCGGGCCCAAGCTGTGGGACCGAGATGAACCGCGCAATGCCGGCTGCGCCGTCGAGATGATGGAGCGGGGCGATTGGGTCACTCCGATGTTCAACCATGAGCTTCGGATTCACAAACCGGTGCTGCTTTACTGGTTCATGATGGCCGCCTACGCCGTGTTCGGAGTGAACGAATTCGCCGCTCGCTTCTGGTCGGCCGCCCTGGGCCTCGGAACGCTGTTGGCCACCTACCATATCGGACGGCGATTGTTTTCGGCGAAGACAGGCCTTTGGGCAGCCGTCATCCTCGCGTCCTGCATGATGTTCCCTGTGGCCGCGCGCGCCGCAACCCCGGACTCCGTGTTGATCTTCTTCACGACCTTGGCGACGCTGGTCTACGTCCTTGGAGCATTCCGCCCGAATCAGGGCCAACCGTCCTCAACACATCCCGTTCCACAATTCGCCAGGACCTATTTTCCCGACTCCTGGCCGACCGTGGCCCTAATGTATGCCTTGATGGGCGTTGCCGTGCTGGCCAAGGGCCCAGTCGGACTGGTCGTGCCGACTGCGGTGATCGGAATGTTCCTGCTGATCGTTCGCCTTCCGGCAACCGAGAGATCCAGCCGCCCACCCGAAGATGCCTTTGCCGACTGGCTTGGGAGACTGCTTCGACCATTTGCACCGCGGCACGTGCTGGCCGTGTGCTGGTCGATGCGGCCATTGACCGCCATTGGAATGTCCTTGGCCGTGGCGCTCCCATGGTATCTGTGGGTCGGTTTCCGCACACAGGGCGAATGGCCTAAGGGCTTCTTCCTCGTTCATCATTTTCAGCGTGCGATCGAGCCCATGGAGTCGCATGACGGGCCGTTCTTCTACTACCTCGTCGCCATTCTTGCCAGCTTCTTCCCCTGGTCGCTTCTGCTGATCCCGACCTTGGAGCAGACCGCCGCGCAAATCGGCCGTCGGCTTGCATCGCGCGCAGAATACCTCTTCCTCGCCTGCTGGGCGTCGGTCTATATCGCCGTGTTTTCGCTGGCCCGAACTAAGCTGCCCAGCTATGTCACGCCCGCATTGCCGGCGTTCGCCCTGCTGACGGCCTGCTTCATCGACCAATGGCTGTCCCAAGGGCAACGTGCCTCCCAATACTGGTTCCGTTTTGCCTTCAGCGGACTGATTTTGGCGGGCGTTGGAATCGGCATCGGCGTCGCCGTCGCGGGCTATTGCTTCTTGCCGGGCGATAGTTGGCTGGGCGTCATCGGCCTGTTCCTCGTCATCGGAGGACTCGCGGGGCGTTGGTTTCTCAAACGATTCTTGCACGATCGAGCCATCGCGGCCTTCGGATTGACGGCGGTCGTTTTCGCCTGCATGCTATTCAGCTTCACCTCGGTCAAGGTGGCTCAACACCAGCGGTGCAACGAATTGTTCGATGCCGTCCGAGCCACCGGCAAGAAGTCCAGCATCGCCGCCTACAATTGCCTTGAGCCGAGCTGGGTGTTCTATGCCAGGCAGCCAATCCAACAGTTCGACAACGACGACCAGGACGAGATGGTCCGTTTTCTCCACGACAGCCGCGACCACTATCTGATAACAACCGCAAGGCATTGGAAAACCATTCAGCCGTTGCTGCCGCATGGAACCGCCGTGTTGGCTGACGTGCCGTATTTCATGCGGCCGGACCGTCTGCTTCTGATTGCATGTTCGCCCAAGGAAATGCCAGCACGCGCATCGCAACTTGACGATGCCGCAGAGCTGTCGCCATAATGCGAACTTTCCTGTCTTCGTTTCCAAAGGAGTGAAGCGTGTCCAATCGGATCGGTATCGTCACGGGCGGCGGCGATTGTCCTGGACTGAACGCGGTGATTCGCGCCGTGGCCAAAGCGGCCGCCAAACGCGGCTGGGAAACCATCGGTTTCCTCGGCGGTTACGAAGGCATTCTCGAGCCCCAGAAGTATCTGCCATTGGATTATCAGAAGCTCGGCCCGCTTCTGACCCGCGGCGGGACGATTCTTGGCACCGCCAACAGCGGCCGGTTCTCGGCAAAGGTTGGCCTCGGGGAAACGCGACGTCTCCCTCAAGAGTTGATCGACGGCGTCAGGTCGGGCCTGCGAACGTTGGACATTCACGGTTTGGTCTGCATCGGCGGCGATGGTTCGTTGAGCATTGGGCAGCAGTTGTTCGAGGGCGGTGTTCCCTTGGTTGGGGTGCCCAAGACGATCGACAACGACCTCGAAGGCACCGCTTTCACGTTTGGGTTCGACTCGGCGGTTGCCTGCGCCACCGACGCCCTCGACCGCCTTCATACCACGGCCGAAAGCCACAACCGGGTGATGGTGCTCGAAGTCATGGGACGCCATGCCGGCTGGATCGCCATTTATGCCGGAATCTCCGGCGGCGCGGATGTCATCCTGATCCCAGAGATTCCGTTCGCCTACGACAGCATTTGCGCCAAGATTCAAGAACGCGAGGGCATGGGCAAACACTTCACCCTGGTCATCGTGGCCGAAGGTGCTCAAGCGCTGGGCGGTGAGATTGTCACCGTCTCGGACCAGGCAGCCAACCGCGAGACCCGCTTGGGAGGCATTGCCAGCGTGGTCGCTGCGGAAATTGAGAAACGGACAAACAAGGAAACCCGCGTCTGCGTGCTCGGGCATTTGCAACGCGGCGGCAGCCCCACCAACTTCGACCGCGCGCTCTGCTCGGTCTTCGGGGCCGAGGCGGTGGAACTGATCGCCGCTGATAAATTCGGGTACATGGTGGCTTCCCACGGCGCCCGCGCGACGTCGGTGAAAATCACGGAAGCCATCGGCCGCCTGAAGACCGTGCCGACAACCGGTGGCCTCGTGCGAACGGCAAGGGCCCTCGGAATCTCCCTGGGCGATTCACTGTAACCCCGCTCGAATCAACCCGCGGGCGATGGCTCTTGCCCGAACAACCGGCCCCAAGCTCGTACTAAACAACCCTGTTTGCCTTGAACGAAAACGAGGACGCCAGGCAATCTCGGCTTTCACGGCCGACGAACCGAAGGAGAATGGACAGTGCGTCGAACCATCGCTGGATCAACGGGACACTTTGCACACCCGCATTGTGACGAGATGCGTCGCGCGGTTGCTTTGCGTTTTGGAAATCTGGGTGCCGCGATCTTCTTGGCGTTGTTTTTGAACTGCGTCCAGTCGGCCTTGGCGGTCGAGGTAAAGGTCGTCGCCGGGGGCGAATCGGCCATTCAGGCGGCCGAATGCCGCCGAGTCATTATCGGGCCAGGCGTAAACCAGCCGGACCCGCATCCAGGATATCACGGCGTCGTCGCCTGGAACGGCCTCGTCCGACTTCGGAACGGGACACTTGTCCTCAGCTTCTCAACCGGCTACTGGCACGCATCCCCGCCGACGCCGTTGCGCGGCGATGAAGAAGCGATGGCCGAATGGAAAAAGGCCGGGATGCCGACAGACGTCAATGCGCCGACGGGCGGTCGGGCCATGCTTGTCCGCTCGACCGACGGCGGCCGCACGTGGTCGAAGCCCGAGACGATCGTCGATACGCCGGCGGACGACCGCAGTCCGGCGTTGGTCGAGCTGCCAAGCGGCGTCCTTCTCTGTTCGATGTTCACGCTGTATGGTTTGGCCGATCCCGAGAAGCATCCGGAACTGGCTACGCGAACTGCAATCCTTCGCTCGCTGAACGGGGGACAGACGTGGGAGCCTAGACTTGGTCGGCTGCCATCGCCACTGATTGGCGACGCAACCGACCTGCCGCCCATCGTGCTCAAGGACGGCTCGGCCATTCTGGCCGTCTATGGATCGCCCGCGCGAGGGAAGCCCGAGCAGGTAGCGCTGTTTCGCTCGACAGACGATGGCCAGACTTGGAAGCTGCTTTCGCAAATTCCGAGCGACCATGAAATGAGCGAGATGGGTTTGACCCAATTGCCCGACGGACGGCTCGTACTCATCACACGGTCGGAAGGCGACATTCTGTGGTCGAGCGACGGCGGCCGAACGTGGACGAAGCCAACCAGTTTGGGAATGCGCATGTTCGAGCCCGGGCTAACCGTGCTGCGTGACGGCACATTGGTATGCTTGCACGGTTCGTATGCGCCGGGCGCGGGCGGGCTGCGTGTGATTTTCAGCCGTGACGGCGGCCAGACCTGGATCGCGCCGGCCCGAGATCACGGATTTGCGGTGGACGCCCACGTCTATGGCTACGGCCGGTGCGTCGAGATGCCAGACGGCACGCTGTTGGCCGTCTACATCAAGACCGGTTGTCACCGTGACGAGGACCGCCGACGAGGCACGCTGCTAGCGGTTCGGTTCCGCATTCGGCCCGACTACTCGGGCATCGACGTGCTGCCCGCTCCTGCGCCGGCTCGCTGAAGAGCCGCCATCTCGGAAAAACGAGGCTGAAAGTCGTCAGCGACACGCTGGATGGTATTTTGCAGGATCCCGACGAGGAACGAGCGTTGCGTGGTTCCTCCCCGAGGTCGGTCCCGCGAGGCGTCATCGAATGACGCCGACCGATTGCGCAAGGATCTTGTGGCCGACTTGGGCTCGTTGGCAGCGACGTGGGCAACACGACGCCTTTAGGAACCCGCAGGAAGCCCTCGCTTTCTCGAAAGCCGATTTCTGCTAATATGGCGGCTCTTCGCTTCCGAGCGACGGTTCGCCGAACGCAATGAAGCCGAAACGGGCCACCTTGCGGTGCATAGGGCAGCGATCATGGGACAAAGGCTGGCAATCTGCTTACTGCTGCTCCTGGCGACGATCGGCATCTACGGCCAGACGCTGCGCCACGGGTTTGTCAACTACGACGACCCGAAATATGTCGTCAGAAATACCGCGGTGCGCGGCGGCCTGACGGCCGAGGGCATCGTCTGGGCCTTCACGGCGCGCGAGTCCTGCAACTGGCATCCGCTCACATGGCTCTCGCACATGGCGGATTGCCAAGTCCACAGGTTGCACGCCCGGGGACACCATCTGACGAACCTGTTGCTCCATGCGGCGACGGCCATGCTGCTGTTTCTCGCCCTGGAGCGGATGACCGGAGACCGATGGCCGGCGGCATGGGTTGCGGCCCTGTTTGCCGTGCATCCCTTGCACGTCGAGTCGGTCGCCTGGTTGGCCGAACGGAAGGACGTGCTGAGTGGGCTGTTTTTTTCGTTCACGCTATTGGCCTATGCCGGCTATGTTCGCCGGCCCGGTTCGTGGCTTCGATACGCGATGGTCATCGCGACGACGGCCCTCGGCCTGATGGCCAAGCCGATGCTGGTGACGATGCCGTTTGTCTTGTTGCTGCTGGACTATTGGCCGCTGGACCGCATGGCGACGGAGCCCGGTCCGCGACGGGCGCGGCGTCTTCTTCTTGAAAAGGCCCCGCTCTTCGCCCTCTCGGCCCTGTGTTGCGCCGTGACGGTTTGGGCGCAAAGCGAGGCCATCGACAACGGCTATCCGGTCGCGCTGGGATGGCGGCTGGGGAATGCCGCCGTGTCGTGCGCCGCCTATGTCGCACAGTCGTTGGCGCCGACCGGCTTGGCCGTGTTGTATCCGCATCCAGGCGCGGAGCTGCCGGGGTGGCAAATCGCCGCGGCCATCGTGCTTTTGGCGGTGCTCAGTCTCGTCTCGCTCGTCTTGCGGCGCCGAGCGCCGTTCCTCTTGGTCGGTTGGCTCTGGTTCCTCGGCATGTTGACGCCCGTCATCGGGCTGATTCAGGTGGGGCAGCAGGCCCGGGCCGATCGCTACACGTATTTGCCGCAGATTGGCCTGTGGATCGCCTTGGTTTGGGGCGTGTCCTGGCTGATCGGCCAGCGCCGCTGGGCCGTCGCGGCGTGCAGCGCGGCAGCCGCAGCGGCCGTGGCCGGGTTGGCCGTCTCCGCTTGGGTGCAAACGTCCTATTGGCGCGACAGCAAAACGCTTTGGAACCGCACGATCGCTTGCACGGGGCGCAATCCGATCGCTCACTACAATCTGGGCGAAGCCCTCACCTCGGTCGGTCGCGGCGATGAGGCGATCGATGCCTATCGAAACGCGATTCGCGAGAAGCCCGACTATCCCGAGGCCCGCTACAATCTGGGCGTCCTTCTCGCGGCACGCGGCCAGACGGACGAGGCCATCGCGCAGTACAGGGCGGCCCTGCAAAGCGCGCCGGATCTGTCGGCCGCGCACTGCAATCTGGGCGTTGCGCTGGCCAGCCGTGGACGATTTGACGAAGCGATCGAGCACTACCAAGCGGCGCTTCACATCTCGCAAGACGCGGACATTTACAACAATCTTGGCAACGTCGAATTGCGACTCGGGCGGGTGGACGAGGCCATCGCGCACTACCGCGAAGCCTTGCGATTGACGCCGGAATACGCCGACGCCCACAGCAACTTGGGCATCGCGCTGTTGCAATGCGGGCGGCTGGCCGAGGCGATCGTCCAGTTTCGCCGCGTGCTCGATCTGCAACCTGACAACGACAACGCCCGGTGTAACCTGAACGCGGCCTTGCACGGCGTGGGGGCTGCGAGAGCCAATTGAGCAAACCGCTGCGTCCCTCGCCCTCCCGGCGAGCATTGACCATCAAACAGTCGCGGATTCTTGAGATCCCGATCACGCGCCGCGGCCGGCCAACATGCCGCAGGCGGCGTGGATGTCGCGGCCGCCGCTGTAACGTCGGCCGACCGGAACACCCAGCTTGGCCGTCAGCGCGTTGCGGAACGTTCGCAACTCCTCGACCGACGGCGGTCGGAAACGGCCCGTCGGATCATTGACATCGATCAGGTCGAGCTTGATCGGCAGCCCGCGCGTCAGGTCGGCCAGTTGTTGGGCGTCCTCCTCGCGCGTGTTGAGGCCGGCCATCATGGTCCACGCCAAGATGACGCGCCGCCCGGTCGCCTCGTGGTATGCTCGCAGCGCGTCGATCAGCTCGGCGGTCGGATGCAGTCGCTCGACGGGCATCCACTGGGCGCGGCGATCGGGATCGGCCGAGTTTAGCGAAACGACGAGGCGATAGATATGCCGCTCCTCGGTAAAACGGCGAATGGCCGGCGCGATGCCGGCGGTCGAAACGGTGATCGACTTGCCGCCGATGGCCATGCCGCACGATTCGGACAGGATTCGAGCGGCCTGGATGACGTGGTCATAGTTGAGCATCGGCTCGCCCATGCCCATGAAAACGACGCCGCGAACCGGATGGGGCGAGTCGTCGCGGATTTGAATCACCTGATCGACGATTTCCCACGGGGCCAAGTTGCGCCGGAACCCAAGGCGGCCCGTGGCGCAAAACTGACAGCCCAGCGAGCAGCCGACCTGGGAACTGACGCACACGACGTACTTCGGGTCCTCCGGCCTGTGCAGAAGCGGAATGCGTACCGCCTCGAACGGTTCGGGCCCTTCACCGCGAAACAGATACTTGGCGAATCCATCTTGCGGCGAAATCGTCTTGCCGACCAACGCGAGACGCGGAATGGCCGTTCGCCGGCCGACCTCGTCGAGCAGCCGGGCGGGAATGCCCTCGTCGGCGGCCGGCAGCGTCCCGCGACGAACCACCGCCGCATGAATCCGCCGGGCATGGTGAAGGGTCAATCCGACGGTCGCCAAGCGCTCATGCAATTCCGCGGCGGTCAGGTCTTTCAACAGGATCGGCATCCTCAAATTGTAACCCGGAGCGCCGAATCTTGCATGGCCGGGCAACGACGGCCGGGCCGAAATGGCCGAGCCGCCAGAACCGGCCAATCGGACGGCAGCCCATGCGCTGGTGGCTCTTGCGCGACGCCCATTCGGCGTATTCGACTATCGCAACCAGTCGCCGGATGCCACGGGCGGCCAGGGCGAGCGTCGCGCGATGAAGTGTCGCCTCGTGGAGCCGCTGCCCCCGATACTCGGGCGTCGTGAACGCCTTGTACATGTAGACCGTATCGTCCGGCAGCTTCAAGCGAGCGCCGAGACAGTGCTCCGGCCGCACCTGACCAAGCGCATACCAACTGTAGCAGGCCAGCCGGCAATGGTCGAACGCCGCGAAGCAGAGGTTCGACATGGGCTGCAACTCGTCGGCCATCGCCGCATCGAGATCGTTCATCGGATCGCCGACAGCCTTCCGCACGTCGTCGGGCGTGAGGAAGCGGAAGTGAAACGGGGACGGTTCGAGCGGCCGCCGGTGCAGTTCAGCCAGATCGAGTGACATCACGTCGGCGACCTGCAATTTGAGGGCCCGCCTTGCCACGCGATAGGCAAAACGCTTCATCGCGAGCCTCGCGCCGTGGCAGGCTGCGGCCGCCGGCGTCGACTTGGATGAAACATTGCCCGGCGGTGGTGGCTCGGCATCATCCCCGCCGGTCGCGACGACCGGCACGACCGCGTTGGGATACGCCCAATCGACCAGCAACGGCAATAAATCGGTACGCATGAGGCCCCGGCTCCGACGGCAAAATCACCTAACAAGTCTACGTTACGGCGGTGCGACTTCCCGGGAGCCGGCATCCTCCGTACCGTGGCCGGCACGGAACGATTGCGCCGATTGGAGCAACCGTAGCGAGCGGAACGCCGCGATGCGCGACAAACCATGACAGGCTAGAACACCAGCGCCGCAATCACGACGGCGATCATCGCGGCCCCCACCGACAGCTTGCCGAGCGTGCCGAGCAGGCGGCCCCAGAAGGCGGCTTTGCCGACCGGCCAACTCGTTCGGAGGTTCTTGCCGGCCCAGCCTTCGCCGAGCATGGCGCCTGCCATCGCGCCAAAGCCCGCGCAGAGGACGGCGGCAATCACGGGGCCGATCAGCGGGATGGGGAGGCCGATGAAGAGCCCCAGCAGGCCGCCGCCGATGGAACCGGCCAGGGCCAGCAGGGCAGCCCGCCTGGTCCCGCCGGCCTTGGCCGTCCCAGCGGCCCCTGTCAGGAGTTCGAGCAACTCGCCCAGTGCCGCGAGGACTGCCAGAACGACGACCACCTTCCAACCGAGGGCAGCCGCCGACTTGGCCGGCACGAGCCACGCATGGAGGCCCGCGACGACGACCATCATCCAGTTGCCAGGCAGCCCGAGCAGGGTCAGCAGCCACGCGGCCAGCAGGACGGTCAAGAGCAGGAGCGACAAGAGGATGGCCATGGACAGCTCGTGGGCAACGGGATCGGGACTCAGAAGCGTTCATTGTAGGAAGTCGGTCTGGGCCGTGAAGCGGAGTCTGCAAGGAGAGAATCACGGGCGGCTGCCAAAATGGCACTTTTGGCGGTGATCGTGGTATCGCGTTGCCATGCCGCCATCTGGGCCTGACGTTGTAACCGCTTGCTATCTGGCATCTTATGACGTCCACAAGTCGCTTGGCACACTGCTTGCATATATCACCGCCCAAACTCCGCGGGGCTGCCATTTTGTGGCCAAGCCGCGCCGTCACCGAACATTTCCTGAGCAATCAAGCCGACACGAGGAGGAATCCGCTGTGGCAAAACAGTTGGTCTTTGAAGACGAAGCGCGACAACCGCTCGCCATCGGGGTGAGCAAGTTGGCCCGGGCCGTGGTCAGCACGCTTGGCCCACGCGGCCGCAACGCCGTTCTGGACAAGGGCTGGGGCGCCCCGAAGATTACGAAGGACGGCGTGACGGTCGCCAAAGAGGTCGAGCTGGACGACCCGTTCGAGAACCTGGGGGCCCAGTTGGTCCGCGAGGCGGCCTCGAAGACGGGCGACGTCGCCGGCGATGGCACAACGACCGCGACGCTTCTGGCCGAGGCCATTTACGTCGAGGGGCTGCGGATGGTTGCGGCCGGGGCCGACCCGATGGCCTTGGGACGCGGCATTCACACCGCCACGAAGGCCGTGATCGAGTCCGTCGGCAAGATGGCCAAGCCGATCAACGAAAAGGACAAGAAGGAAATCACCCAGGTCGCCACGATCGCCGGCAACAACGACCCGACGGTCGGGAACGTGCTGGCCGACGCCTTCATCAAGGTCGGCAAGAACGGCGTCATCACGGTCGAAGAAGGCAAGCAGTCGGAAACAACCGTCGAGGTGGTCGAGGGCATGCAATTCGACCGCGGCTTCCTCTCGCCGCACTTCGTCACCAACCAGGAAGAGCAGAGCGTCGAGTTCGAGAAGTGCCTGGTCCTCATCCACGAAGAGAAGATCAGCAGCGCTAAGAACTTGATCCCGCTGCTGGAAGCGGTGAGCAAGTCCGGCAAGCCGTTGCTGATTATCGCCGAGGACGTCGAGGGCGAGGCGCTGGCCACTCTGGTGGTCAACAAGCTGCGCGGCATTCTCAATGTGGTCGCCGTCAAGGCGCCTGGCTACGGCGATCGGCGGAAGGCCATCTTGGGCGACATCGCCACGTTGACCGGCGCCAACGCGATCTTCAAGGACCTCGGCGTCACGCTCGATTCGGTGAAGCTGTCCGACTTGGGCACGGCGAAGAAGGTCTTGATCGACGCCGAGAACACGACCCTCATCGGCGGCGACGGCGACAAGAAGTCGATTGAAGGCCGCGCGGACCAGATCCGCAAGGAAATCGAGGCGACCACGAGCGACTACGACCGCGAGAAATTGCAAGAGCGGCTGGCCAAGTTGGCCGGCGGTGTCGCGCAGGTTCACGTCGGCGCGGTCACCGAGACGGAAATGAAGGAGCGCAAGGCGTTGATGGAAGACGCCCAGCACGCCACGAAGGCCGCGTTGGCCGAAGGCATCGTCCCCGGCGGCGGCGTCGCCTTGCTGCGGAGCGAGAAGGCCATCGACAAGCTCGACCTGAAGGGCGACGAAGCCCTCGGAGCTAAGATCATTCGCAATGTCTTGGACGCCCCGCTGCGTCGCATCGCCGCAAACGCCGGCAAGGACGGAGCGGTGGTTGTCAACCGCGTTCGCCAGATGAAGGGCAAGAACGACGGTTACGACGCCGACAAGGACGCCTACTGCGACCTGGTCGAGGCGGGCGTCATCGACCCGGCCAAGGTCGTTCGCACGGCCCTGCAAAATGCGGCCAGCGTGGCCTCGCTGCTGCTGACCACGTCCTGCCTGGTCACCGACATCCCGAAGGAAGAGGAGCCGAAGGGCGGCCCTGGCGCCGGTGGCATGGGCGGAATGGGCGGCGGCATGGGTGGAATGGGAGGCATGGGTGGCGGCATGGGCGGTATGGGAGGCATGGGCTTCTAACCACACTCGCTTCGCACCCACGCGAGGAGCCGAAACGTTTAGCAAGTCGTCCAATCGCCGAGAGCGCACGGCTCTCGGAAGTCACGCAACCAGTCAAATCGCGTTCCGGGGGCTGTTCGCCTCCGGCGATTGCGAGAACTAAAACCAACTGACCACTGAATCGAAGGAAACGAGCACATGTCGAAGGAACTCAATTTGCGGCCCCTGGATGATCGTGTCGTTGTCGAGCCGATGGAAGCGGAAGAGATGACCGCCGGCGGAATCGTTCTGCCCGACTCGGCCAAGGAAAAGCCGCAACGCGGCACCGTCCTGGCCATCGGCCCGGGCAAGCTGCTGGACAACGGCCAGCGCAGCAAGTTGTCCATCGCCGTCGGCGACGAAGTGATCTATGGCAAGTACAGCGGCACGGAAATCGAGGTTGAAGGCCGCGACGTGAAGATCGTCCGCGAGTCCGACATTTTGGCCAAGGTGGTGAAGTAGGGAGGAAGCGTCAGAAGTCCGAGATCAGGAAAGGTCAGGCATGTGAATCTGACTTCCGACCTTTGACTTTTGAACTCCGACCGCTGCCCTCCGATTTCTAATAAGGAACATCAACAGTGCCCAAACAACTTCTATATGCCCAGCAAGCCCGAGAGCGGATGCTCCGCGGCGTCGAACAATTGGCCGACGTGGTGGCCGTCACCCTTGGCCCAACCGGCCGGAACGTGATCCTCGACAAGTCCTATGGCGGGCCAACCGTTACCAAGGACGGCGTCTCGGTCAGCAAGGAGGTCGAGCTGGAAGACCGTTTCGAGAACATGGGCGCCAAGCTCGTGAACGAAGTGGCCTCGAAGACGTCCGACGTGGCCGGCGACGGCACCACGACGGCGACCGTCCTGGCTCGCGCGATCTTCAAGGAAGGCCTGCGGAACATCGCGGCCGGCAGCAACCCGACGGCCATCCGTCGTGGCATCGAGAAGGCGGTCGAAGCGGCCGTCGCCCACTTGCAGACGCTGAAAAAGAGCGTCGACAGCAAGGAAGAGATGGCGAGCGTCGGCACGATCAGCGCCAACAACGACCCGGTGATCGGCAACTTGTTGGCCGAGGCGATGGACCGCGTCGGCAAGGACGGCGTCATCACCGTCGAGGAAGCCAAGACGGCCGAGACGACCTACGAGATCGTCGAGGGAATGCAGTTCGACAAGGGCTACCTGTCGCCGTACTTCATCAACCGTTCGACCGAGATGGACTGCATGCTCGAGGACGCGTTCATCCTGCTCCACGAGAAGAAGATCAGCAATCTGCGCGATCTGATTCCGCTGTTGGAGAAGGTGATGCAGCGCGGGAAGCCGCTGTTGATCATCGCCGAGGACGTAGACGGCGAAGCGCTGACGACGCTGGTCGTCAACAAGCTCCGCGGCATTCTCAACATCTGTGCGGTGAAGGCTCCCGGTTTCGGCGACCGTCGCAAGGCCATGCTGGGCGACATCGCCACGCTGACCGGCGGCACGCTCATCAGCGAGGACCTGGGCATCAAGTTGGAGAACGTGTCGCTCGAGCAGCTTGGCCGCGCCAAGAAGATCACGATCGACAAGGACTCGACGACGATCGTCGAGGGCGCCGGCAAGCGGGCCGACATTGTCGCTCGTTGCGACCAACTTCGCGCTCAAATCGAATCGACCGACAGCGACTATGACCGCGAGAAGTTCCAGGAGCGGCTCGCGAAGCTCTGCGGCGGCGTGGCCGTCGTCTCGGTCGGCGCAAACACCGAAGCCGAGATGAAGCAAAAGAAGGCCCGCGTCGAGGACGCCTTGCACGCCACGCGCGCGGCGGCCGAGGAAGGCATTGTCCCGGGCGGCGGCGTCGCTCTGCTGCGTTGCCGCGAAGCGGTCGAGAAGGCTCGCGGCTCGGCCCGGGGCGACGAGAAGATCGGCGTGGACATCGTCTGCCGTTCGCTGCCGATGCCCATCCGTCAGATCGCCGACAACTGCGGCACGGACGGTTCGGTCGTCGCGGACGAGGTGAGCCAGAAGGCCACAAACATCGGCTACGACGGCAACACGGGCAAGTATGTCGACATGTTCAAGGCCGGCATCATCGACCCGCTGAAGGTCGTTCGTTCGGCGTTGGAAAATGCCGCAAGCATCTCCGGACTGATGCTCACCACCGAGACTTTGGTCACCGACCTGAGCAAGGACGATAAGAAAAAGCGTCAGGTGGAGGGGAGTGTCCGGTAAAGGGTTTCGAGCCAAGGGTTCGGGGTTTCGGTGCGAGAGTCGGACGGCATGCGCAGATCGGCGCGACGCCATCCGGCCGTGCATCGAAACCTCGAACCTTGGCGTTTTTTAGGCAGCCGCCTCCAGCCCGGCCATGCCAACGATGGCGGAAAAACGCGACTATTACGAAGTCTTGGGCATCGCACGCGATGCCAGCGAGGCTCGGATTTCCGAAGCTTACCGAAAGCTTGCGCTGAAGTACCATCCCGACCGCAATCCGGGCGACGAAGAGGCGGTCGTCAGGTTCAAGGAGGCCGCCGAGGCGTTCGAGGTCCTCAGCCACCGCGAGAAGCGGGGCCGATACGACCGCTATGGCCATGCCGGGCTCGAAGGCGGCGGCGCGCCCCAGTTCCACGACGTCTCGGATATCTTCCAGGCGTTCGGCGACATCTTCGGCCAAGGCATTTTCGGCGAGATGTTCGGCGGTGGCCGACGCGGCGGCCGCGTTCAGCGCGGCGAGGACATTCGCTGCGATGTCGATCTGGACTTGCTCGAAGCCGCGAAGGGCGCGGTGAAAACAGTCCACTTCGCGCGCCATGTCGCCTGCGAAACGTGCCACGGTTCCGGCGCGAAACCAGGCACGCAGCCGGAGACGTGCCGATACTGCGGCGGTCGGGGCCGCGTCGTCCAGCAAAGCGGCATTTTCTCGCTGCAAACCACGTGTCCGGCCTGCCACGGCGCGGGACAAACCATTCGCGAGCCGTGCACCGCCTGTCGCGGCGCGGGCTACGTGCAGAAAAAAGTCACCCGCAAGGTGGACATCCCGGCCGGCGTGGACAACCAAACACGTCTCCGCTTGCAGGGCGAAGGTGAGCCGAGTCCCGCCGGAGGTCCACCCGGCGATTGCTACTGCTTCGTCCATGTGGCCGAGCACCCGCTGTTTCACCGGCGAGGCCAAGACTTGTTCTGCGAGGTGCCGATCAGCTACTCGCAGGCGGCGTTGGGCGCCACGATCGAAGTGCCAACCCTCGACGGGCGCGAGCCGTTGAACGTCCCGGCCGGCACGCAGCCAGGCACGGCCTTCACGGTCAAGGGCCGCGGAATGCCGGACCCCAGATATCGCGGCCGCGGCAACCTGATCGTGCAGGTCAGCGTCGAGGTGCCCAAGTCGCTGAGCCCCGAACACGAAGCGGCGCTGCGACGGTTGGCCGAGATCGAGAAGACGGAAGTCAGCCCGACACGGAAGGGCTTTTTTGAGAAAGTCAAAGAGCTGTTTGAATAAAGACCGTGGGAGACGACTTCCACAGGGTCAGGAGAACGATGCGTGACAAAGCATAACCCGACTGACACGCCGCAGCGGCCGTCGTCCAAGCAGCCGCAGACGCAGACGCCCGAGACTGCCCCGCCGCAGTCCGAGCCACCCGCGCAGGACCCGACGGCCCAGCTTCGCGCAGAGCTGGACGCCGCCAAGGATCGCGTGCTGCGTTCGCACGCCGAACTGGAAAACTATCGCAAACGGGCGTCGCGCGAACTCGAGGATCGGCTCCGCTACGCCAACATCGGACTGCTGCGCGACCTGCTGCCGGTCCTCGACAACGTCGAGCGGGCGATTGCCGCGGCGGCAAAACACACGGTCGAAGATGTCGCGGCGGCCGAGCGTTCCGCGCCGGAGGATGGCCAGGAGCCAACGGCCCAGTCGAGCGCGCACGCCCTGCTGGAAGGCTTCGGCATGGTCGAGCGTCAACTTGAGGACGTTCTGCGGCGACATCACTGCCAACGGATCGATGCGTTGCACAAGCCGTTCGATCCGAACTTGCACCACGCCGTGATGCAGCAGCCGTCGGACGAATATCCTGAAAACACCGTTTTGATCGTGACGCAACAGGGCTACCAGTTGCACGACCGAGTTGTGCGTCCAAGCCAAGTGATCGTTTCAAAGACGCCGTAGAACGCGTGTGCGGCGACAACAGACGCCGAGCATGCCCTTGCGGGCCACGCGGCCCTCGGCGCTGGAGGGAACCCTACGCAGGGGCCACTGAAGGAAGTAGAGCGAGCCATGCCGACCTATGATTACATCTGTGAGGCCTGTCAACACGAGTTCGAGCTGTTCCAGTCGATCAGCGAGGCCGTCAAGCGGAAGTGCCCCGAGTGCGGCCGCCAGAAACTCCGTCGGCTGATCGGGCCCGGCGCTGCGATCGTCTTCAAGGGATCGGGTTTCTACAAGACCGACTATCGCAGCGACTCCTACAAAAAAGCGGCGGCCGCGGACCGCTCCACGAAAGGCGGCAGCGCCGACGGCGCCAAGTCCAAGTCGAAAAAAGCGGCCAAGTAGTCGACCGTGAGGCCAGGGCGGCGTGCCGTGTCGCGCGCCGTCTCCCGATTTTGGAGCTTTTCCCATGTCGAAGTGTCCCATTTGCCAACGGGAGTTCCAACCGGAAGACAGTCCGGCCATGCCGTTTTGCAGCGAGCGGTGCCGGATGATCGATTTGGGCCGATGGCTGGGCGAACAATACTCCGTGCCCGACGAACACGACGACGAGCCGCCGGCGGATGGCGAGGCAGAGTGAGCGGAGCCGTGACGCTCGCACGGATGGCCAACGTGTCGCCGGGGCCGATGAACGGCCGCCGCATCTTCCTCCCGGCGTCGCACTCTGTGTGGGAACGGAGGCTTGCCGTTGTCGTCGCCATTGCAACGGCCGACTTGTGTTGGCATTGCCCGGTTGTATAATGCCGGCACGGACGACTGCATTACACCTAGTTTAGGGGGGCTTTGGTCATGGCAAAGCACGATGACGAGACGGTCCGGCGCGTGGCGTGGTCGGAAATGTTTCCATGGTTGAGGATCGTGCGAACGTTTCGGCTGGCCATCAGCGCTCGTGCGTTGGTGCTCGGTGCGGCCGGCGCGGTGGTCATGGCAATGGGCTGGTGGCTGCTCGCGGCCGTTTTGTGCGCGTCCCCGACGAAGTCTGACGCAACCGGCTGGCTGCAACCGTACGCTCGCTGCCCGTGGAAGGCAATCACCGAACACGCACTGCCCGACGCGCCAGGCATTCCAAAACCGGCCGGGCGGTACCTGGACGAGTTGACCGCCTCGGAATCGACCGACGCCGGTTGGTTTCCGCATGACGCAGTGGCCAGCCCGGTGCGGCTGCTGACGAAGCCGGCCCGGGCCGCGCTGACCAGCGGCGAGCTGACTGGCCGCGACCTAACGTGTTTGATCCTCTGCGGCCTCTGGGGCACGGCCGTTTGGGCCCTGTTCGGCGCGGCCATCTGCCGCACGGCCGCCGTCCAGTTGGCCGCGGACGAGCAGACCGGCTTTGGGGCAGCCATGCGGTTTGCGCAGCGTAAATGGCCCGCCTATTGCGCCGCGGCGTTGCTGCCCGTGCTGGGCGTCCTGCTGACCGGCATCCCGATCGTGATTGTCGGGTGGCTGATGCACTGGCTTGGCCTGGTGATCGGCGGCATCCTTTGGCCGCTCGTGTTGCTGGCCGGCTTCGTCATTGCCTTGCTGTTGATTGGCAGCTTGTTCGGCTGGCCGCTGATGTGGGGCGCGATCAGCACCGAAGGAACCGATAGCTTCGACGCCATGAGCCGGGCGTACGCCTACACATTCCAGCGACCGCTGAATTATCTATTCTATGCGGCGGTCGCCGCCGTGGTTGGATGGCTCGGTTGGCTGCTGGTGCAAAACTTCGCCGCGGCCGTCGTTTGGCTGAGTTATTGGGCCGCCGCCTGGGGCTACGGGGAAAAAGTAACCGGCAGCGGCTTCGGCGTCGGACTCATCCATTTCTGGGTCGGATGCGTCAAGCTGCTGGCGATCGGCTATCTGTTCAGCTACTTCTGGAGCGCGTCGGCCGCCATCTATCTGCTGTTGCGTCGCGACGTGGACGCCACGGAGACGGACGAGGTCTTCCTGGACGCCGACCAGAGCGAGCCGTCGGCCACACTGCCGACCATTGGAACCGATTCGGCCGGCGCTCCGGTAATCGAGCCTGCCCAGGACGCACCACCGAGCGAAAAGATTTAGGGTCACTTTTTACAACGGGGCGTGCCGCGCGGGCCGAAGCCGGGCGGGGAGCTGGCGGCGCCGTTCCATGCCAGTCGCGGACCGTTCGTCGCGGAATGGCCTACGTCGCGCCGCTGGCCGTGCGCGGATCGTTCCTCAGCCCGGACAGAATGGCGTCGATCACCGCTTCCTTCTGCATGTCCACGGCCACTTCCATGTTGTGGCGCCAGGCTGGAACGCGACGCCGATCAAACACGGTCGCGCCGATCGTCAGCTCGCCCTGCGTCTCGACATCGCCGGCCATCGGCTTCGTCGTGAACAGCTCGGGCCGCATGGCCGCCATCAGCGTCAACGTGTCGTGGATGTGAATCCCCTCGAGCCCGAACTGCCGGCGGTATCCGCGAAATGCGTGCGGCAACAACTGCCGCATCAGTCGCCCGACCCGGGTCGATTCATCCGGCAACTTGTTGAAAAGGTCGTAGCTCAGTTCGACGCGGTTGGTGATGTCCAACGGGATGAGCGTCTTGGTCGAAGGCGACCGAAACACCACCTGCGCCGAAATCGGATCGCAGTACATGTTGAATTCGGCGGCCGGCGTAATGTTGCCAGGTCCCGCAACCGTGCCGCCCATGATGATGATCCGATTCACCAACGTCGGCAGTTCGGGATCGCGGAGGAACGCCCGGGCGATGTTCGTCAACGGCCCCAGGGCAATGATTGTCACCGAGTGCGGCGCGGCGCGAACCTGATCCCAGATCACCTTCTCGGACGGCAGCAGGTGCTGCCGCTCGGCCACGGCGAACCCCGTCTCGCCCAGTCCGTCGCTGCCATAGAGGCACCGGCGATCCACGGCCAGCCGATTGTCCGGCTCGGAAGCGGCGCCCAGGCGAGGCCAACGCGGCGGATCGAGCTGCTCGATGATCGCCTGAACGTTTCGCGTGGCCTGCGCTGGCGACGTGTTGCCGCCAACGGCCGTCACAGCAATGACATCCAAATCCGCATTGCCCAACGCCAGGCAAATCGCCATGGCGTCATCAATACCCGGATCGACGTCGAGGATCACCTTTCTGCCCATGCGATAACCTCGCATCCCCATTCGACAAGAGACTTTACGATAGCGACCCGGATTCTAGGCACCCCCCAAGGGAAAAGCAAGGGCGAAACGCCCCACGCGCTACTTCTGCTCGCTCCGATCGGCGTCGGCCACCCCGCGATTGTACGCCCTGACCTGATCGGCCCAATCCGGCGGTGGCGGGAATCGCCCCGAATCACGAAGCTCCCGCGAATCCTCTGGCGCGACGCCGCCACGACGCAGCTCTGTGCCGCGCGGTCGCAGCCCCAGGCTCTTCAGCGCATCGCCGAGCCGCTTCCGAGCCGACTCGCCCTCGGGTCCCTGTTGGGCCGCCGCACGCTGCATTTCTTCCCATCGGGCAAGGAACCGCCGGGCCTCGTCCTTTGTCCAACCAAGGCGATCCAACAAGGCCGGCTTCTCCTTGCTCAACTGCTCTCGCAAATGCCGCAACGCCAACGTGGTCTGCCGTTGGGCATATTCGAGGTTGGCCTCGTCCGCCCCAGAGTCCTCAGGCGGCGTTGCCTCGCTGGCCGACCGCCGGTCGCCCGGACCGCCACCCGCGACCGGACTGCCCGCCGAGTTGCCATCCCGCGGCGGCTTGCTGCCGGCCATGCCGGCTCCGTTCGGCTTTGAACCACGCTCGGACGGCTTCGTCTCGCCAAACGGTTTGGCTGCCGATTGCCCATCGGCCGGACTGCCGCCGGTCTGCTTGCGCTCGTCACCTTGGCTGCCTTGGCCGGCGGTTTTCTCCTTGGAACCGGTCGGCGTCTTCGAGGCCGCCTGATCGCCGCCCTTCGTGCCGGCGTCGCCCGCGCCCTTCTCCTGGGCGCTCGAATCGCCATCGGCGGCCGCCGTGTTGGATCCCTCGCCGCCGACGCCCGGCTTCTTAGACTGCTGACCGCCGCCCTCTTGGCCGCCGCCGCTTCGATCGCCCGACGTTTGGCCTTGGGCGTCCGACGGTCTCTTGCTCGCACTCGGCGACTGACCGCTTTCGCCCTTCTTCTGGCCTGCTGCGTCACCCGCCTCGCCTGCCTTCTTCGCCCCGGCTCGGTTGCCGTCCTGCGGCAGCGAGCTCTGGCCGCCGTCACCGCGTTTTTTGCTCGCGTCTGGTTGCGGTTCCTTGCCGGGCTGCGGCTGGCCGGCCTGCTGCTTGCCCTGGGATGACTCGCCGGCCGCTCGCTGTTCGGACTTTGTGCCCGCTTCGTTGCCCGATTCCTTTCCGCCGTTCACGTCCGCACCAGGCTTCGCCTTGGGCGCTGTCATGTCCTGGTCGGCCTTCTTTGCGCCGGCCCCAGCATCGCGTGCATTGTCATCGCTGCCAGCCTCTTGGCCGTTGGAACCCTTGTCGCCCGGCTTGCCGTTGGGTTTGCCGTTGCTTGCATCGTCGGACTTCGCCTGGGCCTGTGGGTCCGACTTGCCATCGGACTTCTCGCCGGCTGCCTGTCCGCCATCGCCGCCTTGGCTCTGGTTTTTCTGTCGTGGGCCGGACGGTTTCGCGCCGCCGCCCTGGTTGCCCGCCTGCTGCTGATCGCCGGACTGCTGCTCGTTCTTGCCTTGCCCCTGGCCGCCAGCCTGCGATTGATTTCCGTTTTGTTGACTGTCGTTTTGCTTTTGGTCGCCGCCTGCCTGCTGATCGCCGCCTTGCCGCTGGTTTTGGCCATCGCCCTGCTGCTGGCCGTCGCCTTGTTGCGAATCGCCGCTCGGCTGCTTCTTCTCGCCGCCGTTTTGGTCCTGCCGCTGATTGCGGGCGTCACCCTGTTTCTGATTTTCGGCTTGCTGCTGATCACCGCCTTGTTGCCGATTCTTGTCGGCCTTTTGGCCGTCGGATTGCTGGGCATTGCCGGCCTGCTGCTGTTGTTCCTGACCGTCCTGTTTCCGGCCTTCCTGCTCTTTTCCCTCTTGATCGCCGTTCGGTTGCCCACCTTCTCCTTGCGGCTGTTCGCCGGCCTTGCCCTGCTGCTTCCCGTCTTGTGGTTTGGCCTGATCGCCGTTATCGGGATTGCCGCCGGAGCCCTGATCCTTCTGTTGTTGCTCTTGGTCCTTGAGGATTTTCTCGATGGCCTCGCCCGGCTCGGTTTCTGGGTCGGTCCGATTCCGGGCGTCTTGCGACTGCTGGCCCTGTTGGTCACCGCCGCCTTGGCGGTTCTGGCCGTCCTGTTTTCCTTGCTCTTTTCCGTCAGCTTGCGAATCGCCGCTCTGCTGGTCTTGCCGGGTGTTGTCCTGTTGCCCGGCGTCCTGCTGCTGGCCGTCTTTTTGCTTGTCGCCTTGCGGCTGCTTTTCTTGTTGGCCGGCCTGATCGCCATTCTGCCGCTGGTTGCCAGAAGACGGCTGGTTCTGCTCGCCACCCTCGTCAGGCTGCGAGTCGCTCTTCCGCTGGTCCTCGGGCCGCCGATCCGACGGTTGCTGGTCGGCCTTGCTTGGCTGTCGGTCTCCTGGCTGCTTCTTTTCCGACCTATCTTGGTCCTGCGGATCCCGAGGTTGTTTCCGAGCATCCCCCTTTCCGGCTTCGTCTCGACGGTCGCCGTCGGCCGGTTGGGGCTCGGCCGCGCGGCTGCCCTTGGCGGCGCCAGCCTTCGGTTGGCCAGGTTGTTGTGGCGCGACGACGGTGAGCCACTGTTTCTCGGTCGTTGCACGATTGGCCGTCGGTTCGCGGTTGTCCTCGGCCTCGGCCCAATATTGAACGTGATCGCCCGGTTTGAGTCCGAGCCGAGCCGGCTCGAAGGAAAGGGCCCCCTGAAACACGCCCGAAAAAGCCTTCTCGTCGGATCGCCGTTCGAGCAGCGGAGTGATCGGAAGACTGCGGTCGTTGCAGACGGCGCGGATCACGACGCGCCGCAGTGCGAAATCCGGATCCTCGGCGCGAACCCGCATGGCCGCACACCCGTCTAGCGGCACCTGAATTTCATCGCCCTGGGATTCGACCAGTCTCACCTCTGGCGGCAAATCGCGAATCACGTCGATGTGGTTGCGGATTGGCCGCGGGTTTTCGTGTCCCTGCAAGTCGCTGAATCGAAGCTGATAACAATCGTATTCCGCCCGACTCGGATCGTCCTGGCTCACCTGGAGTTTGAAGCGGCCCGTCGCAGTCCGCCCGTCGCTGGTCATTTCGATGACATGGCGGCCCGTGCAGCCGAGGTCTAGCTGAGCAGTCCCCGACTTGATTGGGCTGTTCGCCGCGGCCTGGATCGTCACCTCGGTCGCTTCGATCGCTCGCAGGTCGGCCTGTCGCTCGACCGTCCGATCGGCCAACCCCGTATACTCGGGATAGTGGTACAAGATGCGTTCGACGAGGATCGCCGGCGCGATCCGCACGTTCACCCGATAGGACCGCGTTCGGCAGTCGCCCGCTTTCAGAAAATACTCGCAATCCTGCTGGAATCCGAGATTGCCCGACGGCAGCCGACACTCGTACCGGAAGCGTCCTTTGGGCAGCGCCATCGGAATCACCTGATCGACGCTCTGGCCATCCGCCGTGCTGTAGATCAACACGGGCTGCTCGTTTTGCCCGAGCCCAGTCACCTCGGCCGAGACCGTGATCGTCTCGCCGTTGAAGGCAACGGTGTCTCCGTCAGGCCGAACATCGTGGATAGCCACCCGCGTCGGCGCGGCCACAGCGGCCCAAGGCCAGAGCACCCGCTCGGCCGACCGCAGCAGACTTTTGGGCGACAGAGCCAAATAGAGAACACAGACGGCGACGAGCGCCGCCAGGGCCGCGCCCAAGCGAATCAGATGCGTTCGATCGACAGCCACCTCGACGCGGACCTTCGTCAGATCGGCCGCCGCGCGATACTCGAGCGCCTGATAGACCGGCGTGGCCACCTCCGCGCGGCGTCCCCGAAGCAGCAGAAAGTTGATCAGGCTGTTGCGCAGCGTCGGGCGGCTCTTTTCGAGTGTGGCCGCCGCAAAAATCGGATTCACGCGGTGGAGCAGGGGGGGGAGCAACGAGTGTGCGGCGTAGATCGCCACCGCGACGATCAGTCCCAGCCAGCAGACGAGCCGCCCGAAGCCGCCCAGGCCGCCCGTGATGAGCCAGTGATCCGCCAACGCCACCAGGAAGAGGTAGCCGAGTACGCCGATGCTGAGCGTGACCAGCGCATTGGCCACGTCGACGGCCTTGACCTGCCGCCGCGTCTGCCGCAACCGCTGGTCGATAAACACCTCGTACTCGGTCGGCGGCGCGGCCACCGCCGTGTCCCGCGGCATCGGTTCTGGATGTGCAATTCCGGTTGACATTGGGGGGTATCCCGACAACTGACCCACTTCCTTCCTACATTATAGTCGCAATACCAAGGGTTTGCGCAATTCGGATGGCGCACGCTTTGGGCCCGTGGCACGCCCCAAAAGGGCAAACCGCGCTCGCCAAGGCGGCCAGAAAATCGGTTTTATCCGAGCATTCCCAGCTTCCGGCCCGCCAGAATATGGAAGTGCAGGTGCCTGACCGCTTGCCCAGAGTCCGGCCCACAATTGCTCACCACGCGATAGCCGTTGGTGATGCCCAACTGGGCGACAATCGTCCGAATCGCGACAAACAGGTGCCCGATGAGCGTCTCGTCCTCCGGCTCGATTTCGTCGGTCGACGCGATCGGTTTCTTCGGAATCACGATGATGTGCGTCGGGGCCAACGGGTGGATGTCCTCGAACGCCAGACAGAGATCATCCTCGTAAACGATCTTCGCCGGCGCCTCCCGGTCGATGATGCGCTTGAATATCGTCTTTTCGGCCATCGCAAAGAACCTCCCTGGCTGCAAGTATAACCGTGTCCGACTAGAATAGCAGCGTCGTCGACGGCCGCAATGGCGTTGGCGAATTGACTCGCAGCGAAGCATCTTCCACCATGGTCGAACCGGCCGCCACTTTACCGCCAGACGCCGCTCGACCGCTGTCCGGCCAGCGCGTGCTGGTCACGCGCGCCGAGACGTCGGACGACCCGCTGGCCGAGGCGCTTGGCCGACTGGGCGCGACGGTGCTCTCGCAACCGGCCATCCGCATTGGGCCGCCCGCGGATTGGCAGCCTGTCGATGACGCCCTCGGCCGCTTGCACCAGTTCGACTGGCTCGTCTTTTCGAGCGTCAACGGCGTGCGGTCCTTCCTTGAACGGTCGGCCGCTCGCAAGCTCGACAAGCCGTGGCCCCGCATCGCCGCGATCGGGCCCGGCACGGCCGCTGCGCTCCGCGAGTTCGGGCTGGAAGCAAGCCTGGTTCCCAACGAGTTCCATGCCGAAGCGCTGGCCGGCGCGCTGACGCCCAACGCGGCCGGGTGTCGATTTTTGCTCGCCCGGGCGAGTCGCGGACGCGATCTGTTGGCCCAAGAACTGCTCCGCGCCGGCGCCCAGGTCGAGCAAGTCGTCGTCTACACCAGCACGGATGTCGAGGAGCCCGAACCAGAAATCGCCGCGATGCTTGCCGCCGGACAGATCGATTGGATCACGGTCACCAGCTCCGCGATCGCACGGTCGCTCGACCGCCTGTTCGGCCATGAACTGCAACGCGCCAAGCTGGCAAGCATCAGCCCGTTGACCAGCGGCGTCCTACGAGAGCTTGGCCACCGGCCAACCGCCGAGGCCCAGCAATCCACGCTGCCAGGTGTGGCCGCCGCCATCGCACGGCACGCATCACATCGAGCGTGATGTCAGGCAATCCACTTGGCGCCAGCGTCGGCCTCAGCGGGACGGAATCTTCAATTCCACACCGATCGGCAGCAGATTCGGATCATCGAGCACGTCACGATTCGCCGCGAAGATTTCCTTGGCGCGTTCGCTGGAGCCAAGAAGCCGCTCGGCCAGTCCGGTGAGCGTATCCCCGTCGACGATCCGATGCCGGCGCAGGGGGCTCTTGCTTGGCAAACTGCCCGGTCGGACCGCCTCGATCGGCTTGCCGCGGAGTGGCTTGGCCAATCGATCCGACGCCACGCGCTCTTGCACGACAGGCGGCAGCGCCCCGGCAGGGCCATTGGGCTTCACAATCGTGACCCGAAGGGGCGCGGCAGCCGGTCCCGTCGTCGCTTTCTCGACCGGCGGCGTCTTGGACGACTGGTCGGCAACGGCCGGGGCAGGGCAGGCGGCCTGGTTCCGAAACATGATCGCAGCGCAGAAGCCCCCCAGCAACACGCAAAACACCACCGCGATTTTTACAGCCGGGTCCGCCATCATGGACTGTCTATCGGGTCACGGGTCGGCGTGTTTCAAGCCTTCTGCAGCCATTATGGGCAATTTGCGCGGTCTGAGTGATGTTCGCAACACATGCCCGGCTCGTGCCAATTCGTGCGAAAACAACAGCCGTAGCTAGGGTGCCGGTCCGCCGAGCCGTGCGGGCCGCCGAGCCACCGCGCCTGAAATAGTTGCCTTGACCGCCAAGTACCCCGCGAGTAGTATATTCATCCCATCCCGCCAACAGCCATTCCAATGACACGTGTACGAGGACGACTCGCCCTACTGCTAATCCTCGCCCTGGCCATCCGACTGGCGGCCGGCTGGGCGTGGCAGTCCCGAATCGGCGATCGGCTCGTCCTGGGCGACAGCGAAAGCTACTGGCAACTGGGCCGCGCGATTGCCGAAGGAAAGCCCTACGAGTACGGACCGGAAAAGGCCCGCATCTTCCGTGCCCCGGGATACCCGGCTCTGCTCGCGCCCGTCTTTTGGATTTCCAGCGACCGGCACATCCAACTGTTGCTCGCCCGGGCCGAGGCCGCGTTGCTCGGCGCGCTGGCAGTGCTCGGCGTCTGGTGGCTTGCCCGACTGCTCTTCGACGATCGGGCCGCTTGGATCGCCGGCCTGATCGCGGCGTTCTATCCTGGCGGAATTGCACTGAGCGTCCTGATCCTCAGCGAGGCCCCGTTCTGCCCGCTGATGCTCTTGCAGCTTGCGCTCTGGACGTTGGCCGGCCGCGCCCCGACCCGTCGATCCCGCATTGGCTGGTCGTTTGCAGCCGGCTTGGCGGCCGGCATGGCCACGCTAATGCGGCCCGACTGGCTCCTCTTCACGCCGGTGGCCGTCATCGTCGATGTGCTGTGGCGACGAGCGTCGGGCCCCTCGAAAGTCAGCTCGTCCAGCGCCGAGCCGACTGGCGTTGGCTCGCACTCGAGCACGAAACGCCATCGGCTTCATGTGGCCTGCTGGATGATGCTGGGTCTGGTGCTCGTCCTGCTCCCGTGGTGGGTTCGCAACGCCTGTCTGACCGGCCGCTTCGTCCCCACGACGCTCCAGGTGGGAGCGAGTCTCTATGATGGTCTGAATCCCGAGGCGACCGGCGCGAGCAACATGGACTTTGTCGCCCGGTTCGTGGCTGACCTGAAAGGGCAGGGGGGGCCGCCACCGGGGAACCCGGCCTTTGAAGTGGCGTTGAATCGCACGCTCCGCGATTCGGCTCTGCACTGGGCCGCGACGCATCCCGGGCGAGCCGTGCAACTGGCAGCCGTCAAACTGGCGCGTCTGTGGAACATCTGGCCCAACGAGCCCCAATTGGCCCGCAGCCCCATTGTCCGCTGGGGCGTCGTTTTCACGTATACTCCATTGCTGATTCTTGCCATAATAGGCGTCTGGCGAACACTTGGCCGGGGTTGGCCGTATCGACTCTGCTGGCTTCCGGCCGTGTACCTGACTTTGCTGCACGTCGTGTTTGTCAGTTCGCTCCGCTACCGCGAGCCCGCCATGCTAGCGTTGCTGGCGCTCGCGGCCGGCGCGGTGGCGTTCACATTCCCGAACCCCGCGGCGCGCGGAACGCACGCAACCTATTGATCCTCGCAAAAACCAAGTGGACCCACCGGAGCCTGGAAACAAGGCCGAATTGCGTCGCTAGGATTTGCGAAGATCGATGAACAACCACGGAAGGCTTCTCCCATTTTCGCCCGGGCGATCAACTGCTGCTGGTTCGGCTTCAAATGGACCGTGGCGCTGGCCCTGGTGGCCGGCGCCGCGACGGCCTTCTATTTCTACCGCCATCTGAACGAAGAGATTCGTCACCGGGCCATCGCCCAAATCGCCAAGCATTACCCCGGCCTGAAAGTGACCGTCGGCTCCGCGCACCTCGTCGATGGCAAGGGAGTCCGCGTCTGCGACGTCGTCATCGCCGAGCCAAACGCGGAGGGCCCGCAACCCGAGCTGCTGCGCATCGAAGAGATGTTGTTGGAATGCCCGACCGACTGGCGACAGCTTGCCCAGGGCTCGCTGCCGATCCGCCGGGCCACGGTTCGTCGACCCGTGCTGCGCGCCACGCGGCGGCCCGACGGCACGTGGAGCGTCGCCAAGCTGCTCCGGTCCACACACGACTCGGGCCAGTCGCCGCCGATCGCCGTCGAGAACGGCATCATCGAGATCCTCGACCCGCTGAAGACGCCGGCCAGCCTATTGACGCTCCGCGACGTGAACCTGACGCTGACGCCGCCGGAAGCAATCGCTCATCCGACAGCCGGCCCCGGCAATCCAACCGCGTCCAGCATGCACCGCTTCCAGGGGCTGTTCGCCGGCGAAGGTCTCCGGCGCGTCGAGATCGAAGGCGTCTGCAATCTGGCCACGCACGCCCTCTCGCTCCATGGCCGGGCGCAAGGCGTGGACGTTTCGCCCGAGCTGCGAGCGTCGCTGCCCGACGTGGTTTGCAAGAAGCTTTCGACGCTCGGACAGTTCGAGTTGCGCGGGCTGGCCGAACTGACGTTCGACCTGAGTCACGACGAAACCGCGGCCCGGCCGTTGCGGTTCAACGTCCAAGGCCGTCTGACCCGCGGCCGCGTCGACACGCCCCATTTGCCCCACGCCATGACCGACCTCACGGCATCGCTGCAAATTGACAACGATGGCGTCGCAATCAACGACCTCAATGCGCGAATTGGCCAGGGCACCGTGCAAATGGCCTATCGACAATCGGGTTTCGGACCGCAAAGTCCACGACTGCTGACCGGCATCATCCGCCAACTTCAACTGGATCGCGGGCTGTGGGACATTCTCTCGCCGCGCATGCAGGACGAGTGGCGCAAGTACTGGCCGACCGGCGCGGTCGACGCCGACTTGCGTCTAGACTACGACGGCGCAACCTGGAAACCGCGAATCGTCGCCCGATGCTCGAACGTCTCCTTCACCCACTACAAATTTCCCTGTCGGGTGGAACGCGGTCAGGGCAACATCACACTGGCCGACGACCGGCTCACGGTCGATCTGACCGCCTTCCTTGGCACGCGTCCTGTCCAACTGAAGGCCGCCGTCGACCATCCGTTTTCCGGCCCAAGCGGCTGGTTTGTGGCTCACGGCGACGACATCCTGCTCGACCAGCCGCTGCTGGCCGCGCTGCCCGAAAAGTCGCGCAACGTGCTCTGCTCGCTCGACGCTCACGGCACGGCCAACTTTGAGTTGCGCATTTGGCGCACTCGGCCCGAGGAGCCGCCGCATGAGCATCTCATACTCAATGTCAACCGCTGCTCGGTGCGATTCGACAAGTTTCCCTACCCACTGAGCAACATCCGCGGCAACGTGGAGATGACCGACGGCGTCTGGGAATTGCGGAACCTCGAAGCCAGCAACAACACGGCCCGCGTCACGTGCAATGGCAGCCTGCGCCCCGGCCCCCAGGGCAACGAGCTTGCGCTCAATTTCGACGCCCACGACGTGCCGATGGACGAGCAATTGCGGGACGCCCTCAGCCCCAACGTCCAACAGGTTTGGCACAATCTGCAGCCACGCGGTCTCGTGGACCTCGTGGTCGATCTCCACCATCTGACCGGGCAGAAAACGTTCAGCGTCGGCGTCCGCGCCCAACCCCAACCGCAAACCGCGTCGATCGAGCCGGTCCATTTTCCCTATCGCCTCGACCACCTCGAAGGCGTCCTCGTCTACCGCGACGGTCAGGCCACCTTCCAGCGATGCAAGGCGGAACACGGCCCCGTCAAGGTTGCCAGCGACGGCTCCTTCGAGCTTGCGCCCGACGGCCGGTGGCGCATCCGCCTTGAAAACCTTTCGGTCGATCGGTTCCGCGCCGACCGGGAACTGGTTCGCGCCCTGCCCGAACGACTCCGTCGCTCGGTCGTCTCGCTGAATCCGACCGGCTTAATGAACCTCCGCGGCGCCGTCGAGGTCGAACAGAGCGGCATCCCAACCGATCCGTCGCGGTGGCAGTGGGACTTGGCCCTCGGACTCCAGCAGTCCTGCCTCCATTGCGGCGGTCTCTCGTTCGAGAACGTTTGCGGCGAGCTTTCACTCTCGGGCCAATTCCACCGCGACCAGTTGCTGTGCCGTGGCGAGCTGTCGCTCGATTCGGTCACGACGAAAGACTGCCAACTGACGCAGGTTCGCGGTCCCATTTGGATCGACGACGGGCGAGTCCTTTTTGGCGACTGGGTCGATCGACCCGAGGGCGGCGCGCCGGCCAGCAACCCGCCCCGATCGCCCCGTTCGGTGTCGGCCAGTCTGTTCGGCGGCATTCTTTTCGTCGACGGCTGGGTGACGCTTGGCCCTGATCCTCGCTACGCGCTGAACGCACGGCTCAAGGACGCCGATCTGGCCCGGTGCAGCCAGGAACTCATCGCCGGCCATCATCGCGTTCGAGGCAAAATTCTCGCCACGGCGGACCTGACCGGCAACGGATGGAGCCGAAACGCCATGCAAGGGCGCGGCGTCATCCGCCTCACCGAGGGCGACGTCTACGAACTGCCCGTCATGATCTCCCTGCTGAAACTGCTCAGCATCCGCCCGCCCGACCAGAACGCCTTTAGCGACGCCACGCTCAACTACCGCGTCGAGGGCGAGCACATCTATTTCGACCGGATCGACTTCCGCGGTGACGCCATCAGCCTGCGCGGCAAGGGCGAAATGGACGCCCAATCCGCCATTCGCATGACTTTTTACACGCTCGTCGGCCGCGGCGAGCTCGATCTGCCGGTGATCAAGCAAGTCCTGCGCGGCGCGAGCCAACAGTTAGTGCTGATCCACGTCGACGGCACGCTACAGGACCCGAAGACCCGCCAAGAGGCTCTTCCGGCCCTCAATCAGGCGTTGCAACAGTTGCGTGACGAATTGCAGAACAGGAGATAATCGATGAGCATCGGCCCCACGGGAATCGGCCTCAACGTGGCTGGCGTGCCGCTCGCGCAGACGGCCGGCGCAACGACCGAACGGACGCAGCAGGCCGTCGCCGCCCGAAGCCGCCGCGTACACCATGACCAAACGGCCGAGGCGGCCGCCGGCGTGGGCCAACCGGACGGCGATCACCATCAGCCGGGCGAGCGCGACGCCGATGGCCGACGGCCCTGGGAAGAGCCGCCCGACGAGCTCGTGAACAACGGCGCTCCGCCGCCTCGCCAAAGCAAAGATTCCCTGCGACAAAGCGGCCATCTTCTGGATTTGACAGGTTGAGCTTGCCCGCGAAAGTGATCGATCATGAATTTCACACTCATTGCGATGCTTTTTGCCGGCGGTCTTTTCCTGAGCATGTTGCTGTGCCTGGAAATTGGCCGAATATGTGGCACCCGCCAAGTGGCGAAGCACGGCGAAAAAGCCAGGCTGGGACTCGGCGCCGTCGAAGGCGCGGTCTTCGCTCTCTTGGGATTGCTAATCGCATTCACGTTTTCGGGAGCCGTTCTGCGATTTGATTCGCGGCGTCAAATGGTGGTTGACGAGGCCAATGCCGTCGGCACGGCCTATCTGCGACTCGACTTGCTGCCGGCCGACAAGCAACCCGCCCTGCGAGGCTCGTTCCGCCGCTATCTCGATTCGCGGTTGACTGCCTATCGAAAACTGCCGGACATTGCCGCCGCCATGACCGAACTGGCCCGATCAAAGCAACTGCAGAGTGAAATCTGGACCCGCTCCGTGGCCGCATGCCAGCAGAGCAGCAGCCCGTCGGCGGCCATGTTGTTGCTGCCCGCCCTGAACCAAATGTTCGACATCACCACCACGCGCACGATGGCCACGCAGCTTCATCCGCCCGCAATTGTGTTCGTCATGCTGGCCGTCGTCACATTGGCCGGCTCCCTGTTGGCCGGCTATGGCATGGCAGGCGCCAGCATCCACAGTTGGGTCCACACTCTGGCGTTCGCCGCGATTCTGTCGACGACGACCTACGTGATTCTGGACATTGAATACCCGCGGCTCGGACTCGTCCGGGTCGATGCGTTTGACAAAGCTCTTTCCGACCTTCGGCAATCCATCCCCGAGTAGACGCATCGCGATCCGCCAAATCGCGGAGCCAAGTGTCGCCTCACCCCCACGAGACAATGAAAATCGAAAGCCCCCTCCTCAACCAACTCGGCGGACTGCTCGGCTCGGCGGCCGTGCGCTGGTGGATGGGCACGCTCGACTACAAGGTGGCCTACTACGACCGGTCCATCGATCCGGTCTTTCCCGAATGCCAGGGTCAAAAGATTTACATCTTCTGGCATGAATACATCCTGTTTCCGCTCTACCTGCGCGGCCACTGCAACCTGGCCATGCTGCTGAGCCGCCACCGCGACGCCGAGTTGCTCTCGTACGCGGCCCATCATTTCGGGTTCGAGTTCGTCCGCGGCTCGACCAACCGGGGCGGGGTCGCCGCGCTGCGCCAGTTGTTGGATCGCAGCCAGCGCATGCACCTGACGATTACGCCCGACGGCCCGCGCGGCCCACGACGCCAGCTTGCGCCCGGCTGCGTCTACCTCGCCTCGAAGCTTGGCTTGCCGTTGGTGGCGATGGGCTACGCCTACGACCGCCCCTGGCGCGTCCGCAACGCCTGGGATCAGTTCGCCATCCCACGCCCTTTCTCCCGCGCCCGGGCCATCCCGAGCGGCGAAATTTTCGTCCCGCCGAACCTCGACCGCGACGGCCTCGAACATTTTCGCCAAAAGATCGAAAACGTCCTGAACTGCCTGACCACCGAGGCCGAAGCCTGGGCCGCCTCCGGCCGACGAAGACCCGACCAACACAAGCTCGAACGTCAGCCAGGCGCGCGGCACAAGACACCTCGCCGCGACGTCTGCCCCTTATCCTTGGCCGCGGCCTAACCGCCCCAGCGGCACTTTCCAGCCGCCGTAGAAACGGATAGACTCGGCTCATGTTCGATCATGCACGGTCCCAGCCCAGCGACGCCTCGCGCCGCCCGCTATCTGTCTTTGAACTGACCTCCCAGCTCAAGGAACTGCTCGAAGCCGCGTTCCCCGAGGTCTGGGTCGCGGGCGAAATCTCGAACTACGTCCGACCGCAGTCGGGCCACTGCTACCTGACGCTCAAGGACGACCGGGCCCAGCTTCGAGCGGTCATGTGGCGCGGTGTTGCCAGCCGCTTGCGATTCGAGCCGCACGACGGGCTGCAAGTCGTTTGCCGTGGGCATCTCGACCTCTACGCCTCGCGGGGCACCTACCAACTGGTCATCGCCGATATCGTGCCACAGGGCATGGGCGCCCTCGAACTGGCCCTGCGTCAACTTCAGGAACGTCTCGCACGCGAAGGGCTCTTCGACCCAGCCCGAAAGCGCCCGCTCCCGCCATTTGTCCGGCGCATCGCCGTCGTGACCAGTCCGACCGGCGCCGCCATTCATGACTTCCTTCAAGTCCTCGGGCGCCGTTGGCGCGGCGCCGATGTGCTCGTCGTTCCGGTCCGCGTCCAAGGCGACGGCGCGGCCCTGGAAATCGCCACGGCCATCGCCGCGGTCAACCGCTTGACGCCCCCGTTCGACTGCATCGTCGTCACCCGGGGCGGCGGCAGCATGGAAGACCTCTGGGCATTCAATGAAGAGCCCGTCATCCGAGCGATCGCCGCCTCGCGGATCCCGGTCGTTTCGGCCATCGGCCACGAGATCGACGTGACGCTTGCCGACTTGGCGGCCGACGTTCGCGCGCTGACGCCCAGCGAGGCGGCTGAACTGGTCGCCCCCGCGGCCGAGGAACTGGCCGCCGACCTGCGTCACATCGAACGGCGACTGACGTCCGGCCTGCAACGCCGCGCCGAAACGGCCCGTTCCAGGCTCGACGCCTTGGCCCGCCATGCCGCGTTCCGCCGCCCCTTCGACCGTCTCTTCGACCAGACCCGGCAACTCGATGATCTGGCGTCGCGATCCGGCCGGGCGATTCGCGCGACGACCCAACTGGCCCAGCATCGCCTCGATACGGTTGCGGGCCGGCTCAACTCGCTCAGCCCGCTGGCCGTACTTGATCGCGGCTACAGCTTAACCCAGCGCGCCGTGGACGGCCACATCGTGCGCACCGCCACCGAGCTGTCGCCGGGCGAGCGGATTCTCACCCGTTTCGGTTGCGGGCAATCCATCAGCCGCGTCGAGCACATTGAACGCAGCGACACTCGTTCTGGGGATAGCCATTCCGATCGCGGCAAAGAATCGGCTTGACGCCCCACGAGCATCGTCAGCGACAGCCTCCAGCAACCGGTTCCCCCTGGCGCGTTCGCTTCGGATTTTGCTTGACGAAACAAGTCCCCATGGTATCATGAATTAAAACCCCCCGAACGGTGTCGGATTACATCGCGGCTGCGGCTATTCTGGAGGGAGGGCGTCTTTCGATGACAATCAAATGCCCACGAGGGCACTGGTACGAGCCTGATCCGAATCGCCCAGGCAGCGGCTGCCCGCTCTGTGCGGTCCAGACGTGTGACGGCCCCCCCGTTTCCGACGACGACGTGATGGCCATCATGGACGCGCCCGAGGCGACTGCGGCCAGCCCGACCACGAAGGAGGACCCCGCCAAGGGGCTTTCTGGATCGGCCATCATGCGACGCAAGAAGATTTGCCCCGAGTGCGCCCACGAGGCGTCTTATTCGTTCGTCTACTGCCCCCGTTGCGGCGCTCCGCTGAAACTCGCCTCGATCGAATTTCGCTAGCCGCCGGGCCATTCGTCGCTGTCCAAAACCGACGAGGGAAAGCCGCCTTCTTGTGCGAGCGGCCCCGATGTCGTAGCATGACAAGCATGCTGCACGAGCGGATCGGCTTCATCGGCGCGGGACAGATGGCGACGGCGCTGGCCGCCGGCCTTCTTGACGCTGGCCATTGCAGCCCGGACCGCCTGCTGGCCTCCGACCCAAGCGACACGGCCAGACAGCGTTTCTCCGAGGCCACGAAAGCGGCCGCCACGCCGGACAACGCCCAGGTGGCCGCACAGTCCGACGTCTTGGTCCTGGCCGTCAAGCCGCCGAAGATTCCCGCGGTGGCCGCCGAACTCCGTGGGCAACTCCGCGCCGACCGGCTGCTGGTCTCGATCGCGGCCGGCGTCTCGATCGAGTCGCTGGCGCAGCGGTTCGGCCCCGAGCTGGCGATCATCCGAGCCATGCCCAACGGACCATGTCTGGTACGGCGCGGCTCGTCGGCCTACGCCGTCGGCCCGCGTGCCACAACGACCCACGCCGCGTTGGTCGAACGCCTGCTGGGAGCCCTTGGCTCTGCGAGGCAGGTCGAGGAAGGGCTGCTCGACGCCGTCACGGCCCTGGCCTCCTCGGGGCCAGCGTTTGTGTACGTGATGATCGAAACGATGAGCGACGCCGGCGTCGGCCTCGGCCTGCCCCGTGCCGTCGCGACCGAGATGGCCGCCGAGGCTGTTCGCGGCGCGGCTGAAATGGTCCTCGGCGTCGGCCAACACCCGGCCGTCCTCAAGGACCGCGTGGCAAGCCCGGCCGGCACAACCATTGCCGGCCTCTGCGCCCTCGAGTCGAATGGTTTCCGTGCGGCCCTTTGGAGCGCGATCGATGCGGCGGCGCGGCGCGCAAATCAACTTGGCGGCCACGTCGCCGACCAACGCTGAACGTTTCACCCCAACCACGAACAAGAACGAACTGAATTGCCGATGTTTTGCTTGGTCGACGATAAACACATCCCCGTCCATCGCATCCTTTGGATCTCCGAGCTGCCGCATTTTTGTGGCTCTGAAGAGTGCCAGCGCGAGGGCCAGTACGAGATCCGCTTGGAGCACGGGGAATCCGTTTGGGGAAACCTGGAAGAACGGGATGCCGCCCTGGCCGCCGTGCGGGCCTGGGGCGAGCAATCCACCTAACCCGCGGAGAACGGCCATGTCGATGTTTGAAGACACCCGCTACCGTTGGCGCGAAACGTACTTCGTGCTGTTCGACGCCCGACAGAGGCCGTCGCTCCAGAGCGTCGCCAAGACGCTCACCGAAATCAACAAGCGGTTCGAGCTTCAAAACCAAACCGCCGACGAGCAGGGCCGGATCGACTCGCTGACGCTCATCTCGCCCGACGACTTTGCCGCGCTCGACATTTGCTACACGGGCGGCGACGAAGTGCTCGACCAGGGCGCCGTGTTGGTCGAAGACCTCAAGAAGCTCGGCCCGGAGCCCCCGCCACCCGTTCCGTGGGAGCAAATCAAGCAATACGACGGCCGCTTCGACGTGCTACACTTTGAACAAGTTCCCAGCGACGAAGAAGAAGACGAGGACGACATGCTCGACCCGAGCGCCCTGCTGGTCGTCCTCGGAGCGCTCGCCCGACTGACCGGCGGCGTTGCCATCGACCCTCAGGCCGGCACCTTCCTCAACGAAGAAGAATAACCGCGCAAGGCTCGCGCCCGATCGCCAAGAAGAACCCATTTTCAGGAGACCGGTGCTTTCGACGCACCTTTTGACCGATGATCGCCAAGGACATCAAACGCGGCCACATCATGAACTTCAACGGGGCCCCTTGCCTGATCGAGTCGATCAACGTGCAAAGTCCCTCGGCTCGCGGCGCCGCGACCTTCTACAAGTACCGAGCTCGCAACCTGATCACGAAGCAAAAGGTGGACATCACCCTGCGCGGCGGCGAATCGCTCCCGGAAGCCGACTTCCAGAAGCGGCCCGTCAAGTTCATGTACGCCGACCCGGATCAGGCCCACTTCCTCGACGATGGCAATTACGAGCAATACTCGCTGACGTGCGACGACGTGGCCGACGAACTGAAATACCTCACCGAAACGTTGGAGGGCATCCAGGCCCTGATCTACAATGACCAATGCGTTGGCGTCCAACTGCCGGTCGCCGTCGAACTCAACGTCGTTCGATGCGACCCAGGCATCAAAGGCGCCTCGGCCACCGCTCGCACCAAGCCGGCCACTCTCGAAACGGGCCTCATCGTCCAGGTCCCCGAGTACCTCAGCGAAGGCGAACGCATCAAGGTCGATACCCGCAGCGGCGAGTACCTGTCCCGCGCCTGACGCCTAAAAGCCCCAAGCTCCCTCCATGCCACAAGCTATTGTCGATCCCGAAGAACTGCGACGCTTCGCCCTGAGCTTGAAAAAGTTCAATGGCGACGTGCAGGAGCGCATCAAGTCGCTTGCCAGCCAGATGGCCTCGCTCGAACAGACCTGGCGCGACCAGGAACAAAAGAAGTTCGCCGAGGAGTTTCAGCAGCAGATTCAGTCGCTCGGACGGTTCGTCGAAGTGGTCGATCGGCACGTCCCGTACCTGATTCGCAAGGCGGAAATCATCGAAGAGTACTTGCAGCAGAGATAGTCACACGCCATGAGCGGGACCGCGCGTGTCAGGTCGATCGATGTCTTGCCGTTGCTCTCCGCCGGCCTATCCAAGTTTCGCGGCGAGGCGCTCAACGCACTCGAGGACCTGGCGATCGAGGTCCGCCGCGCCCGCGACTGGATCCACCAGGACCGCCGCGATTACTGGCAGCGCGAGCTGCAACGGGCGTACGAGAAGCTGAACGTGGCCCGCATCCAGCTTCAGCAGGCCCGAACTTCTCGCCGCGTGGGCGACCACGAGCCGGCCTGCCTCGAGGAAAAGCGGCTCGTCGAGCGGGCGAAACGCCGCGTCGAGTTGGCGCACCAAAAAGTCGCGGCCGTTCGGCACTGGGCCAACGCCATCGATCGGGCAATCGACGACTTCCAACGAACCCGGACCCAATTTGCCGCTTGGCTCGAACTCGATCTGCCGCAGGCCACGGCCGCGTTGAACCAGATGAGCGAGTCCCTGGTAAGCTATATTTCCATGGCAGCCCCGGCGGCCCCGCGACCTGAAAAGGCGCCGCCGGCCGCCGACACGCCGCCCCGCCCGGCGGCAGAGCAGGGGGGGGCATCATGAAAGCATGGGACCTCCACGCCCCGGTCGGAAAAATCGAACTGGCCCTCAAAACCCTCCGAACCACTATCGGCGCGGTGGAGGGCCAGTGGACCGACCAAGCCAAGAACCAATTTCAAGAGACCCACCTGACGAAGATTGAACCCAACGTGCGGAGCATGCTCGACGCCATCAGCCAACTCAACGAGGTGCTCAACTCGGCCCAACGACAGTGCGAAGACGACGCGCAATAGCGGCGGCCGCCCCCCCAAAATCGCACTCCCTCGAACACGCAAATGACTCAACCTTTTTCACCCGATGGCGCGCGACGGCTTCTGGCCGAACTCTGCCGGCTCGCGGCCGAACGTGAATCGGTCGAGGCCGAGATTCAGGCCAGCTTCGCCGCGCGCAACGAAGCGGCCGAGCGCGAGTATCAGAATTCGATCCAGACCACCGGCGAGCAATACCGGACCCAAAAGGCGACCGCCGAATCCGAGTACGCCTCGTCCCGCACCAACACCGAGACAAAGTACCGCACCGAACACGACGCGATCCAGCAGGAATACGAGAACGTCCGCAACGAGATCGTCGCCCGCACGGCGGCCGACACCCAAGCGACCGAGCAGGCGTTGCAAGATTCGCATTGGGAAGCGCTCGAGGCGGCCGACGCGGCCCGCGGCGGACTGAATCTGCCGCTCAAGGAACTGTTGGCCGGACTGGACGACCGCTGGCGTCAGCTCGACGAGATTCACCAGCAGGCCACGCTGTTGATGCAGCGCCGCGGACACTGGAGGGACCTGCCGCCGGCGCCGCCGACCACGGTGATCCTCGAACGGCACCCCGGCCGCCGCTTCTGCCACGCGCTCGACACGGCGCAGGGCCAGTGGCGCACGCTGTCGAGCCAGCGGCTGCCCAATGTCTTTCGCGGACTGAGACCATTCTGGATCTTTCTGGTCCTGTGGACCGTCGCCGCCATTCCCTGGGCCGTCGTCCTTGGACCGCTGGACGACTGGCGTTGGGCGCCGCTCGGTTTCGGCTGCGCCGCGCTGGTGGGCCTCATCGCCGGCCAATGGACCCACCGCATCGCCAAGCGGCGATCCACGGCGGCCTACGTGGCCCTGCGTCAGACGCTCGTCGAGGCGGGTCTCGGCACGCAGGCCACGCTCGAGACGGCCCGGGCCGATTGCCAGCGGCTGGACGCGACGATCATCGCCCGGCACAAAGCCCAATCGCAGAACGCCGATAAAGAACATGCGGCCGCTTTGGCCCGCATCGAGCGGCGTCACGACCACGACCTGCAACAGGCCGAGGCCGCCTATCCCAAACGGCTGGCCGATCTCGACGCTTGGCGCGATGCAACGCTCCGCCAGATCGAGGAAAAGTACCCACCGCTTCTCCGCCAACTGGACGAACGGTTCGCCGCCGACTCGCAGCGGATCGAGACTCACCATCGCCACGTCGTCGACGAAAGCCGCCAGCGTTTCGAGCGTGCGTGGGCCGACATGGCCGAACGTTGGCGCACGGGCATCGAACAATTCAGCCAAGCGGCCGACCAGTCCGACGAGGTCTGCCGCCACGTGTTTCCCAACTGGGCCAGCCCGGCATGGGAGGTCTGGAAACCGCCGACCGACACGCCGACGGCCATCCCGTTCGGCTATGGTCAGGTCCGGCTCGAATCGATCCGGGGCGGCTCGCCCGACGACGAACGCCTGCGGCCCGCAAAGACCGCGTTCAGTCTGCCGATCGCCTTGCCGTTCCCACGTCATTCGCTCCTGCTGCTGGACGCCGCCGGTCCGGCCCGCGTCAAGGCCGTCGAGCTGATGCAAAGCACAATGCTCCGGCTGTTGAGCGCGATGCCGCCGGCCAAGGTCCGCTTCACGATCATCGACCCCGTCGGGCTGGGCGAAAACTTCTCGGCCTTCATGCACCTGGCCGACTTCGACGAGCAACTGGTCGCCAGCCGCATCTGGACCGACTCGGCCCATATCGAACAGCGATTGGCCGATCTGACCAAGCACATGGAGAACATCATCCAGGTGTATCTCCGCAAAGAGTTCCGCTCGATCGAAGAATACAACGCCTTCGCCGGCGAGATGGCCGAGCCGTACCGCGTGCTGGTCGTCGCCAACTTCCCGGCCAACTTCACGGAGGCGGCCGTCCAGCGGCTCAAGAGCATCGTCGCGAGCGGCGCCCGGTGCGGCGTCTTCGTTCTGCTGAGCCACGACGCCACGGCAACCGTCCCGCGCAACCTTCAGTTGCCGGACCTTGCCGCCGAGGGCATCGCCCTACGATGGTCCGAAGGGCATTTCACCTGGGAGCACCCCGACTACGGCCCGCTGCCGATCATGTTCGATCCGCCGCCGCCCGTCGAGCGTTTCAAGGAGATCGTTTGCACGGTTGGCGCTGCCGCGCGCGACGTTGGTCGCGTCGAGGTGCCTTTCTCGTACATCATCCCCAGCGAAGACGATTGGTGGTCTGGCGACAGCCGTGCCGGCATCGACGTGCCCTTGGGCCGCGCCGGCGCCATGAAGCTTCAGCACCTGGAACTGGGCGCGGGCACGTCGCAACACGTCCTGATTTCCGGCAAGACGGGCTCCGGCAAGTCCACGCTCTTGCACGTCCTCATTACGAACCTCGCGCTGCGCTACAGCCCCGACGAGATCGAGCTGTACCTGGTGGACTTTAAGAAGGGGGTCGAGTTCAAGGCCTACGCCCGAGCCGGCCTGCCGCACGCTCGTGTCGTTGCCATCGAAAGCGAACGCGAGTTCGGCCTAAGCGTCTTGGAGCGTTTGGACGCCGAGCTTCGCACCCGCGGCGACCTGTTCCGACGCCACGGTCTGCAAGACCTGAAGGGCTACCGCAACGCGGACCTGGGCAACGCTGGTCCTCAAGCGGCCGCCCCCGAGCGAATGCCGCGCATTCTGCTGATCATCGACGAGTTCCAAGAGCTGTTTGTCGAAGACGACCGAATCGCCCAAGAGTCGGCCCTCCTGCTCGATCGGCTCGTGCGACAGGGCCGCGCGTTCGGCATCCACATCCTGCTGGGATCGCAAACGCTCGGTGGGGCCTATACGCTTGCCCGTAGCACGATCGGCCAAATGGCCGTGCGAATCGCCTTGCAGTGCAGCGAGGCCGACGCCCATCTGATTCTGAGCGAAGACAACACGGCCGCCCGGCTTCTGAATCGCCCCGGCGAGGCCATCTACAACGACGCCAACGGCCTCTACGAAGGCAATCACCCGTTCCAAATCGTCTGGCTTTCCGACCACGACCGCGACGACTACCTCGAGCAAATCGCCCAGTTAGCCGCGCAACACCATCCGACCGTTCCGCCGACAATCGTTTTCGAGGGCAACGTCCTGGCCGATCTGGCCGACAACGTCGGTCTTAACGAGTTGCTGGACCGTCGCGACGAACCGGCGACGGATGCGACCGAGTCGTCCCACGGCGCGCGCGCGTGGCTCGGCTCGGCCGTGGCCATCAAGGACCCGACTTCCGCGGCCTTCATGCGTCAAAACGGGAGCAACCTGCTCATCGTCGGCCACCGCGAAGAGGCGGCCCTCGGCATCATGTCGGCCGCCATGATCAGCCTGGCCGCCGAATTCCCCTTGGAAAAGAGACCGGGGACGCAGACAGCCGATTCCGGCACGCCGCGTGGCGAAGGGACGGCGGCACGGTTCTACGTCCTCGACGGCGCCCGCGCCGACGCGCCCGAGACCGGCTTCTGGCGCCGATTGACCGACGTGCTGCCCAACCGGGTCGAGTGCGCCGGCATCCGCGAGTCGAACGCACTGATGGCCCAACTGGCCGCCGAGTTGTCCGCCCGACAGCAAGCGGCCCATGAACAGCATCCGCCCATCTTTCTGTTTGTGTACAATCTGGGCCGGTTCCGCGATCTCCGAAAAGAGGATGAGTACGCCTTTTCGTCCGGCGACGAGCAGCCGACGACGCCCCCGAAACAATTCGCCACCATTCTCCGTGACGGTCCGTCGCTCGGAATCCACACCATCGTTTGGTCGGACACCTACACGAACGTGACGCGCATCCTCGACCGCCGCAGCCTGCAAGACTTTGAAATGCGCGTCCTGTTCCAAATGAACGGCAACGACTCGAGTGCCCTGATGGACACGCCCGAGGCTACGAAGCTCGGCGTTCATCGCGCCATTCTCTACGACGAAGGCCAAGGCGTGGCCGAGAAGTTCCGCCCCTACGGGCTGCCTTCCAACGAATACCTTGCCCGGCTCAAGCAGCGTCTCCGCGGCCGCTAGCGCCGGCATTGCGATCCTGGCGCATGTCACGCTGGAAACGGCCGCGATCATCGAATCGGTGACGGCGGCCCCGGCAAGTTCCGCGCCATGTTGCCCAGGTTCGGCGATGGCCGCCCGATCATCGCGCCGCCCGACTGCTCCGTCGGCCGTCGGCTCATTCGGGCTGCCACGTCGCGCTGCATCAACGCGCCGCCTTCCCGCTCGATCATGTCGGCCGCGATATGGTCCTCGGGCGTTGCCCGCAGCGCCAGCGTGAACTCGGCGTTGGCCGCATCCCGATAGCCCGAGATCATGTAATGGAATCCGAGCAGGAAGCGCCCTTCGGGCGCGCCCGGGTGCTGGCGGACAAACCGCTCGAGCGCCCTCAGTTGCCGCGTGTAAGGCTCGACCGAACCATACAGTTGATACACGGCCGGCCAGTCCGGGCTGTCGCCCAAGACAGCCACCGCGTGCGCTTCGGCCGCCGCGGCGCGATACTCGCCCATCGCAAACAGCCCCATCGACAACAGCAAGTGCACGTCCGGATTGCGCGGGTCGTCGAGCACCGCATGGCCGGCCAATCGCACGGCCTCTGCGAAGCTTCCCTCGCGGAAGGCCGTCACCGCCTCGCTGAAAAACTTGGCCGCCTCGGTGGTCGGCACGGTCACCGATTGGCGAACCGCGGCCGGCTCGACCGGAAGCGGCTCGTACGACCGCTGCGGCAGCGTATAGTCGTTCGTATACGGCGCGGTGTCATACGCCGGACCCAGATCGTACGGATACGAGTATCCGTAACTGTAGTCCGACGGGTAAGCCGTCCGCCCGTAAATTCCGTAGTAGCTGGGCGACCCGCTCGCGACGCCGTACCAGGGCCACCAGCGCCCGTAGTACCACCATCGATTCCAACCTTGGCCCGCCGCCCGGGCGCCCTGATCGACGCCCCGTGGTGGCTGCCATGTCCTCTGCTGGTAGACCGTGCTAGGCGTGGCCTCTCTGGACCAGGGCGTCACCCGATCTGGCCGCTGGTCCGCCGCCGGAAGGCGCGGGATGTCCCGCGACCCGAAGTCTTGCTTCGCATCAACGCGCGGCTCGCTGGGCACGACCGACCCGAGAACGCTGCTCCACGTCCCAGAGGCCGGCTGCGACGTTTCGTGCCGACGCCCTTCGGTCGCTTGATGCCGCATCTGTCCGAACACCGCCGGCGTCCCTAGGATCGCCAGAGCGCTCAGTCCGCAGGCCAATCTCGCACGCCATGAAAATCGACTCATCGGACCACCTCCCGTTCCCGCAAGAACGGCCGTTCCGCTCAGCCACCGACTCGACCCGATGAATTCTAGCGCGGACTCGCCGCAGGGAAACGCGCGTTTTCTGCGACTAGGAAAGTTGCCGAGCCGAAATTGACAACGCCCCTTGACACCGCTAAGCTGCCGGAACCGCTCAACATGTTTTCACCATCCTCGCCATCCTCGCATAGGCCGCACGCCATGACACCGCACCACTCCCGCCGTCAGTTTCTGAAAGCGGCCGCAGCCATCCCGGCCCTCGGCGTTTCCGCGATCCAAGCGGTGGCCGCCGACGACCCAATGGTTCTGCCCGCACCGTCGCAGACGAAGAATGCCCAACGCACCCAGGTGCTGGTTATCGGCGCCGGAGCGTCAGGCGTGCCGGCCGCGATTGCCGCCGCCCGAGCGGGCGCGAAGGTCGTTCTGATCGAGGAGGACCCAACGCCAGGCGGCGCGCCGGTCGACATGTACGTCGCCATGATCTGCGGCGGCCCCGTCGTTGGACTCTACGCCGAAATGACGGCGCAACTCGATCGCCATTTTTCACTCAATTCAAAGCCGGGCGGCGCCTGGTTTATGCCATCCGCCTACGCCCAGGTCGTCTCGCGGATGATCCGCGCCGAGCCCAACCTGGAACTCCGTTGCGGCGCACCGGTCGGCAATGTCCTCCTCGGCGAGGGCACCCGAAATCGCGTTCGCGGCGTCACGCTCCATCACGTCGATGGCCGCCGCGAGACGATCTTGGCCGACGTGGTGATCGACGCCACGGGCGCAGGCGCCGTCGCCGCGATGGCTGGCGCCGAGTGCCGCTATGGCACCGAGGCCCAATCCGATTTCCACGAGCCGCTGGGACCGCAGAAATCAAGCAACCGCGTTCAACTCTGCACACTCATGCTGGTCAGCCAACGACTTCGGCTCGATGCAAAAATCGATCCTGCTCGCGTTGCCGGCATGAACTGCCAAGCCGAGAACGCCAACGCCGTGCTCCATTGGGCCGGAACGGTCGCCTGTCACGACACGCGCGATCCGCGGGCGGTGGCCGTCGCGCAGCAGGAAGCCCTGCAAAAGATCGAAGAGGACGTCGCCTATCTGTATGAGAACGGCTACGTCGCCCACATCGCCCCGAAGCTGGGCGTTCGTGAATCGCGCCGCGTCGTCGGCGATCATATCTTGACGGTCAACGATCTCGTCGCCCCCAAGCGGCCCGACGACACCGTGGCAGTCGGCGTCTATCCGCTGGACGCCTGGGGCGACCAACACGGCGGCTTCGGCAAGGCAACGCTCACTTACACGCCTGGCGGCTATGGCATCCCGTTTCGAACGTTGTTGACCGCGGGCTTCGAGAACCTGCTGGTGGTCGGCAAGTGTCTGAGCGCAACCCACTTGGCCATGAGCGCCATCCGCGTTCAGTGCATCGCCGCGCAGACGGGCCAAGCCGCTGGCATCGCCGCCGCCCTGGCCGTAACGAAACAAACGAACCTACGTTCGATCCCTGTGCGAGAAATCCAGACGCAACTCAAGGCGGCCGGAATCTCCTTTTGACGACGCATCCATTCGCGATCGGGTAGGAGGGGGCGTTGCCGCCCCGTCCTCCCACACGACCGTGCGTACGGTTCCGTACACGGCGGTTCAGTTTATACGCTTAAAACGCTGCGACTCTGATAAAAGGCTCACAAGACCTAA
>JBDKSW010000019.1:0-153160 GCA_039698035.1 Thermoguttaceae bacterium | reverse complement strand
GCTCGGCGATGTCTTGGATGACCTCGATGACCTTGCCGATCTCGCCGGCGGCCGTGCCGAGTTCGCCGATTTTGTCGTTGCCCGACTTGGTCAACTGGGCGGCCGTGGCGGCGACGCTGGCCGCTTGTTCGGCGCTCTTGGCGACTTCGGCGATGCTGGCCGTCAGCTCTTCGACGGACGAGGCGACGATCCGGACGTTGCTCGACATCTGCTCGGTCGAGGCGGCCATGACGTTCATGTTGGTCGACATTTGCTCGGCGGCGGCGGCCACCGTGGCCGACTGGTTGGTGGCTTCCTCGGCGCCGCTGGCAAGTTGCGAGGCCGTGGCGGAAAGCTCGCTCGAAGAGCCCGCGAGCGTCTCGGTGTTGTTGGTGATCTCGCTGACCATCGTGCGAAGGCTTCGGACCGTCTTGTCGAGCGAGTTGGCCAAGTCGCCGATTTCATCCTTGCGCTGAAGATGCTCGTCGGCGATGGCGTTTTTCAGGTTTCCGCCGGCCACTTGGTGCAATTGCTGGACGACGTAGGCCAGCGGGCGGGTGATCGCCTGGGTGATGGTCCAGGCTGCGATGCAGGCGAGAGCCACCCCGACCATGAGGCTGATGACGATGATGGTCTTCGAGCTGCCGACGATGCTCGCGACCGTGTTGGCGGCTTCGCCGGAGGCTTGCCAGGCGTCGTCCTCGGCGTTCTGGGCGGTGAGGACCACCTTGTCGCCGCTCTTGTTCATTTCGGGCAGAATGGTCTTTTGGACTTTGTTGTCGTTGTCGACCCAAGATTTGGCGGCCACCAGATACTCGCTGGTCGCTTTCTCGGCTCGCTCGATCCGTTGCCGGTCGGCGTCGGTCAGCGATACCTTGCGGAGGTCGTTGTAGAGCCGCGACAGCTTGGTGATGTGTTCGTTGAGGGCGACCCAGTACTTGGAATCCTGGGTAAGGATGTAGGCCTTCTCATTGAGCCGGGTCGTGTTCGCTTCGTTGGCAATGTCGGCGACGATGAAGACGGACTCGGCGATCTTGTTGACGGCCGCCTCCTTGCTTTTCAGATAGGTTTCCGCTGCATCGGAGACCTTGAGGCCTGCCATGGCGGTTCGCTTATTGTTGGCAGCGAGCGTCTCGGCGCTGGCGTTTTGCTTGACAGCCTCGACGTAACGCTTGCTATCCTCGCTGTAGGCGACGGTCGCCTTGCGGGCAGTGGCAATCAGCTTTTGCTCTTGGACGTCCGGGTGCATCTTGTCGAGCTCGTCGTAGCAGCCGTTCAGAGTCTGGCAGTGCTTTTCGACCATCTCGGCCTGACTGTCGTTCTGTTCGTGGATGTACTTTTGCCGGGCCCAGCGAGTCTCCCAGGCGAGGGCTGCGATTCGGTTGACGATAGCCAAGGATTCCTTGGCTTCGAGGTACTCGGCCTTCTTGGACGCAAGGTAGGCGGTCGCTTCGTCATTGACGAGCCCGCCCTTCTCGTTCATCGCCGCCTCGCCGGCCTTGTTGCTCTTGAGGGCTGCGACGCCTTCATCGTAGAGCTTGCCGTACTGGGTGACGATCGCGCGGACGTCCTTGGATTTGTTGGCCAGGTTGGTGTCATTGAAGCGGCTCGCCACGGCGTCGACGGCGTCGAGATAGGCTGTCAGCTCGGCGAGCTTTTTCTTGGTCTGTTGGTTGGCCTCGTCCTTCATGCCGATCAGGTATTCCTTTTCCTGCAGCAGCGTTTCGAGCGCGGCTCGCTCGACCCCGGTCGCGTTTTTGACGGCGGCTAGGCTGTGGTCGGTCAGACCGTTGACGTTCGTATTGATCCGGCTGAACATGACATAGCCGGTCACGCCGAGCGTGGTCAAAATGACAGTCATCAGGCCGAAGCCGCCGAACAGCTTCGTACGCACCTTTGCGTTGGACAGTAAGCTCACGGTTGCATCCTCCAGAGTTGGGTTGTAACGGCACGCGATGGTGCCTGTTGAACCGGGGTGTGATTCGCGTGGTTCTTTGGAATGCGAGGGCGTCGTTATTGCGAAATATTCGCACTGCGCGCCGAATTCGTTGCGATGAGTGCTTATAGCTCCACCCGTCACGAAAGTTTGCGCATATAGCGCAGTTCCACATACCTAAGTGTTGTTTTCCACAACAGTTTTCTGTGGCCGTGCCGGCCGTATCGGATGTGTCGAAATTATCGATTCTTGGTTGTGGCAAGCGGCGGAGCGCGGAGCAGCAGAAGAAAAGAAGGAAAATGCCGGCTTGGGCCAAGCGTTGATCGCGCCGAGCGGCTTGCCCACGCTTGCCGTCAAGGCGTTCGGAAATTCAGGCCATCCTGGGCCTGGCGAACGATCTCGTCTTCAGGTCAGGACCCGCGTCGGGGAAAGAGATTCTTCGCGACGCTCGGAATGACGGTCTGTTCCAGGCCGGGTGTTCTGCCGCGCGGTTCCGCGGGTCTTTGCCGCGAGGATGCCCGGCGCAGGGCGCAGACACCCACCGATCCGCCGTGTTGGCCGATGCGAGAAGGAACGCTCAGTCTGCGGTGCGACGAGTCGTGGCAACGAGCCGCATCTCAGCGGCGCTCGTTGGACGCCGAGTAGGGGAGCTCGTCGGCCTTGATCTCGCGGACGTTGGGTTGCGAGCCAAGCTCGACTGCGAGCGTGCCGCCGTTGGCGATGTCCTGATGAGCGATCCAGGTCTTGTTCACGGGGCGCCCGTTGAGGGTGCGCTTCTGGACGTAGACCTTCCCCGGTTGGTTGCCGGGCGCGAGGATCGTGAAGTCTTTGCCGCCGGGGAGATGAATGACCGCCTTCGGGGCCGCCGGGCTGGTCAGGACGTACGTGGGATGGCCTGGCGTCAGCGGATAGAAGCCCAGCGTGCCGAGCAGGTACCAACTGGCGGCCGAGCCGTTGTCCTCGTCGCCGATGTAGCCCTTGGGCCCATCGTTGTAGAATTCGGCGCAGGTCTTTCGGGTCAAGAGCTCGGTCTTCCACGGTTGGCCTGCGGCGGTGTAGAGGTAGGCGTGATGGAAGCTCGGTTGGTTGGACTGTGCGTACTGACCGCTGTGGAGGGCGGCCATTTCGCACATCTCATGGATCACCCGGCCGTAACCGCCGGGGTGGAATGTCGGCGGAGACGCGAACATTTGGTCGAGCTTCGCGGCCAACGCGGCTCGGCCGCCCAGGAGTTCGGCGAGTCCAGCCGCGTCATGCTGCACGGCCCAACTGCATTGCCAGGGGCCGCCCTCGCAGTAACCGTTGCCCCAGGAGAACTCGTCGAATGCGGGCTCGGCCCAGGCGCCGTTGGCCTTCTTGGCTCGCATGAAGCCGACCGCCGGGTCCCAGCATTTGCGGTAATTTTGGGCTCGCTCGATGAGAACCTGGTAATCGTTGTCCTTGCGGAGCAGTTTGGCTGCTTGCGCGACGCACCAGTCGTCGTAGGCGAAGTCGAGGCTTGCGGAGAGCCAGTCGGGCGCTGCTCGCGACGGGACATAGCCGAGCTTGAGATATTCCTTCATGCCGCCACGACCGCCGTCCCGGTCCGAGGCGCGAACGCCAAAGGCGTCTTGATGCAACGCGGCGTAGGCCGTCGGCAGGTCAAAGCCGGAGATGTGTTTGACCATTGCGTCAGCGATCATGGCGTCGGCGTGCGTTCCGACCATGCCGCCGAATCCGCCGGGACTGGGCCATTGGGGCAGCCAGCCGCCTTCGCGGTAGGCGTTGAGCCAGCCTTCAATGATCTCGCCGAGGCGGTCGGGATAGACGATCGAGTAGAGCGGGAATTGGGTGCGGAACGTGTCCCACAGGCCCGAATCGACATAGCAGACGCCATCATGGACGCGGCCGTCCCACGGGCTGAAGTGAATCTTCTTGCCTTGGGCGTCGATTTCGTGGAACTGGTGCGGATACTTGAGCGCCCGATAGAGGCACGTGTAGAACGTCTTCCGCTGCTGCAGCGTGCCTTCGATGTCGATCTTCGCCAGATTGCGTTCCCATTTTTCGACGGTGCGGGCCCGAACGGCGTCGAAACCTCCTTGGGTTTCCGTTTCGAGGTTTCTTAACGCCTGTTCGATGCTGATGTGGGAAGTGGCGATGCGGATTTCGACTGTGGGGCGGTCCGCTGTCTCGAACTCGACAAAACCGCCGACGCGCGGGCCGCTTTCGCCGCGCTGCATCTTCTTTGGCGCGTCGGTGAAGGTTCCGTGGCGGCGGATGTCGCGGTCCAGTGTGCCGACAAAGTAGGTCGCATAGTTGGCCGGCGCCGGGTTGGCGTGGGCTTTGCTAAAGCCCTGAAACCGGCGACCCACAAACTCGACGGAGGAGGGACCGGCCGGATCGATCAGCAGGCGGCCCGAGTTGGCTTTCTCGAATGTGAAGCGGAAGACGCCGCACCGCTCGGAGGCGGTGAGCTCGACGGTCACTCCGTAGCGCGGCAGCTTGATGCGCAAGTAGTCGGGGCGATAGACGCTCGCGTTGATGTCATAGTCGGCCGCACGTTCCTCCGCGCCGACGACGAGCGGACCCGTCTCGGGCATGATGACGAAGTTGCCGTAGTCGCCCATCCAGGGGCTAGGCTGGTGGGTCGCCCGAAAGCCGAGGATCTTGTGGACCGGGTAACGGAAAAACCAGGCATTTTCGTCGGTGCAGGTTTGCGGCGTCCAGTCGGTCATGGCCCAGGGTGTGCCGACCAGCGGCAGCGTGTTGCCATAGCTGAAGTCTGGGGTGGAATCGGTGCCTTGCAGAATGTTGACGTATTGCAGGAGGCCTGCGGCCGGGGGGGCGGCGTTGGCCGCCGTGCACGATCCAGCGAACAGCGCAACAAGAGTGAGGAGCGTCATCGAACGCACGCGAAGGGTGGCGCGAAGGTTCATGTCCGATTCCTTGGTGTTTTTCGATTGCGTGGCGGGACGCCCAGATTTTACCGCCTTTGGAGGGCGGCCGCAAACGGGTGCGGGTGGGCGCAGGCGCGTCATCGGCGGATGGCCCCGCCGGCGGCTTGATGGGGCCGGCTCTGCCGGACATCAGAAGGCTAGTCGCACTGCGACAATTGATGCTCGAAGTAGAGATATCCGAGTTCGGGTGTGTAGTTGGTTCGGCACTCGGCGTGGAAATTGGTTGCCGCGCGCCGCGATCGGAAGAGCAGCGTGATCGAGCCGCCCGCGCCGCCCGCGCCGTTGACTTTCCAGCCGATCGCACCGCAGTGTCTGGCGATGTTGATGAACGCGTTGGCTTTGTGCGACACGAGTTCATCGCACAGCTCGCGTTGCGCTTCGGTGTTCTGCTGCATGGCCCTGCCGAAGCCGACGAGATCGTCCCGTCGCAGGCAATGTTCGGCCTCTTGCGGCAACTGGCGAAGGACTTTCAGGATGGGCGAGTTCTTCGTGCCCTCCAACTCGCGGATGACGCGGGTGTGCATGGCGCTCGAGTCGTGCTGGCCGTAGAAGACGGTGATCAGGCCCTTTTCGAGCGCCTTGCGCGTTGCGTTCGAGACTTCAACCTCGCGGCAGGTCGTGCGAGGGAACTTCGAGATGGCGATGGCGTTGACGCCGTGTCCGAACGCGGCCGAGTATTGGTCCTGGGTGCCGGATTGCCCTCCCATGACTTCGGTCTCGGCACGCCATGCGGTCTGGGCGATTTGATTGGGCGTCATGCGGCAGTCGTAGTAGGCATTGAGGGCGGCAATCGTGCCGACGTTGACCGAGGCGCTCGTGCCGACGGAGCCGCCAGGTGGAAAGACGCTGGAGATGTCGATCTGCGTGACGTGGCCATGCAGGCACTTTCGGTCGATGAGCGAGATGCCAGCCAGCAGCAGGTTTTTGGAGACGGTGTCGGCGTCGTCGAGTTGCGCGACGAGGATCTGTTGATCGAACAGGGGGTCGGCCGCCTCGATGGCGATGCGGCTTTCGCTGGGCGGGACCTTCTTGCCGGATATGATGACGCGGATGCCGCGGTAAGGGCCGTTGGCGCCGAAGTACCGGCACAGCACGCCCAGGTTGAGGACGTTGCCCGAGTTGGAGAACCAGGTGTCGGTCCAGCCGCCAAGATCGCACACACGGAAGGGAACGACCGTTTTCACGCCGCCGTGGATTGCGGTTGTCGCCATGATGCACGCCTCCGGTGGGTCATGCTGCGCGTCTTTGTGAGGAGAAAGTGGAAGTAGGCCCAAATGCCTAGCCTAGTCCACCGCAACGGGGAAAACAACCCCCGAGGGGACGACGCTTCAGGATCAGTGCCGCCGCGCCGGCGGCTCGATGGGCCGCGGAGCTACTGCGGCATCGCGTCCATTCCGCTTTCCGGCTTGGCAACGAAGCGGTAGCCGGCGTCGCGGATGGTCAGGAAGTGGCGCGGCCGGGCCGGGTCGGACTCGAATGTCTTTCGGAGCCGCCGGATGAACTGGTCGGGGGCGCGGGTGTTCAGAGTGCCCGGCATCCCCCAGACGTTTTCGAGCAGCTCGCTGCGCGGGATGACACGCCCCTGGTTCTCGATGAAGTAGCGCAGCAGGGTCATTTCGAGCTGGGTCAGGCGGGCCGGCACGCCGCGCACCACGACCTCGAAGGTCTCGAAATTGACCTTTGCCTCGTCGAACTCAAACACGGCCATGTCGCCGGACTGGCGTCGCTCTTGTCGTTGCCGCCGGTTGTGAAACGTCAACAGGTTCTTGACGCGGCTGAGAAATTCTTCCAGGTCGAACGGTTTCGTGAGGTATTGGTTGGCGCCCACGTCGAAGCCGTGGGTGCGGTCCTCGACCAGGGTGCGCGCAGTGAGAACAAGCACGGGCGTATCGACATCGAAGGATCGCAACGCTTCGCAAACCGCGTAGCCGCTCATGCCAGGCAGCATGAGATCGAGAATCAGCAGGTCCACCGGGTTGGCCGGGTCTCGGAGGACGGCGAGCGCCGAGGGGCCGTCGCCGACGATCGTAACGCGATACCCCTCGGCGACTAAGTTGTACCTGATGCCGGTTGCGAGATGTTCCTCGTCTTCGACGACCAAGATGTGCTCATGGTTGGGCATGATTGAGGATTGTAACCGAAACTCGGCCCGATTCCCACGCCTTGGATGGGAGCGATGCAGTCCTGCGCTCAGCTTAATGGCGAGGGTTCCTCATCCTTTGGCGAGAGAGCGGGCGGCTTGGCCGGCAGTTGGACCTCGAAGACCGTGCCTGGCCCGCGCTCGGGGTCGCGGACGCGGATCTGGCCGCGGTAGCGGCGCACGAGCGTTCGGGCGATGTAGAGCCCCAAACCGGTGCCTGGCTTCTTGCGCTCCAATTCCATTCCGAGACGGACGAACCGACCGAAGATCTTGCGACGCAAGTGCTGGGGGATGCCGGGGCCGTTATCGGCGATCCGCGCGATCAAGCGACTGGAATCCGGTCGCAGGGTGACCTCGACTCGCGGCGGCGCGGCGGCATATTTCACCGCGTTGTCGATCAGATTGCGAAAGATGATGTCGAAATCGACACGGCGGCCAACGACCGTGCCAGGTTGCAGGTCGAGCCGGACCGTGTCGGGCGGAACGCGGTAACTCATGCAGACAGAGGCGGCGCAATGGCGCAGCAGGCCGGCCAGATCGATGTCCTCGTTTTCTTCGGGAGAGCGCTCGGCGTCGAGCCGCCCGGCTTCGAGCATTTGGTTGATGAGATGATCGAGCCGTTCGAGGTCTTCGAGCATGAAACGGTGGAAATCGGCCTGCAACTGCTGGCTCACCTGGCGGCGATTCAGCGTTTGCAGATAGAGCTTCATCGAGGCGATGGGCGACTTCAACTCGTGCGTGACGCTGTCGATGAAATTGGATTGTCGCCGGGTGAGATTGATGGCCTTGATCGAAAGGATCAGGTACAGGACGACGCCCACGACGAGCAGCAACAGGAACGTCGAGCCGATGGGGAGTAGGGCCCAGTAAACGCCCGAGAAGTCGGCATGTTGTAGCGCGCCGAAGACCGAGAGCAGCACCCAGCCGACGGTGAGCACCGCCAGCAAGACGAACATGGCGATTGCCAGGAGGATCGGCGTGCTCAGCGAACGGCGGAAGGACATGGAGCCGAGCATAGCCGAGCGGCGGCCGGAAAGTCAAGCCGGAGACGCCGAGACGAGTGTGGGGGGCGAGGGATGCTGGCGTCAGACTACGAGTGTGCCGGCTTCCGGTTGATCGAGGCAGAGAAGCATGGCCAAGTAGTTGCGGAGGTTGCGGTTGAGCAGAAAGTGTTGGAGGACGAAGTCGTGGCCGGTTTGGCCCATCCGCTGACGGCGGTTGGCGTAGCGGAGCAGAAAATGAACACGGTACGCGGCGCCGGCCGGCGAGTGGACGAGGAAGCCCGTATGATAGTCGTGGACTTGTTGGGTGATGCCGCCGCAGGCGCCGCCGACGACCGGTTTGCCTTTCCAAAGAGCTTCGGTGACCGTCAGGCCGAAGCCTTCCTTGAGGGACTTTTGAAGAACGACGGTCGCGGAACGTTGCAAGGCGTTGATCGCGCGGTGCGAATCCGGCGGCAGTAGCAGGACCTTGAGGTCAGGATCGTTGCCGGCTTGCTCTTGGACCTCGCCGAGGACTTCGGCACCCTCGGGATCGTCGTCGGCGGGGCCGCCGACCAGCGCCAATTGCATGGTCGGATAGTAAGGCTTGAGCAGGCGGTAGGCTTCGATGACCCCCAGCGGGTCCTTGAAGCGGTCGAAGCGGGAGACCTGGAGCAGGAGCGGTCGCTCGGGATCGAGTCCAAAGCGGGCCAGGACCTCGAGTCGCTCGGTCTCGGGCATGGCGCAGTTTTTGTCGGAGAGCGGGTCGATGGCCGGCATGATGAGGAACATCGGCACGGTCAACGGTCGGGCGAACGCGGCCAGCGAAAAAATGGCGGCTCGGTAGTGCGGGATGGCCGCCTCGAGGTGCTTCCAAACGGCCCAGTCCGGACGGGATGCGTCGATGTGGCATCGCCAGATCCAGCGGCCAACTTGGTCCGGCGGGGTGAACGCCGGCAGGTAGATCGGTTGCGGATCGTGCACGAAGACGATGTCCGCATGGAGGTCCAGCCGAGCTGCGTTTTCCCGATTGACTTCGTAGTGGAGATCGAAATCTCTTTTGCGAAGGTTGACGGGCCGCCCTTGCAGTCCGTTGTGAAAGGTCTTGGTGACGCGGTAGAAGTCGGGCGGACCGGAGATGACCTCCCAGCGGGCGTCGATGCCCAGCTCATTCATCAGCGGGACCATCCAACCGAGGATTTCGGCGACGCCGCCGCCGGTGCGCGTCGAGTTAACGTGGACGATCCGTTTGCCGGCCAGCCGTTCGGCCAAACGGCGCAGATGCTCTACTTCCTGATGGCCGACGACTTCTTCGTACCGGTCGAGGAGTCTCATGGGACGCTCCTTGGCACGGGAGGGGCGGCGGCGACGTAACGCCGGAATGCATCGATCAGCGCTTCGCGGAGTTGGTTGAGGTTGAGAAAGTAGAAGTCGATCTGACGCAATGCGGCGACCAGTCCAGCGTCGGCGCCGCTCTGTTCGAGCCAGAGCGAGAAGTCGTCGGAAAGGCCCTGTGTGCGGCGTCGGGCTTCGTGGACATGGTAGAAGAGGGACCGCAGCGACATCCGCTCGATGGCTTCCAGGAGGGCCGCCGGGGTCGAGACGCACTCGCCAATGTCGTAGGCGATCAATCGCGAGTAGACCAGGTGAAGCTCCAGGCCGGGGCGGCACCAACGCGCGTGGTCGAGTTCCCAGAGGCGGGCTTCCATCGTGTTGACGAGTCGCTCGCGGAGCGGCGCCGTGGTCAATTGCCGATAGGGGTCGATCAGCCCAAGCTCCTCGGCGACGACGTTGTCCCCAAGCGCGGTCCAGCACCAGCGGGCCAAATCGTTGGGGAACTCGTACAACTCGAAGTGGTCTTCGATGGCACACCGCATCATGTGGTGTTCGAGAACCGCTTCGGGAACTGTACGAACGGCCTCGAGAAGCTCGCGCAGATTGACGCACTGGCGGCCGGTCGCCAGACGGACCAGGCTACAGTCCATGACCCGAAAGGGTTCGCTGGCTTCCATGGCGATTGATCATCGGGGATGTTGCATGAGTCGCTCTTTGACCCGTTAGTATAATTATAGCACCCTGGCAAGCGGGGCAGGGGAGACGCCGATGGAGCAGAACTCGAGCCAACCCGCGCAAGGCGCGATCCGGCAGCCGGACGGAGGCGTCCTGTGGCGCGTCTGGGCGCCGCTGGCGAACGCCGTGTCGTTGGTGGCCGGCGCCACGGAAGTCGCTATGAGGGACGAAGGCGGCGGCTTCTTTGTGCATCGGCGGGCGGAGGTCGCCGAGGGCCTGCGCTATGGGTATCGGCTCGACGACGGTGAGCCGTTGCCCGATCCGGCGTCGCGGTGGCAGCCCGACGGAGTGCATCGACCATCGGCCCTGTTTTTTCCAGAGGCGTTCGCATGGTCGGACAGCGGATGGGCGGGCATCGCCCGCGACGATTTGGTGATCTACGAGTTGCACGTCGGGACGTTTACGCCAGAAGGGACTTTCGCGGCGGTGACGCCTCGGCTGGGCGCGTTGCGAGAGCTTGGGGTGACGGCGATCGAGTTGATGCCGGTGGCCCAGTGTCCGGGCGAACGCGGTTGGGGGTACGAGGGCGTGTTCCCCTGCGCCGTGCAGCAGAGCTATGGCGGTCCTCGCGCGTTGCAGGAACTCGTCGATGCGGCGCACCGCGTCGGCCTGGGCGTCTTCTTAGACGTGGTCTACAACCACCTGGGGCCCGAGGGGAACTACCTGGAAAGGTTCGGGCCGTATTTCACCGATCGCTATCGCACGCCGTGGGGAAAGGCCGTGAATTACGACGGGCCGTACTGCGATCCGGTGCGGCAGTTCGTCATGGACAACGCTTGCTACTGGGTACGAGAGTTTCATGTCGATGGCTTGCGGCTGGATGCCGTGCAGACGATTTTCGATTTTGGACCGCGTCCCATTCTGGCCGAGATTCAGGCGGCCGTGCAGCGCGTAGCGGCCGAGCAGCGTCGGACGGTTTTGGTCATCGCCGAGACGGACCAAAACGACGTGCGCTTGGTGGAGCCGGCATCGCGCGGCGGATACGCGCTCGATGGCGTTTGGGCAGACGATTTTCATCATGCGGTTCACGCTTGCTTGACCGGCGAGCGGGACGGTTACTATGTCGATTTTGGCTTGCCGGAACAGGTGGCCAAGGCCGTGCGAGATGTGTTCGTCTACGACGGTTGTCTTAGCCCTTTCCGCCATCGGCGACATGGCGCCCCGGTGGGCAACGTGGATCGGACGCATTTTGTCGTCTGCGTGCAAAACCACGATCAGACGGGCAATCGGGCGCACGGGGACCGGCTCGGCACGCTCGCGCCGGCGCCGGCACAGCGGCTGGCTTGCGGCTTGTTGCTGGTGTCGCCGTGCGTGCCGTTGCTGTTCATGGGCGAAGAGTATGGGGAGAAGCGGCCGTTTCCGTTCTTCTGCTCATTCGGCAACGCGGAACTCGTCGAGACCGTGCGGCGGGGACGTGTCGAGGAGTTTGCCGCGTTGAGCTTTCGCTGGAAAGCGGAAATTCCTGATCCGCAGGCCGTGGAGACATTTGCCGCAGCCAAGCTCGATTGGGCGTGGCCGCCAGGCTCGCCCCAGGCTGCGCGACGGCAGCTCTATGTGGATTTGCTCGCGGCGCGGCGCACTTGGCCGGGTCTTTTGGATCGGCGCCGGACGACCGCGCGATTACTCGGCAACGTCGACGGGCCGGCGATCTTGCTGGTCGAGCGGGGCGGAGAGTGGGGAATCTCGGTCTTGGCGAACCTGTCAGCCGATTCGGATGTCGCGATCCCGCCGGAGGCCGACGGGAAACGATGGTTGCTGAGCACCGAGGACACGCGGTATGGCGGGACCCGTTCTCAGCAGACACGGCCCTGCACGTTGCTTCCGTATGAGTTGCTGATTTTCGAGCGGTGAGCGTTGCGGTCAGACGGTCAATGTTAACGTCCAGCAGGCCTACGATGAACGATATCACCGAGATCGCCCGGTGCGTGGCCGAAGCCGTGTTGCAGCGCATCCGACGCCGCGAGCCGATCGGGACGTACCGGGTGCAAATCGAGCCCGGCAATGTCACGTTTCGAGAAGCTTTGGAAATCGCGGCGTATCTGGCCCGATTGGGCGTCAGCCATCTGTACGCCTCGCCGTGTCGCAAAGCCCGGTTGGGCGGCGCGAATCGCTACGCGATCGTCGACTACGGGCAGCTCGATCCGCAGCTTGGGACCGAGGAGGACTATTGGGCGATGGTCGCGGGGTTGCACGCGCAGGGACTGGGCCAAATCATCGACATCGTGCCCAATCACATGAGCGCCGCACCGGGCGAGAACCCATGGTGGGATGATGTGTTGGAAAACGGCCCGAGCGCACTCCACGCCTTGCACTTCGACATCGACTGGCGGCCCGTCAAAGAGGAATTGCGGAATCGAATCCTGCTGCCGATCCTGGGCGGGCAGTATGGGCAAGTGCTCGAAGCGGGCGAGCTGACGCTGGCGTACCGCAACGGGGCTTTCTTCGTTCGGTATTGCGAGACGTGGTTGCCGCTGGAACCGCGAAGCTACCGTGCGATTCTCGGCCGCCGATTGGACGAGCTCAAGCAGACGCTGGCCTCCGACGGCGGCGAGATCACGGAGCTTGAGAGTATTTTAACGGCGCTCGAACACCTGCCGTCGCCGACGCGGACCGACGCGGCGAGCGTGGCCGAGCGGCAACGCGAAAAGGAAGTGGTCAAGGGCCGCCTGCGACAGTTGGTCGAACGATCGCCGGCCGTTGCCGAGTTCGTCGAGCGGAATGTGCAGGAACTGAACGGACAGGCGGACGATCCGCACAGCTTCGACGCCCTGGACGCGCTGCTCGATCTGCAGGTCTACCGCCTTTGTCATTGGAAGGCGGCGGACGACGAGATCAATTATCGCCGCTTCTTCGACATCAACGAACTGGCGGCCGTCTGCACGGAAAATGCGCAGGTGTTTGCCGAAAGTCATCGGATCGTCTTCGAGCTATTGGTTCGCGGCGCGGCGGACGGGCTCAGGATAGATCACATTGACGGGCTTTACGCGCCGTCCGAGTACCTTGAACGTTTGCAAGACGGCTACGTGTCGGCGATTGGGGCCAGCGTGTACGAGCAGATGATGCCGCCGGCGAACGCCCCGGAGGCGCGTGCGGCGTGGAGCGAGGTTGAGCCGGCGTTTCGAGAGCAGGTGATGCGACTCAGGTCGGCGGACGAGGGCGGGCTGCCGCTCTATGTGGTTGCGGAGAAGATTCTGATCGGCGACGAGCCGCTGCCGGACGGCTGGCTGCTGGACGGCACGACGGGCTACGAATTTCTGAATCTGGCGAACGGGCTGGCCATTCATGGGCCGGGTTTGGCCGAGCTTGAGAAAGCCTATGGCCGCTTTGTCGACGGGCGCACGGATTTCCGCGAGGCGGCCCACGAATCGAAGATGCTCATCCTGAGAACCTCGATGGCGAGCAGTCTTCAACTGCTGGCCCAACAACTGAATCGCATTTCGAGCCGGCGGCGTCGCTCGCGAGACTTCACGCTGAACGCGCTGCGCGTGGCGCTGCGCGAGATCATCGCTTGTTTCCCGGTCTACCGGACCTACATTCGGCGCGGCGAGGTGTCGGATCGCGATCGGCAGGTCGTCCTTCGGGCAGCCGCCCAGGCGAAACGGCGCAATCCGGCCAGCGATGCGGCCGTGTTCGATTTCATTCGCGATCTGTTGCTGCTCGAGTCGTCGGACGAGGCCGATCCACTGGTTCGCGAGGAGGAATGGTTTGTTGGTCGGTTCCAGCAACTCACGAGCCCCGTGATGGCGAAGGGGATTGAGGACACGGCGTTCTATCGTTGGTTTCCGTTGGTCTCGCTCAACGAAGTGGGCGGTGATCCGGCGCGCGGGGCCGTCGCGGTCGACGAGTTTCATCGGCAGAATGGCCGACGGCAACAGCGTTGGCCGCGGTCCCTGTTGGCTTCGACGACGCACGACAGCAAGCGGAGCGAGGACCTTCGGGCGCGCATCAACGTGCTCTCGGAGATTCCGCACGAGTGGCGGGCGGCCGTGAATCGTTGGGCCCGTTGGAACCGATCTCGCCGCCGCGAGGTGGATGGCGAGCCGGCGCCGAGCCGCAACGACGAGTACCTGTTCTACCAGTGCTTGACGGGCGTGTGGCCCCTGGAAAAGCCCGACGCCGAGACGCTGGAGCGATTGACCGAGCGGATGCAAACCTACATGAACAAGGCGATCCACGAGGCGAAAACTCGCACAAGTTGGATCAATCCGAACGCGGAGTACGAGTCGGCCGTTCGGGCGTTCGTGGCGGCCCTGTTGCATCCAAGGCCGAGGAATCGGTTCTTGGCCGATTTCGAGGCGTTTCACGAGCGGATCGTCGATTGGGGACTTTACGGCGCCTTGTCGCAGACACTGTTGAAGCTGACGTCGCCCGGCGTGCCGGATATCTACCAGGGCCAGGAGATTTGGGATTTCAGTCTGGTGGATCCGGACAATCGGCGGCCGGTGGATTTCGCGTGCCGTCGCGCGATGCTGGAAGAATTGGAGCGAGAGGCGGGCGGCGCCGGTGCGCTGCTGCCGCTGGCGCGACGGCTTGCGGTTCGCCCGTGCAACCCGCGGACGAAGCTGTTTCTCATTTGGCGGGCACTGCAGTTTCGGCGCCGGCATCCCGAGATGTTTCGCGGCGACTATGTTCCCTTGGAAGTGCGCGGGGCCGCGGCCGAGCATGTTTGCGCGTTCGGCCGACGGTCGCCGGTTTCCGAGGGGGCGAACCAGTCGGCAATCATTGTCATCGCGCCTCGGTGGTTCGCCCGGTTGGCGTCCAGCTTGCCGGATTCCGCCGGTGCGCCGCCGCTGGGGCATCGCGTTTGGCGGGACACGCGGGTAATCACCGAGCCGCTTGGACGGTCGGAGTGGCGGAGCGTGTTGACCGGACAGACTCTTTCGGCGGACGTCTGTGAGCTCGCCCTTGGCGAAGTTCTCGCCGATTTCCCGGTGGGGTTGCTTGCCAGTCTCTGCGAGGACTAGGAATCGATTGATTGCGGAAAACGGCCGGCTCCATTGCTCGTTTCGCGGGTGTTTACGAGCGATTCCCTCTCTTTTGCGGAATGCCCGGTGGAGGTGGCGTTGCCGGGGTAATTATTACGGAGCTATTACGCGGCGCATACACAGTGGGCGGTCGCCGGCTGGCGAAAGCATCTATAATACAACGTGGTCGAGCGATTTCGCACCTTCCGGGAGTACAGCACCAGTGATCGTCCGCCAGATTCAGATTGACCCATCGCATTGTGATTCGCAGCCCGTACATCCGGCCGGCACAAAGGCCCGGGTGTTGCTGTGCAGCGTCTTTGGCCCTTACGGTCAGGATGACCAGTACGGCAGCCGGCGCATGAACCCGATGGAGTTGTATCACAATCAGGTGACGCGGACGCAGGGGGCCTTTTCGCTGCGGATGTTCCACCGGAGTTGGGGCCTGATGATGATTCAGGCGAACATCGAGGCCCCCTGCACGCTGTTGGATTTTCCGACGCTCGATCGGTTCGTCGAGGAGCTTCGCACGCGGCAGTACGACATCATCGGCATTTCGTCGATCATTCCGAATATCTACAAGGTCGCCAAGATGTGCGAGCTCATCCGGCAGTATCAGCCGGAGGCGAAGATCGTCGTCGGCGGGCACATCGCGAACATTTCCGACTTGGCCAAGCGGATCGACGCGGACTACATCGTTCGGGGCGAGGGGGTGCGTTGGTATCGTCGCTATTTGGGCGAGGACGACAGCCGGCCCATTTGCCACCCGATGATTACCTCGGGCATTGGCACGCGCACTGTCGGCGTCAAGGCGCCCGAGCGTCACGGCGACGTCGCGGCCACGATCATTCCGTCGGTCGGCTGTCCGCTGGGCTGCAACTTCTGCTCGACCTCGGCCATGTTCGGCGGGAAGGGCAAGTGGGTTGATTTTTATCGCACGGGCGACGAGCTGTTCGACGTCATGTGCCAAGTGGAAAAGGCGCAGGGCGTTTCGTCCTTCTTCATGATGGACGAAAACTTCCTTTTCCACCGGAAGCGAGCGCTGCGGCTCTTGGAGTTGATGGAAAAGAACGGCAAGGCCTGGGCGCTCTATGTGTTCAGCTCGGCCAACGTCCTCCGCTCCTATACGATCGACCAATTGGTTCGCCTGGGCATCTCGTGGGTGTGGATGGGTATCGAGGGCCGCGACAGCCAGTACGCGAAGCTTCAGGGCATCGACACGTTCGCCTTGGTCCGCGAGTTGCAATCGAACGGCATCCGCGTCTTGGGCTCGACGATCATCGGGCTCGAAAATCACACGCCCAACAACATCGACGAGGCGATCGAGCACGCCGTGCGGCACGACACGGACTTTCACCAGTTCATGCTGTACACGCCCGTGCCAGGCACGCCGCTGCATGCCGAGCTGACGGCCAAGGGGCTCATGAAGGATGAAAGCGAATTTCATCCGAGCGATATCCACGGGCAACTGATCTTGAACTATCGGCATCCGGCGCTCAATGACCAGCAGACGGCCGAGCTGATGGTCAGGGCGTTCGACCGCGATTTCGCGGTGAACGGGCCGAGCATGGTGCGAATCGTTCGGACGACGCTGGCCGGTTGGCGTCGGCACAAGAACCACCCCGATGCCCGCGTTCGCCGGCGCTTCGCCTGGGAGGCTCGGGAGCTCGGTGCGTCGCTCTCGGCGTTGGTTGGGGCGGCTCGCCTCTATTATCGCGGCCAACCGGTGATGCACGCCAAAATGACGGCCTTGCTGCGGGAGTTGCAGGCCGAGTTTGGCTGGAAGTCTCGCCTTGCGGGCGCGATCGGAGGGCGCTGGGTGCTGCGAAAAATCCGCCGCGAAGAGAAACGCCTGGCGAACGGCTTCCGGTACGAGCCGCCCACATTCTACGAGCGGAACGCGGCGGTGGTTGATCGACCCGAGGTTCCCGTGTGCCGGTTCGCCACACCGACGGTCATTGCATCGCCGATTCCGGCGGCCATTGGGATGCCTAGCGTTTCGGCGCGCGAAGGCGAAGTGATGGCCGTCTGAGACCGTGCGCCGGTCAACGTTTCAACTGCTCGGCCACCGCACGGATGAAGGCGGGCGTGGTGCCGCAGCAACCGCCGAGGAAGGCGGCGCCGGCGGTCAACAGTTCGGGCACGTGGCCGGCGAACTCGGCCGGTGTCTGACGGTAGGTGGTTTGTCCATCGACGATCTCGGGCAGCCCAGCGTTCGCCTTGATCCAGATGGGAACGTCGGCGGCCGTGCGGAGTCGGCGGCAGATGTCGACCATGCTGGCAATGCCGAGTCCGCAGTTGGCTCCGATCACGTCGGCGCCGGCTGCCGTGAGTTGCTTGGCGGCCTGTTCGGGTGTGGTGCCCATCATGGTGCGATCGTGTTGAGCGCCAGAGCCGAAGGTCATGCAGGCGACGACGGGCAGGCCCGTGGCGTGGGCGGCGGCGACGGCCAACGCGGCTTCGGCCGGATCGGACATCGTTTCGACGACGATGCCGTCGGCCTGGGCTTCGGCCAAGGCGTTGGCTTGCTCGGCGAAGGCCGCTCTGAGGTCCTCGGGGCCGACCTGACCCAGCAGGAGCATGATGCCGCTTGGGCCCATGGACGCAAAGACGGCTGCACGCCCGGCCGCGGCCCGACGGCTGATCTCAACGCCGCGACGGTTCACTTCGGCGACACGATTGGCCAGGTCATGCCGGGCCAACACGAAACGATTCGCGCCAAACGTGTTGGTCAGAATCAGTCGGCTGCCGGCATCGACGTAGGCGCGGGCGACCTCTTCGACCTTTTCCGGGTTGGCCAGATTCCATGCGTCGGGACAGGCGCCGACCGGCAGACCGCGCAGTTGGAGTTGGGTTCCCCAGGCGCCGTCGGTCAGCACGGGGCCCGCGGCGGTCAGTTGGGCGATGGTCGGATGCATGGAAATCGGCCGGGAGTCGAAGGGGGGCGGATGATGAATGCCCTATGGGGGGCGGGCGTTGCCTTTAATAGTAATGTAGCCCACGACCTGGAGCCAGCGGGCGCTTTTGGCGGCCAACTGTGGCCGGCTTGTCGGGTTCGCTGCATGAGAATGTTGGCTAAGTTCCCTAGTTTGCCAAAGTTCGTAATTTGCGGTGCATTGGGTCGCAACTACTGACGTAGCGTCGTTTTAGGGTTTCGCGTATCATCTGCCCGCTTGTGGCTCGGGGATTCGTCAAGGAGGACGAAGATGAACTCGGTGAAGAACCTGATGATCATCGCCGTATTGGGCGCGGTGGGCTATGGGGTCTACGTCTCCTTGTCGCGAAATAACCCCGAGCCGGGGCCGACGCCGGGGGTCGCCGATGGCTGGCCGAGCGACACCAAGGCCAACGCTGGCAACACTTCGGGCATCGCGGCGACGCCGAAACTTGGCGGACCATTGCCGCTGAGCGGAAGCCAGACGCCGTCGGTCGGCAGTGTCTCGGGCGTCAGCGGCGTTGCCTCGCCTGTTGCGCCTCCGCTCGGTCAGGTGACGCCGGTCGCTCCACCGTTTGTCGCAACGTCCACGAGCGCTCCGCCGCTTGCCGGTTCCACGGGGGGCGCTGCGACCCTGGACGCGCCAACGTCGAGTGCCGCGGCCGATCCAGCTTCGACCGCAACCAGTTGGCCGGCGACCATGACAAAGCCTGCGCAGGCCGCGACCAATCCGCCGGCAAGTCCCCCGCTAGCCGCAATGAATCCATCGCCGTCCTCGGCCAATCCATCGGGGCCTTCGCCCGAGAGGGACGCAGCGGCGCCGTCGGCCGCGGTTCGCAATTTGGCGCCGCCGCCTGGCGTGGCAAAGTTGCGCAAGGCGCCGTCTGGGCCGACAGAGGATGTTCAGAACAAGTTCAATGCGTTCATGGAGGAAGTGCAGAAGCGGCTGAACGATGGGAAGCTGGTCGAGGCCCACTTGGCGCTTAGCATCGAATACGACGATCCCAACCTGCCGCCGGAGCATGCCAAGCAGATCACGGTGCTGCTGGATCAGCTTGCCGGCACGGTGATTTACTCGCGGCAACATTACCTGGAGCCGGCCTACGTGACCGCGCCGGGCGAGACGATCGAGCGGATCGCTCAGAAGTACAACGTGCCGTGGCAATTGTTGGCGCGGATCAACGGCCTGATGCCGCCCAGCGCGGCGAACACGGAAGAGGCAACCAAGAACCAGCCGCTGCCGATCGGCATTCCGTTGAAAGTGATTCGTGGGCCGTTTGACGCGACGATCCGGTTGGATCGCAAGGAACTGACGCTTCGGCTGCCCAGCCGCCAAGGGCAACCGCTTTACGCGGGCCGGTTTCCGATCGGCGTGGGACGCGACATGCCAAGACTCGATGGGCAGTACACGGTGCTGAACAAGGCGTTCAACCCGACCTACCGCGGCCCGGACGGCACGACCATTCAGCCGGGCGATCCGCAAAATCCGCTCCGCGACGCCTGGATTGGCCTGAGCGATCGGATCGGCATTCATGGCGCCGCCAACCCGCAGGCCGTGGGACGCGACGACAATCGAGGCACGATCTGCGTCGGCCAGCGAGACCTCCAGGATCTCTATGGCATCCTGTCGGTTGGCTCGCGGGTGCAAATTCTGAGATAGGGCCAAAGGCGCGGAAGGCACGGCCGCTCACGCCAAGGGCCGACGCTCTGTCGGCCGGCAAACGCTTGCCGCGTTTTGCGGTTCCGGAGGTAAACCGCCACAGCCCATGACGGCCGATTGTCGGGGGTCGTTGAACACGAGTTGGTCGAGACGTTATACTAACGCGACTGGCTGTAGACGCTCTTTCCGCCTTCCTCTTTCCCCTTGCCGCTGTTATGTACGACCGAGAAGCCCTGATTGCTCTTGTCCGACAGAAGGCCCTCAAGTTTGGGCAGTTCACTTTGGCGTCCGGCCGGAAGGCGACGTACTACCTGGACGGCAAGCAGGTGACGCTGGACCCGACCGGCGCGCGGCTGGTCGCCGAGGGGCTCTTGGATCTGATGGCCCGGGACAATCTGCCCGATGCGGTAGGCGGGATGTCCATCGGCGCCGACCCGATCACGGCTGCGGTCGTCACGATGTCCGCGGTCCGTGGCACGCCGGTGCTCGGGTTCATGGTCCGCAAGGAGTCGAAGGGGCACGGCACCAATCGGTATCTCGAAGGGCCGGTGCAGCCTGGCCAGACGGTTGTCATCGTCGAGGACGTTGTCACCACGGGCGGCTCGTCCCTGGTGGCCATCGAGCGGGCGGAAGCGTTCGGGCTGGAGGTGGCCGGCGTTTTGGCCATCATCGACCGCATGGAAGGCGGCGCGGAGGCGTTCACCCAGCGGGGCTACCAGTTTGCCAGCCTGCTGTCGATCCGCGACTTCGGCATCGAGCCGCCGGCCGTGTAGGACGATCTTGCTTCCCTGATGCGGCGGTCGGTCTTGTCGGGGTGCGGCCGGCAATCGTCGTGTTTTTTGGGGCGCATCCTGCTTGCTATCCCCATGCGAAGGGGTTAAAATACCCATTCGTCTTTCCGCACGTCGCGGGTCGCGGTCATTCCAGCTCAGCAGAGGTTTTCGTGGCAGGCAAATTTCTCTTCACCAGCGAAGCGGTCAGCTCGGGCCATCCGGACAAATTGGCGGATCAAATTTCCGACGGCATCCTTGACGCGCTTTTCGCCAAGGACCCCTACAGTCGCGTCGCGTGCGAGACGATGGTGACGACGGGCATCGCGATCATCGCCGGTGAGATTACGACGAAGGCCGTCATCGACTATCCCGAGGTCGTTCGCCAGGTGATTCGTGACGTTGGCTACGTGGACGACAAGATGGGCATCTGCGCCGACACATGCGCCGTGATGCTGTCGATCGACCGTCAGAGCCCCGACATTGCGATGGGCGTCAACGAGGACGCGGTGAAGGGGAAAGAGATCGGCGCTGGCGATCAGGGCCTGATGTTTGGTTACGCATGCAACGACACACCCGAATTGATGCCGCTGCCAATCGAGCTTTCGCACAAGATTCTGATCCGGTTGACCGAGGCCCGCAAGAAGGGTGAAGTCAGCTGGCTGCGGCCCGACAGCAAGAGCCAGGTGACGGTCGAGTATGATGGGCACAAGCCCGTGCGGGTCGACACCGTCGTGGTTTCAACCCAGCACGGGCCGGATGTCAGTCAGGACGAGATTCGTAAGTTCGTCATCGAGAAGATCGTCAAGCCGCTGCTGCCGAAGGAGCTGATCAACGGACCGATCACGTACCACGTGAACCCGACCGGCCGCTTCGAGCTGGGCGGGCCGCACGGCGATTGCGGCTTGACGGGTCGCAAGATCATCGTCGACACCTATGGCGGCTGGGCCCGCCACGGCGGCGGCGCCTTCAGCGGCAAGGACCCGACCAAGGTGGATCGCAGCGCGGCCTATATGGCCAGACACGTCGCGAAGAACATCGTCGCGTCCGGATTGGCCGACCGTTGCGAGGTGCAGCTGGCCTACGCCATCGGTGTTTCCGAGCCGGTCAGCGTGCTGGTTGACACCGAGGGGACGGGCAAAATTCCGGACAGCCGGCTCTGCGAGGTAGTGCGAAAGTTCTTCCCGCTGACGCCCTCTGGCATCATCAAGTATCTCGATCTGCGTCGGCCCATCTATCGCAAGACGGCCTGCGGCGGTCACTTTGGCCGCAACGATCCTGACTTCACCTGGGAGAAGACGGATCGGGCCCAGGAACTGGCCGCCGCGGCCAAGTGAGTCGGCAATTCGGCTAGCCGGTGTGCCTTTGGTTGCCAACGCGAAGGCGGACCTTAGCACTCCGAGGGACCACGACGATGAGCAATGCGCGGTCGATGAGGTCGGGCTGGCCGGTTCATCGGTCGCTGAACGGTCTGCTCTCGGCACACGTGCGTCGGGGCATTGCCATTTCTGGACTCTCGCTGCTGATTGCGGCAGCCGGGTTCGTCTTTTGGCGGCACGCGGCGGGCGCGTTGCGACATCCGCTGAACCCCGCCGCTCTGCTGGTTACGGCGGCCGGCGTCGCGGTTTTTGCCGCGGGCATTCGCCGCTTGCTGGGGCGGTCGCCTTCTCGGTGGCCGGATCGTCTCATCGCGGCCGTCGTTTCGCTAGCCGTCTTGGAATTGACCGTTGGGCTTTGCGTGCCAGGCGTGCCCGCGGTGTGCTTCGTCGCGGTCTGCGCGATCGTCGCGGTCGAGGAGGCGTGGGCCTGGTGGGGGCAACTGGGCCGTTACGTCGGCGGCACGGCCGGGCGGCCGTCTTGCACCGGCGCTGGGCCGGTTGACGACCGGCTCAACGATAGGCGGCCCCACGGCGAGATGGAAGAGGCAGCGGCTGGGCCGGCTGACAACCCGGTCCAGGAGGCGCCCTCGGAACGGGTCGTTCAGCAACTGACACGCAGTCAGGCAGCCGATGGGACGGAAGAAGTTTCCGGCTGGCTTCGCGCCTCGTTCGTGGCAGGCCAACGAACGGCCAGCGTCCACGTGGGGTTTTGCCCGCCCTTGGGCAGCGTGCCCGAGGTGTCCGTCGAGCAGGTTGAGGGGCCCGAAACGCGGATCAAGGCTGCGCAGGTGCTCGCCTATGGCGCACGACTTGACCTGAAGCTGGCTGCCGTGTGCGACGAGCCGGCCGACGTGCTTTTGGAATTCTCGGCCCGTGCCCAACAGCTCGGCGATGAATGACCGCAAGGTCAGCTCGCAGCTTTCAGCGATCCGCCAGAAGCCGGCGCGAATTGTCGCACAACAGCCGGTGAACGTCTTCTTCGGACAGCCGAAGCTCGGTGCGCAAGATCGTGGCCATGTGCCGCATCGTGGCCGTCGAGCCGGCCAACTGCGAGCCGTTCGGCGCGCGGGCGATCCGATCATCGCCGACCTCGACCGTTTGGCGGCCGAGCCGGTATTGGCCAGGGCCGCACGAGGCCGCGGCCATCGCATCCGTCACCACAATCGTTCGCTCCACGCCGGTGAGTTGCAGGTAGTTGGCCAACGCCACGGACGGCACATGAACCCCGTCGGCGATGAAGCAGATCGTCAGCCGGTCGCGGAGGCTCAATGCTCGCTGAATGATGTTGTCGTGACGCGGCAACATCGTTGGACAACCGTTGCCGAGATGGGTGAACAGCGAGAGTCCGGCGTCGACGGCCGCGCGGAGCTCGGCGAGACTCGGGTTGCAGTGGCCGGCGGAGACAAGAGTGTTTCGGTCGGCCAGATAGCGAACGAGCTTGAGCCCCGGGTCGCACTCGGGGGCGAGCGTGACGAGCCGCACGAGGCCCTCGGCGGCGTCCAAGAGCCGCTTCATGGCGTCGACGCTGGCTGGTCGGACCAGTTCGCGGGGATGCGCCCCGTGGTAGCCTGGCAAGTCGCTGATGAACGGTCCTTCGACGTGGATGCCACCAAGAACGTCGCGGACGAGCGGCTCTTGGCGGCGAATGGCGGCGATCCGCGCAAGCCGGGCCTCCATCCGCGGCAGCTCGTCGGTGATGATGGTGGCCAAAAAGACGGCCACGCCATCTTCACGAAGCCGGCGGCAGACGCGTTGCAGATCGGCCGCGCTCAGATCGTCCTGGTTGAAATCAACGCCCGCGTAGCCGTTGACCTGAAGGTCGACGAACGTTGGTGCGGCGGCGGCCGAAGGTCGAAGCGTCATGGGACGGGACAGGGCGAGAGCATCGATGCGGCGGGGGGATCGAGATAGAGTGTTGCCCGCGGGTGCTGTCGCAAAATGGAGGCGGGCGTTCTTGGGCTGACCGGATCCTCGACCGTCGCACGAACGGCCTCGGCCTTGCGTCGGTCGGGCACGCTGCAAACGATGGCTTCGGATCTCATGATTTGCCGGATCGACATGCTGATCGCCCGGCGTGGCACATCGTTCAGGATTGGGAACCAGCCTTCGCCGAGTTGCTGGCGGCGGCAGGCCTCGTCCAGTTCGACGACCAGGTACGGTCGCTCGGTCTGGAAGTTGGCCGGCGGATCGTTGAAGGCCAAGTGGCCGTTTTCGCCGATTCCCACCAGGGCCACATCGACGGGTTGGGCGCCGATTAACTGGCCGACGCGGCGGCACTCGGCCTCGGGATCGGACTCGCCGTCGATGTAGTGGAATGCGCCCAGCGGCACGCGATCGACGAGCCGCTGCTTCAGGTAACCGCGGAACGAGGCCGGATGGGACATCGGCACGCCGAGATATTCGTCCAGGTGAAAGCCGACGACTTGGGGCCAGTCGATGCCGGGCGCGGCGACCAGCGCGGCCAAGACATCGAACTGCGATGCCCCGGTGGCGACGATGATTCGGGCTTCGCCTCGCCTGGCGATGGCTTGGCGGATGCGTTCCGCGGCCTCCTCGGCCGCTCGCCGCCCAAGATCCTTGGCGTCCCGGCAAATCACGATATTCATCGGCAGACTCCTCGGGGGGCTTTCCCGCGATTTTAGCCTGGGTGCGGCGGGACGCAAGGGCCGCAGCGCGAGTGCACGGTGCGGCACGCATCGTCATCGAGAATGATGCGATGCAAGAAGCAAGAGTGGGCGATTTGGCGTACTGCGCCGCTGGCTCGGCCCGCAGTGCGGAGCACACGGTGGGCCGAGCCAACCGTGGCCAACCCAACAGGCCAACTGCGTCAGGCTGCTACGCGGCCTTCCGACGCGGTTCCAGGACGGGGGAGAGCTCGCGCGAAAGCGGCTCGCAATGGCCGACGGCGCGAACCAGGTTGACGATTCGCAACAGTTGGTCCTCGGTGAGGTTCGAGCCGCTTGGCAGGCACAGCCCCTGCTCGAACAGGCGTTCCGCCACCGCGCCGCCGCACGCGCGGCAGTGCGCAAAAACGGGCTGAAGGTGCATCGGCTTCCAAGTGGGACGCGACTCGATGTTGGCCGCATTGAGCGTCAGCCGCACGTCCTCGCGCGTCGCGCCGAACCGTTTAGGATCGACCGTCGCGCAGGTGAGCCAACGGGTCGAGCGGCAGCGGGGATGCTCGGGCATGAAGTCGACGCCCGGCACGTCGGCGAGCGCATCGCGATAGAACTCGAAGTTTTCTCTCCGACGCTGCACGCGATCTTCGAGAACGCGCAGTTGGCCGCGGCCGACGGCGGCCAAAAGATTGCTCATCCGATAGTTGAAGCCGATTTCGGAATGCTGATAGTGGGGCGCTGGGTCGCGGGCTTGCGTGGCGAGGAACCGGGCCCGGTCGGCCGTCTCCTTGCTGCTGCAAACCAACATACCGCCGCCCGAGGCCGTGATGATCTTGTTGCCGTTGAACGAGAAGATGCCGAGTTGGCCGAAGGTGCCGGCCGACTGGCCGTCGTAGGTGGCTCCGAGCGACTCGGCCGCGTCCTCGATGATCGGAACGTTGTACCACTCGCACGCCTGGCGGATTAGGCCGTAATCGGCGCATTGGCCATAGAGATCGACGCAGACCACGGCTTTGGGGAGCTTGTTGCGGCGTGCCCGGGCGCGGAGCTCGTCGAGCAACAGATGGGGATCCATGTTCCAGGTGGCTTCGTCGCTGTCGATGAAGACGGGTTCGGCGCCGACGTAGGTGATGGCGTTGGCCGTCGCGGCGAAGGTCATCGTCGAGGTGAACACCTCGTCGCCGCGGCCGACGCCGAGCAGGAGCAGGGCCAGGTGGAGACCGGCCGTCCCGCAGGACAGGGCCACGGCCTGGTTGACGCCCACGAGCGATGCAAACTCGTTCTCGAGCGCATCCACGTGCGGGCCGAGCGGTGCGATCCAATTTGAATCGAACGCCTCGATGAGAAGCGTTTTTTCTTGTTGTGACATGTGGGGCGGAGAGAGATAGATGCGATCCATCGCTAAGCTCCTAGCAAGCCCGGTACTGAGGGAAATATTCCGTATGGCGCGTCGGCGTTCGGCCGTGGCGTTCGTCCCATTGCCGCCGACGTTCGACGAGTTGGCGATAGCGGTCGTGGTCAAAAATGCGACGGCCTACGCGAAACGGCTTTTCACCGTGGGGGGCGAACGATTTTTTGTAGCGGTAGATGCCGTCCTGGCCGTCGTAGCCGCCACCGAGCACGAAGGCGCGCTTGCCGGCCTGTCGGCCCCACAGGGTGGCTTCGTGTTTCAGCAAGTCGTTGGGTCGGAGGGCATAGGCCTCGGCCAGTGTTCCGCCAAGGAACGAATACATGTTTTCGGCCGAGAGCAGCACGAGTTCGGTCGAAACGACGCGGCCTTCGCTGAGTACGTGAAAGAAGACGAACTGCTGGGGCAGGTCCCGCAGGAGGCCGTCGAAAAAGTCCCGCGGGAAATAGTAGCTGCCGGACGCCCCGCGACGGTCCAGGGTGGCGTAATAGATGGCCACGAAATCGTCGATGCGCTGCCCCGTCGGGTCGACGACGACGCGGAGGCCGGAACGGATCGCGCACTGGACATTCTTCCGGACCTTGTGTTCGTAGTCGCGCCACAGGGCGTCGGGCGACAGATCCAGGCTGCGGACGATATTCGGCCGATCGATCGCCACCTCGCCGGCGAAAGGCAACTGTTGTTCTGGAAACACCGAGAGCCTGGCAAACGACGAGACGATTCGATGAGCGTCGGCCCAGCATTGGAACTGGTTCCAGAATGCGGCATCGTGTTGTTCCGAGCAATTCCAGGCGAAGGGGCCGCCATAGCCGTAGGGGGTGACCAGGTCGCAGGCGGTTTCGCCCGGCATGGCCCATGGTTCGACGGCGAGGGGACGCAGAAGGAAAGGGAACAGGACTCCGGCGCCGTCGGCCGCCATCGTGGCGCACATGACGCGATCCATCGGCCGCGCGAAGAGCCGTGCATAATCGGGATGGGCGAAAACCTCGCGCCCAGGCCAGGACTGCAGGGCAGTCAGCCACCGGGCGCGATCCGCCGGCACGGCGTTATCGAGAAACAGGACGCGCATCGCGTGTGTTGTCTGAAACGGAGCAGGAACGAGTGGAAAGGAAACGTGGGCGGCGGTTGTCGTGGCTTCGCACCAGTTGTTGCAGCGTGTCGGCCAAGGCCTCGAGCTGGCGGGGTTCCACGTCTTGGTGAACCGGCAGATTGAGGATGGTGCGGGACAGTCGGTGAGAGTCGGAAAATGCGTCGCCGCTGATTTGCGGGATCAGCGTGTGATAAAGGCTCACGGCGCCAAACCCGGCCTCATTGAGAGCGAAGTAAAGCTCGTCCCGCGACGCGCGCCGTACGAGAACCGGCAAAGTTTGCGGCACCTGGCCATCCGCAGGCATCTCGCGCAACAGGGATAGTTCTTCGGCCAACGGCTTCAGGAGGCTGGCCAGAAACAGGGCGTTTTCGCGGCGGCGTCGGCTGATTTCGCAGAGATCGTAGCTCCAGGGCGATTGGACGTTCTCTGTGTTGTCGGGGATGCGTTCGAGCAACGCGGCGTGTCGGGAAGAGACGGAGAGCATTCCGCCCTGGCATGGAAGCATCTTGTGGAGCGAGTAGACGCACGCGTCGCCCAATCGGCCGCAGACGCCGCCTATCCAATCGGAGAACAACGCGTGCGCCTCGTCCTCGATCACGCAAGCGCCGTAACGCCGGGCCAAGCGGACACACTCGGCATATCGCGGATCGACATAACCGAAATAGTGGATCAGCGTCAACGCCTTCACTTGCCCGGTGCGCAAACGGCTTTCCAAGTCATCCACGTCGATCAGCAATCGGTCGTCGACGCGGTAGAACTCGCATGGCAGATTCAGTTCGGCGACCGGATCGAAGACGCCGGACCCTTCGTTGGCCGACCAGCCGATGTAGGCCGGCAGCAAAATCCGCTCGCCGGGACGAAACTGCAATGCCGCCAGCAATGCCTTGAACGCCGATCGCGCGTTGGCGAACAGGCGCGACGGCCTTGCAAATGCCATTGCGTCGGCCGCTGTCTTGTCGATGCTATTGCCGTCCTTGGGCACGTTCCAATTCCTTTTCCGTCAAGCGTTGTAGGACAGTCGCCAGCGGCCCGGCGAGGCGCTGGGATCGCGCGATTTCGCTGGCACGGTTCGGCGAAGAGTCGAGTGCTGAGGTCTTTGCCACGAGCAGTACGTCTCGTTGCGGCGAGAGCCGTGTGATCGCGGCGATCAGGCCCGGGACCGTCAGAGCGGAAGCGTCGGTCAAGCGATACCACTGATCTCCGAGGCGGCCGATTTCATACCGTGTGTCGGCCGCGGTCAGGCTGAATTGCGAGAATCCGAAGTCGCGATGGCACGCCTGGGCCTGAGCGTAACCGCTGAGTCGGACGGGCGCCGGGGCATCGTCGGTCGGCGCAATCTGCCACCAGGAGAACGCATCGCGCTGTTCGAGGCCGAGATGTCGGTACCACTGGCGAGCGCCGTCGCTGAAATCGAAGACGTCTAGCGCGAACTCCGCCGCGTCGGCGCCGGCCGCCTCAATGGCCGCGTGCAGCAGGCGGCCGCCAAGGCCTTGGCGGCGATAATCTGGTTGGATGGCAATGTAAGTCAGAAACAGACGATTCGGCTGACATCGCATTTCTGCACAGCCGACAACCCGGCCGCCGTCACATGCAACGGCATAGCAGGTTTCACCCCCGAGTTGTTGCACGCGGATTTGCTCGGCCACGAAACCCGCGACGCCGTGGCATCCGTAGATCATCGCGCCGACGAGCCTCGCGGGGAAGGCTTCGCGGATGACGCGGACAATCGCCGGAGCGTCGGTTGGCGCAGCGGGCCGAAATGTGACGGATCGTTGGCTCAAGAGACGGTCTTTCCGATGACCATGGAGCGTCTTTCGTCGTCGAGATTTTTCATGATCGAGGCGGCGTCGACGACGATTCCTCGGCCGCGAAACACCTGCCAAGCCGTCGACCACAGGATTCGGCCATCGAGCCACAAACTCCAATGCTCGACGTACCACACATCGTTGGCGAATCGCTGATCCCACGAGGCCTCGTTGCGGCCATGAATCTGCGCCCAGCCGGTGATGCCCGGTCGCACGGAATGGCGCAGTCGTTCGTGGGACGTGAAGTAGGGGAGATAATCGCATCGCAGCGGGCGAGGTCCCACGAGGCTCATCTCGCCGCGAAGCACGTTCCACAACTGCGGCAACTCGTCGAGGCTGGTGCGGCGGAGGAACTGGCCCAGGCGGGTGAGCCGTTGCGCGTCGGGCAGCGGCCGTCCGTCAGGTCCGCGAGAATCGTCCATCGTGCGGAACTTGTACAGGAGGAACGGGCGTTCCCCGAGTCCAGGACGCTGTTGGCGGAACAGGACGGGTTGGCCCATCCGCCGGAAAATGGCCACGGCAACACACGCCATGGCAGGCAGTGCGAGCAGCAACACGGTGACGGCTACGGCCACGTCGAGCCCGCGTTTGAGCGTTCGTTGGATGGGATGGCGTGTCATGCGGCGCGTCGCGGCTGTCCTTCGGCGGCTGGATGTATCTTGGGTTGCACTGCAAATGAGACGGAACTGCGGGCTTTTCGAGCGCCAAGGGCCGCCTCGAAGGCTTGCTCGAACTTGGCGACGCCCGTTCGGAGCGAGAGCTGGGCGTCGTAGAACGCTTGGCCGCGGGCGCCCATGGCCTCGCGCTGCTGGAGGCCGATGCTTGACAGGCGTCGGACGGCCTCGGCCATCGCCAGGGGATTCTGCGGTGGGCAGGTGACGCCGCCGCCGGATTGGGCGACCAGATCGGCCGCGTCACCGCCGACGGCCATCAGAATCGGCCGACCGGCCGCCAGATAGGCTTGCGTCTTCGACGGGATGGTGATGCGGAACAGGGGATCGTCCTTGAGGTGAACGAGGGCCGCGCCGGCGAGCGACAGGATGGGGCCCATCGCCTCGATCGGTTGACGCGGAAGGAAGAGCGTGTTGCGAAGCCGCAGCTCGCGGGCCCGTTGTTCGAGACGTGGCTTGTCGACGCCGCCGCCGACGAAAACGAACTGAGCGTCGGGCACCGTGCGGAGGCAAATGCTGGCCGCGTCCAACACGGTATCGAGCGATTGGACCAGGCCCATCGTGCCGGCGAAGACGACGTTGAACCGGCCGGCCATCGCGCGTGTCGCGGGCGACTCGCTCGCGTCGCCGATCGGCTGGCGGCACAGACTGTCTTCATCGGCCCAGTTGTAAATCACGTCGATCTTCTCGGCGGCGACGCCACGGGCGATCAGCGTTTCGCGCATTCCGGGCGAAAGGACGACGATGCGGTCCATGCGGCGATAGACGCCACGGCACCAGCGGGCCAGCACGGCAAGCAGCCGCCGGTTTTTCATCATTTGCGACGAGGCGACCGTGTCTGGCCAAAGGTCTTGAATGTCGTAGACGACCGGGCAGCGGCACATGGCCTGAAGCACGAGGGCCGGCAGCCCGACCGTTGCGGGCGGCTGATAGGCGTAAATCACGTCCGGTTTCTTAATCAAGCAAGGACCGAGGGCCGCGGCGCTCAGCGCAAAGCTTGCGTAGTTGGCGACTCGTCGCAGGGCCGATTGGTCGTGGCTTGGATAGAGGGGAACGCGGTGAACGCGGATGCCGTCTATCGTTTCTCGCTGCCACGGCCGCACCGAGTAGCCTGGGTAGAGCCTTCCGCCCGGATAGTTCGGAAAGCCGGTCAGGACCTCGACCTCGTGGCCGCGACGGACCAGTTCGCGGGCGAACGGCAGGCCCTTGAACGTCGGTTCGGGGGCGAAGAACTGGCTAAGGATCAGGATTCGCATTCTGTCCCCTCTCCCATTGGAAGAGGGTGATGGCTATTGTGCGGATGAAACGGCGTCGCTCTTTTGCCACACGGTTCGGTTTACGTAGTCGGTGTAGCTGAGGATGATTCGGACGACCTTCTCGGACACGTTAGGCACGCTGTAATCGCCGACCGGCAGCAGGGTGCGATGTTGTCCGCGGCCTTGCGACTCGAGAATTGCGAGCGCCTCGTGAATTCGCTCCCAGCGGAGGCCCGTCATCATGACGGCGGCTTGTTCGACGGCCTCGGGCCGCTCGTGGGCGTCGCGGAGGTTGAGGGCCGGGAAGTTGAGGATCGACGATTCCTCGGCGATGGTGCCGCTGTCGCTCAGGGTCGCTTTGGCGTGCATTTCTAAGTGGACATAGTCGCCGAGGCCGAGCGGCCGCAGAAGCCGCACCCGTGCGTCGAGCTTTACCCCTTCGGCATCGAGCCGTTTGCGCGTGCGGGGATGCGTGCTCACGATGACTGGCAGCGAGTAAGTCGCGGCCAGGCGGTCTAGCACGTCGCAGAGTTGCGCGAAGCGGTCCGACGGTTCGACATTCTCCTCGCGATGGGCGCTGACGACGAAATACTGGCCCGCCTGCAGCTCCAGACGCTGGAGCACGTCGCTCCGCTCGATTTTTGGCAGGTAGTGGTGGAGCACTTCGTACATCGGGCTGCCGGTCTTGATGGTCCGGTCGGGCGGCAAACCCTCGCGCAGCAAGTAGTCCCGCGAGATGTCGCTGTAGGGGAGGTTCACGTCGGCGATATGGTCGACAATCTTGCGGTTGATTTCCTCGGGCACGCGTTGGTCGAAGCAGCGGTTCCCGGCTTCCATGTGGAAGACGGGAATCTTTTGCCGTTTCGCGGAAATGGCAGCCAGACACGAGTTGGTGTCGCCGAGGATCAACACGGCGTCGGGCCGAATGGTTCGCAGCAACGCGTCGCTCTTGGCAATGACCAGTCCAATGGTTTCGGCGGCCGTGGCGCCGGCGGCGTCCAGAAAATGATCCGGCTTGCGAAGATCGAGGTCCTCGAAGAAGATTGCGTTGAGTTCGTAGTCATAGTTCTGGCCCGTGTGGACCATGACATGCTCGAAGCAGCGATCCAGCGCGGGCATGACTCGCGAGAGGCGGATGATTTCTGGCCGGGTGCCGACGATCGTTGTGATTTTCATGCTGCTGCTCTCAGTTCCACCGGCAGGAAGTAGGTGTCCGGGCGGTCGGGGTCAAACGGCTCGCTGGCCCAGAAGAGCGTGACCATCTCGCCGGGGCCGACGTTGGCGATCGAGTGGGTGTAGCCGGGCGGAATGTCGACGACTCGATAATCCGCGCCACGGACTGGGATTTCATGGGTCTCGTCGCTGTCGATGCGGCGAAGACGAATGAGGCCGCTGCCGGCCAGGACGAGGAACTTTTCCGTTTTGACGTGGTGGTAATGGTTGCCCCGGGTGACGCCTGGGCGCGTTTGCGAGACGAAGATTTGGCCGAACGTCGGCGACTTGAGGAACTCAGCCAGACTGCCGCGGGCGTCCGAGTTGACGTTCAAACCGTACTCGCATTGCGACGGTTCGAGGTACGACAGGTAGGTCGAATAGAGCTGTTGGTTGAAGCGGACCGAGAAGTCCGGCGCGGCAAGGGATCGCCGCATCTCGTGGAAGAACTGGATGCGGCCGGCCAAGTCGCCGAGCGTCAGCGTGTAGGAGTTGATGTGGTCGGGATGTGGGACCGAGGTCGGGCAATCCATCGTGGCGAGGAAGGCCGCGATGACGTCATCCACGTGAATCAGCTCGAGTTGTCGGTCGGGGTCCGAGATTTCGATGGGCAGGTCGTGGGCCACGTGGTGGCAAAACGTGGCGACGACCGAGTTGTAGTTCGGGCGGCACCATTTGCCGAAGACATTCTTGAGGCGGAAGATGGCCAGCGCCGCGCCGCTTTGGTCGGCGAACTGGCGCAGAACCTCCTCGGCCCGCCGTTTGCTGCGGCCGTAGGCGTTGTCGCATTCCGCCTGGATGGACGAACTGAAAATTACCAGCGGCCTGCAACGGCGCTCGGTCAATACGCGGCAGAGCGATTCGGTCAGGCCGACGTTGCCGGTGCTGAACTGGCTTGGGTCTTGCGGTCGGTTGACGCCGGCCAGATGGAAGATCACGTCGGCCTCGGCAGCCATCGCGGCCAGCTCCGCGTCGGTGTTGTCGAGATCGTATCGAAGCACGCGAACGTCGGGGCGTTGGTTCAGGTGGGCCGCCAGGTTTCGGCCGATGAAGCCGTGAACGCCGGTGATGAGTGCAGTCTTCATGTGGACACGCGTCTTTTCGTTGGTTGCGGAAAAAGCACGTCGGACGGTGTGTTACGCCGCCTTGCGCCGCGAACGCCGCCGGGCGATCGGGAGCGTCTTGCGAGGCATGGCGGCCAGCTCCTCCTGAATGTACGGGAGCGCGAGCAGCATCTCGGCCATTTCATCGACGTTGAGCCGCCGCACGTTGTGCGAATGATAATCCTCGACCTCGGTTACGCGGCTCTGGCCGTCGGAAAAGTACTTGGCATAGTTCAGGTCGCGCACGTCGGCCGGTACGCGGTAGTAGTCGCCGAGGTCCAGGGCGCGGACCATTTCCTCGCGCGTCAACAGGGTCTCGTAACGCTTCTCGCCGTGACGCGTGCCGATCAGCCGAATGGGATTCTCGGCGTCGAAGATGCGTTTGAGGGCCTCGGCCAGCGTGCCGATCGTGGCCGCCGGCGCCTTCTGAACGAGCAAGTCGCCGGCCGCGCCGTGCTGAAAGGCGTAGAGGACCAGATCGACCGCGTCGTCCAACGACATCATGAAGCGGGTCATGTCCGGATCGGTGAGCGTCAGCGGCTGGCCATTGCGAAGTTGCTCGACCAGCAGTGGAATCACCGAACCGCGCGAGGCCATCACGTTGCCATAACGGGTGACGCAGAGCGTGCAACCGCGGCGGGCAGCCACGGCCGATCGGGCGATCGTGACCTTTTCCATGAGCCCCTTGGACATGCCCATCGCGTTGACCGGATACGCCGCCTTGTCGGTGCTCAGGACGACGACGTTGCGCACGCCGGACTCGATCGAGGCCGAAAGAACGTTGGCCGCGCCCAGGACGTTCGTTTGCACGGCTTCGAGCGGGTAGAACTCGCAGGACGGGACCTGCTTGAGCGCGGCGGCGTGGAAGACGTAGTCCACGCCATCGAACGCGTCGCGCAGCCCGCCGGGGTTGCGGACGTCGCCGATGTAGAACTTCAGTTTGCTGTTCTGGTACTGGCGGCGCATTTCGTCCTGCTTTTTTTCGTCCCGGCTGAAAATGCGGATCTCGGCGATGGACGTGTCGAGAAAGCGCCGCAAAACGGCGTTGCCAAATGAGCCCGTGCCGCCGGTGATCAACAGGACTTTGTTCTTGAACACGTCTTTCGTCCTTCGTCTGAGAGGTTAGGATCGCAACAGCGACGCGACCGGAGTGCCGCAGTTCCGGCGGCTCGCCTCGAACGCCTCGGCCAACGCCAGCCGGAACCGCTCGCGTCCGGCTGTTGATTCAAACCAGGTGAGGGCATAACGCCGCCCATTGTCGCCGTAGCGGCGCCGAGATGCGTCATCGACAAGCAGCCGCCGCAACGCGCCGAGCGTCGCGTCGCGATCTGTCTGGCCCAGGGTGAGCCCCGCGCCGGCCAACTGGATCATGCGGGCCGAACCGATGTCGGTCGGGCCGAACATCAAGACGCAACGCCCTGCCATGAAGTACTGGCTCAACTTGGTCGAGAACGAGAGCCGCGTATAGTCGGCCGCGGCCGGGTCGAAGCTCTCGGCATGGACCAGCACGTCGGCGTCGTGAAATACGGCAGGCAGCCGTTCCGGGGGCAGCCAGCCTCCGATCTCCACGGCGGGCGGCGACGCCAGGGCGTTTTGATGCTTTGCGATTTGGTCTGGAGTCGAGTAAACGGTCAGCCGGGCGTCGATGCCGTTCTCGGTTCGCAGCGTGCGGAGCGCCGCGCCAAGCTCTGCGAGCGAGCGCCAGCGCTCGAGACCGAGGTTTCCGGCGTAAACCAGCCGGACCGTTCCGTCGGTCGATCGCGGCGTCGGATCGTAGGCGTCCGCGTCGATGAGGGTTGCGAACCAAGTCCACGGCCCACCGTAGCGGCCGTCGTACTCCTCGGCCATGACGGGACTGATCGCCGCGACGCCCTCGGCATGCCCGACGGCTCGCCGGAACCACCGCTCGGAGGCTGTCTGAAATGGTGCGCTAAACGGCATCGTGGCGTAGAGCGATGTGACGAAGTCGTCCGTGACATGGACGAACAGCGGAATTCCAAGTCGCTTGCAGGCCGAGTAGGTGAGTTTTGTCAAACAGTAGTTGCCCAGCAATGCGTAGACCAGGTTTGGCCGAAGCTCGAGAAGTTGTCGTTCGAGAATGGCCTGTAACCAAGAGTTGGCGTACCAGAGCTCGACCCCCGGCCGCAGCCAGCGCATCAGGCGTGGGCGTCGCGTCACTCCGGCGACCGTTTTGCGCCATTGCGGACCAGACCCGCCAGGGTCGTCCTGCTTCGGCGACGCGATTGGTCCGGCGTTTCCGCCAGCGATGCGCTGGACGCGGCCTGACGGATGAATCAGCCGATAGTCGCCGCAAACCGCCCGGTCTGGCATGTGGGTTACGGCCACGGGGAAGTAGACTTGCGACAAGGCCTCTTGCGGCCAGCCGAGAAACAGCGACCGCATGAAGATGCCGTTCGCCTGATCGCGGCAAATCGGATTGGCCGAGACGACGGTCACTCGCGGAAGCCGTGTTGCGTCCGTGAACGGGCTCCGTTCAGGACCGCAGGAGGTTTCCAGGATCGGTCTCGGGCTAAAGGGTTTGCTCACGCTAGGCGGCTCGTCCGACGTTGCTGGGGCTCGAGAAGTCGCGCGGGTTCGCAGCAGGGACCTGGCGACGGTTGGTTACGGTTTCATAAATGCCGAGCAGGTTCCGAACGACGGTCTCGGGCGCGTGCCGGACAAGGGCCGTTCGGCGGGCGTTGTTGGAAAGGGTCTGCGCCAAGCCATCGTCCAGGAACAGGCGGCGGATGTGACCCGCCAGACGCTCGGCGTCTCCCCGCGGAAAGAGCAACGCTTCGGTTTCGTCCTGTGCCATTGACGGGACGCCGCCGACGCGGGCGGCGACGCATGGCGTGCCGACCAGCATGGCCTCGGCGAGCGCGTTGGGGCTGTTTTCGATGAACGACGGCAGCACATAGACGTGCGCCCTGGTGAGTTCCGCCGCCATCTGCTCGGCGTCGAGCCAGCCCAGCGGCACAATGTTCTGTTCAAGACCGTACTGCCGGATGCGATCCGTCAGATAGCGCGAATAGCCGGGCATGCGAAGACGCTCGCCGATCGACGGCCGGTCTCCTTGACGCTTGAAGGTCGAGCCGGCGACCCGAACCTGAATGTTTGGGAAGTCGCGTTTCAGCGAATGCACGGCCGTCAGCAGGAGGTGGAAGCCTTTGTTTGGACAAACGGTGGATGTTGCGAGAATCGTGTGCTTCGTCGCTCCGGCGGTCTGCCAGGCGAGTGAGAAGAAGGGCGGGCGAAGCATTTCGTCGCAATGATAGTAGGCGGCGTTCGGCGCCAAAGCAAAGGCAGATGTGCGGTCCCAGGCCGTTCTTCCGATGATGTGACGCGCCTGGCAGAGGATGTCCGACTCCTGCCGGGCGCGGCGTCGCAGTTTCCATCGCTGTTCCAGCAGTCCATCGAGACGAAGCCAATCGCGGAATGTGCGATAACGGATCAACTCGGTTAGCTTCATGCCGCCCCAATGGCACTTTTCGCAGGCGGCGATCAGCCCTTGGATTTCAACGACCGTTGGGGTCTCTGGGGCAACTTCCGACGCGATCCGACCATAGGAATACTCGGAGCCGTGCACGTGGATCAGGGTGGGCTGGAAATCGGCGATCACGTCCCGGAATGCGCGGAGCACTGGCTTGCGGGGGCGGCCCAAGGGATCGCGAAGCCTGCTGGGCACGACATAGTAGACGACGTTGCCGACGACGCGGCGTGTGACGCTGGAGCACGGTTGCATCGTGACGACGCCCAACTCGACCTGGGGACAGCGACGCTCCAGTTCGTCGGCCAATGCGGCCATCCAGGAGCCGCCGCGTCCGGGCGTCCGAGCCATGGCCTCGGCGGCGGCGGGCAGCAGAACATTGGAAGTCCAGAGCACTTTCATCGGCCGACCCATTGCGGCAAGCTGCGTGAATTGATTGCGTGCGGACGTCCCGCGGACCAGTGGCTTCGTTCTGCAGAGGTCGCGGCCGCCTTGCGGCGATGGCAGTCCGTAAAGATCATGAGATACGGGAAGATGCTGAACGCGGTTGGATTGCATGCGCTAGCCACCCAGTAAGTGGCCCACGCATAGGCGCTGCCCCAGGCGACGACGTTGTTGCGGCGGGTCGTCCAATTGGCGACAGCGATACGTGTGAAAGAGGCCTGGAGGAGGAAGAACGGCGCATATCCGAGGATGCCGAACATGGCCCAATGATCGATGAGCGAGCTGTGGCCGCCGATGAAATCGTCGGCCTCGCGGCTGGCGTCGAATCCCGTGCCAAGCGTGGGGTAATTGAAAAACGTTTCGCACGTGCCCAGGAACATTTCCGCTCTCGATGATTCATCGCCCCGCTCGATGCCCATTTGGGAGATGCCGTTCACGAGTCGAAAGAACTTGTCGTGGACCAACTGCACCGCTTCATAGTTGTCGTAGAGCAGGCTGATCGATATGGGCAGGACTGCGAGGATTCCGGCCGCCAGTCCCGCGGCGACCCAGCGGTAACGGTTTTGGAATAGGAACGGCAGGACGACGGCGCTGGCCACCACGGCCAACAGTAGCAGCACGGACGCCATCGTGAACATGGCCAACACGGTGCTTGCCGCCATGGCCGCGATGGCAACCGTCAACAGGAGTCGCCGGGCCAGAGAATTCTCAAAGATGCTGGCAATCAGCGCGGACATCACCACCGCAATGCCTGCGTATTGGGCGTAGGTTCCCACCCCCTGCAACAAGAGTTCGGGACGCGCCAATTGCTGGTTCCACGCCGTGCTTGAACTCAAAAACCTCGCTGCCCAGGGATCTGCATACATCAACGGCAGCGACGGCAAAAGCGCCAATCCAAAAACGACCGCGATGCACCAACGCATCGTGGGGAGCAGGTCGGGGCGTCTGGCGGCGTAGTAGGTCATGATCGTCATGGACGCCGCGTTGTTGATGAAACCGGCAAGAAATTGATGCGAGTTCGGGCCGTTGCGCAAAAGGAAATTGATTGCCAACACGGCCATAAACGCGCCGGCCATCGCGAACCGGTTGGCAAACCGTTTGATGACTGACAGGAGGTTGCCATTCCAGAACGTCAGCAGAAGCCACGTTGCAAACACCGGACAGGAGCCTCGCAACCATAGCGAGCTCAGTTGCGGCAGCAGCAGCGACAGCAGGAAGGCCAAGGCCAGGCAAAATGCCACCTGATCGAGCACGTGAAATCGCGCGCGTCCGCATGCCGTGTTTGCGCTCAACGTTGCGGCCGAGCCGTGGGCGGCGTTCCAACGCGATCCAAGAGCGTCTCCGCTGCCTCTCGTGGCGAGGCCATCGCGTGCGCGAACGGGCAAGACCTTGCTATGTGGCACGAGCGGCTCTCGTCTTGATCCTTTTCAGAAGCGAGCGGTGACCAGTTCCCAGGCAGGCTCGAAGCCGCCCCTTCCACCGACAACGCCAATTGGGCTGAAGCGATCGAAACATGCGATTGTCGAACTCGCGATCGACCATCAAGTAGTCTGGATGCCGCAATGGGAAGTCGATGGCGGCGACCGGCCGATCGCAGGCCGGAGTCCAAACGCCTCGGGTATGTGTCGCGCTGGCGTCGAACCCGATGTTTCGCACGAGATTCACCGAGGGGACGATGGAAAGCCCGCTCTGAACAAGCCTGGCGAAACCCCACTGATAATCCCACGTTCCCAGGTCATTGCCATCACAGATCTGGTCGTACAACGACGCTCGATAGGCATACTGCCGACCGTCGACCAGGATGTCCTTGAGACGTTGCCGCACGTCCGGGTCTTTCCAGCGAGAGATCGACGGGTCGAAATGCGTCCAAGCGCGCCGCCACGATGCCCAGCCATGGATGCCGCCGTAATAGGAGAAGTGATAGCTGTGGCGTTCTGGTTTCCATTGGCCGAGCACATTGGCGCCGCTGATCATCATGATGCGTTCATCGTCGGCGTAGCGATCGAGCAGTTCCTCGCAGTAGCGAAAGAAACTCGGATGCGGCAGAATGTCATCTTCAAGCACGACCGCGCGCGGCACGGCCTCGAACGCCCAGCTCAAGCCCGTTGCTATCCGTCGGCCACAGCCAAGGTTGGCGTCCGCGTGATTTCGCAAAATCTCGCACGGCCAATCGATGCTTTCGAGAACGCGTCGCACCTCGCGGCAATTGTCCACATCGGCCTGGCGTCCTGGCCGCGGACCGTCGGTGATCAGAACGACGACCGGAGGGCGAACCGACCGGACGACTTCCAAGACCTGGCGTACCTTCGCCGGCCGGTTGAAGGCGACCATGATGACCGGAAGGTTGGTGTGGTGTTCGCTCATCGAGCTAATTCGAGTTCTCGCGGAACTGGGCGAGCCAACGGCGGATGTTTGCGTCAGGCAGCCGGATCTCGGTGGTGATCGGTTGGCGAATGCGGGCTTCCAATTCATCCAGTTGGCGACGGTCGAGCACGTTGAGGCCGAAGCTCTTTTGTTTCTCCGCCGCTCGATTGTCAACGCCCAGGATGAGGGCGCGCCGCCGTCGCTGGATCGCCCGGATGCCGGCGTGCAGACGCGTGCCAACATAGTCGGCGTCCTCTTCGTCGAGCGCGCGATCATACGCGGCGAGGGACGGCCCAATCACTTCGATATTCGTTCCGGGTTCGAGCGACAAAAAGTAGTCGCGGTCGTTCCAGCCCTGCGTCCAAAACCGCACGCGCCGATAGTTGCGATTCAAGATTGCGATGAGGCGTCGGTCGGCCTCCGGCGACTGGTTGTAGTCGGTCAGCGTGAAAATGACGCTGGGCGCCTTGTCGCACGGAATGGTCCGGCAATGCTCGGGCGTGAGCCCCCACATGCTCGGGCAGCCCGTGTTCACGACGTTGCGGATGCCGACGCTCGCCAGCTTGTCGGCCGTGTACTGGTCGCGAACGCTGTGCCAATGCGTCCTCGAAAGCAGCCGGCGAATCAGGAGTCGGGAGTAAAGATTGGGATTCCGCTGATATTGCCACCAACCAACGCCGAGCAAGATCGTCGGCCGAACGCTTCCGGCGGTCCGGAGGTTGACGTTCCACTGTCGGAAGCGGTTCATGGTCGAGGAGATGAGATTGGTGCCGCAGACGAACCGCAGATCCGCATCGGCTAGCAGTCTCATATACCAAGGCGACACTGGCAAATGGGTCGAAATCTCGACGTAAAACGCTCCGGGAAAAAGCGGCCGCAACGCGGCGGCCACGCCATCCCAAATGATTTGGTCGCCGAGGTTCATCGTGCTAACCGCGGGATTGTAGAGCACGATCTTCTTCATGACGGTCGTCCGGACAGATGGCGGCTGGCCGTGCAACGCGATCCTTGGCGAACGGCGTTTCGAGGACGAGCCGCGGTGTGCCATGACTGCAGGGCGGGCATCAAGAGATCCCTCCCGTCGCCATGGCCGCCGAAGCCGTTTGCTCTCGGTGCATTTGCAGAAAGATGAAGACGTACGAGACGGCGTTTTGTGCCACATGTCCGGCCGTCGAAGCCAGGACGATTCCCACCAGCCCGCCGTCCCACTGAAACGCGATGATTGCGGCGGCGACAAAGCAGACGATCCCGCAGACGACGCTGACGCCATGATCGACGTAGCGGCCCGACGCTTGGAGCGAGTAAAGCGGCAGTCTCAGCACGAACACCAGCATCATTGGCAATGTCCACTGAACCGCGGCAATGGCGTCCGCGTACTTCGGCATTGCAAGCCGGATCGCCGCAGGCGCCAACGCCCAGCCAATCGCCATGAGCGGCAACGTGGCCAAGGCTGCCAACAGCGTTGGTTTTACCGAGAGCCGGACACAGTCCGTGATCCGACCCGACCGGCCGAATTGCTCCGCGATTCGTGGCATGTACACCTGATTGACGTTCAGCAGCAGTTGGCACGCCGTCTGGCGGAACAGCACGACGACAGTGAACAAGCCGAGCGCCTCGACCCCGAGATGCCGAAACACGAGAGAGCTTTCGAGGGACCACCAGAAGGACGTGGCCAGGTACCCGACGACGCTCAGCGGCAGCCCCACGCGGACCACGCCCCAGAGGTCCTTGACGCCAAAGCCGCGGCGAATCGGAAAGGGACACGATCGCTGCAGCAAGGCGGCGCCAAACAGTGAAACCAGAAAAAGCCGGAGGCACAGACCAACATATCGAAGCGGCGGCACCAATGGCAGTAGTAGTGTTCCGACGACCGCCTGGGCCATATTGATGGTCGACAGTCGGGCGAAATCGCCGCCGGTGCGATAGGTCGTTCCAAGCCCGACGCCGTACAGTGCCGCGAAAAGGACCGGGGTGTGCGCGATCCAGCCGCACGCGTGCATCCAACGACCGTGCAGGGCGTCGACCAAAGCCAAGCCGAGGAACGCAATGCCGCCTAGGGCTGAGACCAGCAGCGTCCAGGCCAACGAGGCGCTCGCGGCCCTTTCGGCTGCGTCCCGGCGGCCGCTTCCCAGAAGACACGGCAGTTGCCGCTGGAGACCGTCGACGGTGCCGAGGTGCAGGAAAGACAGATAGCCGACGACAATCGAGAAGGTGCGAAAGACGCCCATCTCTTCGGGACCGACATAGCGCGCCTGGACGACCGAGCCAACGATGGCCAATGCGGTTGCGATCAGGTTGCCGCCGGCAAAGATGGAAACGGTTCGCAACGTGCGAGATGCCATTGCCGTTTGCAGGCAGCCCGCCATGTGCGATTTCAGCGTTCGCAGCGCCGTCATTCGTATCGTCCGCGCGTACTCCGTTCCCGTGGGTGGCTGGCACCCGGTGTGTTTCCTGCTGTCAATCATGTTGCGGCATCGTTGCCGCATTGCCCAGAACCGATCAGGCCGCCAATCGTTCGCGGGCCAGGGGCTCTGGGGCGTAACCACAGACGAGTTGCTTCAATTGGCCGACGATCGCCTCGGGCTCCATCCGAGCCGTCTCCTCCAGCTCGGCAATCGCACGGCGCACGTCGCCGACCCGGGGCGGCCGATGGGTGGCGACGATGATTTTTGGATGCGTGGTCGGCAGCCGTTGCTCGCCGGCGATGTGCAGTTCTTCGTAGAGTTTCTCGCCAGGACGAAGTCCGGTGAATTGGATTGCAACATCCTCGCCCACGCGGAGGCCGGACAGCCGGATCATATCGGTGGCCAGATCGACAATCCGAACGGGCTCGCCCATGTCGAGGACGAGAATCTGGCCGCTCTGACCGATGGCGCCGGCCTGGATCACGAGCCGCGAGGCTTCCGGAATGGTCATGAAGTAGCGGCGGACCTCGGGGTGCGTGACGGTCAGGGGGCCGCCGGCGGCGATCTGCTGGCGAAACAGCGGGACGACGCTGCCGGCCGAGTCGAGGACGTTGCCAAACCGCACGGTGACGAAACGCCCCGAGGCACGGCCAGCCAGCGACTGGACGTAAAGTTCGGCCGCTCGCTTGCAAGCGCCCATCACGCTCGTCGGGTTGACGGCCTTGTCGGTCGAGATCAGCACGAACGAATCGACGTGGAATGCGACGGCCAGGTCGGCCATGCGGCGCGTCGCCGTCACGATGTTCTTGACGGCCTCTTGCGGATGGCGTTCCATGAGCGGAACGTGCTTGTAGGCTGCGGCGTGGAAAATGACGTGCGGCCGATGACGCATCAGAATGCGTCGCATGTTGGTCTCGTCGAGCACGTCGGCGACGCAGACATCGATCCTCTTGTTCGGGGCCAAGGCCTGCAATTCTCGTTCGATGAAGAACTGGGCCGTTTCGGCCCGGTCCACCAGGACGACGCGCTCGGGATCGAATTGAAGCAGCTGGCGGCAGATCTCGGAGCCAATGCTGCCGGCGCTGCCGGTGACAAGAATCACGCGGCCGTCGATCCATTGCCGAATGTCGGCGATGGCGAGTTTGACGGGCTCGCGCTGCAGGAGGTCGTCGATGCAGACGGGCCGTGGCTGGACCGTGACAGAGCCTTCAATGAGTCGTTGGTAGTGGGGAACGATACGAACTTCGCAAAGACGGCCGACGTCGTCGATGAGCTGGCGGATTTGCGGTCCGGTCAGTTCGCCTTGCATGACCAAGACTTGGCGCACTCGGTGTTCGGACGCCAGTTGTCGCGCGTGGCGACAATCGCCGAGGACGGGCACGCCCTCGATATGGTTGCCTCGGATGCCGGGGTTGCCGTCAATGAAGCCGACGACGTGGTAGCTCGGCTGTGTCAGACCGCGGATCGCGTGGAGCGTCGATGTGCCCAACTCGCTGGCCCCGGCGATCAGGACACGCACCGGTTCCGTTGAGGAAAAGGGTCGCCAATGCAGCTCGCGAACACCTCGCAGCAACGACCGGGCGCCGCCGATGACCACGATGGTTGCGCCCCAATCCAGCAGAAGCACGCTGCGAGGGACGGCCGGAAGCGGCGCGAAGAGGTATTGGATCATGGCGACCGTCAGCAGGGCGGCGGTCGCGGTTCGCGCCAGGACGACAAGGTCGTAGAAGGTGACGGATCGCCGCCATCCGCGACAAGCGCGCAGAGCGATGAACCACACCAACTGCGAGGCGACGACCCAACCGACGGTCGCGCGGAAGCCGGTCAGCTCGGTCTGGCCCAGTTGGCCTTCGAACCGGAGCCAATAGCAGAGAAAGTAGATTCCGACCAGCAGAGGAGCGAGCCCGGCGGCGGTCAGCAGGTGGCCGTGCAGTCGCCAATAGGCGTGTTGCGGTTGGTTGGAAATGTCACGCATGGTTGCCCCGAGTCATCACTAGGCCGATCCGCATCAAAGCGTTGCAAGGAAGCATGTCTTCTGCAAACTCGTCCTCACCTTGGCCCTCGCTCCAATGGCGGGGGGAAAGGAAATTACGCCGCACGCCGAGGGATCAGCAGTGGTGGTTCTTGGTCATCGTCGGGATCTGGCTTTCTGCCGGTGGACAATGTCGCGCGTTTCTTGTCGTCCACGGGGCGCGGCGCTTCGTCGTGCCCATAGTCGTCTCTGTCTCCGTAGCCATAGCCGTATCCGTAACTGTGATAGCCGTAGTAGCCTTCGTCGCCCTCGGCGCCGGTTCGGTTGACCACCACTCCGAGAGGCGGAATCTTCATGAGTTCGAGCCGCTCGACGACGCGGGTGACCAGACGGCGTCGGTTCTTTGTCGGCTGCACGACAAGGATGACGCCATCAACCAGTCGCCCGATGATTGCGGTGTCGGTGGTGGCCAACGTCGGTGGGCTGTCGATCAGAATGAGGTCATAGGCGGTTTCAGCCCAGGCCAAGAGTTGCGAGAATCGCGGACTGGCAAGCAACTCGGCCGGGTCGGTCGGTCGCGGGCCGGACGGGATGATGTCGAGCCCGTCGATGCCCGACCGACGGACGTGGGCCTTGACGCATCCGGCGATGTCCCCGTCCGATCGCAAGATCTCGCTCAGTCCCTGGGGGCCGCGCATGTTCATAAGACCGGTCAGGCCGGGCCGTCGCATGTCGGCGTCGATCAGAAGCGTTCGTTTGCTCGCCTGGGCGTAACAGACGGCCAGATTGGCCAGGGTTGTCGTCTTTCCGTCGCCTGGCTCGGCGCTGGTCACGACGATCTGCCGCGCGTCGGGGTGTGTCAGCGACAGGGCGGTCCGCAGGGTGCGGAAGCTTTCGCTGGCCACCGACGTGGGCGCGGCGTGCGTTATCAAGGCCCTCGGGCCAGTCTTTTCCGGCGGCGTGAGTTGTTGGATCATGCTCAGCAGCGGGAGTCCCAGTCGGCCTTGGAGTTCTTCGATGGACCGGAAACGGTCGTCGAGCACGTCCAAGAGCGTCACCAGTCCGATCGCCGTGCCAAGGCCGCCAAGGACCACCAGGACCACGACGACACTGAGTCGCGGCGAGACGGGCTTGGCCGAGATGGTGGGCTCTTCGATGACAGCGACGCGGACTTCCTGGCCGTTCTGCTTAAGGTCGATGGCGGCGATCTGGTTCAGAAGCACGTCGTTCATGTCGCTCAAGCGCTTCACGTCGCGTTCGAGCATTTCAATTTGAGCCAACTGGCCGCTGAGGTTGATGGCCTCGGTTCGGGCTTCCTCGAATCGCGACGAGAGGGTTTGCTCCTCGCGACGCGATTGTTCGAGCTTCTGCTGCACGAGACGTGAGAGCCAAGGGCCGAGTTCGCCCTTGCCGAGCGCCGCGAGGCGTTCGTCGAGTCGTTGTTGCGTGGTGGCGAGATACTGCTCGGTGAGCCGGACGCGTTGGGCCAACGCCTGGACTTCGGGATGGTTGGGCCCGAGGTTCTGTTGGACGGTCTGCAGTTGAGCGCGGTCGGCCAACAAGTTTTGCTCGATATTGGCTTGCGAGAGTCCGTCGCGACCGGTGAGGCCCAGATTGCTCATCAACAGGTCGCGGCCAACCTCGTTGCCGACGGCCATCAGATATTGGCCGACATCCTCCTTGCGTTGGATGGCGGATTGAATGCCGGCCAGGAGGGCCTCGGCCTCGACCCGTCTCTTCTGGGCGGCGATCAGAGCGTCGTTGAAGTAGACGGCCCGCTGAACGGTCGGGTGCAGGGTCTTGCCATCGGATCGGAAGCCCATGTCGGCGAACCGACGTCGCGCTTCGAGCAACTCTTCCTGTTTCTTCTGGAGCTGCTGGGCCTGCGTCTGTCGCTCCTTGGTGAGCATGCGGCTGATGTCGCCGGCCGTGCCGCGCTGCATCGATTCCATGAAGTCGAGGTAGGACTGGACGACGGCGCGCACGACGTGGACCGCGACCTTGGGATCGCGGGAGCGATAGCTGATTTCGAGGACGTTGGTTGAACGGATGGCCTTTGCCGCGAGATTGGCTTGGACGCGCGCGGCCCAGTGGTCTTTGGCCAGATTCCCCAGGTCGATGCGGTCGGCGGCCGGCAGGTTGTTGACCGCGCCTTCGATGACCTTGGCGCTCCGTACGATGTTTTCGTACGTGGGCATGATGTTCTGCCGGACCGACTCCTCGTTGGTCACAGACGTATCGAAGTGATCCGATCGCGGTTGCGTGACGAGGACTTGGGCCTTGGCCGCGTAGTAGCGCGTGGCCGTGGCGTAATAGAGACCGCCGAGCAATGCGGCGGCGGTCATGACGGCGGCCACCAGATTCTTGCGATAGCGCACGGCGAACACCAATCGTAGTACGGAATGGACGAGTTCCGCACCGGATCGGTTCTCGAATTCAGGTTCGACGGCGGCGGAGTCGGTTGGTTGCACCATGGCGCATCACGAGAAAAGAGACAATATTGCTCCCTCATGAATAGGGGGCGGAGAATACTGGAGGATGGGCAGTACCGTCAATGGTAGTTTTTAACGCCGGCCGGCGTCCGGCCTGAGCGAGGGGTGGTGTGGGCTGCCGCGCGGCCCGTTTTTTCGCGGAGGGCCCGGTGGGGCCGCGCTGCCAGCCCTAGGAATGCAAAAAGGCAGACGGCCCGGGAGAGGTTGCTGGGGGGGGCAAGCGGCGCGCGATTGGGCCAAGAAATGAGCGAGGGGCGGCAGTTTCGAGGCTGCCGCCCCCCTCAGCGATTGAAAGACAATGGGGACACTCCCCCAGCTTGGCTAGATTCCGGTCTGCTGGTCCACCAGGAAGGTGCTGTTGTTGGCAACCGGCATGTACGGGGTCCAACGCTCGCCATTGAGTTGGTGCGTGTGGGCGCCGCCGCCGAAGTACCAGAGGATTCCGGTGCCGACGTTCCAAGCGCTCTCGCTCGAAGCGACCGAGCCAGCCGAGGCGGTCGGGCGGGCATACTCGAAGTTGCCGTACCAGGCCAACCGGTCGGTGATGGGGGCCTGCAAGGCGCCGCCGATGGTCCAGCCATAGAGACTGCCTTCGCCGTTCAGGCGATCGGTTTGCGGAGCGCCGACCCACAGCCAGCTCTGCGCCGGGTAGTCGAACTTGTGGTGCCAGAAGAAGCTCGCTTGGCTAACACTGCGGTTGCGAGTGACCGACGAGTAGTCGATCGTGCTGTAGGCATCGCGATCACGCAGGCATCCCCAAGCACCCAAACCGTTGTTCTCGTTGAAGGCCCATTCGATCTGGCCACGCCATTGGCCAAGGGTCGGGCTGGTGGCGTACTCGCCCCAGCCTTCGTTGAACATGTAGTCGTAAACCAAGCCGAAGCTCAGCGGGTGATCTTCGTCCGACTTACGGAAGAAACCGATGGTCAGGAACGTCTGCTGTTGGCTTTTGGCTTCGTTGACCGTCGAGCCTAGGGGCGCCGTGCGTCCGTCCCAGTCGTACAGACCATAGGTCATGCCGAGCTGGAATCCCAGGCCACGGTCGCCGGCTTCGCCAGGCAGCAGCCAGCCGAGGTTGAAGCCGGTGACCGCTCCGAAGTTGCTTGCGCCGGGCGCATCGCTAATGCCCTTAAACGAATCAAAGCCGAATTGGCCGATCACGCCGCCGCGCCGCTCGCAGTCGTTGGAGAACGGATCGCAGCAGGATTGATCGTTGCAGACGCCAGCCGTCGTGGGATTGGCCGCGGGAGCTTTTTGCTCAGCGACGGCCGTGGCGGTCTGATCGCCGCCGGATACCCAGTAGTAATCCTCAGCCAGCGCCAGGCTTCCCTGACACAAGGCGATGGCTGCTGTTAGCGCCATCGTAGCGCGCACGAACGTCTTCATGACGTGTCCCCCTTGTCTGAAGTGAATAGCCGAACTAATACATTCCTAGTGAATCGGCGGAAGGAATCGGAGAAGTGACAATCTCGGCACGACGGCAAAAATCTTCCCTGTCCTCTCAAACCTACGCAGAATTGCCAGCCAACCAGAGTCGCTGCCATCCGGCCGCCGGAATTTCTTGGCTATTTGGCGTGCGGACGCGGCATTGCGGCAAAACGCCAGGTGGTGGGTCAGTTTGAAACGCGGAATTCACGCAACCGTGTGGCTATCGCCGGAAACGTGGAGTTCTTTAAGATTGGTGCTTGACGCTTGGCCGGGGGGGTGTTAAAATCGGCGGTACGACTCGGGAACTTCCCTTCTGCCCTGCCATCAATTAGACTCTAGGATTAGGCAGACAAAGCTATGCCCTTGCGCGCCTGGACGCCACTAGACATGGCATCGTTTCAAGGGCTGCATCCATCGGGCGAAGGCTCGCAAGCCTATGGCATGAGGGATGGGCTGCGGCACGCTTACCGACAGAGTGGGAACTGGCGAATGTACCTGGCGGGGCTTCTTGTGCCCGAGGTTTTAGCGCGACCCGCTGGCGTGTGGCACGATCTGAAACGACCAGGGTTTGATGATGGTTACTGCGTTGCAGGGGTCCCGAGTGGATCGGACCTTCGAGTCACGGTTCCGATCCGACCAGGGTACACGTTTTGCGTGTACGTCGATCACGATTTTGAGGTAATCAACTACGGGTGGGAGCAGGCAGACGCTCAATGTCTAGGTTGGCCCGTGGGCCACGATGACCCAAACCGCTTCGGAGAACGATTATGGCCGACACAATGAACGTTACTGACTACATCGCCACGCTTGCACAGGAGTATGGCGAGCAGCATGAAAAGGTCGCGTTTAAGGCCGAGCCGTTTTACGCCCCCGGGGCAGACTCGATCATCTTCTACGTTCGCGACACGGACACGTATCGCAAGCGTCTCAACAGCTGGGTAACGCTTTACCTGTCAATGGACGATGGCCGCTTGGCTGGGTTTGAGGTCAAGGGTGTCAAGCGTATTCTGGAACTTGCCAGCGCGTTTCGGGTGGGCATCGTCGACCACAAGATCAAGCTGGGCGTGCTTTTGACAGTCGCGTTGGCTCAGGTTACGAAGCCGGATGTCGAGCCTTATGCGAGCGACCTTACCGAGTATGGTGACCGCGAAATCGAGATGTCCCGCTTGCTGGCGGCGTAGATGGTCGCCAATTTGCTCGTCGTGGCTGGCATTCTCGGAATCATCTTGTCGCTAACGATGGACTGCTCTGTGCCGAGTGAGGTGCTTCCAGGCCGCGTTGCTCACCTTAGCTTGATGAACGCAAGGCAGAATTACTTGATCTTATCGAGCTGCGTGTGTCTGTCTGGCATCATTCTAGATGGATTCGGTGCCGTGCGCGACCAGATGTGCGCGTCCTCATCGCCAAACCGCTAGCGGCATCGCGGCCGCTAGCGGCCAATCACCCGGAAGACAATCACCGCCCCGACGGCCAGCAGGGTCCAGATGGCCGCTGTTAGCCAGGTGCGGAGGCGGATGCCTTGACGGGGGGGCAGATAGACGCCGAGCCGCGTGTCGATGAGCAAGTCCGCCTGTCTGCGAAACTTCAGTGGTTCGATGTCCGTGTTCACCACCTGTTCCGACGAGTCGTCCTCGAGCGACTGGGCGACCGGCAGACGGTGGCTGCCAGCCCCGGGGCCCGCGACCGTTGGCTGATCTTGTCCCGGCAGGGTATCGCTCAGTGCGTTGGGGCGGCCGGGCAGGGGGGGCATGCCGCGCGGACGCTCGGTGCCCGTCGCTCGACGGCCCGGCGGCAGGCCGACGGCTCGTGGCATCGCTCGTTGGCTGTCCAGGGCTTCCGCGCGGGGCAACGCAGCGGCTTGTCCAGCCAGTTGGACCGACGAAAGACCGCTGTTGCTCCCGGACTCGACCTGGGCGCCGTGCATGCGAAGCCATTGGCCCAGGGCGTGGGCCACCTCGCCGGCCGACTGGTAACGTTGCTCCGGCTTCTTGGCCAGCATCTTCAGGCAGATGGCGATCAGGTCGGGCGGCGCGTCGGGCCGGTCCAGCAAGATGCTCGGCGGCGGCTCCTTTTGGTGCATCATCAGACGCTGTGGCAGCGTTCCGCCGACAAATGGCGGATGGCCGGTCAGCGCGAAGTACATCGAGCAACCAAGGCCGTAGATGTCCGCGCGGGCATCGACGCCGTGGCTGTCCAGGGCCTGCTCGGGCGCGAGGTAGTCGGCCGTGCCGAGCACGTTTTCGTCGAAGGCAACTGTCAGCGACGCCTTGTCCTCGTCGGTGAAGCGGGCCAGCCCGAGGTCGAGCAACTTGACGACGTTCCGCTGGTCAATCAGCAGATTGGCCGGCTTGATGTCGCGGTGGATGAGACCGGCTCGGTGGGCGTGCGCGAGCCCGGCGGCCGCCTGTCGCACGTAGTCGGCGGCGGTCATATAATCGAGCGGGCCGTCCTCGGTGACGATGTGCTGGAGGTCGCGACCGTCGACGTATTCCATCACGAGGTAGTGGACATTGCCGTCGTTGTCCACATCGTATGCCCGGACGATGTTGCGGTGGTCGAGCGCGGCGGCCGCCTGGGCCTCGCGATGGAATCGGGCGAGGTAGGAGGTGTCTTCGACGCGGCTCTTCGGCAGCACCTTGATGGCGACGCGACGCTGCATAAGCACGTGCTCGCCGAGATAGACCATGCTCATGCCGCCAGTGCCGAGATGGTCGAGCAGCTTGTACTTGCCGAGGAAAAAGCCCTTGTGGCGGCCTTCGAGCAGCTTATCGGCTTGCCAGCGGGTCAACATGCCGGCTTCGACAAGCCGGGCAACGACGAAGTCGGTGTCGTTGATGGAGTGGCCGCCGGCCTCGCGTTTGAGCTCGCGCAGCAGCGCATTGAGGCGGTCCTTTTCGACCAGCCCGCTGCGACGCACGAGATCGATAAAATCGTCTACCCTCAGCTTGGCCATGCTTGCCCTGTTCGGTACGACAAGACAGTTTTATTGTACCATATCACCGGATTAACGCTGGCTCCAACGGCTGGTGTTGCACTCAATCGGAGGTATGGTGTTCGCTCGGAGCGTTTTTCGCCTGGCGGCGGCGGGCCGTCTGGGCGTCATATCTCCACACGTCGGTTTTGGCAACGCCTACGGCAAATCTACACCGGCCTGACAAGACGGGCCATGTCCCGCCGGAAAAACGCTGGACAGCCGCTGTGTTTGCGGTCGAAGCGATGGGGAGGATGGGATATTCTCTGTTGCCAACCGCCGCGGACAGTTACCCGAAGCGAACCCGGATCCGATCGGCGCTCGCCGAGCGATTCGCGGGCGGCCGTTGGGTTGTCGTGTCGTGTTGGCGGCTCGTTGTCGTTGCTGCTTTTGCGGCATTGAGCGTTTTTGCTGGCGCGACAAGCTGGGCAGCCTCTTACGCCCAGCCGCATCCGGCCGTGGTCCGCGTCGTCGCTCCCGAACGCGACGGCATGTCGTTGGGCTCGGGTTCCTTGGTGGCCGTCAACGACTCGTTCGGCTTGGTCATCACCAACTGGCACGTCGTCCGCGATGCAGCGGGTCAGGTCGGCGTCATTTTTCCCAATGGCTTCCGCTCGGCGGCCACGGTTGCTCGAACCGACCGCGACTGGGACTTGGCCGCGCTGATCGTCTGGCGGCCCAACGTCGCGCCGATTCCCCTGGCGAGCCAATCGCCGCAGCCGGGCGACACGCTCACCATCGCCGGCTACGGAAGCGGGCCGTATCGGGCCGTGTCGGGCCGCTGCACCGAGTACCTCTCGCCAGGTCAGAATCTGCCGTACGAAATGGTCGAGCTCGACGTGGCCGCACGACAAGGCGACTCCGGCGGGCCGATCTTTAACAGCCGCGGCGAGCTGGCCGGCGTCCTTTTTGGCTCCGGGTTTGGCCGCACGACGGGCAGCTACTGTGGCCGCGTCCGCTGGTTTCTGGCCTTGGTCGATGGAGATTTTCAGCGGCTCTCCTTGCAGATGGCGGCTGCTCGTCAGCCGGCCGCGCCCCGCGATCCGGCGCCGCTGGTTGCGATTTCGAGCGGCCAGACGGCGGCCGGAGGGGTCGCCGTGTCGCCGTCGCCCGCGCCCACCACGCTATCCACGCCGCCCAGGCCGCAGCCGGTCGCTGCGCCAGTTGCGCATGCGGGTCGAGCGGCGCCGAGCGTTTCGTGTTCCGTCGAAGTTCCAAAGCCCACGCTGGTTCCGGCCTCTGCGCCTCCGCGTTCGGTGACCGTTTCGTTGCCCACCATGGACAGCGTCAAGACGGTTTTGGCCGTCGTCGGCGCGATTGCGTTGCTCTATGCGTCGCTGCGGCTTCTGGGACGGGCCGTCGGATAGCAAGCTGGCTGGGGCCGGGCCTGCTCTTGTTCGGTCGGTCGGGGCGTTGATCGTGCGAGGCTTCTTAGGTGAACTCGGCTGCGCCGTGGAAGGCGGCGGTGGAGAGGCCCGTGCGATGGCGGACCAGGTTGGCGATGGCGTCGATCTCGGCGTTGCTCAGCGGCGCGACCCAGGGTTCGGCCGGTCGGCGAGCGATGGTGTGAATCTGGACCAGCTTGATCTGACCGCCGGCGGCCACGATCTCTTGAAGCCGTGCGCAGTAGGCGTCCAACTCGGCGGCGGGCGGCGCTTCTTGGCGGATTCGCATGAAGAGCGACTGGATGACAATGGGCCGGGCCGTGGCGGCCGCCCGCAGGTTGTCAAGGATTCGTTGCCAAGGGACCGTCGAGCGATCGACCAGCCGATAGTAGTCTTCGGTGCCGGCGTCGAGCTTGGCCCAGATCTCGCCGCCGTTGCGGTCGAGCGTGGCGAGCGCCTTGCGGACGCGCGGGTGATCCAGCGCGGTGGCGTTGGTAATCAGCACGATCTTGACGTTGTCCAGGCCATGTCGGCGGCGAACCTCCGCGCACCGTTCGACAGCCTGCTCGAAGTTGGCCGAAAGCGTCGGTTCGCCGTCGCCGCTTAGGGCGATATCGTTCAGCCGCCGCAAGGCGGCCGGCGTGTCGCGGAACTGCGGACCATCAAAGATTCGGCCGGAGACGACCAGCTCGACCATCTGATCCAGTTCGGCGGCCAATTGTTCCAAATCAATCGGCGCGGTGTTGGCCGGCGTCGAGCGATCGACCTGGCAGTAAACGCAGTTGAAATTGCAGCGGCGGTCGAGGTTCAGGTTGACGCCGATCGAGATTCCGCCCGCGCGGCGGCTCAGCACAGGGTAGACGTGGCGCCCGGCCGCGAAGGTGCGGGGATGGGATTGGAACAGCCGGCTGTCGGGCGATGAATCGGGCATGGCGGGAAATATATCAGCGTACTGGCCCCACCGGCCGTCGGCAAGCGGGGCAACCGCCGCCGTCACCCCTAAAGCCCCTCGCCCAAAGGGCGAGGGGACACGTTCAGCTAGACCCGATGGATGACCGTGAACTCGTCGATGGTGATGTCGGCGAGTTCGCCGTCGGGCAGTTCGAGGAGGATAACATCGCTGAAGACCTGGTCGTCGGAGCCGCGGTCGAAGTGAAGGCCGTGGCGGCGTCGTTCGGTGCGGATGACCGTTCCGAGGGTCGTCTTTCGCCAGCTTTTCTGCCCGACGGTGACCGTATGTTCGACGGCGACGCGATCGCCCGTCTTGAGCTGGTCGAACTGAGCTTGCGTTTGGCAATTGCCGGCAGTCATGGGGATCCTCGCGGGATTAGCGGCGGTTTGGGATCGGCGATGCGTGGCAACCCTGGTGGATGGGTTTGGTCCAGCCGAATACTATTGTGCCAAACCGGCGAATCGTGGCAAGAGGCCTCGGGCCGAAGGGCTGCGAGGCCGTGCCGTGCCGCTGGCTGGCGCGGGCCTGGCGTTCTAGAATGGGTCGAATGGCTGCCATGGAACGAACCGCCGCCGAGCAACTTGCCACGCCGATTGGCTTTCTGAAAGGCGTGGGGCCGGCCCGCGCGGACTTGCTCGAAAGGCTTGGCCTGCGCACGGCACGGGATGTCCTGTTCTTCTTTCCGCGGGACTACCAAGAGTTCGTCGAGCAGCGGGAAGTTGACCGACTTGAGGAAGGCAAGCTGCAAAGCGTTCGCGGCGTAGTCGACGACATCGATTTTCGCGGCACGAGTACGGGCGGCTGCGTGCTGGGCGTTTCGGTGCGATGCGGATCGGGGTATGTGCGGGCGCTCTGGTTCAACCAGCCGATGATGCGCGCCCGGTTCGAGATCGGCGAGCGGGTGATGGTTTCGGGCAAGCCGAAGCACGAGGGCCTTGTCTGGCAGATGCACCATCCGCGGGTCGAGGCTCTCGACGCGGAGGAAGACGAGCCGGCAGCCAAGATTCGGCCGGTCTACGCGCTGACCGAAGGATTGCTTCAGTGGCAGATGCGGCGGATCGTGCGCGGCGCACTCGAGACGTACGTCGAGGTGCTCGACGAGGTGTTTCCCGAGGAGTACTTGCGGGATCACGAGTTGTTGCCGCTGAGGGAGGCGTTGCCGCAAATCCATTTCCCGAGCGACCAGGAAGCCTTGGAGCGCGCCAGACGGCGGCTGGTCTATCAAGAGTTGCTGATTCTGCAATTGGCGTTGGCCTTGAAGCGTCAGCAGCAACGCGACCAGCGGACGGCCCCGTCGCTGGAGGCGACGTCGCGGATTGACGCGCGAATCCGCCGGCTGTTTCCCTTCGAGCTGACAGCGGGGCAACAGCGAGCGATTGGCGAGATTGCGGCCGACATGGCTGGACCGCTGCCGATGAACCGGCTGTTGCAGGGGGACGTGGGGAGCGGCAAGACGGTGGTGGCCGTGTACGCCATGCTGCTGGCCGTCGCCCACGGGCATCAGGCCGTTCTGATGGCGCCGACGGAAGTGCTTGCGCGGCAGCACGCGCTGACATTGGAAAAGATGCTGGCCGCCAGCCAAGTGCGTCGTGCCCAACTGACCGGCGGGCTCGCGGCGTCGCAGCGCGCGGCCCTGCTGGAACAGATTGCGGGCGGGCAGGTCGACATCGTCGTCGGCACCCAGGCGATCATTCAGGAGGACGTGTCGTTCGCCAAACTTGGGCTGGTGATTATCGACGAGCAACACCGGTTCGGCGTGCTTCAGCGGGCTAAGCTCAAACAGGCGGGGATCGACCCGCATTACCTGGTGATGACGGCTACGCCCATTCCCCGCACGATGACGATGACCCTGTTCGGCGATCTCGATGTTTCGACGCTGCGCGACATGCCGCCGGGCCGGCAGAAGGTCAACACGTACCTGGCCAACGAGGGGCAGCGGGCCAAGTGGTGGGCCTTCTTCCGGCGCAAGCTGGCCGAGGGGCGGCAGGGCTACGTGGTCGCGCCGCTGGTCGAGGAGTCGGACGCGATGGAGGTCGCCAGCCTGGACGAAACCTACGAGACGCTGGCCAATGGCGAGTTGGAGGCGTTTCGCCTCGGGCTGATCCACGGCCGGATGAGTTCGGCCGAAAAAGACGACGTCATGGACCGATTTCGAAGCGGCGACATTCAGACCCTGGTTTGCACGTCGGTCGTCGAGGTGGGCGTCGATGTTCCCAATGCCACGCTGATGACAATCGAGGGCGGGCATCGTTTTGGACTGGCCCAACTGCATCAGCTTCGCGGGCGCGTCAGCCGTGGGAAGTTCCCCGGTTTCTGTTGCGTTTTTGGCGACCCTCGGACCGAAGAGTCCATCGCCCGGCTCCAGGCGTTCGTCGCTTCCACGGACGGATTCGAGCTGGCCGAGACGGATTTCAAACTTCGAGGGCCCGGCGATATGTTTGGCACCCGGCAACACGGGTTGCCGCCGTTGCGCGTGGCCGATCTGCTGCGAGACGGGGCGACGTTGGAAGAGGCGCGTCGGGACGCCCAGGCGCTGGTCGCAGCCGATCGCGGGCTTGCCGCCGACGAGCACGCCAAGCTGCGGCGGATGATCATGGTGCGTTACGGCAAGGCGCTCGAACTGGGCGATGTGGGATGACGGCCGGCCCCAAATCGCCGGCAAGCGTCGCATCGCTGGCGTCACTGCCCGCCGTTGCGCATGTCCGATCGCCGCGGCGCGTCTTCTTCCGTTGCCGGGCCGTCTTTCTTCTCCAGCAACAGGATTCCGAACTGGTCGTTCTGGAACGGCAGCGAGCCGGCCAGTGCGACGGGCCGATAGTTGGCGAGGACCCAATCGGCGAGTCGCTGGCCGTAATTCTGGCCGAAGAAGCGCAGCCCGAACTCGGATGTGTCCTTGTGGGCGAAAACGATCAGGTCCGGCGGATGGGCCTGGTAGGCCGCTTGAATTCGCTGCTCGCCGAACAATATCAACTCGGTTGGCATCAGGTGGATATATGGCGTTGGGTTCCGGAGCCGCGTGAGGCAGTTGATCATGACGCCTTCGGGGAAGACGGCTAGGGTCTTGGCCGGCGGCGTTCGTTTGGCGATCTCGGCCGTGATTGTGTTGACCAGGTCGCCGGCGGCGTAGGCCCAGAAGGCGTCGGCCCCCGCGCCGACCCGGCATGTCTTCGCGCTGATCAGTTGCGACTGGACGTCGAGGTGGGCGACGATCGTGACCGAGAGCAAGGCGGCGGCCGCCGCGGCAAACACGGGACCGAAGCCGCCGCGACGATCGAGGAATCGCGGAATCCAATCGAACGCTGCGACGCACAGCAGCAACACTGCCGGCATGGCCAGGATGAAACCGTAGTGATAGATCCTCGCGTAGAGGGCGATCTTGGTCAACAAGACCATCGCAAATACCAACAGCGACACCTGTCGGACCAATCGGAACTGGTCGGCCCGTTTCCGAGGGCCCCTGACGAAACTTGCCACGACGGCCGCTGCCATGGCGAGCATCAAGATGGGCAGCGGACGCGCCATGTCGTACCAAGGAATGTGCGTTTGCAAACACCAAAGAATTGCACCCATCGCGAAGAACACGGCCGCGACAATGACGCGGCGGAATCGCTGGGGCCGCCGCAGCAAGAGCCCGAGCGCGGCTGCCGGCGCCAAAATGATCGCCTCAAGGCCCGTCAGCGACAGCATCAGCCACGCGTTGTGCATTGGCTGGTCCAGTCCGATGCCGCGCCGATAGAATGGCAAGTCGAGAATGTCGCGATGCAAGGCGACGGCCCCGGTGCCCAGCGTTCCGAGCATGGCCTGCGCGGTGGGCATGGCCGTTGCCAGGCACACGAAGGCGATCGTCGGCGGAACCAGAAAAGCGATCAGAAAACAGCCGACTCGCGCGATGGTCGGCCGCCAGCCGGGCCGCTGGAACCAGAGGCTGAGCGCGACGGCTGTGGCAGTCGCGAAGGCGCCCGGCAGGAAGACTTCGGTCTTCGTGAGAAACGCGATGCCCAGCGCGAGTCCGCCGAGGGCCATTCGGCTCCGTTGGCGGCGGTCGGCCGGCCATGCCGCGACGACGGCCGCCAGGGACAGCGTCAATCCGTGCGTCATCTCGTGCGCGTAGGGACAGACGTAGTTGTAATTACCGATCCCGAGATACTGGCCAAACGCAAACAGCAGCACGAACACCAGACAGGCGATCGTGGCGGCCGTGCGACTGCCGACTTGCCGCAATGCGTAGTGCAGCAGGCAGATCAACAGCGCCAGCCAGACGAGGTTGGAAAAAACGAGCGTGCGCAGGCTGGAACCGAAAAGGCCGAAGCAGAGCGCGTTGAAATATTGTGAGAAGGGACCGTTATGGAACGCGATGTCCCTGTAGAGAACGTCGCCCTGGGCCAGTCGCCAGGGGATGTAACGCTCGACGCCGAAGTCAATGAGAACGTCCGGCCATGTCCCCCAAGTCCAGGCGAGCATTGCGAGTGCCGCGCTGGCGATGGCGACGGGGCCCCACCAGACAGTCAACACGCGCCGAGCGAGCGGCTCATGGCTGACCGGCGCTGCATCGGGGCGGGACAAGCCGCACACGGACGCCGGCGGCGGTTCGGGACGGCGGCGTCGTGACCTTTTGGACATCGCTCATTCCGGCAGATAGAGCAGCCGACCGCACGTCTTGCACCCGATGGGCTGTCCTAGCTTGACTTGGCTGTAGACGTTCAAAGTGATCCGCTGATTGCAGCCAGTGCAACACTGGTTTTCAACGACTGCCAAGGCATCCTCGCCCTTTTGCCGGACGATGCGATGGTAGAGCTCGCGGGTGTCTTCGGGCAAGCCTTCTTCGGCCTGCCGCAGTTCGGCTTGAAGCCGAGTCACGTCCGCCTGCAACAGGGGCTCTTGCTCGGCGACCTCGGCGCGAACCTGATCGGCCTTCTGTTTAGCGCCGGCGAGCGCGGCTTCGGCCTCGGTGATGTTCTTGCCGAAGTCGTCGGCCTTTTCCATCGCTTCGAGGATTTCGTCCGTCAGCACGCTGGCGGCCATTTCGTCGGCGGCGATCTGTTCGAGCAGGGCCTGATACTCGCGGTTGCTGGACGCCGCGTTGAGCTTCCGCCGGAGGTCCTTGATCTTTTCCTCGCCCGTCTTGAGCTGAAGCTGTCTCTGGTCGGCCGCCATGCGAAGCGCCTTGGACTCGTTCTTCACTTGCGTCAGATGGTCTTCGCATCGTTGGACGTTCATTTCGGCGGCGCGGGCCTGTCGTGGGCCGCGATCGAGCCGCTCGTGGAGATCGGCCAACTGACGTTGAATGCGGTGCAGGACGCGAAGAACGGAGGTGCTTGTGTTCGGTGTGGCAGCGGACATGGAGGGATCGTTTTGGGGTTAGGGATGACAACTCGACGGAAAGGCACAGCTCACGAGACCGGTGGGCGGACGCCAAGAAAAGAAAAAAGCCCACGGTTGCAATCCCGTGGGCCTGTGTCCGAAGGACAAGGGACCGTAGAGACGGCCCGCGTTAGCCGGCCGCCCGTTCGAGCTCCATTGGTTCTTCGATGATCCGCGCGCCGGGGTCGATGAAGCCGGCCAGCTGTTGGCTTCGCACGGGGTGCTGGAGCTTTTTGACCGCCTTGGCTTCGATCTGGCGGACGCGCTCGCGGGTGACTTTGAAGATGCGGCCCACCTCTTCGAGGGTATACGTGTACCCGTCGCCCAAGCCGTACCGCAGACGGATGATTTCCCGTTCTCGGTAGGTGAGCGTTTTGAGCAGGGCATCGATCTTTTCACGCAGGAGTCCATTGCTGGCGGCCCGTTCCGGTCGCGGCAGGCCATCGTCTTCCAGGAATTCGCCGAAACAACTATCTTCGCTCTCGCCGACCGGTCGGTCAAGGCTTACCGGCTGGCGGCCCATGGCCAAAACGCGGCGGGTTTCCTCGATCGAGAGGCCGGCCGAGGCGGCCATTTCCTCGCTGGTGGGCTCGCGGCCCAGGTCTTGCTCGAGCCGTTTCGAGGCGTTTCGCAGCTTGCCCAGCACGTCGATCATGTGGACGGGGATGCGAATCGTCCGGGCCTGATCGGCGATCGCCCGGGTAATCGCCTGGCGGATCCACCAGGTCGCGTAGGTCGAGAATTTGAAGCCGCGGCGGTATTCGTACTTGTCGACCGCTCGCATGAGCCCCGTGTTGCCTTCCTGGATCAGGTCGAGGAAGCTCAGTCCGCGATTGCGATACTTCTTGGCGATCGAGACGACCAGTCGCAGGTTGCCGCCGGAGAGCTGCCGCTTGACCTGCTCGTAGTCTTGGTACTGGCGGAGCATCAGCTCGCAACGAGTGCGGAGGCTCTTGGGCGTTTCCTGCGTGAGGATCATCAGGTCGCGGAGCTCGCGTCGAAGGTTGGCCCGCTTGTCGCGCGTGGCGGGGCTGTTAAGCATGAGCCGCAAATGGCCGCGGATCTCTTCCATTCGACGGAGCGACTCTTCCATCTGCCGCATCATTCCCTGGACGCGACGGGTGCGGAGGCTCAACTCCTCAATGAGCGTAAGGATCTTGCGCCGCCGGCGGATGAACCGCTTGCGGGCCTCTTGCCGCACTTCCTGGGAAATACGCCGCGACAGCAGCATGGCGAAGTCCCGGTCGTTCTCATCCATCAGCCGCGAAAGCGTCTCGAGGTTGAGTGGCATCCGCGCGATGATCTGCTCCTTGGTGAGCCGTTCGGTGAGCGAGACCTTGATCGTGCGGTCGAACGGCAACGTGCCGTTGTGGACCTTGACCAGCGTGCTGACCGTTGCCCGCATCGCCAAGGCGCAGCCGATGACCGAACGGCGGAATCGCTTGCGAGTGACCTCGATTTTCTTGGCCAGCGAGATTTCTTCGGCGCGGGCCAGCAGCGGGATCTCGGCCATTTGGCTCAGATACATGCGAATCGGGTCGCTGCTGAACTTGGGCGTCTCGCCAGGCAGCGAGGGGGCGTCGGCCATCGGCGCATCGCCGTCAAGCGACTTGGCGTCGCCGGCGCCTTCCGTGACCGATTGTTCCGCCGCGTCGTAATACTCGGGCTCTGGCGCATGATTGACCAGATCGATCCCCTCTTCCTCCAAGGCGATCAAGAGGTTGTCGAGTTTCTCCGGGTTGACTTCTTCGTCGGGCAGGTAGTCGTTCACGTCGTCGTACGTCAGATAGCCTTGCGACTTGCCCCGAGCGACCAGTTCCTGGAAATCCTTGTCGAATAGGTCCACCGTACACTCCTTTCGCGCCTCGTGCGCGGCAGTGGTGTCTAATCCCCGTAGGGCGTTCTTCACGCCCTACACCAGCCTCGGCATCCTTACCCGTCCGTGGGTTCGGAAATGCCTTGCCGGTCGCGTTGTTGGTGGATGATTTCGTCCAGCATGGCGGCCTGCTGGCGGGCATCCAACCCTCCCTCGCGTAGCGTCACGATCTTGGCCGGACGCTGCCGCTCGTCTTCCTTGCGACTCACGGTCTTTTCCAACTCGGACAAAATGGCCGCCGCGTCGGCCGCCGCCCAGCCTTTGGACGTGGCCGTTTCATCCGATTCGACGAGCAGGTTCTTGATGGCCGGCTCGTCGAACTCCAGCATCAGCCGGTCGAACGTGGGCGCAACGCCCTCGTCGGCCAGCCGACAGCATGTTTCGTAAATCCGCCGGCAGGGGCCGACGGCCAACTGTTCCGCCGCGATTTGGCTTCGCGCCGGCTCGATGCACTCGGGGTGCGAAACCAGCAGTTGCAGCAGTTCACGCTCCCACGGGTTGGTTGGCAACGGCGCGGCGACTGCTTCCTGCGAAGCGGCGAGCGACTGGGCGGTCGGCCGCGGCGCGGCCGCGGCGCGCCGAAGGGTCGTCAGACGCCGCCGCACCTCGCGCTCGTCCACCCGGAACCGGGCAGCCAGCCGCTGCAAAATCTTTTCCTCGCGGAATCTCGCGTCGCGGGTCGTGTCGTGTCGAAGCCGGGGCGCTTTGGCCACGATGGCGATCAGCTCCTCGAGCGCCTGGCTGGCTCCATGAACGTCCCGATCGAGATCGACTCCGCGCGTTTTCGCCTCGAAGGCGTGGTCCAGCGCATCGACAGTCTCTTCTTCCAGAAGGCGCGCGAAGCCGTCGTGGCCGTACTTGTGCAGATAATCGCACGGGTCCAGGTCTTCCGGCAGCGTCAGAATTCGCAGGTCGGCCTGCTGGGCGACGAACAGCTCCAAGACTTCGTTGGTGCGGCGCGTGCCGGCCTCGTCGCCGTCGAGGACCAGGACGATCCGATCGACGTGGGCCTTGAGGATGCGAATATGCGACTCGCCCAACGCGGTGCCCAGCACGGCCACGGCGTTGGTGAAACCGTACTGGTGGGCCACAATGACGTCCGTGTAGCCCTCCATGACCAGAGCCGTCCGCGGCGCTTTGCGCATGGCATCGCGGGCCTGATCGAGTCCATAAAGCAGCTTGCTCTTCGTGAACAGTGGCGTTTCCGGCGAGTTGACGTACTTTGCCGGGCTGTTCGTCCCAAGCTCGGGCAGCACGCGGCCGCCGAGGCCGACGGGCCGGCCCTGTCCGTCGCGGATCGAGAATAGCAACCGTCCGCGGAAGCGGTCGAAGTGGCTCCCGCCTTCGGCCGGACGAGCGAGAATACCGATCGATTCGAGAACCTTCGCCCGACGTTGAACCCGTTCCGGGCTGGCCTCGCCATGGGATTGCCGCAGGATCCAGTCGCGTTCCAACGGCGAGAAGCCAAGGTGGAACCGCTCGATGCTTTCGGCCGTGATGCCCCGCTCTTGGAGATAACGCCGAGCGGTGTCGGCCTCGGGCGCATGGAGCAGGCAGTCGTGGTACTGCTGTTCCGCCCAGGCCATGGCCTGCAAGAGGGTGCGTCGATCCTGATGCCGCCGCGGCGCTTCGGGTGCGAAGCCGCCGGCAGCGTCCTCGGGGCCGATGGCCGCCTCGTCAAGAACGAAGTTCGGTCGTCGTCCTGGTTTCTCGATCTGGATGCCGGCGCGATCGGCCAGCATTTCGAGCGCTTCACGGAACTCGACGCCTTCCATCTTCATGACAAAGCTGAAGACATCGCCGCCGATGTCGCAGACCCAGCATTTGAAGGACTGGCGCTCGGGGTTGACCTGGAGACTGGGACGCGAGTCGTCATGCCAGGGACAGAGGCCGACGTAGTTGCGGCCTTGACGCCGCAACTGGATGTGGCTGCCGACGAGATCGACGATGTCGACCGCCTGCTTGACCCGCTCTTTGGTGTCGAACGAGCCGCCAGACACCGTCAGCTCCTGGGTGGCCATGCCGGCGAATTCCATTTCGCGTAAGTTTGCCAGAAATGTGAGAGAAATCCCTCTCTCACGCAGCGACAAATCCGTTTGTCGTGCCGCTTGACCAAGGACAACCGTGTCCCAAGCAGCGGTGCTGATTATACTGGAACCAGGGAAACCGGTCAACCACGCGAAGTGCCTGAAAAATAGGCGTTTGAGCATCATTCCATGCGGGAAAAATCGCCCTCTCGGCGAGCTTGGGCGATGCCGCGCGTCGTGACGGCCGCGTTCCCACGCGGGAACACGGGAACAAGATCGAGAGTGCGCCAGCGATGCTAGCGCTGGCGACGCTGGGCCAAGCCGAGCAACGCTGGTATATTGAGGGGCATGTTCTTCTCCCCCCGAATTGGCCTGAAACAGTTGGTCGAACTCTGTGGCCGTCTGAGTACGGCTGTCGGAGCGGCCATCGACCTGCGAACCGTCTGGGCGCGCGAGGCCGATCGGACGACCGGGCCGCTTCGCACGCGCGTTCTGCTCATCAGTCAGGCCATCCATCGCGGCGAGACGCTGGGCGATGCGCTGGCCCGCACCGAAGATTACTTCCCGTCGCTCTTCCGCGAGTTAATCGTCGTGGGCGAGCAGACCGGATGCCTCGAAAGAGTCTTGGCCCAGTTGGCCGAATACTATCGGGGCCGGCTGACCATCCGGCGGCACTTCCTCGCAGCCATCTCCTGGCCGTTGGTCGAGCTGGCCGTCACGTTGGCCGTCATTGGGTTCGCCATTTGGATCATGGGCGTGCTGCCGGTCAAGGCCGACATTTTTGGCTTCGGATTGGTCGGCACCGGCGGGCTGATTGCCTACCTCAGCTTCCTTGGCGTGTTGGGCCTTCTGTTTTGGCTTGCCTGCGAGGCCATCCGTCGCGGCTTGGCGTGGACCGCGCCGGTGCAGCGACTGATGCTCAAGGTTCCGGTGATTGGAAATTCGCTGCAAACGGTCGCTCTGTCGCGGCTGGCTTGGTCGATGCACCTGACGATGAACACGGGGATGGACGTTCGCAAGGCGATGAAGCTGAGCCTTGGCAGCACCCGCAACGCGCGATACCTCGATCAGATTTCGGTCGTGGACGCCGAGATCGTGGCGGGCAACTCGATCCACGAGGCGTTCTGCCGTGCCGGCGGCTATCCGGCCGATTTTCTGGACACGCTGGCCGTCGGCGAGGAGAGCGGCCAGGTGGCCGAGTCGATGGAGCGGCTCGCCCAGCAATATCAGGAGCAGGCCCGCTCGTCCGTTGCCATTTTGATGAACGTGGCCGTCTGGCTCGTTTGGGCGGTCATCGCCGCGGTCATCGCCGTGTTCATCTTTCGCGGGTTTTCGTTTTACCTCAGAGCGATCAACAACGCGATGCAGCGGTAGGCTCGGAGGACGGTCGTCCGATGGCCGGAGCTGATGGCACGGGTTGTGGAAGCGATGTCGTCGACCAATTCCGTTGGAAATGGCTGATGGTGCGGAACATCGACAGGGTTCATCATCCGAGGCGGAGTCCGTCATGAAACTCGTGGAAATTCGCGATGCGATCGACCAGCTCGATCAGCAGGTGGTCGCACTGCTGCGCCGACGCATGGAATGCGTGTTGCAGGCCGAGAAGCACAAGGGGGACGCCCAGGACGTGGCACGCGAGGAGGCCATTCTTGCCCACGTCACGTCGCAAACGTCTCCGCTGTTGGACAAGGCGTTTCTTCTGCGACTCTACCAGTCGATTCTGGCCGAGAGCAAGGAGCTTCAAAAGAAGCATCTAGAGCTCGTCGGCTTTGGCGGCGAACACGGCTCGTTTGGCGAGATCGCGGCGCAGGCGTTCGTCCGTGGCGTGGCGCCCATTCCCTGCGCCGACTTTCAGGACGTGTTTTCGTGCGTCTCCAATGGCGAGTTAGAGTACGGCGTCGTTCCAGTCGAAAACTCTTTGGAGGGCTCGGTCGCGGAAGTCAACGACCTGCTGATTGCCACCGACCTGCACATCGTCGCCGAGGTCGCGATTCCGATCCATCACCATCTGTTGGTGTTGCCGGGCGTCGGTCGTCAAGAAATCCGCTCGGTCTATTCGCACCCGCAGGCGTTGGGCCAATGCCGCGCGTTCCTGACGCGGAACAAGCTCGAGCCGCGGCCCTTCCACAATACGGCCGGCGCCGCCCGCTGGCTTGCCCAGGAACAGCATCGCTCGGCCGGCGTGATCGCCAGCCACTTGGCGGCCGCTCTGTATGGGCTGCAGGTCGTCGAGGCAGAGATCGAGGACCATCCGGGAAATGCAACGCGATTCGTCTTCATTTCGAGGTATCCGGCGACGGGGGCGGCGAACAAATGCACCATCGCCTTTTCCACCCCGCACCGCGTCGGCGCCCTGTCGGACGTGATACGCCTGTTCGCCGAAAACAAGATCAACCTGACCCGGATCGAGTCCCGGCCGATCCGCGGCAATCTGGGCGTGTTCGCCTTTCTTCTCGACTTCCAAGGCAAACCGGACGATCCGGCCGTCAAGAAGACGCTCGACGGCGTGCGGAAGGCCGCAATGACTTTCAAAAATCTCGGTTTCTATCCCGAGGCGGCCGTCTCGGGCGGTGCGGCCTAGCTCGAAGCGTGTTGCGATCGTGAAGCGACGCTCTAGTGGATCCAGTCCGCCTCGATGCCGTAGGGGACTCCGGCCGCGTTTTCGGCGTCCACGCGGAACCGGCCCGTAATGCGGACCAAGTGGGTCGTGAAAACCGTTTCGAGGTCGCCTTGCAAGATGACGCGGACTTTTTCGGTGGGCCGGGGGGCCTTGCTGCAAAACTGGCACTCGCCATTGGTCGGCGACAAGATGAACTCCTTGATGCCCGTCTGCCGTCGCGAGGGCATCATGTAGCCCTGCATGAAGACCTTTTTGTCTTGCATGTCCAAGGCGGACTGCGGAACCGGCTGCGTCGGCTTTTGCGGGTCGGGCTGAAGCATTTCATACGTGATCCGCGCGTAACCGGGCGGCACTTCGCTTCCGCGGGCGAACAGGAGCCAACAGAATCCGAACACCCAGGACGCGACGGAAAGTGCGAGGCCAACGCGGGCCAGCCCAAGTCCGACCCATTCGTCCGGCGCGCGGCGAATGCGCCGTTGCGCCAGCCAGCCCAGAGCGGCCCCGGCCATCGGAATTGGGAACAGGGTCCAACTCAGTGCAGTCGCCGGGGAGAGCACGCCGAGAACCATGCTGGCAATGGCCAGCGGCGCGAGCGCGCGATAACGGACCGCCGGCCTGCCCGGATGCGGTTCGATCGAGTTGGGTTCCAATGGTAGTGCCATGTCGATTCGGCAACCCGCGGGTCGCCTCGTTCATTATCCCTTACAAAACGTCTGGAGTGCAACTCACCCGCCGATTACGGCGTCGTAATCAACGATTTGGCCACGTCGGTCCGATAGGCCGCCACGGCCGGCAGATAGCCGACGGCCGAGGCCAGCACGATGAGGCCGGGGATCAGCACGAGTTCCATCCATTGGAATTGGAGCAGGCCGACGACGACGCCTGTCCAATCGGCGATCAACGGCGTGCAGACCCAGATGGCGCCATGGCCCAGGAGGAGGCCCATCGCTCCGCCCATCAGCGCCAGCAAGATGGACTCCATCAGAATGACGATCATGACGGTGAAGCGGCTGGCGCCGAGCGCCCGCATCACGGCGATTTCGTGGCGGCGGTCGCTCATCGAGTTGTAGATGCTGACCATGATGGCGATTCCGGCCTCGATGACGGTCAGGACGGCCATGCCCAGCAAGATCCATTGGAGCTTGCCGACCACGCCTTCAAACAGGTCGGCGACGACGCGGGCGGGCACGACGGCCTGTGCCACTTTGCCGTCGTTGATCATTCGGGCGACGACGTCGGTTCGCCCGGCGTTGGCCCGTTTCTGATCGATGCAAACCAGGACGGCGGAGATCTCTTCGCCGTGCGCATGGTCGTGATGGGCCGCTTCTTCATGGCGCTCTTCGGGCTTTGCGGCCTCTTGGTGTTGTTTGTCGGGCGACTCGGCCTCGTCATGGTCGGCGGCTTCTCCGGCGTGATGCATCGCCTGGAAGCCGCGCATGTTGACGAAGACGGCATGATCGACTGGCGTGCCCGTGGGCGCCAGGATGCCAACCACCTTGAAGGGCTTCTTGTCGGTGTGACCGCCGCCGGCGATGCTTCGCACGTCCTCGCCGATCTGCAACTGGGTTCGGTACGCGGCAACCGAGCCCAGGACGGCCTCGAAGGGCTCGTCCTCCTTGAAGTTTCTCCCCTGCGCGAACTGATAAGATTCGTTGCCGCGATACTTGAGGTCGGTGAACATCTCGGGCACGGTGCCCACGACGCGGAACCCCTGGTAGGTATGGCCCATGCAGACGGGAATGGCCGTTTCCACGTCGCTCGCAAAGCGACTCCCGACTTTCAGCTCGTCATACAAACTGTAAGGGATGTTGCCGACCGGCTGGCTCAAATAGAAGACCGTGTTCAGGACGAGTTGTTCTCGGCCGCCCTTGGCGCCGACGATCAGGTCATAGCCTTCGCCGCCGCGGTGGAACGACTGATAGACGACGTTGTAGACGACCAGCACGGCCACGACGAGCGCGACGCCAAGCCCCATCGACAGGACCGTCAGCATCGAGACGAAGAACCGCTGCTGAATGCTTCGCCAAGCGATTTTCCAGAGACTCATGGGGGAGAGGTTGGGGACTGGGGATTTTGGGATTTCGGGATGGTGCTTCGTGGGGCAGGTTGGATTGTCGGCCCCGAAGCGGCCAAAACAGGGAAGGTTGACAACCTGTCCCACAAAAAAACATGCCAGTTAGCCGATCGCGCCGCCCACGGCCACGCGGTTGATGTCCTCAAGATGATCCATGCGATCGAATTGCGTGGCCACGTCGTTCGAGTGTGTGACCATAACCAGCGCCACGTTCTCTTCTCGGCACGTTTCGCGGATCAGGTCGAGCAGTTGTTGTTGGTGGCCGGCGTCCACGTTGGCCGTCGGTTCGTCGGCCAGCAGCAACTGCGGCTTGTTGGCCAGCGCTCGGGCAACCGCGACGCGTTGCTGTTCGCCGACCGAGAGCTGCGATGGGCGGTGCGTGATCCGATGCTTCAGGCCTACTCGTTCCAACAGATGCTTCGCTCGGGCTTTGTCGGGCCGGCCGCGGGCGAATCGCATGGCCACCAGCACGTTCTCCAACGCGGTGAAGCCGGCCAGCAGGTTGAACGTTTGGAAGACGTAGCCGATCCGTTCCGCTCGAAAGCGGTCGCATTCGGCCTCGGGCATGAGCGTGATGTCCCAGTCGTCGATTCGCACTTTGCCCGAGTCGGGCCGTCCGATCCCGGCGATGATGTGGAGCAAGGTCGTCTTGCCGCATCCGCTGCGGCCGACCATGACCATTTGTTCGCCTGCCGCAACGCGAAACTCGGGGACATCCAGTACGGGCAGCGCCGATCCATCGGGCTGCTTGAACGATTTCTTCACGTCCTTTAGGAGCAACATGGGCGTCTTGTGGAGTGTTCTCTCAGAAAGGGGGGGCGGCTTGGTCGCGTCGTTGGAACGTCGGAGCGGTAAGTTCTTGAGTCAAGGCGATTTACGAGACAGGACCGGCGTGCCGTCGGTCGCTCAGCCGGCGTTACGTCAGCCTTCCGAGGTCCCATGGTCAATCGTATCACACAGCTCTCCGCACGTGTGTTTTACGAAAGCGGCCGGCATTTGGTTCGGCATTTTCTTGGGCGAAGCCGGGATGCACCGGGCGAGCCGCCTTTGCGGTGTGGCTACCTCCGTCGTTGCAATTGGCGTTGGATCTCACGTTGAGCGTCGGCCCGCTTCATGGCGTCGCGTTTGTCGTGCTGCTGTTTGCCGCGACAGATGCCCAGGACGACCTTGGCCAGTCCTCGTCGGAAATGCATCTCCAAGGGGACCAGGGTCAGGCCCTTTTCGTAGGCCCGATGGGCGAACCGCTTGACCTCGCGGCGGTGCATCAGCAGCTTGCGGGGCCGGCGCGGATTGTGGTTGAACTGATTGGCCTCGAAATACTCGGCAATATCGCAGCCTACGAGCCAGACCTCGCCGTTCTTGATCCGCGCGTAGGCCTCCTCGAGCGAGACGCGGCCGATGCGCAGGCTTTTGACCTCGCTGCCCACCAGCACGATGCCGCATTCGAGCGTATCGAGCACGGTGAAATTGTGCCGGGCCTTGCGGTTTTGGCTGATAACCTTCTCGTTGGGGTCGGCCGCGGCCGCTCCTTTTTTCTTCGACTGCTTGCTCGTGGCTGTCCTCGCCAGGTGAAAGGCCCCTTTGCGGGGCGGGCGTCCTCGCTGGAAGCGACGCCGGCGAATCGGCGGTCCCCTTCCAACGCCTTCGCCGTTCGCGTACCATCCCTCTTTTTAGCGAATAGGCCGAACAAACTCAAGTTGCACGCCGTGCCAACCGTACTGCCCAACGAGCGATCGACCGCGCCGGCCCTCGAAGCGTTCCTGCTGGGCCAGGTCGAGTTCGATCGCATCCTGTCGCTCCAGCAACGGCTCGTCGAGCAAACGAACGGCCGCGACGACGGGCAGGTGACCCTGCTTCTGTGCGAACACCGGCCGATCATCACGGTTGGACGCGGCGGCTCGCCGGGCGACATCGCCAGGCAAAGCACGCCCGTGCGGACCGGGCAGATCGAGGTCCGCTGGGTCAATCGGGGCGGCGGTTGCATCCTCCACTGTCCCGGCCAATTGGCCATCTACCCGATCGTGCCCCTGCGATGGCACGCACTGTCCGTCGGCCAGTTTCTCGAACGCCTCCAGACCGGCATTCTGGAAACGCTCGACGACCTCCATGTGCCAGCCACCGCCGGTGTGCCGCCGCGCTGGGGTGTTTGGGGACGCACGGGCCAACTGGCCGCGGTCGGCGTGGCCGTCCGTCATTGGGTCGCCTACTACGGCGCGTATCTGAACGTCAGCCCGGCGACCGGACTGCTTTCGTTGGTCGAACCCAAGACCAGTTCGCTGGCGGCCGAGCGGTGTGGGCCGGTTCGCATGACATCGATTCGCGCGGCCCTGATCCGTCGCTTGGCCGACGGCTTCGGTTGCGACCGCTATCACCTCTACACAGGCCACCCGTTGCTGCGCGCGGCCGGCGCATAGCCTTACGGTTTGGCCGACGTGTTGCCGCTCCGAGCGGCGCGATTCGATGCCAGCGACGCCGCGATGGCCACGCCGAGTGCGGTGGCAATGACGATCAGCTTGGCCCAGGTGGGCACGAGATGGCCGCCTGGTTCAGAAACGAGAAAGTGGTCGCCGATCATGCTGACGCCGACGAACGCGAGGACGGTCGCCAGACCGTAGTGAAGATAGCGGAACGCTTCGATCGCGCCGGCCAGCAGAAAATAGAGCGCTCGGAGGCCAAGGATTGCGAAGATGTTCGACGTGAAGACGACGAACGGGTCTTTGGTGATGCCGAGGATGGCCGGCACGCTGTCGACGGCGAAGACGATGTCCGTGGTTTCGATGACGAGCAGCACAAGGAACAACGGCGTGATGCAGAGATGGCCTGCTTGACGGACGAAAAAGGCGTGGCCATGCTCGTGATGACCGCCGTGGCTGACTCGGAGCCATCGCCGGGCGACTCGGAGCACGAGGTTGTTTTCCGGTTGAACTTCGGTTTCCGTGTGGATGGCCAGCTTGACGGCCGTGTACACCAGCAGCACTCCGAGCAGCGGCACGGTCCACGAGAAGTGGTTGATCAGTTGAACGCCGGCCAGGATAAACAGGAGTCGGAGGCCGATCGCGCCCAGGATGCCCCAGAAGAGCACGCGGTACTGGTATTGGGCCGGGACCTGGAAAAACCGAAAGATAACGGCGAAGACGAAGACGTTGTCCATCGACAACGACCATTCGACCAGGTAGCCAATGAAAAAGGAGAGGGCCGCCTCGCGGCCTTCCGCCGGGCCCGCTTGCTGGCTGCGCCACCACCAAAGAAGGCCGTTGAACGTGAGCGCCAAACCGCACCAAAACAGGGTCCAGCAGGCCGATCCCCGCAGCGAAGGGGCGCGATCATCCCGGTGAAAGACGAGCAGATCGAGGGCCAAGAGCACTGCGACAAGGCATCCGAAGATGGCCCATTGCCAGAAGACGACATCGTTCACGGGGCATGCCTCTGTTGCTCGCCAGGACTCACAGATCCAGGGTGTCCCTCTAAAGTATGGTTCTGATTCTAGGGGGGGCCTCGGGCGGCGTCAAGACGCACATCGTGGCGGTGTTAACGCTTGACACACGCCGGCGACACCGTTGTTAAGGGGGGGCGTTTGGCTCTTGGCGACTGCGGACACCTGGGCTGGTCGCCTTGGAGGGAATGGATGCCCATGCTGTCTGGCGTTGATCGTCAGAGTCGTTCCCCGGCGCGCCGGGCGTGCCAGATCTTCGCTCGGGAAGGGCCGGCGGTCGCGCGGCCGCCGGGCGGGGCGACCACTCGGGCCCACGCGAGTCTCTTGCGTTCGGGCCATTTGGCCTGGCGACGCAACGGCTTGCGCCAAGGCAAGTTGCAACATTTTTGCACGAAATTGGGCCGGATGCGGCACTAATACGGGTAGGAGATGTCACAATGCGACTCACGCTGCGAACCCTGTTGGCCTATTTGGACGGCCTGCTCGACCCGAAGGACGCCGAGGAGCTCGGCAAAAAGATTGAGGAGAGCGAATACGCCACGACGTTGGTGCATCGCATTCGCGACGCCATGCGGCGGCTGCGGCTTGGGGCGCCCAGCCTGACGGAACGCGGACCGGGCCTCGATGCGAACACGGTTGCCGAATATCTGGACAACACGCTCGACTCGGAGCGGGTGGCCGAGTTTGAAAAGGTTTGCCTTGACTCGGACGTCCATCTGGCGGAGGTCGCGGCCTGCCATCAGATCCTGACGCTGGTGCTCGGCGAACCGGCCGAGGTCGATCCGGCGAGCCGGCTGCAGATGTATGACTTGAAAGATCGGTCGGGCCATGCGCCGCCGCTGCCCCCGACGGCCGAGCAGCCGGCGTTGCCTTCGCAACCCACGGGGCCGTTGTTGGATCTTGGCGACTTGGGCGGCGATCGAAAGGCTCGGCCGAAGCCGACTGTGCCGGAGTACTTGCGCGAGTCGCATCGCAAACCGATTTGGGTCTCGGTGGTTGCGGCCGTCGTGTTGGTCATTTGCATCACGGGCATTGGGCTGAAGTCGCTTGGCCAGTTCGAGCCGGAGACGCCGCTGGGCAAGCTGTTGGTCGAGTTTGGTCTGATCTCCGCGCCGGCCGCCCCCGAGGTTGCCGCCGTGACCGAGGGAGAGAAAGCGACACCGCGGCCGCCGCAAACCGCGTCGCCGGATGCCGCCAGCGGCGTAATCGAGCAGAAAACGAAGCCAAAATCGGAGATTCCGAGTTTGCCGGCTGATGCGACAAAACGGGAGACGCCCCTCGGACTGCCGCCGGCCGACAAGCCTGAGACCGCGAAGGCGCTGCCGCCAAGCTTGCCTGTCGTTCCCGTGACGCCTGGTGGGCAAGCGGTCTCGCCCCCAACGGACACGGCGAAGCAGCCGCCCGTGACGCCGTCGGCCGATGCGACCAAGCAGGTCGAGACACCCAAGGCGCCGGTCGTCTCGCCGCCCGATCAGCCGCGGAACGAGGAGCCGGGGAAGGCTCCCGAGACGGCGAAGGCGCCGATCGACATGTCCAAGCCGCCTGCGGACACGGTGAAGCCGCCGCCGTCGGAGACGCCCAAGCCGCCTGCCGACACGACGAAGCCCCCACTGTCGGAGACACCCAAGGCGCCTGCGAGCGACGAGTCGAAATCGACGCCCAAGGCCCCCGCCATCCCGGGCGTGGACGAGATGGGCGAAAAGCACGATGCGCCGCCCGGAACGTCGCCGGCTGCCCCGCAACGCGAAGCCTTGGGGCGGCTCATGCTGAGCGACCAGGTGTTGCTGAGCCGCGCGGGTGATGCGGAGTGGGCTCGCGTGACGGCCAATCAGGTGCTTTTCCCGAGTCACGTGTTGGCGCTTCCAACGTATCGCGCCAAGGTGGCGCTGACCGCCGGCGTGACGCTGGACATCCTCGGCGGTACGCGGCTCGAACTGCTCGGCACGGCCGCGTCACAGCCGCCTGGCGTGCGCGTCTCTTACGGCCGCGCCGTGATGCGGCCGCTGGCCAAGGGCGACACAAAACTGCGAGTCGCTTTTGGCGACCGCACGGGCACGGTCACGTTCGTCGACGGCGACTCGGTGGCCGCGGTTGACGTACGACATCTCCATGCGCCGGGCAAAAATCCGGAAACGGATCCGCCGCGCGTGACGGCCACGTTGTATGCCGTCGCCGGCCCGATCGTGTGGGAGGAGACCGTCGAGGGGAAGCCGAGCCAGGTGCAGTTGGCCGCGCCGCAGAAAGTGGCGTTTGACGGCGTGGCGGTGCCGGCGCCGGTGGCGCTGAAGGAAATGCCCCGGTGGATTACGGCCGAGCCGATCAAGGAGCTTGACCGTCGAGCGTCGGTCATGCTGTCGCAGTATCTTGCCAGCGAGAAGGCCGAAAAGCCGGCTCGCTTGAGTCTGTTGGAGGCGGCGACGACGAGGCCGCAGCGCGAGGTGCGATGGCTCGCCTTGCGCAGTTTGGGATACGTCGGCCAATTTTCGGAAATGGTGGCCGCGCTCGACGATCCAGCGCACAAGCTGGATTGGCAGGACTACTATGTCGAGGAACTGAGGTCGGCGGTCGCTCGGGACGGCGAGACGGCGGCAGGGGTCCGGGCAGCGCTCGAACGTCGCTATTCGCAACAGGCGGCCGACCTCTACCGAATGCTCTTGGGGTACAGCCAAAAGGACTTGGAAGGCGGGGAGGACGCGAAGCTCGTTCAGGGGCTGGACGACGACTCGCTCGCCATCCGCCGGCTAAGTTTCTGGAACTTGCGGGAGCTCACCGGCCTGGGGCTGTACTATCAGCCCGAGCAAACGGCCGCGCGACGCCGCATGGCCGTCCAGCAATGGCGGCAACGGCTCGACGCGAAGGAAATTCGGGCGAAAGACGCCGAGGAACGAACGTTGCCGGTGGAACGAGCGCCGCGTCGGAGCGTGGAATCGAACGCACCGTCCGCCGAGGAGCCGAAGCCCACGCTGCCTTAGCGCCACCACGCACCCGGTGACAGACGCCCGACATGAATGACGCATCCCCTGGCAGCGAATGGATTGCACCGGGTTCGGCGACGCCCGTTCAACGTGGGTGGCTCGCGGCCGGCCTGGTCGTTGCCGTCTTTTTGGCCTATCAGCCCGCGTGGCACGGCGGGTTCGTCTGGGACGACAACCTGCACCTCCTGAACAATCCGGTCTTGGCGCCCGGCGGCGTTTTTCGCATCTGGTTGCCGGGCACGCACGTCAACTACTGGCCGGCGACTTCGACGGTCTATTGGCTCGAGTATCAGCTCTGGGGGCTGAGCCCGACCGGCTTCCATCTGGTGAACATCGGGCTGCACGCCCTGTCGGCCATTCTTGTTTGGCGCGTGCTGGCATCGCTGAACCTGCCTGGGGCCCCGCTGGCGGCGGCCCTGTTTGCGCTGCACCCGGTCAACGTGGAAAGCGTCGCATGGATCACCCAGCTCAAGAATGTGTTTTCGCTGGCGCTGACGCTGGCGTCCGTGCTTCTCTACTTGCGCCACGAGCGGCACGGAAATCGAGGAGCGTACATCGCGGCGATTGCGATGTTCACCTTGGCGACGTTAGCCAAAGGGATGACGTTGACGCTGCCGGTGGTGCTGCTGGCGCTTGCCTGGTGGCAACGGGGACGGATCGACCGCCGCGATTTGCTCCGAGTCATGCCGCTCGTGTTGATCGGTCTGGCGATGGTCGGCATCGAGGTTTTTCAGCAACACTTGGCGGCCGCCGACGACGTGGTGCGTCATGACGGATTTTTGAGCCGAGCGGCCGTGGCCGGCTGCGCCGTGTGGTTCTACCTGTGGAAGCTGATCTGGCCGGCCAACCTGATGTTCGTCTATCCGCGATGGGACCTGAACGCGGTCAATGCGTGGTGGTTCCTGCCGGGCTTGGCGCTGGTTGGCTTGGTCGTGGCGGCGTGGACGCGGCGAAGCTCGTGGGGGCGGCCGTTCTTGATGCTGCTCGTCTGCTATGTGACCCTGTTGCTTCCGATCTTGGGCTTCGTGAACGTCTACTTCATGGAATACTCGTTGGTGGCCGACCATTGGCAATACGCGGCGATGATCGTGCCTTGCGCGGTTCTGGCGGGCATTGCAACGACGTTCTGGCAGCGTCGCCGTTGGAACGTCGCGGCGGGTCGCGCGCTCATCGCAATGCTGCTGGCGACGCTCTTCGCGCTCACGTGGCAACAGAGTCGGATGTACGCCGACGGCGAGACCCTGTTTCGCATGACCCTCGAGCGGAATCCGCGGTGCGCGATGGCCTATAACAATCTGGGCAACCAGTGGGCGGCCGAGGGACGTGTCGAAGAGGCCATCGCCCTGTATCGGAAAGCCCTCGATGCTCAGCCCGACTTGGCCGTGGCGCACAGCAATCTGGGCGGAGCGCTTATCAGGGCCGGACGGTTGCGGGACGCGGCCGAGCAGTTTCGCGCGGCGATCGGGCTGCGGCCGCGTTTTGCTCCGGCCTATCTGGGGCTGGCCAACGCTCTGGCTGCCGAGGGGCGCGTTGCCGAAGCGGTTCGATACTTTGAAAAGGCCCTGGCAATTTGGCTAGACTATCCCGAGGCGCACAACAATTTCGGCGACGCCCTCACGAAACTGGGGCGGACGCAGGAGGCGTTGCGCCATCTGGATCGCGCCATCGCGCTGCGACCCGACTATGCCGAAGCCCATCTGAACTTGGGCAACGTCTGGGCGGCGGAAGGACGGCTCGATCGGGCCGCTGCCGAGTTTCGAAACGCTCTCGAATTGCGGCCGGCCTACGTCGAAGCTCAGTGCAATCTGGCCAGCGTGCTCGCGTCGAGCGGGCGGTTTGATGAGGCCCTGGTCGCGGCACGCAGGGCACTGCAACTGGCCAGCGAACAAAACCGGACCGCCTTGGCGAACGTGCTGCGAGCGAAGGCGGCCGAGTATGAAGCCATGTCCCGGAAATCCTTGGGGCGACCGGATCGCGGCCGTTGAACACCATGCCGGGCTCTGGGGTGCGTCGTCCGGTTGCGACGACGCTACTCCGGGATTTTCAGGTCCACGTTCGGCGGCGGGGCGTTACGCTCCGAGCTCTTGTCGCCCGGCTTGGGTTTGGGCGCTTGATAGACGGGCGCGTCGTCCGCCTTGTCGCCTCCACCGCCGAGCGAGATCTTCTTGCCGTCCGCCAAGGTGACTTCAAGCAAAACAGTCTGCCACTGGCCGAGCCTCATTTGGGCCAAGACGTGCGCCTTGGCGACGCCCTTGGTCCCGTGGATGTTCCAAAGAACGTCCTTCTCGCGTTCCTCGATTCGGGCGTTGGGAATTGCTTCGCGCGACGGCCACCAGACTTTGTGAAGGGGAGCCCCGAGCTTTTCTTGGAGCGTCTTGTCGGCCTTGATCGTCTTCATCGCGGCCTGGACCACGTCTAAGCGATAGATGCTGACGAAGAGCGACCAGTAGGCAACGCCCGCGCCGAGGGCCGCAATGAGCACGACCAACGTTGGCAAGAACCAGAGCCAGTGGCGTTTGAACCAACCGCGTTTTCTCGCGGCGACCTTGGCGACTTTCACGGCGACGGCGTCCGAAATGTCTGTGTTCATTCGGATGGCTCCAACGTGAGGAACTCGGGATGGATGTCGTACCAACTCGTGTCGGGTCCGTCGAACTGGACCAGCGTTCGGCCATTGTGATTGACCGTGACGACGCGGCCGATCCGCCCCGCGAATCGGGTGAGTTCGGGCCGCCGGGCGTCGACCTGCAATCGCTTGCCGGTGTATTGACGTTTCAACTGCTCGATTTTTTCGGGCGACATGGTTTGGCTGCCCTCGCGGGAATTTCTCGGGGTTCGCCTCCAATGTATCACCGTCTCGGTCGACCGGCAATCCCTGCTATTTGCCGGCCCGATATCGTAAGTAGGCGTCCAGGAACGGCTGGATGTGACCGTCCAGTACGTTGTGAAACCGGGTGTCGGTGCAGCCGGTTCGCGAGTCCTTGACCCGCTGATCGGGGTGCAGGAAGTAGCTGCGAATCTGCGAGCCGAAGCCGACCTTCGGCATCTGGTTGTATTTGGCCGCGGCTTCCGCCTCGCGCTTTTCCTCGGCGATGCGAGCGATTCGCGCACGGAGCATTTTCATGGCTGTCGAGCGATTCTTGTGCTGGCTTCGCTCGCTCTGGCAGGCCACGACGATCCCGGTCGGGTGGTGGATGAGCCGCACGGCGCTCGATGTCTTGTTGACGTGCTGGCCGCCGGGGCCGCTGGCGCGGAACACCTGCTCCTCGAGATCTTCTGGGCGGATTTCGACGTTGGACTGTTCGGAAATTTCAGGCGAGACGTCGACCGCGGCAAAGCTGGTCTGTCGTTTGCCTTCGGCGTTGAATGGGCTGATGCGGACGAGCCGGTGGATGCCGCTCTCGCCCTTGAGATATCCGTAAGCCATCGGTCCGCGGACGGCGATCGTGGCGCTGGTGATCCCGGCCTCTTCGTTGTCTTGGCGGTCGAGGATCTCGGTTTCGTAGTCGTTTTCCCTGGCCCAGTTGAGGTACATGCGCAAGAGCATCTCGGCCCAGTCGTTGGCGTCGGTGCCGCCGTCGCGGGCGTTGATCGTCAGCAAGGCGGGATTGGGGTCGAGCGGGCCGTTCAGCAGCGCCTTGGTCTCCAGGTCCTCGACCAGGCGTTCGACGCGATCCAATTCGCCGGGCACTTCCGCGCCCAGTTCCTCATCCTCCTGGGCCATTTCGACCAACGCGGCCAGATCGTCCGCCATCTTGATGGCCTCTTCGAGAGGCTTCATGACGGCCTTCAGCGATTTCAGCTCGGCGACGACCTCGAGCGCTCGTTCCTGGTTGGCCCAAAAATCGGGAGCGGCCATGTGCTGGTCGATCTCCACGGCCTTTTTCTGCTTGGTTTCGTAGTCAAAGAGAGTCCCGCAGTTGAACGATCCGCTGCTGAATGGCCTCCGCACGGTCGATAGTCTCGCGTTCCATGGCGCCGATTTCCTGGGACTTCGTTGACTTGGCCCGTCCGCCAAGCGGGAGAGGGGGCTGAGGCGAGGGTTGCTGCCCAAACCACTCCAACAGATTATATTCCCCGCCGCACGGCGTGGATAGGCGAGACGAGAGTCCGCTTGCCAGCGAGACGGCAGGGCGGTTTTAATGGTTGCTGGGGCGCGGAGCGACGTGGAAGGCATTTCGAGCTTGCCTGGCAGGTGTGATGGCGAATCCGGCGGCTCATGGGGTGGTGTCGGCTGATGGCTCGTGTGATTCTGGCAATGTCGGGCGGCGTGGACAGCAGCGTGGCGGCTTGGCTGCTGCGCGAGCAGGGGCACGACGTGGTCGGCGTCTTCATGCGGCATGGGCAGCAGCCCTCGCCTCAGCCGCCTCTCCCGCCGGCCGGCGATGGCAGTTGTCCATGCGGCCCTCTCTCAAGGGAGGGCGAGGGAAGTTCCGAGCAAGCCAGTTGCGGCAAGCAGGGCTGCTGCACGGCGGCCGACGCGGCCGATGCCCGTCGGGTGGCCGACATGCTTGGCATCCCTTTCTATGTCGTGAACTTCCAGGCCGAGTTCGATCGGATCGTCGAGTACTTCGTCAGGGAATATGTTGCCGGACGGACGCCGAACCCGTGCATCGTTTGCAACACGTGGTTGAAGTTCGGCCGCCTGTTCGACTACGCCGACCAACTCGGGGCCCAGTATGTTGCGACGGGCCACTACGCGAGGCTCCTGCCGACGGCGGACGGGCAGGTCGCGCTGTGCCGTGGCTTGGATGCGACCAAGGACCAGTCCTACGTGCTGTTCGGGATCCAGCGTTCCTTCTTGCCACGGCTGATGTTTCCCGTGGGCGGGCATCGCAAGGAGGAGATCCGACGGATGGCCGCGCGGCTGGGGCTGCGCGTGGCGGCGAAGCGAGACAGCCAGGAAATCTGCTTCGTGCCCGACCAGGATCACGCCCGATTCATTCGCCAACGTCGCGGCGGCCTCGACAGCTCGGGCGAGATCGTGACCACGGACGGCGCGGTTGTTGGCCATCATCGCGGGTTCGAGCAATTCACGATTGGCCAGCGGAAGGGGCTTGGCGTGGCGTTTGGCGAGCCGCGCTACGTCGTTCGGATCGAGCCGGACAGCCGCCGCGTGGTGATGGGCACACGCGAAGACCTGGCGCGAACCGAGCTGTTCGCCGCCGAGGCCAACTGGCTGGTCGACTGGCCGGACGTCGCGGTGTCCGAGGGCCCGTTTTCTTGTTCCGTCAAGATTCGGTATCGCAGCCCGGCCGTCGACGCGCGGGTCGAGCGGTTGGTCGGCGGTCGCTTCCGGGTTTGCTTCGAAGAGCCGTGTTACGGCGTGGCCCCGGGTCAAGGGGCCGTCTGTTACCAGGGGGACCGAGTGCTGGGCGGCGGTTGGATCGAAGGGCCGGCCGGTGGGCGAAGCTAGCCGCACGTCGCCCAAGAAACGGCCTCTGGCAATATCGGAGCTAGGGCTGTTCCGCGGTCGATAGCAACTGGGGTCGTCTCGTTCCTGAGGGACGGCTATAATATTCTGTCCGCGTTTGGACGGATTTTCTCCCCCATCCGAGTAGTAGGTGTGTATGAGCCCGGTCGAATCGCCTCCGATGCACTTGCCGCAACGAACTGCGGCTTTTGGACTTACGGCTGAAACGCAGTACGACAAGTGTGTTGCGTTGGCCCGAAACCTTTGGTGGAGTTGGCACGCCGAGGTCATCAACCTTTTCCGTGATCTCGATCCGATCCGCTGGCGCCAGCTCGACCACAACCCGATCGCCCTGTTGGCCGAATTCACGCCCGAGCGATTGGAGATGCGGGCGGCCGAGTTGGTCCTCTACAGTCGCATCAATCAGGCGTATCGCCGGTTGAAGGAATATGTCGCTGAAACGCCGTCTTGGGGGCGGACGCACGCCGGCGTCTTAGGCAGCAAGCCGGTGGCCTACTTCTCGCTCGAGTTTGGCGTTCACGAGTCGATTCCGGTCTACTCGGGCGGCCTTGGGGTGTTGTCGGGCGACCACATCAAAAGCGCCAGCGGCCTGGGCGTCCCGCTGGTTGCGGTCGGCCTGTTTTACGATCAGGGCTATTTCAAGCAGCACTTGGACATCAACGGCTGGCAGAGCGAGGAGTATCTCGACACGAAGGTCGAGAATCTGCCGATGACGCCCGCGCTTGGGCCAGACGGGAAGCCGATCACGGTTCGGATTGATACGCGGCAGGGCCGGCTGCTTGCCAAGGTCTGGCTGATGAACGTCGGTCGCGTGCGGCTCTATCTGTTGGACTGCGACGTGCCGAGCAACAGCCCCGAGGACCGCGAGCTGACCGCCCGGCTGTACGGCGGCGACAATCGCACGCGCATTCGGCAGGAAATGGTGGCCGGCGTCGGCGGCATGAGGGCGCTCAGCGCCTTGGGTATTCATCCGGGCGTCTATCACTTGAACGAAGGGCACAGCGCGTTTGCGACGATCGAGGCCATTCGGGTCCGCATGAAGGACGACGGCATGAGCTTTGACACGGCCCTGCGCGACGTTGCGCAGCGGACGGTCTTCACGACGCACACGCCCGTGCCGGCCGGACACGACCGGTTTGATCGCAACCTGATCGAGGAGCATCTTGGACCGCTGCGCGACGAGCTGGGCATTTCGACCGAGCAATTGATGGGGCTCGGACGGGTCGAGCCGCAAAACGAGCACGAGACATTCTGCATGACGGTGCTCGGCCTCAAGCTGTCTCGCCGGGCGAATGCCGTGAGCAATCTGCACGGGCACGTGACGCGGCGGATGTGGGCCCACCTCTGGCCGTGGCGCGTCGAGGAAGAAATCCCGATCGGTCACATCACCAACGGCGTCCATATCGAAAGTTGGCTCGCCTGGCAGATGCAGCAGCTTTACGACCGCTATTTCCCGGCAAATTGGATGCGTCGGATGGGCGAGCCGGACGTCTGGCAGGGTATCCACGACATCGATCCCGGCGAGCTTTGGGAAACGCACTACGCCCTGAAAAACCTTTTGCTGGCCTTCGTTCGCCGCCGGACTAGCCGCCAGTGCCGGCGTCGCGGCGAGAGTGACGAGGCGGTCGAGGCAGCTCGGAACATTCTCGATCCGAACGTTTTGACGCTCGGTTTCGGACGCCGGTTTGCGACGTACAAGCGGGCCGCGATGATCCTGAACGATCCGGATCGGTTGGATCAGATGATCAACGACCCCGAGCGGCCCGTGCAGATCATCTTTGCCGGCAAGGCCCATCCGGCCGACGAGCCGGGCAAACAGTTGATCCAGAAAATCGCCAACCTCCGGCACGATCCGCGATTCGCCGGTCGCATCGCCTTCGTCGAGGATTATGACATCAACGTCTGTCGCCACCTGATTCAGGGCGTGGACGTGTGGTTGAACAACCCTCGGCGTCCGTTGGAGGCTTCCGGCACAAGCGGTCAAAAGGCGGTCCTCAACGGCGCGCTGAACCTGTCGATTCTTGACGGTTGGTGGGCCGAGGCCTACGACGGTACGAACGGGTTCGCCATCGGCAAGGGCACGTCGCACGTGGACGAGCGGGTGACCGATGCCCGGGACACGGCCGACCTGTACCGCGTGCTGATCGAAGAGGTGATTCCGCTTTATTACGATCGCGACGTGGACGGATTGCCGGGCCACTGGATCAAGCGGATGATGAACTCGATCAGTTCGCTGGCCTGGCGATTCAGTGCCGACCGCATGGTGGCCGACTATGTCCACAAGTGCTACCTGCCGGCCGCCGGCGGCGTCAGTTGCGACATGGACGTGAGGTAGTGGAGACTGGGAATTGCGACGGGTCACCCGATGAAAATCCTTGTTTTGCTTGGCCATCAGCATCCGGGTAGTTTTTGTCACGCGATTGCCGCGACGGCGATCGAGGCGTTGAAGGCGGCCGGACATGAGGTTGTCTTCCACGATCTCTACGCCGAAAAGTTCGACCCGATCCTGCCGCACGACGAAATTCCGCGCAACAGCTCCCTCGACCCGATCGTCGCCCAGCATTGCCGCGAGGTGACGACGGCCGACGGTTATCTGGTCGTGCATCCGAACTGGTGGGCCATGCCGCCGGCTATCTTGAAGGGCTGGATCGACCGCGTTTGGCGGCAGGGCGTCATCTATCGCTTCGGTCCCAGCGGCGTCGAATCGCTAGTGGCGGGCCGCCGGGCGCTGGTGTTCACCACCTCGAACACGCCTCGGGAAGACGAATTGCGGCTGTTCGGCGATCCACTCGAGAATCTTTGGAAGACGTGTGTTTTCGGCTTCTGCGGCATCACGGATTTTCAGCGACGCAACTTCGAGTCGATCATCATGAGCACGGCGGAGCAGCGCCGCGGCTGGCTCGAGGAAGTTCGCACGGCCGTGCGGGAACGCTTTCCGTCGCAAGCCTAAATCGCAACGGTTGGTTTGTCGTCCGGCGAACGGCCATCGGGCGCGAAGGCGTCCGATCTACCTGCTGTTCCGCGAGTAAAGCTGGCTTGCGCGGCGAAGGCAGGCGGACGCCTGATTGCGGTTGCCCAGCTTGTGTAGCGCGATGCCCAGATTGTTGTAGGCGTCTGCATAGTTCGGGTCGAGCCGGATGGCCGCGCGGCAGAACGTGGCGGCCTCCTCGAAGTGTCCTTCTCGGCCGAGCGCGACACCCAGATTGTTGCATGCCCTGGCGTTTTGCGGCAGCTTGGTCGCGGTGTCGGCCCAGAGCGTCACGGGGCTTTCGTAATCCAGGTTGCGCTGGAATGTCAGGGCGGTGAGCAGGACCACCGCCGGCACGGCAAGCCAGCCGGGGCAGCGCATTCGCCGAGCGACGACCACTGCGAGCACGACCACGGCGGCCAGCGGCAGGTACATCCGCTTTTCGGCAGCGACTTGCTGCGCAACGGGGATGATGCTGGAGCTGGGCGCCAGGATGGCGAAGAACCAGATGCCCAAAAAGCCCAGCCACGGCTGGTATCGCCAGGCAACGACGATTCCGGCCAGCAGGGCGATGATGATGAGCAGGGATGGGATGACCTCCATCGGCGATGGCGAATGCGGAAAACCGTAGTCGCACACCAACGGCGCGGGCCAGAAGCTGAGGCGAAGGTAGTGGACAATGACGCCGCACTGAACTAGAAGGTACTCGAGCGACTCGACGCCGCGCCCGAAGACGGCCGTCCCCTCGTTGCCGTGCGGAAGCATCAGTATGGGGATCGTCCAGGTGGCAGCCAAGCCGGCGTAGAGTTTCCAGCGATCGGACCACCGCTTGCCGAGGAACGCACGGTCGTAGAAGACCACGATCACCGGAACGAGCAGGGCCGACTCCTTGCTGCCCACCGCCAGGGCGCAGGCGGTCACGGCCATGAGGTTCCAGCCGCGAATCACACAGTAGATCGTGAGCAGAGCAAAAAGGCCAGCCAAGACCTCGGTCCGCTGCGAGACGTAAGTGACGGCGTCGGTCAACAGCGGGTGCACGGCCCACAGGATCGCGATGGCGAAGGCCGACCGGGCACCGCCTGCGGGCCAAGTGCGCCGCGCGATGCCGAACAGCAGCAACGCGGCGGCCATGTGGGCTGCCACGTTGAAAACGTGGTAGCTCCAAACGTCGACACCGCTGATTGCATAGTTCAGGGCCAGCGAGAGATTGGCGATCGGTCGTCGCTGCACGGCCGATCCGTCGCCCGGCGGCACCAGGGCCGTCCAGACGTGTCGGATCGTCGGGTTCGTCAGAATGGCCCCTTCATCGTCAAACTCGAACGGGCAGCGGAACGCTCCGCTGTAGGCCAGCAGCGTCGCCAGGCAAATCAGCGCGGGTGCGTATCGTTGCCAGCCTTTCGTACCAATCACAGTTCGGACCTGCGTGTTGATCCTTGGGCGAGGTGGGATTGCCGCTTGTCAAATATAGATTACGCAAAGTCCGTGGAACGGCCGCGATTCACCGCGGCGGCGGGGGCTTGACTATGTACGGGTGTATATTGTAGGATTCTGTCGCGGAGGGCCTTCTTAGACAACTGCTTAGGACGAGGCGCGCGATGGGACTGTTTGACAGCCTGACTAAACGGCAACAGGAAGTGTACGAATTCATTCGCGGCAAGATCCGGAACCGCGGTTACGGGCCGACCGTGCGCGAGATCGGCGCGGAGTTCGGCATCAAGTCGCCCAACGGCGTCGTCTGCCACCTCGACGCGCTGGTGAAGAAGGGGCTCATCACTCGCGAGCCCAACATGTCCCGGGCCATCCAACTGGCGGCCGAGCCGATCGAGGTGCGCGGACTGCCGCTGGCCGGCAGCATCGCGGCCGGCGTCTTGCACGAGGCCATCGAGCAAAACGAACGGGTCGATTTCCAGCAGATGTTCGATCCGGGCAAGAAGAGCCTTTTCGTGCTGCGGGTGCGCGGCGAGTCGATGATCGAGGACCAGATCGCCGACGGCGACTATGTTGTCGTACAAAAGCAGCGGACCGCGCGGAAGGGGCAGATCGTCGTGGCCATCACCGGCGAGGGCGAGGCGACGCTGAAACGCTGGTTCCCAGAAAAAAACCGGATTCGGCTCGAACCGGCCAACTCGACGATGAAGCCAATCTATGTAAAGGACGCCCGGGTGTTGGGCGTCGTGGTCGGTGTCGTCCGGCAGGTTGCCTAGCCCTTGGCGGCGACGTTCGGAATCTTGGGCGGCCGTCGTTGCCGCGAGGCACGATCGACCCTGGCGGGAACTTTTCTGGTCCCGGGCCCGTCGAAGACGTAGAATCATCGCGCGGGCGGCCGCGTTCCTGTCCAGAAAAACACTCTTTCGAGGAGTCCATCGTCATGTTGCGCCTTTGGATTTGCGGGGTCGTGTTGGCGTCGTTGACCGTGGCGAACGCCCAGGCGGCCGAAAAACCGCGGGATGGCAGTCTCCCTCTGCAACGCGTCGTCCTGTTTAGTTCGGGTGTCGGGTTCTTCGAGCACGCCGGGCAGGTGAAGGGCGACGCCCGAGTCGAGATGAAGTTCAAAACGAGCCAGATCAACGACCTGCTCAAGAGCATGGTGGTTCAGGATTTCGACGGTGGGCAGGTTTCGATCGTGACGTACGGATCGAAAGACCCGATAACAAGGACCCTCGAAGGCTTTTCGATTGATTTGAGAGGAAACCCGACGCTCGCCCAGCTTCTTCAGCAGGTCCGAGGCGAGCGAGTCCTGGTCGAATCGCCGAATGAGCTGAGCGGAATCATTGTCGGCGTTGAGACGCGGAAGAAGCGAGTTGCCGAGCATGAGACGATTGACGTCGATGTGCTCAATCTGTTGACGGACGGGGGACTGCGCAGCGTGTCGCTGGATTCGGTGATCCGAATCAAGTTGGCCAACGAGAAACTGGACGCCGAGCTGCGAAAGGCCCTGGCCGTGTTGGCTTCGTCGCATGCGGCGGATCAAAAGTCGGTCGAGCTGGGTTTTGCGGGCAAGGGAATGCGGCGCGTGCGGGTCGGGTACATCCAGGAGTCGCCGATCTGGAAAACCACGTATCGCCTGGTGTTGGCCGACGACGCCAAGCCGTTCTTGCAGGGCTGGGCAATCGTCGAAAACACGTCGGAGGCCGATTGGAGCAACGTGCGGCTGACGCTGGTCAGCGGCCGGCCCATTTCGTTCACGATGGACCTCTACGAGCCGCTCTATTTGGAGCGGCCGGCGGAGCAGTTGCAGCTGTTCGCTTCGCTGCGCCCGCAGGTCTATCAACAGGACTTGAGCAAATCGGCCGAGCGGCCTTTCCGGAATGACAGGGCACCCGGTCGCATGGCGGCTGCAAAGCCCGCTGAAAAGCTGAAGATGGCAGTGGCGCCAGCATACCGGCCGGCCGACGCGTTTCTTGAAGATGGCGTCGACCATGATCAATGGTTTGCGGGCGTGGCGGCTTCGGCTCGGGGCGGCGACGTGGGAAACCTGTTCCAGTATGCCATTGCCATGCCTGTCACCTTGCCGCGGCAGCGGTCGGCCATGTTGCCGATCGTGAACGCCGAGGTGAAGGGGGAGAAGGTCTCGATCTACGACGCGGCCGTGCAGGCGGAGCATCCGCTGTATGGCCTGCGGTTCACGAATACGACCGACTTGCACTTGATGCAAGGCCCGGTCACCGTGTTCGACGGCGGCGTTTATGCGGGCGACGCCAAGATCGAGGACCTGCCGCCTCACGGCGAACGCTTGATCAGCTATGGGCTGGACCTGGACACCGAGGTGGCGACGCAAGGGAAAGCACAACCGGAGGAGTTGCTGAGCGTTCGGTTGTTGAAGGGGACGATGATCGCGGCTCGGAAGTGGACGCGGTCGGTCGAGTACACGGTGAAGAACTCGGCCAGGCGAGAGAAGACCGTGTTGATCGAATGCCCGATCGAGCCGGAATGGACGCTGGTCGAACCGAAGAAGCCGACGGAAAAGACTCGGAGTCGGTACCGGTTCGCCGTGGCGGCGAAAGCGGGCGAGTCGGCCAAACTGACGGTGCAGCAGGAGCGGATCGATCGGCAGCAGGTGATGATTGGCAATCTGGACGACCCCACGATTCGGTTTTATGTGAGCGCGAAGGTTGTTAGCGGCGCGGTTAAGGCGGCGCTCGGGCAGGTGGTCGAGCGGAAGCAGGAGATCGCGCGGACCGTGGCCCGGCGTCAACAGGTCGAGCAGCAACTCAACCAGATCGGCGAGGACCAGGCCCGGATTCGGCAGAACATGGCCGAGCTTGACCGGCAGAGTGACGTTTACAAGAGCTACGTCAAGAAGTTCAGCGACCAGGAGGGGCAACTCGATAAGTTGCGCGGGCAGATCGTGGAGTTGACGGCTCAAGAGGCAGCGCAGCGGAAGTCGCTCGACGAATACTTGATGGGGCTGGACGTGCAGTAGGCCCTCGGTCGGCCCTTGCGGAGTCGCACGAACCAATGCGGTGCGGCTGTCGCGGGGCGGGCCGGTTGCCTATACTTAGGGGATGGCCGTTCGCCGCTCGCTATTCTGGTTTTCGCTGCCGCTCATGAGCGGTCTCTTGCTGTTGGGCGGACGACAGCACACGGCGGACGCCCAGGCGACGAGCTCGCAGCCCGGCGATCGGTTCGAGCTGGCCGAGGCCGTTCAGATCGATCAGCCCAGCCATGCGGTCCAGCGGCAGCTCGAGCGGGTCAAGACGCTGATTGGCGACCGCGCGTGGGACGAGGCGATCGAGCGGTTGCGGCAGCTTTCGGAATCGCCGGGGCACCGGCTGGTCGGTCTCGGCGACGGGCGGTACGTCGAACTCCAGGAATGGTGTCAGCGGCAGTTGGCCGCCCTGCCGGCCGAGGCGCGAAAGGTCTACCGCACGCGAGTCGATCCTGTAGTGCGGCGGTGGTACGAGCGGGCCATTGCCGAACGCGATCGCTCGCGGTTGCGGAACGTCGTGGATCGGGCCGTGGCCAGCAGTTACGGTTTGCCGGCCCTCACGGCGCTCGGCGAGATGACGCTCGAGTCGGGCGACTTCACCGCCACGCGAGCCTCTTGGGAGCGAGCGGTCGCCTTGGCTGCCGACAATCCGCGCGAGTTGGCTGCCGCCAGGGCAAGACTCGTGCTGGTTTCCATTCTGGCGGGCGAAACGGCTCGGGCGCGGGCCGAATTGGCCGCGCTGGGTCGGTCGGACCCCGACGCTCGCGGGCGGCTCGGCCAGCGCGAAGGCCGGTATGTCGAGCTGCTCGGCAATATGCTGAAAGAGAGCGTCGCGTGGCGGCCGGTCGCGCGGAAGTCGGACTGGACCACGTTCGGCGGCAATGCGGAGCGCAACGGCGTGGCGCCGCCCGTGGCGATCCTGCCTGGCGGCGTGGCCTGGCGACTGCCAATCCCTGATGGCAGCGAACACGCGTCGATGCTGCCCGGGCTGCATCCGCTGCTGGTTGGCCGCTGGGTGCTGGTCAACGACGCCAAGCGGATCTTTGCGGTTCGGGCCGAGAATGGGAAAGCGGCCTGGGGACAGTCGGCCGTCGTCTATCAGGCCGAATCACGCGGCGCTGGCGACCCTTCCGAGCAGACCATGGCAGATGCCCCAGCGTCGCCGCACTACACGATGACCGCGCGGGGCGACCGACTGTATGCCCGGATGGGCTCCTCCGTCATGACGCCGGCAGGCGAAGCGGCATCGGGCGGTGGCCATCTCGTGTGTCTCGATCTGGCGGCCGAGGGCCGGTTGCTGTGGAAGGTTCGGCCGGACGAGGGCTGGGCATTGGAAGGCTCGCCCCTGGCGGACGACCAGGGCGTTTACCTGGCGATGCGGCGTCACGACGTGCGATCGCAAGCCGCCGTGGCGTGTTTCGATCCGGGCACGGGCCGGCTCCGTTGGCGGCGGTTCGTTTGCGCGGCGGAAACGCCTGGCCGTGGCATCTTGGCCGAGCGCACGCAGAACCTGCTGACCATGGCCGGCGGAACGCTGTACTTCAACACGAATCTCGGTGCGGTGGCCGCGCTCCGGGCCGAGGACGGGCGGATCGACTGGCTGACGCTTTACCCGCGGGCATTGCGTGGCGACCTGGGCGAGCTGGCTTCGCATTGGCGGCGGACGCTCAACCCGTGCGTTTTGCATCGCGGGTCGCTGTTGCTGGCCCCGGCCGACAGCCCGCGAATTTTTTGCCTGGACGCCGCCAGCGGCGCGATTCGCTGGCAGACGGGCGCCGAGGCGGACGACGCACTGGACTTGCTGGGTGCGACGGACGATTGGCTGCTGGCCGGCGGTCGTCGGCTGTTGTGGATCGGCATTGGGCCCGCGGACGGTGGGCAGGTGAAACACGTGCGGCCCGAGGGCGCGGCCAGCGACGGTCGCGGCCGGGGGCTGTTGGCCGGGGACTGCGTCGTCTGGCCGACCCGTGATAAACTGTATGTGTTTGACCAGCGGACGGCCCGGCTGCGGCAGGTTTGCGAGTGGTCTGGGGGCGGGAATGTGACAGTAGTTGACGGGCGGCTGTTGCTTGCCGGCCAGCATGAGATGGTGTTGTTGGGCGTGGGGCCCAAGTAGGGCTTTGGGTTTCGGTTCGAGGTTGATTTACTGCGCAGAGAGCATGATGGCTGAGCATGACGATCTTCGAGCGGTGGAAGAGTTGGCCGAGGCGTACCAGACGATCACGGCGCAGTTGGGCCGCGTGATTGTCGGCCAGCGGCAGGTGATCGAGGAACTGCTGACGGCCATGTTCGCCCGGGGGCATTGCCTGCTCGTCGGCGTGCCCGGGTTGGCCAAGACGCTGATGATTCGCACGTTGGCCGAGACGTTGGCGCTCGAGTTTCGTCGCATCCAGTTCACGCCCGACTTGATGCCGTCGGACATCACGGGCACGGAGGTCATTCACGAGGATCGGAAGTCGGGCGCTCGCGAGCTTCGGTTCATGAAAGGCCCGATCTTCGGCAACGTCATTCTGGCCGATGAAATCAATCGGACGCCGCCGAAGACCCAGGCCGCCTTGTTGGAGGCGATGCAGGAGTATCAGGTCACGGCCGGCGGGCAGCGGCACGAACTGGCCCAGCCCTTCTTCGTTCTGGCCACGCAGAACCCGATCGAGCATGAAGGGACCTATCCGCTGCCGGAGGCGCAACTCGATCGGTTCATGTTCAACACGTTCGTCGATTATCCCGACGAGGACGAGGAGTTCGACATCGTGCGGCGGACGACCGCCGACGTGACCGCCACGGTGACGCCGACGCTTTCGGGCGAGAAGATCATGGCCCTGCAGAAGATCGTCCGTCGCGTGCCGGTGGCGGATCACGTGGTTCGGTACGCGATGAAACTCGTTCGGCTGAGCCGGCCCTTCGCGGCTCGCCCGCTTGGGGCTGGTGGGGCAGGGCCGAGGGCGGTTGCTTCCCCCGATGGCGTTCCGCCATTCGTGCGCGACTACGTCAGTTGGGGCGCGGGGCCCCGGGCGAGTCAGTTCCTGGTGTTGGGCGCGAAGGCCCGGGCCGTGCTGCAGGGCCGCTTTCACGCGGGGGTGGAGGACGTGCGGGCCGTGGCGCTGCCCGTGCTGCGGCATCGCATCGTCACGAATTTCAACGCAGAGGCGGAAGGGGTGAAGTCGGACGACGTGATACGGCGGTTGGTGGACCAAGTTGGCGAGTAGATCGCGAGGCGAGGGACCATGGCGGACTCTTCGGCGGGATTGCTCGATCCGGCGATGCTTGCCCGGCTGCGGGGCTTGCGACTGCGTGCGCGGACGGCCGTCGAGGGGTACACGTCGGGCGTGCATCGCAGTCCGTTTCATGGCTTTTCGGTCGAGTTCGCCGAGCACCGCGACTACGCGCCGGGCGACGATCCGCGCTATCTCGACTGGAAGGCGTTTGGCCGGACGGACAAATACTATCTGAAGCAGTTCGAGGAGGAAACAAACCTCGCGTGCCACCTGGTGTTGGATACGAGCGAGAGCATGCGCTACCAGAGCCCGGCGGCCGTGGGCTCGAAGTTGGACTATGCCCGGCGCGCGGCGGCCGCGTTGGCCTACCTGATCTTGCACGAGCAGGACAGCGTCGGGCTGGTGACGTTCGACTGCGAGATTCGGCGATTCGTCCGCGCGAGCGGCAACCCGTCGCGTCTGAACGACATTCTGCGTGTCATGGAAGAATCGCCGGCCGCGCGAAAAACGTCGGTCGGGCCGATCTTCCACGACTTGGCCGAGCGGTTGAAGAAGCGGGGCGTCGTCATCGTACTCAGCGACCTGTTCGACGAGGTCGAGTCGATTCTCGGCGGGCTCAAGCACCTGCGGCATCGTCGGCACGAGGTCGTGTTGATGCACGTGCTGGACCCGGCCGAGGTGGATTTTCCGTTCGACGCGATGACGCTGTTTCGCGGACTGGAGGGCCGCGCCAGTGTGCTGGCTGATCCCCGGGCTTTGCGCCGGGCGTATCTGGCCGAGTTCGGCCGCTATCGTCGCGGGCTTCAGTCGGGCTGCCGCGCGTTGGGGATTGATTATGTGTCGATGCGAACGGATTGCGGGCTGGAGGCGGCGATTGCAACGTGGGTGGCGGGCAGGTGAGTCGTAGGGATCGCGAATCATGATGACCTTGCTGCCTGCCTGCCCACTGTTCGCTGCCCACGGCCCATGGTCCTCCACTCTTCACGATTCACTCTTCGCCACGCACGCTCCACTGCTCTCCGTCGGATGGCTTGCGCCGGCCATGCTCGGTTGGCTGGCTGTGGCGGCCGCGCCGCTGCTGATTCATCTTTGGAGCCGGCGGAACTATCGTGAGACTTCTTGGGCGGCGATGGAGTGCCTGCTGGCGGCCATGCGGCGGCAGACCCGCCGCATCCGCTTCGAGCAATGGCTGCTGTTGGCGGTTCGCACGTTGCTGGTCGTGCTGGTGGTCGTGGCCGTTGCCGAGCCCCGGTTGGAGTCGGCATGGCCGACCGTCTCGCCGGGCGGTCGCGTGCATCGGATTCTGGCGATCGACGGATCGTATTCGATGGGCTATCAATTGGGCGGCAAGACGCGGTTCGATCGGGCAAAAGACGTGGCGCGACGGATCGTCCAGGAAAGCTCGGCGGGCGATGCGTTCACACTGGTCTTGATGGGGGCCCAGCCACGGTTGTCGGCAACGGCCGTCGATGCGGCGGCGATGCTCGACGAGATCGATCGCCTTCGGCTGCCGCACGCCGGGGCGAATCTGCGCGCGACGGTCGCCCTCGTGCGACGGGTTGTCGAAAGCGTCGGACGCGAGAAGCCGCGATGGATGCGGCACGAGGTCTATCTGGTGACTGATATGCAGCGGGCGAGTTGGTCGCCCGCCGCGGCCGAGCCGGCGCGGGCCGACTTCTTGCGGCAAAGCGGCGAGCTGGCGCGGGCCGCGTCGCTCGTGGTGTTGGACGTGGGGCAGCCGGCCGAGAACCGGGCCGTCACGAGCCTCGAACTGCTGGAATGGCCAGTGACGGTCGGCCGCAGCGTGTCGCTGAGGGTGCGGATCAAGGATTTTGGGCTTCAAGGGCGGAAGGGCCAGCCGGTCGAGTTGCGGGTGGATGGGCGGCGCATGGAACGCAAGGAGATGGACGTGCCGCCGGGCGGCGAGGCCTCGGCGACGTTCGACCATCGGTTCCGGTCGCCGGGCGAGCACCTGGTCGAGGTTTGTGCGCCGGGCGATGCGCTCGAGGTGGACAACTGCCGGCGGTTGGCGGTCCCGGTTCGCGAGGCCGTGCGGACGCTGTGCATCGAAGGGCGGCCGGCGGGCGGCGCGTTCCACGGTGCGGCCGACTATCTGGCCGTGGCGCTCGCGCCGCGAGCAGGGCAGGCGGGGCCGAGCGAGCACGCTCCCGTGCAGGCCGACGTGGCGCCCGAAAGCGCGATTCTGGAGCGGAATCTGGCCAACTACGACGGTCTGTTCCTCTGCAACGTCGCCCAGTTCACGGCGAGCGAGGCGAAGGCGGTGGACGCCTACCTGCGCGCCGGCGGCAACGTCATTCTCTTTCTCGGCGATCAGGTGTCGGCCGAACGCTACCACCGCGCGTTGGGCGTGGCGGGCATGCCTGCGGGGCTCGGGCTGCTGCCGGCCGAGATCGGGCCGTTGGTCGAGCAGCCGCAACTGCGGCTCGATCCGCTCGGAAATCGGCATCCGATTCTCCAGGCGTTCCGGGGGCGCGGGCAGGCGAGCCTGTTGACGACTCCGGTCTTCAAGCATTACAGGCTGAAGACGCTGGACGGATCGAGGGCCGTGACAGTTCTCAAGCTGGCCGACGGCGATCCGCTGATCGTCGAGCAGCCGGTTCATCGCGGGCGGGTCATTGTGGTCGCGACTTCGGCCGAGCCGTCGTGGACCGCGCTGCCGTTGTGGCCAAGCTTCGTTCCGTTGGTGCAGGAGATGGTCGCCTATTGCCTGGCGGGCGAAATGCGGCAACGCAACCTGACGGTCGGCGAGCCGATCGAGACGCCGGCGACGACCGGACGAACGCTCGCGGTTCAAGCGGCCGACGGTCGCACGTCGCCGATGACGACGCGGATCGCCGAAGACTCGCTGTTGAGTTACGCCGACACGTCGGAAAGCGGCGTTTACACGGTGCGCGGCGGAACGCCGTCGGAACACGACCAGTTGTTTGCGGTCAACGTTGACACGATGGAAGGCGATTTGTCGCGGGTCGAACCAGAGACATTGAGGAGCCGGACGTGGACCGGCGTTCCTTTTGCGTATCGGTCGATCAGGCCGGATGCGGCGGAGGCCGGCATCCGCGTGGCGGTGGACGGCGGGACGGCGCTGCCGACCGAGTTGCTTTGGGCGGCCTTGGGGTTGTTGCTGGTCGAGACGTGGCTCGGCTGGAAAATGGGATACCACGATCCGGCGATCGTGCCAGGTCTCGATGAAGGTGTTGACGCCTGATGTTCGTGATGCAACACACGGTTCCAGGTTGGGTTGAACGTTTGCTCGGGGTCCCTGCGACGCCCGGTACGGGGACGGTGTGGACCATCGAGCACATCTGGTCCTTGCCGCCTTGGGCAACCGTGTTGATGCTGGCCGGGGCGGTGGCGTTCGTCGTGGCGATCTACCTGCGAGAAGGCCGGCGCGTGGGCCGAGCGTACCGTTTGACGTTGGCCGCGATTCGCGTGACGCTCGTGGCCTTGGCGATGGCGATGATCGCGCAGACGACGCTCGTTCTGAAGCGGACCGGGTTGCCGCATGCGGCCGTGCTTCTCGACGATTCGTTGAGCATGACGATTGCCGACCAGGATGCCGACCGATCGCGAATGGCGGCGAGCGAGCGGCCCACGGCGGCCGGGCAGGGCAAGACCCGTTCAGACCGATGGGAACGGTTGCAGGCCGTGGTAAGTGCGCAGGACGGCCGGTGGCTGCGCGGCCTGACCACAAGCCACCAGTTAGCGGCTTGGTTTCTCACGGGGCTGCGTCCGGTCGAGGGCGACGCCAAGCGGCCGATGCGTTTGGAAGGCCGCTCGGTGGACGTAACGCGTGTGGTCGCTCAAGTGGCCTCGGCCAAGCCCCGTGGCGAGGCCACCCGACTGGGCGACGGCATTCGCATGGTGCTCAACGAACTTCGGAGCACGGCGATTTCGGCGGTAATCGTCTTGACCGACGGGATTAACACGGACGGGGCGACCCTCCGCGATGCGGCCGAGACCGCGCGGCGACGGGGCGTGCCGCTCTATTTTGTCGGCCTGGGCAGCGATCGGGCCGTGCCCGACCTGAAGCTCTCGGACCTGATGGCCGACGAGGTTGTGTTCGTCGAGGACGTGGTCCACTTCGAGTGTCGGTTGACGGCCGAAGGGCTGGAGGGGCGGAAGGTGTCGATCGTGTTGTGCGAGAAGGGTAGGCCGGACGTGTTGGCGAAAGTCGATGTGACGGCGGGCCCCGACGGTCAGCCGCAGCGGATTCGGCTGCCGTACCGGCCGACGCGGACCGGGCAGTTCGAGTACGTCGTCGAGGCCCGGCTGGGCGACGCCGCGCTGGCGACCGGCAACCATCGGCAGTCGCGATCAGTCGAGGTGCGGAAGGAAAAGACCCGTGTTCTGTTGGTTCAAGCCTATCCGAGTTTCGAGTTTCGATACCTTCGCAATATGCTGCAACGGGATCGGACGATTCGCCTGAGTACGGTGCTGCAAGACGCCGACCCGGAATATGCCGAGCAGGACGCATCGGCGCTCAAGACGTTTCCGACGCGGGAAGAGCTGTTTGCCTATGACGTGGTGATCCTTGGCGATGCGAATCCGGCGTTGCTCGGCGAGGCGGCGATCGCCAACCTGGCCGATTTTGTCAGTGGGCCGTCGAAGGGGGGCGGGCTGGCGCTCGTTGCCGGGCCGAGGTACATGCCGTCGAAGTATCGTGAGACGCCGTTGGCGCGGCTGCTGCCTTTTTCGCCGAGAGCGGAGACGGCGCCTGACGCGGCCAGCGGGGACTCGGCCGGATTGACCCAACCGTTTGTCGTGCGGCCGACGGAGCTGGGGCTGGCCAGTCCGGCGATGCAGCTCGGCGACACGTTGGCGGAGAGCGAACGCATCTGGCGCGGGCTGGCCCCGCTGTATTGGCTCATGGAACTGCCCGAGTTGAGACCGGGCGTGCGGGTGTTGGCCGAGCATCCGACGCGGTTGGGCCGTGACGGGAAGCGGTCCCCGGTCATTTGCCTTCAGTACGTGGGGGCTGGCAAGGTGCTGTTCCACGCGACGGACGAGACATGGCGTTGGCGCTACCAGGTGGGCGACGCCTACTTTGCACGCTATTGGGTGCAGACGATCCGGCGGTTGTGCCGCTCGAGGCCTGGCGAGGCGGGCGGCTCGGCCGTGCTGAGCGCCGATCGACGGGAGTACGCCGTGGGCGAGCCAGTGCGGCTCCGATTGCGGTTTGCCGACGAGCGGCTCGCGCCGGCCGAAGACAACGGCGCGACGGTCGTCGTCGAGCGGTCGGGGCAACAGAGCCAACGCGTCGTGCTGCGCCGGACGGCCGTCCGCGGCACGTTCGAGGGGCAAGTGGACGGGCTTAGCGCGGGCGGCTATCACGCTTGGCTCGAGCGTCCGTCCCTGGCAGGGCAGCCGGTGGCGGCCGACTTCGCGGTTGTGACGCCGCCGGGCGAGTTCGCGCAAACGCGGATGGACGCAGTCGAGATGCGTCTCGCGGCGGAGCAGACGGGCGGTCAGTTCTACACGTGCGAGACGGCTGACCGGTTGCCGCAAGACTTGCCGCCGGGGTGGCCGACGCCGGTGGAATCGCTGCCGCCGCGGCCGCTTTGGAACGGCTGGCCCGTGGTGGCGTTGTTCCTCGGCCTTTTGGTGGTCGAGTGGGTGTTACGGAATCGCGGTGGAATGGTCTAGAATCGGCGACATGCTTCATCCGTTGGAAATGAAGATCGTTGCGTTGCGGGGCCGCCTGCGGTCGATGATCGCTCTGCGCGGGCTGTGCATCGTTGCAGCGATCGTCCTGATCGCCGCGACGACGCTGGGCACGCTCGACTGGCTCTTTCGCTTCGAGGATCGCGGGCTGAGGGGCATGGCGTCCGTCGGCCTGTTAGCCTTGTGGGCTTGGGCCATCTGCCGCTATGTAATCGCTCCATTGCGGACCGGCCTTCGCGTCGAGGACTTGGCGCGAAGTGTCCAGCGGCGCTTTCCTTCCCTGGATGACCGACTCCTGACGGCCATCGAGTTCCTGCGGACGGCCGACGACGATCCGGTCGCCGGGTCGGCCGCATTGCGGCGGGCGGTCGTCGCCCGGGCAACGGCCGAGGCCGAGCCGCTCGACTTCCTGAAGGCTGTGGAGTGGCGTCCGACGCTTCGGGCGGCCGCGCTGATGTGCGTGACGTGCTTCGCGGTCGGTCTGCTTGCCCTTGTCGGTCCGACGGAGGCGCGGATTGCAGTCGGGCGGATCGCACGTCCGCTGGGCGACACGACGTGGCCAAGGATGACGAACCTGGCGATTCGCGACACGACAGATCGGCTCGCGCGGGGGCAAACGTTCCACGTCGCGGTGGTCGACGCGCGGGACGCTCGGCTGCCGGCCGACCTTCGGATCCACTATCGCATGGACGGATCGGATGGGGCCGTCATCGAAGAGACCGAGCGGATGGAGTTTTCGCCCGGCGGAATGATGGCCCGGCGCGAGAACGTTCAGCAGCCATTCGCGTATCGCATCGAGGGGGGCGACGATCGGGCCATGCCGTGGCGGGCGGTGACGGTGGTGGAACCGCCGGCGGTCGAGTCGCTTGCAATCAGGGCCACGCCGCCTCGCTACACGGGCTGGCCGGCCACGGCGTCGGCCCGGAGCGTCCGGGCGCTGGTGGGAACGCGGCTTGCGATCGTCGGTCGAAGCACGAAACGGCTGCGGTCGATCGACCTTTGTCTCGAGGGCGGCCGCCGGATTGCCGGACGACTGGACGCGGCTGGCCGCGAGTTCTCCTTCGGAGATGGGACGCTCGTCGTCGAGCGGTCGGGCGCGTATTGGTTCGAGTTGACGGACGTCGAGGGCTTTCGCGGCGGCGAGGAGGACCGGTGGCCGATTCAGGCGCTCGCCGACGCTGCGCCCAGGGCCCAGATCGAGCAGCCGGCAGCCAACCTGTTCGTGACGCCGCGGGCGGTCGTGCCAATTCGTGTGGCGGCCCAGGATGACTTGGCCTTGCGTAACGTGACGCTCGTGTTTCGCGCGGGCGACGCGGGCCCCGAGCGGTCCGTGCTGCTTTGGGCTTCGGAGGGCGGCCACGTCCGCGATCGCGGGGCAGGGCAGGGCGGTGACGCGGGAGATCGGCGGACGATCGAATACCGTTGGGACCTGTCGGGACTGGAATTGCGGCCGGGGATTGAGCTGACGTTTCAGGCGGTGGCCATGGACGATTCGCCGGGGACGGGCCGCAGCGTGCTTCATCGGCTTCGCGTCGTGAGCCCGAATGAGCTGCTCGACCGATTGGCGGCCCGCGAGAAACTGATTGCGGCCGAGTTGGGTCGGGCCGTCGGACTCGAACGGGCGTGTCGTGGCCAGGTGCAATCGCTTCAGTCGCGACGCCCGACGGTGCGGTGGGAACGGGCCGATGTGGACCAGATTCAGGCGGCCGAGCACGCCCAGCGGGATGTCGGTCGGCTGCTGACCAATCGCGGCGAAGGTCTGCCGTTCCAGGCGTCGGCCCTGCTGGCCGATTTAGAGAACAACCGCGTTCCGGGAGCGGACGTTCAGCGGCGGATGGTCGGGCTCTTGGACGAGCTGAAACGGCTCGGGCGAGAGCTGCTGCCACGGGTCGGCCGGGAGCTGACCGCGGCGAGGAAGACGGCCGAGGCCGACCGAGAGGCGGGACGCGGCGGCGCCGCTGGCGTGAACGACAAGTTGGCCAGCGTCATCCGCCAGCAAGAGGCCGTGATCGCCGCGCTGGAAAAGTGGCTCGAGCAACTGGCGCGTTGGGACAGCCGGGTTCGGTTCCATCGCGCGATGGCCCAATTGCTCGATGAGCAAGTCGAGCTGGCGGGCCGAACGTCGGACGTGGGAAGGCGAACGTTGGGGCAGGTCGTTCAGTCGCTCAATCCGCAGGACGCGGCTCTGCTGGACGCGGCGGCCGGCGCGGAGACCGATCTGGCCCAGCGGCTCGGGCGAACCCTGCAGGAGGCCGAGGAGCAGGAGCGGTCCGTGCGGCAGGTCAATCCGGTGGCGGCCGACATGGTGGCCGATGCGCTCGACGCAGCCCGTCGCTTGGCGATTGGCGCGGCGATGGCCGCCGCGAGCGCGGAGATCGAGAGGAACCAGATTGCCCAGGCGATGGCCAGTCAAAAGCAGATCGCGCGGAGCTTGCGGGAAGTGCTCGACATTCTCGACAATCGGCAGACCGAGGCCGCGCGGCTGCTGGAGCGGCTTCGCGGCGCGGAAAGCGATCTGTCGGCCTTGGAAGCGAGGCAGGCCGGCATCGTGAAGCGGATTGAAGCGACGGTCCGGTCGCCTTCGATTGCCGAAGGAACCCGCCGTGAATTGCGACAGCTCGGTGACGAAGAGCGACGGCTGCGACAAGAGACCCAGCGGCTGACGCGGCAGCTCGAGCGGCTTCAGGCCGAGCGGGCGGCGGTGTTCACCCGTCAGGCGGTCGAGCCCATGCGGCTTGCTGAGCAGTTGGCCGCGAAAGGAGCCGGCGCGGAGGCGAGCCTGCAGGCCGGCGACGCGCGAAAGTCGCTCGACGAGGCGCGCCGGCAACTGGCCGCTCGGGTGCTCGATGCGACGGCCCAGTTGGCGTCCGAACAGCTTGCGCGGCTGGATGACGCCGTGAAGCGCGAGCGTCGCCGGCAGGAGAAAGCGCTGGCCGAGTCGCGGCGTCTTTGGGACTTGGAGCAATCGCAAGGCAAGGTGAGCCGGGCGCAGGCGGCTTCGGTCGGCGAGTTGGCCGTGCTTCAGCGTTCGGTCCGCGAGGAAACGGCGCGGCTGGCCCTGCAACTGAGCGGGGCGGATGCGTTTCAGTTGGCGCTGGGGATGGCCGTCGAGGAAATGGAGGCCGCTGCCCGATCGCTCGACATGCGGCAGACGGGGCCTCGGACCCAGGCGGCGCAGCGGCGGGCGCTTCGGCAACTGGAGCTGGTGGTCGAAGCGATTCGGCCCGAGCCGCGCAATGCGGCGGCAATCCAAGCGAACGCCGGCGGCGTGCAAGGCAAGGAACGGCAGACGCCGAGTGCGGGCATGCCGTCGGTTGCCGAGCTCAAGCTGCTCAAGCTCTTGCAGCGCGAGATCAACGTGCGCGTCGAAGCGTTGCAGCGAGCTGTTCAGACATCGGAAAAACTCGGCGACGAGCCAAGGGCGGAATACCGCGAACTTGGCCGGATGCAGGGGCGGCTGGCCGAGATCGTCGAGCGGTCGGTCGGTGTTCAGGTTCCGCCAACGAGAAAGCCAGCCGGCAATCCGAACGACGTCCGCCGACTGGCGGTCCGTAGCCAGCTCTTCGCGTCCGAGCGACAGCCGAATGACGAGGAGTTGCGGCGCGAACTGGGCGCCGCGGCCGAGTCGGGCGATGAACACCCGATGGCGCAGGTCGCCGGACAAATGCGCGAGGCGCAGCAGCGGATCGAGCGGGCCGATTCGGGGGAGACGACTCAAAAGCTTCAGCGCCGGATCATCGAGTCGCTCGATCGTCTCATCCAGCAGGCGGAGCAAACCCAGGGGCAGCGTCCATCGGGCGCGGTGCGATCCAAGGCGGCCGCCTCGGGCCAAAAGCCAGACAGCGAACCGACACGCGGCGAGACGAGGCAGGCGACCGGCGAGCATCGCGGTCGCAACGCGAAGGGGCCGCCAACGCGAAACAGAATGAAGCAGCTTTGGGGTGAGCTGCCGGAACACGTTCGCGAGCGGATGCTTCAGTTGCCGGAGGAAGATTTCCCACCCCAGTACGAAACGCTGATCGAAGACTATTTTCGGCGCCTGGCGGAAGAAAAGCGGGGGCCTTGAGGCATGAAGAAGGAAGGCCGAAGGATGACGAAAGAGCAATGGCTGAATGCCGTGCCGCGAACGGGCCGCCGCGCACGCCGGGGCTTGGCCCTGCTGATCGTGCTTGGCACGCTGGCGGTTTCCGCGCGAGCGGCCGAGTCGGACGACGAGCAGGCCGCCAAACTCGTGACGCCGGCGACGCGCAAGGCGGTCGATCGCGGGCTGAAATGGCTCGTCGACGGTCAACGCGAGGACGGCAGCTTCGGGTCGGGCATGTATCGCGGCAACGTGGCCGTGACGGGCCTGTCGGGCATGGCCATGATGTGCGGCGGTAGCACGCCGGGACGCGGACCGCACGGCGCGGCCGTCCGCCGGTGCGTCGATTATCTCCTGGCCCGGGCGCGGCCGAGCGGGTTCATCGCCGGGCCCGACCAGAGCCACGGACCGATGTATGGACACGGTTTTGCGACCATGTTTCTCGCCGAGTGCTACGGCATGACGCCCCGGCCCGAGCTGCGAGAAAAGCTGTCCAAGGCCGTGAAGCTGATTGTCGAATGTCAGAACAAGCAGGGTGGGTGGCGCTATCAACCGGTCCGCGCGGATGCCGACATCTCGGTGACGGTGTGCGAGATGATGGCGTTGCGGGCGGCGCGAAACGCGGGCCTTTCCGTGCCCAGGGAAACGATTGACCGAGCCATCGATTACGTCAAGCGGAGCCAAAACGCCGATGGCGGCTTCATGTACGTGATCGAGGGCGGCGAAAGCGCGTTTCCGCGGTCGGCCGCGGCCGTCGCCGCGCTCTACACGGCGGGCGTTTACAAGGGATCGGAGATTGCCAAGGGGCTCGAATACCTCGTGCGATTCACGCCGGGAAAGACGGCCGGCCGCCGCGAAGGTTATTACTTCTACGGACACTACTACGCCGTCCAGGCGATGTGGCAGGCCGGGTCCCCACGTTGGCGCAATTGGTACCCGGCGATTCGCGACGAGCTGGTTTCAAACCAACGCGAGGACGGGTCTTGGCAGTCGGAATCCGAGGGCAACCAGTGTGCGACGGCCATGGCCTGCGTCATTTTGCAGATCCCGAACAACTATCTGCCGATTTTTCAGCGGTAGTGAACAGTGAATGGTGAAGTGTGAAACGCGGGCAGGAAGAGACGACATGACCAACCGCAGAACGGCCGCTCTGATAGGTGCGTTGACGCTTCTCGCGGGCGCGGCGGCTCGGGCGGAACGCCCATGGGCCGTGCCGGTCGAGGGTGCGCCGTTTGCTGGGAAACTTCTCGGCGTCGATGCGGCTTGGCGGCTGACGTTCGGCGTTGGCGACCAACGACGGACCATTCCGGCGGCCGATCTGGTGAAGTGGGGGCGATGTCTGGAACAGGGCAGGGGAGGCCTGCTGGTTTTGATCGACGGCAGCCTGCTGGTTGTCGACGGCGTGACGGCCGACCAACAGCGCGTGACGGCCGAATCCGATTCGTTGGGCGCGCTGGAACTCCCGCTCGAAGCGATTGCCGGCGTGGTCTTCCATCCGCCATCAGATCCACAACGGCGCGATGCGATCGTGGACCGCATTGTTCAGCCGACGGCTTCTCGATCGCTCGCGGGAGACAGCCCGGTGGTGAGCGCGGCCGTCACGGCGGATCGGGTCATCTTGTTCAACGGCGACGAACTGGCCGGACTGCTGACTGGCATCGCGGACGAGAGCGTGCGGCTGAAGACCGACGCGGGGCCGGTCGAGATAGCGAACGAACGGGTGTTGGCCATCGTGTTCAATCCGTCACTGCGGCGGAAGCTGGCCGATGGCGAATGTCCGACGAAGGCCTGGCTTGGCCTTTGCGACGGCAGCCGGCTCCTGGCGACGCGGCTGATCGTTGACGGCGATCGCACGACGTTCACCGCGGTCGGGCAGCCGTTGACCGCGTCGAGGGGCGAGGTCGCCTTCTTGCAGCCGTTGGGCGGCCGCGTCGTTTATTTGTCCGACACGACGCCGAGCGAGTACCGCCAGACGCCGCTGCTGGAGCTTTCGTGGCCCTGCGGCAATGACAGAAACGTGTCGGGCGGGCTGCTGCGGGCCGACGGCCGTCTCTACCTGAAGGGACTTGGCGTTCACGCCGACGCCCGGCTGGTGTATGTGTTGGCGTCAGGAGATGCCGGGCGAGGGATGGGGGACGCGGGGCGATCTCCCATCGGCCGCAAAGCGGGAGAGGCCCCAGGGGCGAGGGCGGTCGGCATGGCCGCGCGACGGTTCGAGTCGCTGGTGGCCATCGACGATTCGGCGGCCGGCGGCGGCAGCGTGCGGTTCCACGTCCTGGTCGATGGCCGCGAGCAATTCGTAAGTCCGATTCTGCGCGGCGGCGACCGGCCGGCGCCGGTCTCCGTCGATCTGACCGGCGCGAAGCGGTTGGAGCTGATCGTCGATTCGGCCGATCGCGGCGACGTCTTGGATCGGGCTGACTGGCTCGACGCGCGGATTTGCTTTTAGAGGTGGGAGCAAAGAATCGAGGCGTGGGGTGAAATCCGAGCCACCCTCGCCCGACAAGCGGGAGAGGGGTGAATGTCAAAACACGTCCCAAAACCTTGGTTTGCTACGCCCCGAACTTGGCCAATCGCTCGGCGTGGGCCAGGGCCAGCGGCATCAGGTAGACGCCTTGGAAGTGGCCGAGACCGCCATGGATGGCGTGGCCCTCGCCGAAGCCGGTCAGTCCGTCGGGACGACAGGTCTCGGAGGCCAGCAGCGTGGGGACCGGGTGCCAACTGTGGCTAGCCAGTCGAGCGGGCGTGCTGTGGTCGCCCGTCACGACGAGCACCATCGGCTTCAGGGCCATGATGCGCGGCACGATCGCGTCGAACTGCTCGATCATGCGGACCTTCTCTTGGAAGTTGCCGTCCTCGCCGCGGCTGTCGGTGTACTTGAAGTGGACAAAGAAAAAGTCGTAATCGTTCCACGACTTTTCGAGCACGTCGATCTCTTCCGACAAGGTGGTGGGCGAGCCGACGACCGTCATGCCGACCAGTTGGGCCAAGCCGCGGTACATCGGATAGACGGCAATTGCGGCGGCCCGCAGCCCGTAAACCTCCTCGTAGCCCGGGATGACCGGGGCGGCGGCGAAACCGCGCAGGGTCAGACCGTTGGCCTTCGGTTGGCCAGCCAGGAGTTTCTCGGCGCCGGCGACAAACTGGGCAGCCACTTCGGCCGTGCGCTGGCTGGCCGCGTCGTGGGCTTTCGGGGCTAGCGGCGGAACGCCTGTCACTTGCGGATCGGTGTCGGCCACGTTGCCGCCGAGGCCATCGCCGCGAAAGACGACAACAAACCGGTGCTCCTTGACCGGCTCGACGAAAATGTCGACGCCGGGGACCTTCACCTGGCGGAGCTTGATAGCCAGCGGGGCGCTCTCCTCGGTGGGAATGCGGCCGGCGCGGCGGTCGGTGATATGGCCATTGGCGTCGAGTGTGCAGAAGTTGCAGCGGACGGCGACGTCCTTCGGGCCGAGCTTGAAGCCAACGCCCGTGGCTTCGAGCGCGCCGCGGCCGATGAGGTACTTGACCGGGTCGTAGCCGAACAGGGCGAGGTGGCCGGGGCCGCTGCCGGGCGTGATGCCGGGCGCGACGGGGTACATGCAGCCTTGGACGCCGTGCCGAGCCAGGGCGTCCAGGTTGGGGGTCTTCGCGGCTTCAAGCTCCGTCGGGCCGCCGGGCTCGATGGGCAGTCCGCCGAGGCCGTCGGCCACCAACAGGACAATCTTCGACTTGTTTTGAGTTTTCAATTCACGGACGAGCGATTGAATATCCATGGAGAGGCTCCTTTTTTTTCCGGCTTGGGTCGATAGAATGATTCACGGTAGCAAAAGAAGGGGGAAGGCGGAAGGGGGAAGGCGGGACCATGAGGCAGTCCGTGGGACCGCGGCGCGAGGATCGACCGCCGATCGCCAACCCAAAATGGCTGACCCGATTTGGATGCCGAACAAGGCTTTGCCCGCAACTGACGCCACGACCGACTGCCCGTCACGCACTTTCCACTAACCACCGCTTCCTGCCATGAAGCCTCTTGAACCGATCGCGTATGACTATTCGGGATTGATTGCCTCGAAGGACGCGCCGCCGTGCGTGAGGGAGACGGGGCTGCTCGAGGCCGACTTGCGGTGGCTGGCGCCGCGCCTGGAGGCCGCGCGGCGCGAGGTGGCCGAGAACCTGACGACCTATCGTCGTGGGCTGCCGATTCCCGCCGATTTGCAGCCGATGGACGCCGGTTTTGTCGACCTGCCCGAGCGGCTCTTGGACACCGAGCGGCCGTTGCTCGACCGGATCATGGCGGCTGGCGACCGGTTGGCCAAGGAGGTTGATCGGGTATTGGTGATCGGCATCGGCGGTTCGTACATGGGCGCCCGAGCCGTGTTCGAGGCCTGCTGCCATCCGTACCACAACGAGCTCTCGCGGCAGCGGCGGGGCGGCCGCCCACGGATCTATTTCGAGGGGAACAATCTGGACAACGATGCGATCCAGGGGCTGCTCGATCTGGTCGAGGGGAGCGACGATTGGGGACTGATTGTCATCAGCAAGAGTGGCGGCACACTGGAGCCGGCCGTCGCATTTCGCATCTTTCTCGATGCGCTGCGAGAGGCCTGCGGCGGCGACATGGAAAAGGTGCAACGCCGCGTGGTTGCCATCACGGGCGCGTCGGGCCGGCTCCGCGAGCTGGCCACGGCGATCGGCTGCCGCGACATCTTGCCGATCCCGGACGGCGTTGGCGGGCGCTACTCGGTCCTGAGCGCCGTCGGGCTGCTGCCGGCGGCCGTCATGGGGCTGGACGTGGGGCATCTGCTGGAAGGCGCCGCCGCGATGAACGAGCGATTTCGGACCGCGCCGCCGGGCGACAACCCGGTCTTGGATTACGCCGGCATGGCGCGGCTGATGGAGACTCGCCGTCGGGCGACAATCCGCGTGCTTTCGCCCTGGGGCAAGGGGATGGAGAGCGTCGGCCTCTGGTACGACCAACTGCTGGCCGAGAGCCTGGGCAAAAACGGACTGGGGGCGACGCCGCTGACGGCCGTCAACACGCGGGACCTGCACTCGCGCGGCCAACAGCATCAGGAAGGGCGGCGCGACAAGCTGATTACGAATCTCGTCGTCGAAAGGACGCGCCGCGAATGGATTGCGATCGAGCGGTCCGAGTTCGATCAGGACAACCTCAACGCGCTTTCGGGCAAGACCCTGCCAGAGATGCTTCAGGCCGCCACGCTGGGCACGAACCAGGCGTATGCCGAAGACTATCGGCGGACGGCCACCATCCGGCTGCCGTGGCTCGACGAGGGTTCGCTGGGCCAGCTCTTCCAGATGCTCATGCTGGCCACGGTCGTCGAAGGCCGGCTGGTCGGCATCAACCCCTATGGCCAGCCGGGCGTCGAGGCCTATAAAAAGAAGATGAACGCGCTGCTGCGGAAGTAGCGGCGTGTGACGGGATTCGGCCGATTCGGTGTGACAATAGCCGGGAGCTAACAGCTCTCGCTGTGGTCGCCAACAATCTCCACGGGCTTCTTTCTGCTCCGCCACGCCCGATAGAACAGCAAGCCGACCGACGCGAGCCAAACGGCTAGCGCGGCACAGTTGGTCCAGTTGATTCCTCGACTGCAAGACACGATCTCGTCAGAGTCGAACTTGCCGGCGGACAGCAGATCTCGGAGTCGGGATTTCTCGATCACCGAGACTGGCAAAAGCTGCACGCTGCCGTCGGCCATCGCAACCCAGACGTGGCGTGGTGTGTCGTGGTAGAAAAATCCACGGGACAGAGGTCCATGCGCGCTCGCCAGTTGGCCGTCTGTCGCACGGACGCCCTCGACCGCCAGGGTGTCCAGGGAAAAATCACGCGGCTCTGTCCAGCGGATGCCCGACTCGGACGTCTCGCAGACGATAACGGACCGTCCGCTAAGTTGGTCGGGGACAGGGTTGCTTGTCCTGCCCGATTGCCAGAGGGTGTTGTGGCCGACAACGGCCAAATAGCTGGTCGTGCGAATGTCAAACGCGTCGGAAGAACTTGGGCAAGCAAAAACGGACGGCCGCTTGTCAAGCAATTTCTTGTTGGTTGGTCCGTCCCACGGCTCGTCGAACTTGTAGGCATCGTAGAGGTCTCTTCTGCCAAGATATGGCAAGATGAGCACCCGCCAGCTATGCATGGGCTTTCCGTTCTTGTCACGGATGCACGTAGGAGGGAGGCTGTGGTGGCTGGCTTCGTATTCGAGCAGGGCCAAGCCAACTTGGTGAAGATTGTTGGAACACTGGGCGATGCGAGAGCATTCCCTCGCCGATTGAAGCGATGGGAGAACGAGACCAGCCAGCAACAAGATTATCAGCAGCGAGACGAATAGATCAAGCTTCGACGCTTTCCACTTGTTGAGCGCGATGGCGATGACCAGAACAATCGCGAAGACCAGAACACCCATCGCGCCAAAGACCGCGAGTGACGACCCGAGGACGACGAATAGCAAGAGCCCGGTTTGCAGAGTGAATCGCATTGGTCCTGCTCCCTCGATGACTCGTTACTTCGTCGCTCTTTCGAGCGAAGGAAATTGAATGGGAGGTTACCAGAGGAAACGGAGATCACTAGTCCCCCTGTTGCGTCCTGTTCAATGCAGTCCGTCACGTTCTGGGATCTGTCAGCTCACGACATTTTAATTCCTAATCCCTCATCCTCAATCTTTTTTTACGCCGTAATTCCTTTTGTCAAGGCCATGAAGGCCGTTTCGAGGTTCAATTCGTCCTCTTTGAAGAGGCGAAGTTTGTGGCCGGCTTGAATCAGAATCGTGGGCAACTCGCTGTAGTCGGTGACGCCCTCGGAAAGCGTGACAGCAAGGTGGCCGTCGGCCATCGCGACTTTTTCGACAAGCGTGCTCTGCTCCAGCAGCCGGGCGGCCGGCTCCTGATCGCCCACCACGGCCACGTTCAGCAGCGTTCGCTGGCGGACCTGCTTCATCACGTCGGAGACTTCGGCACAGACCAGCAGCTCGCCCTTCTCGATAATGCCGACCTTGTTGCAGATGTCGGCCAGTTCGGGCAGGATGTGACTCGACACCATGATCGTCTTGCCCAGCTTCCGAAGTTCCTTGAGGAGGCCGCGAATCTCGATGCGGGCGCGGGGATCGAGACCGCTGGCCGGCTCGTCGAGGAGCAGGACCTTCGGGTCGTGCAGCAGGACGCGGGCCAGGCCGAGCCGTTGGGTCATCCCGCGCGAGAGGCTCGTGACGAAGGCGTCGCGCTTGTAGCCCAGATCGACCAGCGCGAGCACGTCGTCGCAAACCTTGCGGCGCGCGGGGCCCTTGATGCGATAGGCGGCGGCGAAGAACTCGAGATACTCGATCACCTTCATGTCGTCGTAGACGCCGAAGAAGTCGGGCATGTAGCCGATGACGCGGCGGATTTCCTTCGGCTGGGTGTAGATCGAATAGCCGCAGACGCTGGCCTCGCCCCAGGTGGGCTGAAGGAGCGTGGCCAGAATGCGCATCGTGGTCGTCTTGCCAGAACCGTTGGGCCCGATGAAGCCGAACAGATCGCCTTCGGCCAGGTCGAGGTTGAGATTGTTGATGGCGTGGAGCGGGCCGTAGGCTTTGGTGAGCGATTGGGTTTTGATCATGGCGATGGGGGGGCTTGGGGCTCAGTTCTCGGGGCTTCGCTGCAATCGGCAACCAAGAACCAGTGCCGCGCTATTCCCTTGTCCTCTTCACGGGGAATATGAACCGATAGACCGTCTCATGTTGGGCCTGCGAGCCGTCGGCCAGGGGGCGGCCGTCGCGGAGCAGGGTGGCGCCGCTCTGAGTGGTTGCCTGGTTGGCCGGTGCGCGGGCGATCAGAATCGCGCGGTCGGCCTTGAGCAGGTTCGTCAGGTCGGTGAACTGCTGATAGTCGTTCGAGAGGTCGAAGTAACGGCTGCCGCCGGCCGCTTCGTAAAACATCATGGCCTGCAATATGTAGGGTACATCGACGCTGAGCTGATCGTAAGGCGTCGCCTCTTGATGATATCTTTCGATCGTGTTGCTCTTGGTCGTGTCGTTGAAGACAGTCCTCCAGCCGGTCAGCCAAGTCCTGAGTTCGCTGCGCTTGGACATGACGCCAAGGCGGGCCGCCTCGCCGGGGGCCAGCGCGCCAATCTCGTAGACGGACCGGCCGTAGGCCAACATGCAACCCTCGAGCTGGAACGGAAGCGTGTTGGTGATCGAGCCCGTCAAAAGCTGATCGGCTTCGGCCAGCTCGGCGACCGGGCAGGCGGCGGCCGACGACTGCCACCTCGCGGTCAGGCTTTTCGTGGACCAGACGGGGATGGGCACGCCAACGAGCGTCTCGCGGTGGGGGCCATAGCGGAACTCTTCCGTCCAGGGGAGCGGGCCGGTCGCCTGCGAACTCATCCCGCCGATGGCCGCGCCGGGCAGACCGAGCCATCCGATCTGGACGCGGGCGTTGGTGTCCGGCTTGCCGTCCAGTTGACGCGGCTTGACGCTCAGGTTGAACGGCTCCATGCGCGGGCTGAACAGGTTGAACCAGGTCGTGCCCCGCAGTTGGCCGCTGACGGCGTCGATGTCGATCAGGTTGGCCTGGTGGACGCGGATTTGGTTGCCCTTGAGTTGGAACGCCAAGACGCAGGCCACAACGCTGACGACGACGATAATCGCCGGAAAGGTCAGCCAGGTCCATTCCATGCGGCAAACCACTTTGCGGAGAAAGAAGTAGTCGCCGGGACCGATCAGCAGGAGGTAGACGACGATCAGGCTGGCGACAAACCAGAAGGGGACCAGACGAACGTCGGCAAAGTGGTCCAGCGCGCTTCGAAGTTGGCCGGCCAGGTCGTCATAGCCTTGGTGCATGACGGCCGCGTTCTCCCGGGTCTCTACCGCGGCCGCGATGGGCATGTCGAGAAGCCGGGCCAACAGGGCCGGGCGATCGCGCCACACGCTTAACGGCGGCCTGTCCGGGTCGCCGGCTAGGAAAATGATCTGGCCGAAGCCCCGGGCCGTGCGGACGACCAGCGGCAGGTCGGCCTCGTGGGCGTCGACGTTCCCACGGATCGAGGTCAGCCGTGGCACACGCATCGTCTCGCGGCGTCCGGTCGTGGTGAAGGGCGTCCGGCTCTCGCAGTACGTCTCGAGCGCGACGGCCTGGCGAAGCGAGATCATTTTATCCAACCGGCCCGGCGCAAACTGAGTCAAGGGATGACCGGCGGCCAAAATATCCTCGGCTCGCGAGCCGGCGCAGAGCACGAGACGTCCGCCCGACTGAACCCATTGGTCGAGCGCACGGAGGCAAGGGCTGTCGGCCGTCAGCTTGCGGTAGATTTCCGGGCGGCTCGTGAGAAGCACGACGGCGCGAACGCCCTCGTAGGCGCACGCCTCGGTTGGCAGTTGATCCAACTCGGCGACCTGCGCACCGGCGGGCCAAGCGTCGCGTCGTTCGCCGCGGAGCTTGCCGGTCTCCTCGACGGCGACGGTCGAGTCGCCCACGACCACGACGAGCTCGCGGTTCTGGATGGCCCCGAGGAAGTGGGTGTCGCCGGCGTGGGCTGCCGTGTGGAACGTCTCGCGGGCCAGCACTTTCTGGTCGGCGCGGAACTCGACGGCGAGCGGGCTGCTAACGTGGCCGAAGCGAGTGATGAGCCGAACGGTCGTCGGCCGGCCTGGCATTAGGTCGCACGGTTGAGCGACGCGGCCTGGAACGCCGTCGCTGTCGGGAACGATAAGAGACAGCTCGCCGGCCAGCGGCTTGCTGCCGGGCTGCATGGTGACATCCACTTGGGTCCAGACGCCCGCCTTGTAGCAGTTTGCGATTCCGACGCGGACGGCGGCGATCTTGGGCGCGGCGGCCTGCTGGGCGAAGGTTGTCGATGCGAGCCCAAAGAGCGCCGGAATGAACGCAAATTGCATGATGAAAAATGCAAAGCGTGCGACGGCGAAGCGAGCGTCTTGCGAGCAACGCTTCACGATGGGCGCTTGCCAAGGTTCAATCGTCATTTTGCATCTTGCAATGCGCGTCATGGCTTTCCCGCGTCCGGGCAGGTGCAAACGAGGCGTCCGCAGCCGGGACAGCCAGAGCCGTACTTTTGCATCACGGCCGCGCCAAGATCGACGCCGGCCACGTTGGCGATCGTGGCGAGCCAGGCCAGAACGTCGGCAAACTCGGCCGACCGTTCTTCGTGGGTTCCGCTTCGCAAGGACGAAGCCAACTCGCCAACCTCTTCCATGAACCACATGAAGGTGCCGTCGATGCCGCGAGCAACGTCCTTCTCCATGTACATTCGGCGGATCAGTTGCTGAAATTCGGCCAGGGTGAATTCGGGCTGGGTGCTCATGCGTTGGGTGGTCGGTTGTCGTTGGCGGCCTATGGCAGCGTGGGCGCCGTGCGATGGCCGGTCGGCGGGGTGGTTTGGGGCTATTTGGGGTTGTGCGGACGTTTCAGGCGTTCGAGGGCCGAGGCCGACTCGGCGTCGCCCGGCTTGAGTTCCAGAACGGTCTGGTACTCGACGATCGCCTCCGTTTCATTATGCCGCTTGAGGAGCGAGTGTGCCAGTATGCGGTGCATCTCGGCGTCCCGCACGTCGATCTCCAGGGCCTCGCTTGCCCAGCGTTCGGCGGCCGTGTCGTCCTTGCGACCGCGCGCCGACCGGGCGAGGATGCGTCGCGAGGCCAGATCGTCGGCGTCCAGCATGGCGGCTTGGGCCAATTGGGCGGCGGCGTTCGCGTCATCCGGCTTGTCGTCGGCCGCTTTTCGGAGCTTTTTCAATTGGGAGTCGGACGGCCATGAGATTTTCTTCATTTCGGCCGCCTGCCGCTTGACGAACTCGGCGCAACCCCGCTCGAAGTCGGCCTGTGAGAGGCCGAAGACACGGCGGAGGGCGTCGGCGGTCGAGAGCCCGTCGGCGTAGGCGGCCAGCATTTGCCGCAGGGACTCCTCGCCTGGTTGCGCGGGGGGCTTGGACGGCCGCACCGTGAGCATGTATTCGACATAAAGCTCGCCTTGGCAGTAGGCCATCGCACAGTCGTCGCTCGCTTGAGGTCGGGTGAAGCCCGCATGGATCGTGTCGAGGTTGAGCAGGCTGCCTTGGGCCTGGCGGCGGACCAGCGACTCGCACCACGTTTTGGGTCGCGGCACGGCTTCGGACCAGACGGCCAAGCCCTCGGTGAACCAGCGGGGGCAATCGAAGTTCGTCTGCTGAAGCGTAATGACGTGAACCGTCTCGTGCGTGAGCACGCGGGCCCAGTTCATCGGACGCCCAAGCTCGCGGGGGGAAACCATGCCGACGATCCGGCCCGTGCTGGCGGCGACCGTGTCGAGGTACGGCAGTCCGACCATGCGGGCGCTGAACCACTGATGGCCGCCGAGGCCCTGGGCTTGGCCGAAAATCTCGACGACCGTCTTGTCGGGCGGTTGGTAACCGAAACGCCGACAAAGCTGCCGGTAGATGCGCTCGAGGTGTCGGGCCGCGCAGCGAGCCAGGAGCTTGTCCTCGGTCTGGGATCGAACGGTGAACCGCCGCGTGTCGATCGATCGCATCGCGTCGAGTATGTCGAGCACCTCGAGCGAGTTCTTAACCCGAACGTTGAACGGGTCGCCGCGGAAAGCGTCGCGGAGCGTTCGGCGTGCGTCGTCCTCGCGGCCAGCCAGCATGTAGAGCAGGCCCAGGTGCGACTCGGGGCCAATCTGGCGCGGCATCCGCCGGATGGCCTCGCGGAAGTAGGGCTCGGAAAGCGTCTGCTTGTTGCGGGCTTCAAACTGCACGGCCAGCGTAAAATAGAACTCGCCAGCGTGGGGGTTGCGCGCTACAACCTCGGCGGCCAGCTTGGCGAATCGCGAGGCGGCCGGCTTCCCCGTGGCATCAGCGGCCGCGAGTCGCGGTCTTTCGGCGCCGTCGAGCAACAGATAGCAGGCGGCGATGCGGCCGAGCGTTTCCTCGGAGATCGGGTTGAGCGGCAATGCCTGATCTTGAAGCAGGCCGAGTGTTTCGGCAACCTTGAACTCGGCCCAAAGCAGGTCCGCCTGGAGGAGTCGGGCATCGAGCCGATGTGGGTTGATCTCGATGGCTCGACGGAGCGCCTTTTCGGCCTTCGGCGTATCGCGATCTTCGAGGGCCAGTAGGGCCAACGCGACATGGACCTCTGCCACGTTCGGGTTGATCTCGGTGGCCGCCTGAAGCTCGCGGGCGGCGTCCGCCTGGTTGTATTTTTCTAGAAAGAGCATGGCCGCCTCGTAGTGGGCCGGCCAGTAGTCCGGGTCTCGCTGCAGCGCGTCAGGGTATAGATCGTTGACCAAAAAGCCGAACTGATCGGACTGGCGATTCCAGCGGGCGGACTGGGCGGCGGCCAGCCCAATGCAACGAAGCTGTTCGGGATCCTCGACCTCGTGGTCGTTGTAATAGCGGATAAGCCAGGCGTAACCTCGGTCGGCCTGGTCGAGCTTGCCGGTGAGGCGGTCTAGCTCGGCGGTCACCCAACGGGCCAACAGTTGGTTGTCGTTGAGATGCAGCGAGTCGCTGGCGTACGATCGGGCCTGGTCGAGCCGGCCGTGCTGAAGCGAAAGAGAGGACAACTCGGCCAGGATATCGGCGCTGGTGGCGTGCGATTTCGCCTGGAGCGGCTCGATGGCGTCGTTGTCCTTGCCCTGGGCGGCAAGACAACGGGACAGGCCGATGGCGGCTGTCGGGTCTTTTGCGGCCAGCGGCGCGTAGAGATCGGCCGCTTCGGCGTACTTTCCACGAAGCAGCAGTTTGCGGGCGGTCGTCGTCGGCGACGGGCCGGCAGCCTCCGCCCAGGCGGCGATGAAAACCAGGAGCAGGATGATGCTGGTTCGAGCGTTGGCCATGACGGGTGCGCGGGAAATGAAGGACGCAGGTGTTTGCGACACGGATCCACTCTACCTGAGCTGGTGGCATGGAGCAACGTGCCCCCCTTTGACAGCCGAGGGCGTCGTGCATAGGATTCGGGCAAGCGTTACCGCTTCTCATTTCAGGTTGCGATGCCAACGATTCTGGTCGACAACCGCGAGTTGACGATAGCCGCCGGGCGGCGGATCAACGGCATCGAGGCTGCCCGGTTGGTTGGCATCGAGATTCCGTTCTATTGCTGGCATCCGGGGTTGTCAGTCGCTGGCAGTTGCCGCATGTGCCTGGTCGAGGTCGGCTCGCGCGATCCGAGCACCGGCAAGATCACGATGCAGGGGAAGTTGTCGCCCGCCTGCAGCGTCGTGGTGAGCGACCACATGGTCTTGGTGACGCAGAGCGAAAAGGTCGCCCGGGCGAGGGCCATGGTCGAGGAAGACCTGCTCTTGCGTCATCCGATCGATTGTCCGATTTGCGACAAGGCGGGCGAGTGCTTGTTGCAGGACTATCACTTCCAGTATGGACGGCCGTCGCGGCGCGCCGACATCCGGCCGTTCACCAGTCGGCGCCGGGACTTGGGAGACGTGACCCTCTTCGTGGACCGCTGCGTCCTGTGCAGCCGGTGCGTGCGATTCGCTGCCGAGATCAGCGGCACGAACGAGCTGATGGTGACCGGTCGGGCGGCGCACGAGGAAATCGACGTGATGGCCGGCTATCCGCTGAATAACCGCTTGTCGGGCAACGTCGTCGATCTGTGTCCGGTCGGTGCGTTGGGCGACAAGGATTTCCTGTATCGGCAGCGCGTTTGGTTCCTGCGGCGGCACGCGGGCGTTTGCACCGGTTGTTCGACGGGCTGCTCGATTTGGATCGAGGAGCATCAGGAGCGGATTTGGCGAATCAAGCCGCGCGAAAACCCGTTCGTGAATCAGTGGTGGATCTGCAACGACGGGCGATACGACTACCCGCACGTTCATCATCCCGATCGGTTGGCGGCGCGGGTTGGTGCGGCGGGGACGACGACTGCCGAGTTGCTCGGCGCGTTGCGAGGCGCGGGACGGCTGGCGGTCTTGGTCTCGCCGTTTTTGACGGTCGAGGAGGCCTATCTGCTCTGCAACCTGATACGCGGGATCGACGCCGATGCCCTGCTGGCGCTTGGACCGACGCCGACGGTGGGAGAGGACGAGCGGTTTGCCAAGGGCTTCACGGTTCGGGCCGAGAAATGTCCCAATCGCCGCGGGGTCGAGGCCGTGATTGCCCATTTCGCGCATCGCGTGCCGACGCTCGATGATCTGCTGGCCGAACTGGATCAGGGGACCGTGCAAGGCGTTTGGGTGTCGGGCGGATACAAACGCCCTTGGGTGGGCCAGGCGACGGCGCGGCGTTTCCAGCGACTCAAGCTTTTGGTGGTGCAAGACTTGTTCCCATCGCCGATTTCCGAGGTGGCGACGCACGTCTTGCCGGGCGCGGCCTATGCCGAGCGGGACGGTTCTTATGTGAACCGGGCCGACCGGCTGCAATCCGTTCGCTGGGCCATTCGGCCGCCGGCTGGCGTTCGGCCCGAGGGGGGGCTCTACTGGGAGTTGCTCGGTCGCAAGGGGCTCTACAATTCGCGCGCCGTACTGGACGACGTGGCACGCGAGATTCCGTATTTCGCGGCGGCCGCCAGGGCCGTGCCTGAGTTTGGGATCGATCTCCGAGAGAATCTGCTGGCATAACATTGGGCGGGAGTGTCTCGCAGATGCTGATCACAGTGCTCGAACCGCTGGCGAAGATTGGTCTGGTCCTGGCCGGGCTGATGACGGCCTGCGCCTATTTGGTCTTGGTCGAGCGTTGGATGGCGGCCTGGGTGCAGGACCGATTGGGGCCGAATCGCGTCGGGGTGCCGTTGACCAAAATTCGGCTGTTTGGATTGGGGCAACCGGTGGCCGACGGCGTAAAGTTGCTTGGCAAATCGCGGATCACGCCCAGCCGCGTCGACAAGGCGCTGTTTTTCATCGCGCCCGTGACGATCTTCGTGGCCGCGCTGGCGGCCTTCGCGGTCATCCCGTTTGGCAGTGTGCTGCCCAAGGACGCGATTCCGGCGTCGTGGGGAGCGGGGCGTCCGATCGAGCTGACGATCGCACCGGGGTTGGATGTCGGCCTCATTTACGTTTTTGCCGTGGGAAGCGTGGCCGTGTATGGCGTGGTGTTGGGCGGCTGGGCGAGCAATGACAAGTACAGCTTCTTGGGCGGGCTGCGCAGCAGTGCGCAGTTGATCTCCTACGAGTTGCCGCTTGGATTGGGCATCTTGGGCGTTGCGTTGGCCAGCGGATCGCTGCGACTGGACGCGATCATTGGATGCCAGGCGTCGAGCGGCCTGTGGAACGCCTTCACGCAACCATTGGGGTTCGTCGTGTTCAGCGTGGCCGGATTCGCCGAGGCCGCCCGGTTGCCGTTCGATCTGCCGGAGGCCGAGCAGGAGCTCGTCGGCGGCTATCACACCGAGTATTCGGGCGCGAAGCTGCTGATGTACATGGTGGCAGAGTTCTTGCACATGATCACGGCCGCCTTCTTGATCGTCATTCTGTTTCTCGGCGGCTGGCATTTCTGGGGCCTTTCCGGTGCGGGCCATGACGTGACGTGGCTGACGGCGCTCTTGCGGATGGTTGTGCTGCTTGGGAAGGTGATGGCCGTGATTCTGTTTTTCATGCTCGCACGATGGAGTTGGCCTCGGTTTCGGTTCGATCAGTTGATGGACATCGGCTGGAAAGTGATGATCCCGTGGGGATTGGTGAACGTCGCGGCGCTGGCCGCGTGGTTGGAGTTTGGCGACCGGCTGGCCGGCGTCGTGGGCCTGTCGCCGAAAGTTGGGAGCGTGGTTGTTGGTGCGTGCGTTTTGGTGCTCTGTTGGCTGGTGACGGCGCTTGCCGATCCAACGTCGAGCGAGAACCGGCCGCGGCGCACGAGTGTGCCGTCGGTCGGCACGGGCGACTGAGGGACGAAGACGTTGCACGGGATGGCGTGGTCGCTTGGCTTGGCCCACGAAATGACGCGGTGAACGGGATGAAACGGGACGATCCGAAAATCACGTGGGTGCAATCGCCGCGGCTGGGGCCGACCGGGCGGTCGTATTTGCCGCTTTTCGTGCAGGGGATGGCGACGACGCTGCGGCACTTGTTTCGCCGCAAGCGTACGGTGCAGTTTCCCGAGGAGCGGCACGTCATTTGCGACCCGGCGATCTATCGCGGCGTTCATCGCTTGAATCGGGACGCGCGGGGGCGGGTGAAGTGCGTCGCCTGCTTTCTGTGCGCGACGGCCTGCCCCGCGCACTGCATTGACATCGTCGCGGCCGAAAGCCCCTGGCCAGATCGGGAAAAATATCCCGAGTCGTTCACGATCGACGAGTTGCGGTGCATCTTCTGCGGCATGTGCGAGGAAGCCTGCCCCGTGGACGCGATCGAGCTGACGAGTCTGTTCGATCTCTCGGGCAAGAGTCGGGAGGAGATGATCTTCGATAAAGAGAAGCTGCTGAGTGTCTACGACGAGACGAAGGACGAGAAGTGAGGGGCGAGGAGGTTCGATGGTGGCCGACTGGCAGAAGATCGTCGCGGTTGCGACAGCGTTAGGCGTCATCGGCATGTGGCTGATGTTGCCTCGTGGCGGCGCGCGCGGGCGGGCCTTGGGCGTCGTGCTTGGCGCGGCGGCGCTCGGGCTCGGGCTTTCGCAGTTGCGGTCCGTCGGGCAATGGGCGACCGACGGCCTGTTCCTTGTTCTCGCGGCCATCGCCATCGTCTCGGCAGCCGGCGCGGTCACGTTCCGAAAACCGGTCTACTGCGCGATTTGGTTCGGCCAGTCGCTGCTGGGCGTCGCCGGGCTGATGTTGGTGGCCGGCGCCCAGTTTCTGGCCGTGGCCACGGTGGTCGTCTATGCGGGGGCGATCCTGGTGACGTTCCTGTTCGTGCTCATGCTCGCGCAGCCCCAGGGACGGGCGCCGTCCGACCGCGTGAGCTTCGAGGGGCCCGTGGCGGCCGCGGCCGGCGTCGTCATGGTGGGCCTGCTGTCCGCGGTCCTCGGCGGATTTGTCACGCGGGCCGACACGGCAGCGTGGCGGCCCACAACGCCGTCACCCGAAGCGAGGGCCGGTGGCGTGCTGGCGGCGGAGCATGTCGCCCGGCTGGGCGATGCGTTGTTCGGCCGCCACCTGGTGGCCGTCGAGGTGGCCGGAACGCTGCTGTTGGCGGCGCTGGTCGGCGCGGCCGCGATTGCTCGGCTGGCGACGGACCGCAACGGGCGGCCGCGGCCGGCGGCCGTCTCGGACGATGAAACGGTCGTGTAGAGGATTTCGAGCGTCATGAACGAAGAACTTGCCATCCTGAACAACTATCTGGTCGTCGGGGCCGTGTTGTTCGGCATCGGCATCGTGGGCTTTCTGAGTCGGCGGAACATGATCGTCATGTTTCTTTCGGCCGAGATTATGCTGCAAGGCGTCTCGCTGAGCTTGGTCGCGTGGAGCCGGTTCCACAATGATTTTGGCGGCCAGGTGTTCGTCGTGTTCATCATTGCGGTGGCGGCCTGCGAGGCGGCCATTACGCTGGCGCTCGTGGTGGCGCTCTTCCAACGGCGCGGCAGTCTCGACGTGGCCGCGTGGCAGACGCTTCGTGAGGCGAATCAGCCGCCCTTGCTGGAACCCGTGCTGCCGGAGGAAACGCCGGCGGTCGAAAGACTGCCGCGTCTGCCGACGGCCGGGGTGCAACCAGACGTCGGACGCGAACCAAGCGGCCACCGAAAGAACCTGTGAAAAATGAATGCGGAGAATCGCCGCGGAGGGTGCGGTGTCGAGAAGCGACTTACGCCAAGTTGCCAAGAGGGAAGAGAAGAGTTGAGCCGGAGAGAATCAGGAGACGGTTGATCGGTGGGATTCGTTGACACAAGGACGCTGTTGGTGCTGATTCCGGCGATGCCGCTGGCCGCGTCGTTGCTGACGGCCTCGCTGGGCGCTCGTTTTCTGCGCGGGCAGAGCCATCTGCCCGTGGTCTTGGCCATCGCCCTGAGCTTTGTCGCCAGTCTGGCCCTGGTCGATCAGGTGCAGCGATCGGGGCAGGGTAGGGGAGCCGACGGCGTCACTTTCTGGCGCTGGGCCGACGTGGCCCAGGAACAAGAACCAAGCGGGTCGGGCGGTCCCGGCGCGGCCGATCTGCACGTCGAGGTGGCGCTGCGAGCCGACGGGCTGACCGCCGCGATGTTGGCCATCGTGACGTGCATCTCGACGCTGGTAGCCGTCTATTCGATCGGCTACATGCGGGGTGATCCGGGCTACTGGCGGTTCTTCAGCTATATCGGCCTGTTCGTATTTTCGATGACGATGTTGGTTTCGGCCGCCAACTTTCTGCTGCTCTATGTGTTTTGGGAGGCCGTCGGGCTTTGCAGCTATCTGCTGATCGGTTTTTGGTATGAGAAACCGGCTGCGGCGGCCGCCGGCAAGAAGGCATTTCTGGTCAACCGCATCGGCGATGTGGGATTCGCGCTGGGCATTTTCCTGATTTGGACGACATTCGGCGCGATCGGTTTCGAGGACGTGTTTGCCCGGGTGGGGCCGGAGGTTGGCGATTGGCGCGTGACGACCATTTGCCTGTTGCTCCTGTTGGGCGCGTGCGGCAAGAGCGCTCAGTTTCCGCTGCACGTTTGGCTGCCCGACGCGATGGAAGGCCCGACGCCGGTGAGCGCCTTGATCCATGCGGCGACGATGGTGACAGCAGGCGTCTACATGGTCGCGCGATGCACGCCGCTGTTTGCGGCCTCTGCAGACGCCCAATGCGTCGTGGCGCTGGTGGGCGGCGTGACGGCGCTGTTGGGCGGCGTCGTGGCCTTGACGCAGAACGATCTGAAGCGGATTCTGGCCTATTCGACGATCAGCCACCTCGGCTACATGTTCCTCGCACTGGGCGCCGGGACCCTCTTGGGCGTGACGGCCGCCATGTTCCACTTGATGACGCACGCCTTTTTCAAGGCCCTGCTGTTCCTCGGCGCCGGCAGCGTCATGCACGCGATGGGCGGCGTCCTCGACATTCGGCGCGTCGGTGGACTGCGGCGTCGGATGCCGGTCACGCACGGGACGTTTTTGGTCGGGTGTCTGGCCATTGCCGGCCTCTGGCCGCTGTCGGGTTTTTGGAGCAAGGACGCGATTTTGCTGGCCGTCCAGCAGCGCCACGAGCTGGGCGCGGCGCGGGCCCTGTTCGGGACGCTGTTTGCCACCGCGATGCTCGGCGTTCTGTTGATCGACTTCTATATGTTCCGGCCGTATTTCCGGGTGTTTTGGGGCGCCGAACGGATTCCCGAGGAGGCGGGCCCCCATGGGCGCGAGTCGCCACGAGTGATGACCGGCCCGTTGGTCCTGCTGGCGATCGGGGCGGCGGTGGTTGGGGCGTATTTCGCCTGGACGGGCAGTTTCACGCGACTGCTCATGGCGACGCCGTCGCTGGCCGGGTTGCCCAGGGTCGGCGCGGAAGCCGGGCATGAGCGAATCGCCCTGCTCGGCACGGCGGTGACGCTGGTTGGGATCGCGCTGAGCGCGGCGATCTTTCTAGGGCGGCCGGAGAAGGCGGCTCGATTGGCGCGCGTCATGAACGCGCTGGGGCTCTACAGTCTTTCTTACGGCAAGTTCTTCGTCGATCCGATTTATAAGGCGCTAGTCGTGTGGCCCACGCTGGCGACGGCCCAGGCGGCGGCCTGGCTCGACCGATGGGTGATCGATGGGCTGGTGGACTTGTTCGGCTGGATGCCGGCCCTGCTGGGGGCCGCATTGCGACCCGTGCAAAACGGGCTGATTCAGTTCTACGCGGTTGCGATGGTGTTGGGGTTGTTGGCCATGCTTGGACTGTTGTTGATGTAAGATGGCAGAGACGTTGCTCACGGCGCTGTTCCTTCCGTTGATCGCCGGCCTGATGTTGCCGCGACGAGGCGCGCGATGGGTTGCGCTGCTGGTGGCGCTGGCCGTGCTGGCATTGACCGCCGTTCTCGTCGGCCGCTATGCGGAAGGAACGGCCGGGTTCGCGGCCAGCCGGCTCGATTGGCTCGGCCCGGCGACGGGCCTGGATGTTCGATTCGACGTGGCATTGGACGGGCTAAGCCTGTGGCTGTTCGCATTGACGGCCCTGCTGATGGTCGTGGCCGTGCTGGTCGGTTGGGAGACGATCCAGGACCGGGCAGCCCTTTACTATCGGCTGTTGATGCTGTTGGAGACGGGCATGCTGGGTGTGTTCGTCGCGAGGGACGTCATTCTGTTTTACGTCTTCTTCGAGTTCACGTTGATCCCGTTGTTCTTTCTGATTGGCATTTGGGGCGGTCCCGAGCGGCGGCGGGCGGCCACCAAGTTCTTCCTGTTCACGTTCGCCGGCAGCGTGCTGACGTTCCTCGGGCTGCTGGCGATTGTCTTGTGGAACTACGATCAGCCGGGCGCGGGGTCGGCCGTGCGACGGCTGACGTTTTCAATCCCCGAATTGACGGTCGCGTTGCGGGCCCGGCCGATGGGCTTGGGTTTGCAGGTGGCGGTCTTCTCGGCCCTGTTCGCCGGGTTTGCCATCAAGGTGCCGCTGTGGCCGTTGCACACGTGGCTGCCGTTGGCCCATGTCGAAGCGCCGACGGCGGGCAGCGTCCTGCTGGCCGGCGTGCTGCTGAAGGTCGGCACCTATGGGTTCGCGCGATTCAACGTGGCCATGCTGCCGCAGGCAACCGCAGCGCTGATGCCGTGGCTCTTATGGCTCGCGTTGGCTGGCGTCGTCTACGGCGCGCTCGTGGCGCTCGCCCAGAGCGACATTAAGCGGCTGGTGGCCTATTCGAGCGTGAGCCATTTGGGCTTCTGCATGTTGGGACTCTTCGCTGTCAACCGGCTGAGCGTCCAAGGGAGCGTGCTGCAAATGGTGAACCACGGGTTGTCGACCGGCGGGCTGTTCGCCGTCGTGGGAATGCTTTACGAGCGATTTCACACCCGCGAGATCGGCGACTTGGGCGGCCTGGCGCGGCGGCTGCCACGGCTGAGCTTCGTCACGATGCTCTTGGTCCTGTCGAGCATCGCGCTGCCGGGCCTCAACGGATTCGCCGGGGAGTTTCTGCTCCTGCTCGGTGTGTTCCAACGCGGTTGGGGCCAGCCCATGCCGCACGATTGGCTGCAACTGCGAACGATCGCCGTCCTCAGCATGAGCGGCGTTATTCTTGGCGCGTGGTACATGCTGTGGATGTATCAGCGAGTCTTTTTTGCGAAGAACGAGACGAGCGGCGACACGCGGCCCGTTCGGGACATGTCGTTGCGAGAAATGCTGTGTTTGACGCCGATCGTGGTCATGGTCTTTTGGATCGGGTTGCAGCCGCGGTTCTTTCTCGACCGGATGGCGCCGACGCTCAATGAGCTGATCCGCCCGGCTATGGAGGCCGTCGAGCATCGAGCCGAGCGCGGCGGGGCGGCGAGTGCGGCCTTGAAGAACCGGCGCGACGTGGTCGTTCCACACGACGCCGTCTCGGATGGCCGAGAAACGGGGAAGGGCTGGCAATCGAGATCTTGGTGCAACAGCCGATGAGCGTGGAAAGTCTACGTGTGATTTTGCCTGAGATCGCGCTCGTCGTCGCGGCGGTGGCGATCTATCTGCTCGGCGCGTTCTGGAAGTCGCAACGCGCGTGGAGTTGGGCGGCCGGCCTGAGTCTGGTCGCGGCGGCCGTCGTGTTGTGGATGCAAGGCCCGGGCGACGAGGTTCTTCGCGGCGCTTCGAGTGACACGTGGGGCGGAGGGCCGTTTCGGAGCGATGCACTGGCGCGATTTGGGCAATGGCTTGCGCTGGGGCTCGGCGGCCTGTTGACGCTTGGAAGCGCTCGACTGTTCGGCGGCGGTCGGCGACATCCGGGTGAGCAAGACTGCCCGGTGGGCGAGGCGGCTGGGCCGCGTTTTGACGGCACGTCGGAATACGTCGGCTCGCTGTTGCTGACGATCGCGGGCCTGATGTTGGTGACCGTGGCGGCCGACCTGGTGCTGCTGTTCGTCGCCTTGGAGCTGATTTCGATTCCGACCTACATTCTGCTTTACCTTGGCCGCAACGACGCGGAGAGCCAGGAATCGGCCGTGAAGTATTTTTTCCTGAGCGTGCTCAGCTCGGCCATTTTGCTTTACGGGTTCAGCTTTCTGTGCGGCATGGCCGGCTTTGCGGGGGCGCCCGGCGGGCATGACATGACCCAACTCGTGTCGGTCCGAGCGGCGATGGACAGCGGTCGGTTGGGGACGCTCGCGGTGCTGACGCTGGTGTTGGTCGTGGCTGGGCTGTCGTTCCGAGTGGCGGCCGTGCCGTTTCATTTTTACGCGCCCGACGTGTATCAGGGGACGACGCACCCGAATGCGGCGTTGCTGTCGGTCGTGCCGAAGGCGGCCGGGCTGGTGGCGCTGGTGCGAATCGTCGTCGAGGCGATGCCCAGCATGGCCGCCGAGGCTTGGCCGCTGGTGTTGGCCGTTGCGCTGCTGACGATGTCGGTGGCCAACGTGATGGCCCTGTGGCAGGACAACCTGCGGCGGCTGTTGGCCTATTCGTCGATTGCTCAGGCCGGCTACCTGTTGCTGGCGCTGGCCGTCGCGCTGGCCGGCGGGTCGCGGGTGGGGGCGTGGAACGGGTTGGCGACCCTGTGGTTCTATCTGACGACCTACTCGTTGGCCACGATCGGGGCGTTCGCCGTCTTGGAACATCTTGGTTCGCCCGAGCGTCGCGTGGATTCGATGGACGAGTTGGCCGGACTTGGGCGGACGCGGCCGGCCGTCGCGGGCGCGCTGGCCCTGTGCATGCTGAGCCTGACGGGCGTGCCGCCGCTGGCCGGGTTTTGGGGCAAGCTGCTGGTCTTCGGCGCAGCGCTCGACGCCAGCGCGTCGGCGGACGGGCTCGTGGCGATGGCCAGGCAGGTTGGCAACTTGCCCCACAACCTCCACTGGTGGTTCATCACGGCGGCCGTCGTGGGCGTGTTGAACGCGGCCGTCGCGGCGGCCTATTACCTGCGGGTTGTCGGCATGTTATACTTTCGCACACCGTCAGCCCGGTTGCGGCCCGAAGGCGGTCGCGGGGCGTGGGCGGCGGCCCTCCTGTGTGCGGCGGCCGTGGTGGCCATTGGCGTCGATCCCGGCCCCTTGGTCCGAGCGGCCAGCGATGCGGGCAGGACGACAGACGGAGTGCGGAGTACGGAAAGAGCGCGAAGCACCGAGCGTGAAGTGGGAGCTGGCCTGTCGTCTTGGAGTTCTGACTTCCATAGGTTGACCTCTGGCATACGATCCTATCGATGAAACCGGAAATTACTTACGACGATTTTGCGAAAATTGATCTGCGGATCGCCACCATTCTTTCGGCGCGGGAGCATCCGAACGCGGACAAGCTGATGCTTCTGCAAATCAAGGTGGGCGAGGAAGAGAAACAGATCGTGGCCGGCATCCGCCAGCACTACACGGCCGAGCAACTTGTCGGCCGTCAGATCGTCGTGGTCAACAACTTGCAAGAGGCCCTGCTTCGCGGCGAAGAGTCGCACGGCATGTTGCTGGCGGCCAGCGACTCGGCCGGCGTCGTTCTGCTGCGGCCCGACCGCGAGTGCGAGTCGGGCGCCGGTGTGAAATAGCGGCGGCCGGCTGATACGCTTCGCAAACTACTTTAGACGCCGTCCACCATTTCCACTTCGGCCGCGCATCGCCATTCGCGCTCGAGATGATCGTGGCCTTGACGGATGCCAATGTGGTCCCAGGGCAGTCGGCCGCCGACGGGGCAGGGGAGGTGGAGCGTCTGTTCCGGGTCGATGCCGATGTCAGCGATGGCTTGCCACCAGAGGTCGGTCCGGAGCTTCTCGGCCCAGGCGTCGAACCGCGCGCCGCGACGCCAGGCCAACTCGATGGCCTCGCCCATGCGGCGGTCACCCCGGCAGAGCATGCCTTCCAGTAGGCTGGCCTCGACATCGTGGCAGCGAAGTTGCACGCTACGCAGCCGTTTCTGGCGGTGCAGGAACTCGTGCGCCCAGCGAAAGTATTCGCGGCGCTGCATGCCGTGCCACTGGAACGGTGTCTGCGGCTTGGGCACGAAGTTCGAGACGTTGGCCACCACGTCGGCCATCCGGCCGCGGCCGATCTTCTCGCTCACTTCCTTGCCGAGGCGAGAAACAGTCTCGGAAAGCTCGATGATTCCTTTGAGGTCCGATTCGCGCTCGCCGGGCAGGCCGCACATGAAATAGAGTTTGACGCGGGAGAAGCCGTTCTCAAATGCGCGGCGGCAGCCGGCCAGGAGATCCTCGTTGGTGATCCGTTTGCCGATCTGGCGGCGCATGTCGTCCCGGGCTGCCTCGGGGGCGAGCGTCAGGCCCGAGTGGCGGTCGGTATTCAGAAGGTCGCCGACCGCGAGGAGCTGCTCGTTGACCCGCAGGCTGGGCAACGAGACGCTAACGCCCAGTGGGCGGAACGTCTCTTGCAGGCGCCGCACCAGTTCGTTGAACTCAGGGTAGTCGCTGCTCGAAAGCGAGAGGAGCGAGATTTCGTTGTAGCCCGTATTGCGATATTGTTCGAGGGCCGCGTGGACGATCGTCTCGACTTTTCGGAATCGCAATGGCCGCTTGAGCGTCGTGCTTTGGCAGAAGCGGCAGCGGCCGGGACAGCCGCGCATGATCTCGATGGCGATGCGATCTTGGACGCACTCGACATAGGGCACGACCGGCGCGAGCGGTGGTGGAAAGGCGTCGAGGTCCGCGATGACGGCGGGCTGGATGGTGGTGGTAGCGGTCGGCTGACAACCGGTCCCATGGCTGGGCGCGTAAACGTAGGGCAATCGTGCGGCCATCTCGGCCAGGGCGGCGGCCCGATCGCGGCCAGACTTCTTGATCTCGAGCCAGAGGTCGCAAACTTCCGGCAGGGCCTGTTCGCCGTCGCCGATGACGAACAGGTCGATGAATCGGGCCATCGGCTCGGGGTTGGCCGCGCACGGACCGCCGGCGATGACCAACGGGTGATGCATCGCGCGCTCTTCCGCAGCCAGCGGGATCGCGGCCAGGTCGAGCATCGTCAAGACGTTGGTGTAGCACAGGTCGTGCTGGAGCGTGAAGCCGACCACGTCAAAATCGCCGAGCGGCATGAACGTCTCGAGGCCATAGAGCGGCCGTCGATGCTCGCGGAGCAATTGCTCGAAGTCTTCCATCGGTGCGAACGCCCGCTGGCAGGCCCAGCCGGCGTGACGGTTCATCACGTCGTAGAGCACCTGGATGGCGTGGCAACTCATGCCGATCGAGTACGTGTCGGGGAAGCAGAGGCACAGGTTGCCGCGGACGGCGTCGGGGTCCTTGCGGATGGCGTTCCACTCGCCGCCGATGTATTGGGCGGGCGTCTGCACCCGGGGCAGCAGGTGGTCGATGACAAAATCCTTCAGGGCCTGATTGGGCATGGTGCTGGTCGTCGTGGGGGTATCGCAAGTGCCGTCCATGAGGGCAATTATCGCAGAGCGGGCATCGTCAAGCCAGGGCGATCAGCGCCTGTCCGGGCCTGCCAATGGCCTATAATGGTTCAGTATCCCATTGAGGAGCGATCCGATGGTTCGTCGTATTTCGATTGTGTGGGTGGTGGCGATTGTGTGCTCGACGTTGGTTCCGGCCGGCCGGTCGCGTGCCGGCACGTTTGATTCGGCCCGGAACAAGATGGTCGATGAGGAAATCGTCGCGGCCGGGGTGGCGAACAAGCGGGTGATCCAGGCGATGCGCGACACGGTGCGCCACGAGTTCGTGCCGGTAAATCTTCGGAAGGCGGCCTACTACGACATGGCGCTGCCGATCGGCGAAGCGCAGACCATTTCGCCGCCGTTCGTAGTCGCCTACATGACAGAGCAACTGGACCCCCAGCCCGGCGACAAGGTGCTCGAAATCGGCACGGGCAGCGGCTATCAGGCGGCCGTGTTGTCGAAACTGGTCCGCGAGGTTTACACGATCGAGATTGTCGAGAAGCTGGGGCGGAAGGCGGAACAGACGCTCAAGCGGCTTCATTACGACAACGTTCACGTCAAAGTGGGCGACGGCTATCAGGGGTGGCCCGAGCATGCGCCGTTCGACAAGATCATTGTGACGTGCTCGCCCGAAAAGGCGCCGCCGGCGTTGGTGGCCCAGTTGAAGGAAGGCGGACGGATGGTGATTCCGGTGGGCGAGCGTTATCAGCAGACGCTGTATTTGCTCAAAAAAGTGCATGGAAAGATGGTATCCGAGGCGCTGCAGGCGACCCTGTTCGTGCCAATGACGGGTAAGGCCGAGACGGGACGTGAGATTCTGCCTGATCCGATGAATCCGACGGTCGTCAACGGCGGGTTCGAGCAGCTTCATGGCGAGCCGCCTTCGTTGGTCGGTTGGCACTATCAGCGACAACTGAAGGTGGTCGAGGCGAAAGACGCGCCGCAGGGCGGGCGTTACGTGACGTTCAGCAACACGACGCCGGGCCGGGGGAGCCAGGCGTTGCAGGGGTTCGCCGTCGATGGACGCAAGGTGCCCGTTCTCGAAATTTCGGTGTGGGTCCGGGCCAAGGAGGTTCAGCCTGGGCAGAACGCACGGCAGTTGCCGGCCATTGCCATCGGCTTTTATGACGAGAATCGGGCGATCGTTGGCGAGGGCCAGATGGGGCCTTGGCGCGGCACGTTCGATTGGGAGTTGGATACGCAGCGAATCCCGGTGCCGAAGCGAGCGCGCGAGGGGATCATTCGGCTTGGACTATTAGGGGGGGTGGGGGAGGTGTCGTTCGACCAGCTCGGCATTCGCGCGATTCGCCGCGAGACCGGGGCCGAGGCCCAGCTGCACCGCGAGTGATTTCTGGGTGCATTCGGAGGTGTCTTTGCGGTAGCCCGTGCAGGCATGACACACCCTCCGTTGTGGCTAAGGTATTACCGTATGCAAGAAAAAACGCTTCAAAATGCGCCCGTTCTGCAAGTTTCGGAACTGCGCAAGTCCCCCCAACCTACTTGATTTTCACGGTGCGGCTGCTATCTTACCTACGGACGCGGATGATAGTTCCGCCAATTCATCGTTGCGCGTCGCGCAGTGACGACAGCCTGTTTTCTCGCAGGGGCAACAGGTCGCGACGCGGTTGGAATGGGCGCGAGCATTGAGAAATATCAGTTTCCGTTTATAGGAAGGGAGTGACACTGACATGATCCGAGCAAGTTGGAAGTACCTGGTCGTTGGCCTGGTGTTGGTTTTGACGCTGACGCTGGTCACCTCGCAGGCGAATGCCCGATGGTGGGGCTGCTACGGTTGGGGCGGCTGGGGCTGGAACGGTTGGGGTGGGTGCGCCTACTCGTGCTACTACAGCCCGTGCGTCTCGACTTGTTGTGATAGCGGTTGCTACCTGGGGCTACGGCCTGGTCCGATTCGCCGCTGGGTGTTTGGGCCGTACAAGTGGTACGGTCGCGGTTACAGCTACGGTTGCTGCACCGACGTTTGCAGCTATGGCTGCGACGTAGGCTGCTGCAACGGCGCCCCGACGACGGGCACGCATCAACCGGCGCAATCGGCCCCGGCGTCGAAGGAGCCGACCCCCGCGCCGCCGAATCCGGCCGCTCCGTTATCGCCTGGCATGGAGACTGGCCCCGCGCCGGCCGTGCCATCGACGCCCGTTCCTCCGCCGGCCTACACGCCGCCCAAGACTGGCGCGACCTCGGCTGACGAGAGTGGCGTGTTGACGGTTTGGGTTCCCTACGACGCCAAGGTGACGGTCAACGGGTTGGCCACGAAGAGCACGGGCAGCCGTCGGCAGTTCGTGTCGTACGGTCTGAAGCCGGGCTTGAGCTACAAGTACGTGGTGAAGGCCCAGGTGGTCCGGGATGGCCGGATCGTCGAGGACACCCAGACGGTCATTCTGACGGCTGGCCAAGTGACGGCCGTGGCCTTCGGGTTCAACGCGTCGCCAGAGCAAGTGGCCTCGGCCCAGTAAGCGACCGGAAGCCATTGCGGTAAAACACAGGCCCTCGGGGTGAAGGCCCCGGGGGCTTTTTTTGCGCGCGGCGAGCCTGGGTGTCTCCATGAATGGCCGGTTGACAGCCGGTCCCAGGGAGACGAGTGAACGAGGCCCTGCGCGAACCGGGTTGAGATTTTCGCGAAGTGGACGGATAATTCGGGCTTCGGAGCGGTGGAAAGCATTTCTCTTGGAGGTTGCGATGTTCGAGACGGTTGCAATCGTGGGGGCGACGGGCGCCGTGGGGACGATCATTCGGGAGTTGCTCGAGGCGCGCCGGTTTCCGCACCGCACGCTGAAGTTCGTGGCCTCGGGTCGGTCGGCCGGCCGGAAAATTCCGTTTGCCGGGCGCGAGATCGTCGTCGAGGCGCTGAACGGTCCGGTTTTCGACGGCGTCGATCTGGTGATCAGCAGCACGCCGGACGACGTTGCGAGGGACTTCATTCCCGACGCCGTTCGCCGCGGCTGCATCGTCGTCGACGAGAGCGGCTACTGGCGGATGGACCCCAACGTGCCGCTGGTGATTCCCGAGGTGAATCCGCACGCGATTGCTCGGCACAAGGGGATCATCGCCAGCCCAAATTGCTCGACGACGCAGATGGTGCAGGCGTTGAAGCCGCTGCACGACGCGGGCCGAGTGCGTCGTGTCGTGGTGAGCACGTATCAGGCCGTGAGTGGCGCGGGGTTGGTTGGAAGCCGGGACCTGTTGGGCGGGACGCGGGCCCTGTTGGCCGGCGAGCCGTACCAGTACGAGTGCTTTCCGCATCCGATTGCTTTCAACTGTATTCCGCAGATTGGGTCGGCGAAGCACGAGGGGTACACGTCGGAAGAGATGAAGATGGTGTACGAAACCCGCAAAATGCTCGAGGATGACTCGATCCAAATTTGCCCGACGTGCGTGCGGGTGCCGGTGAGCAATTGCCACAGCGAGAGCATTCTGGTCGAGACGGAACGGAAGATCACCGCCGATGAGGCGCGGCGACTTTGGGCAGCGACCCCAGGACTCGTCGTGGTCGACGATCTGCAAAAGAAGCTCTACCCGATGCCGATCAACGGCGACAGGCGGGATGAGACGCTGATCGGCCGGGTGCGCGAGGACCTCTCGTGCCCCAACGGCCTGGCGTTTTGGTGCGTAAGCGACAACCTGCGCAAGGGCGCTGCCACAAACGCCGTGCAGATCGCCGAGTTCCTGACGCGGATGAAGGCGGCTTGATGGCGGCCGATCACTCCAAGCCGTCCGGTTTTTCCCAGGCAAACGGCTTGACCCGAGCGGCCGCTGCGGGCTAGAATCAAAACTGCATCAAGAGTCCTAGGCCGCCTGCGCGGCCTGGGCGGCAACCGAGCAGCCTCGCTCTAGGGGGGCTTCCGCGGTGCCGAGCCAACCCTGTGACAGGGTGCGATGCGGGCGGAACTGCCATCGTGGCGGGCTTCGTCAAAAGGACAGCGACGGTCGCTGTCTCTCACCCCGGCGTTTGGGGCGCTCTTGATGCCGTCGAGGAGAATCACGGCATGTCCAGTGCGAGCGTTTCGTCGGGCGCCCAGGCGCGTCCGTTTCCAAGTCAGAAGAGTTGCGACGAGCCCGCTGCCGGCAGCAGCCCCTTGGTCGTCCTGAAGTTTGGCGGGTCGATCCTGACCAACGAATGGACGTTGCGGCTGGCCGTCCACGAAATTTACCGCTGGCGCCGGCAGGGCCATCCGGTCTTGGCCGTCGTTTCGGCGATGGCCGGCGTGACGGACAAACTCATCAAGCGATGCCATCGGTTGACGGACCGGCCGTCGCCCGCGTCCGTGGCGGCCGTGGTCTCGACGGGCGAGACACAGAGCGCCGCGCTGTTGGGGCTGCATCTGGACAGGGCAGGGGTCCCGTCCGCCGCGGTGACCACCGGGGCGATCGGGTTGGAAGCCGAAGGGCCATCGCTGGATGCGTCGCCCGTCGCCGTGGACGATGCGGCGCTGCGGCAATTGCTCGATCAAGCGGGTGTGGTGGTCGTGCCGGGGTTCATCGCGCAGCATGCCGACGGGAGACCATGCTTGCTGGGACGCGGCGGCTCGGATTTGACAGCCCTGTTCCTCGCCGATCGGCTGGGGGCCGTCCGCTGCCGGTTGGTGAAGGACGTGGACGGGCTGTATGACCGCGATCCGGCCAAGCCGGGCCCCAGGCCGCAGCGCTACCGCGTGGCGACGTGGGCCGATGCGCTGAGCACTGACGGCTCGATCGTGCAACACAAGGCCGTGCGATTTGCCGCGGAACGTTCGATCGAGTTCGAGTTGGGACGCTTGAACGGTTGCGAGCCGACCCGGATCGGGCGCGGGCCCGCCGTGTTCGAGCCGAGACACGTGGCGACGCGTCCGCTGCGCGTCGCGCTGTTGGGTTGTGGCACCGTGGGCGGCGGCGTTTACGAGTTGCTTGGCCAACTGGAGCCATTCGTGAGCGTCGTTCGCGTGGCGGCGCTCCGGGCGGGCCAGGACGTGCCGGCGTCGTTGTTGTCGGCCGATCCGGTGGCCGCCGCCTCGGAGGGCACGGACTTGGTGATCGAACTGTTGGGCGGCGTCGACGTGGCGCATCGCGCGGTCGTGGCCGCACTGACGTCGGGCGCCCACGTGGTGACGGCGAACAAGGCCTTGTTGGCCGAACACGGGGCGAGCCTGCGGGCGCTGGCGCGGAAGGGAAATCGGATGCTGCGGCACTCGGCAGCGGTGGGCGGAAGCATGCCGCTGCTGGAACGGCTTGAATCGCAGCCGGGCCGTGGCGTCCGGTCGCTTCGCGCGGTGCTCAACGGGACGACAAACTACGTGCTGGACCGGATCGCCCGGGGCGACACGCTGGCCGAGGCCGTGCGCCAGGCCCAGTCGCTGGGCTTCGCCGAAGCAGATCCGACACGCGACTTGGGCGGGCTGGACGCGGCCGACAAACTGGCCGTCGTGGCCGACACGCTGGGCGGCGTTCAGCTTCCGGCCTCGCAGGTTTGCAGGGAACCGCTGACGCCGGACGCCGTTGCGGCGGCTTTCGGATCGCGAGGCAACGGCGAGGTGTTGCGTCATGTCGCGTCGATCGACGCTTGCGATGGCCGGCTGACCGGGGCGGTCCGTCTTTGTCGGCTCGATGCGGAGGATCCGCTGGCCCAGGTGATGGCCGAGGGCAACGCGGCCGAGATCTGCTGGGCGGACGGCGAACGGGAATTGCTGCGAGGGAAGGGCGCCGGGCGGTGGCCAACCGCCGAGGCCGTGGTCGCCGATGTCTTGGAGGTCGCTCGCCGGGTGGAAACGTACGGCGAGGCGTAGCCTTGGCCTGACACCTTGCGGCGGCTTCGCGGTTCTCCGGGCATAACCCAATAAATCGCTTTTCGGCGGGCCGGCGACACGTTACACTCAGTTCGTGCGCACTCTGAAAATCACAATCGCCTACGATGGGACGGACTACGCCGGCTGGCAGTTTCAGCCGGATCGGCCGACCGTGCAGCAGACGCTCGAAGCGGCCCTGGCAACCGTGACGCGCGAGCAGATCCGCGTGCTGGCCAGCGGTCGGACCGACGCGGGGGTTCACGCCTTGGCGCAAGTCGTCGGCTTTCAAACCGACTCGACGCTGCCGCTGGACGTGTTGCGGCGAGCGCTCAACGCAAACCTGCCCGAGGACATTGCCGTTCTGCAAGTTGAGGAAGCGCCGGACGGGTTTCACGCGATCAGCCATGTCGTGCGGAAACGCTACCGCTACGTGATTCACGATGGGCCGGTGCGGGACGTGTTCGGCCGCCGCTACACGTGGCACTACGTCCATGGGCGACTCGATGCCGAGGCAATGCAGCGGGCCGCGGTGTCGCTGCTCGGAACGCACGACTTCCGCAGCTTCGAGACATCCGGCGCGGAACGGGCCACGAGTGTGCGGACTGTCTTCGCGATTTCCGTCGAGCGGGGCAGGGCAGGGGGGCTCGCGGATCTCGAAGACCACATCACGATCGAGGTCGAGGCCGACGGGTTCTTGTACAACATGGTGCGGGCGATCGTGGGCACGCTGGTCGAGGTGGGACGCGGCCGACGGCCGGTCGAATGGCCGGGCGACGTGCTGCAGGCGATGAATCGCCGAGCGGCTGGACCGACCGCGCCGCCCCAGGGCCTCTCGCTTCTGAGGGTCGAATATTGAACGACCCACGTTGCAACGAAACGCTCGAAGAGCGAATCGCCCGAGTGGTGCGCGAAGCGGTTGCAGTCGTTCCCTACGACCCGGACTGGCCGGAATCGTTTTGGCGTGAAAAGGAGCACCTGGAGGCGTGTCTGCCTGGTGGATTGATTCGGCGGATCGAGCATTTCGGCAGCACGGCCATCCCGGGGATGGCCGCCAAGCCGATCATCGACATGTTGGTCGAGGTTGTGAGCCTGAAGGAGACTCGGAAGAGAGTCGTGCCGATCTTGGAGCGGCAGGGCTACGAGTATTTTTGGCGGCCTGGCTGGGGCGAGGATGGTGTGCCCTGGTATGCGTGGTTGATCAAGCGAGACGCGCTAGGCGTTCGCACCCACCATTTGCACATGGTCGAGTGTTCGTTTCCGCACTGGGACGCGATTCTGTTTCGAGACTATCTTGTCGAGCACGCTGAAGCGGCTCGGGCGTATGCGACGCTTAAGATCGGGCTGGCCCGGCAATACGCAAACGATCGCGTTGGCTACACGAAGGCGAAGGCCGAGTTCATCACGACGGTGACCGAGCAGGCAAAACGCGCCCGGGGCGAGCCGTCGTCGGCCGATTCGGGCAACTGATCTGCGGAGCGCGCTTGCTCCTGCTGCCATCACTCAAAAACGGCGAGGGCGGCGGGCTCGGCCCGCGCAATCCGGGCAACCGCCACGTTCGCACCCGGCCCGCAGGGCCGTGTCGGATCATGCGAAGGAAGGCGACATTTTCGCAACCGCGCCGAGGAGTGAGACGTTTGGGATGACCTATCGTTGGCACAGCGGGGACATGCGCTCGCCAGAAAAAACCAACCGCCTATCAAGGAGAGGGACCAATGTTTGCTGCCACACTGTTCTGTCTGGGTGTTGCGATCTCCATTTTTGTGGGACTGGTGTGCTACTGGCTGGCGACGTTCTCGAAGTCGGCGCGGACCGAGACGACGACCGGCGAGACCGTGGCTTGGAACAACATCAAGACGGCGTTGATCGGGCTCTATTCGCAATACGAGAAGAAAGAAACGTCGAAGCAACGGGCGCTTCGCTCGTGGGCCGGGACCATGGTCATTTGCGCCGGCATCTGCATGATCGGCGTGTTGCTGGAAGCGAAGTACAACCAGTTGATCACGGTGGAGACCATCGTGGCCGGTTTCGTGCCGCGGCAGCATGTTTCCGAGCAGGCCTGCTTGCCAAAAACGTATTGGAAGTCGTCGCGGTCGAGCACGTCGCCTAAAACTTGGCCCAAGACCAACACGCAGAACAAAGTCGTGAAGTAATAACGCGGGAACGCTCGCGCTGACGCCAAACGAACTGCCGGGGCACGGGCCGATCGCCGATTTGCGGTCGGCCTGAGCGTTTCTTGACGTTCGCCCCCAGAGACCTTATTCTGGCACGGTTGCACCCTTGCCGCTCGGTTTCCACAGGTCGCCCGCCGCACATGCGGGCGTGGTCATGCGAATTGCTCACATCATCACGCGAATGATTCTTGGCGGGGCGCAGGAAAACACCCTGCTCTGTTGCGAGGACCTGATACGCCGGCACGGCGACGACGTGCTGCTGATCACGGGACCGCCGTTGGGACCCGAAGGGAGTCTGTTGGAGCGGGCGAGGGCAGGGGGCGTGCCGGTCGAAATCATCGACGCCCTGCGGCGGCCCATCCATCCGTGGCGCGACGGGGTGAGCTATTGGCGGATCAAGGCTGCGCTGCGGCGATTTCGGCCTGACGTCGTGCATACGCACAGCGCCAAGGGCGGGATGCTGGGCCGACCGGCCGCGTGGTCGCTCGGTGTGCCGGCCATCGTCCACACGGTTCACGGCGCACCATTCCATCCGTGGCAGGGCAGGGGGGCTCGCTGGTTCTTCCAGGTCTGCGAGCGGTGGGCGTCGAAGCGGTGTCACGCGCTGGTGAGCGTGGCCGATGCCATGACGGAGCTTATGGTCTCCGCTCGGATTGCGCCGCGGGCAAAGTTCACCACGGTTTATAGCGGCATGGAGGTCGATCCGTTTCTGCACGCCCATGAACGTCGCGAGCAAGTGCGCCGACAGTTGGGCTACGGGCCGGATGACATTGTCGTCGGCAAGATCGCGCGGCTGTTCAAGCTCAAGGGGCATGACGATGTCATCGAGGCGGCGCGCCGGGTGGTTGGCGGGCGGAATGCCCACTCCACCGGCCCTGCGAAGAACATTCGGTTTCTGTTTGTCGGGGACGGCATTTTCCGCGAGCGGCTGGAGCGACAGATCGCGTCGGCCGGGCTGACGCAGCATTTCCAGTTCACCGGACTGGTGCCGCCCGAGCGGATTCCAGAGCTGATCGGCGCCATGGATATGGTCGTCCATGCGAGTCTGCGCGAGGGGCTGGCCAGGGTCTTGCCGCAAGGATTGATCGCCGGGAAACCGGTGATTAGTTACGACGTGGACGGCGCTCGGGAGGTCGTGATTCCGGGCGAGACCGGCATCCTGGTGCCGCCCCGCGATGTGGCCGGCCTGGCCGCCGGGATCGAGCAATTGGCGGGCGATGCGGCTCTGCGCGACCGCCTTGGCCGGGACGGTCGCCGGCGGTTTACCGAGGTATTTCGCCACGAGCAGATGACGGCCCGGCTCAGGCAGCTTTACGTCGATCTACTGGCCAAGGTTGCCTCGCTTGGCGGGCTCAGTTAAACTGGTTAGCTGTGGGCAGATTCGGCAGAGCGGCCGCCCCGGTCGCGCATGTTCCCAAGCAGAGACTCATCGTGGCGCGAGGCGCTCCGGGCTATATCGGTTGTTACCGGCTGCTGAATGTCGTGCATACGGGGCACGTCAGCGTGATTTGGCAGGCGTATGATGATGCGCACCAGCGGATCGTCGGACTGAAGACCCTGCTCGACATGGAGCACGTCAACCGCGAAGAGGTGCGGTTTTTGCGTCGCGAGTACGACGTTGGCATCAAGATCCAGCACCCGAACATCATCGAGATTTACGGGTCGGCCTGGGACGCGCGGCAGCCGCATTTTGCCATGGAGTGGTTTCCGCACTCGAATCTCAAACAGCGTTTGCTGGCGATCGGGGTGGATCAGCTTGCGCCGTTTGCGTCGAAGGTGATCGAGCAGGCCGCCTTGGCTCTGAGCCATTTTCATGCGGCCGGCTGGGTGCATTGCGACGTGAAGCCGGACAACTTTCTCGTTTCCGACGAGGGGGAAGTCAAGATGATCGACTTTGGGTTGGCCAAGCGACCGGTCCGCGGGATGGCGCGTCTTTTCGCCCGGAAGTCCAAGCCACAGGGGACGAAAAGCTACATCTCGCCCGAGCAGATTCGGGGTGAGCCGATCGACGGGCGGGCCGACCTCTACAGTTTTGCATGCATGGTTCACGAGATCTTGTCCGGGAAGCCGCCGTTCACGGGGACCAGCGCGAACGAGCTCTTGACAAAGCACTTGCGTTCGACGCCCCCATCGCTAGAGGGGCTAAATCGAAACGTCACCCCCGAACTGGGGCAACTGCTGCGTCGTTGCCTCTCGAAAAAAGCCGAGGGACGCCCCAAGACTGTGGATGATTTTCTTGCGGAATTTCGTATGATACGAGTCTTCCGGCGGAATCCGACTCCGGCCCGATGAGCGTCGGAGGTTGGCCTTCGGCGGCGCGGTCTTGCCTGGGGTGGCCAACGGCGTTCCGCGGCGCTAGTGCAAGTCGCGTCCGGCTGGGCCGCTCGAGGTTCGGGGCGCCGCGACACGCGATTGGGTGAACACGAGAGACGAAGACATTATGCCAGCCAGTGACTACCGATTATCGTTTGAACGGCCAATTTACGAATTAGAGGCCCGGCTCGAGAAGCTCGAAAAGAAGACGGAGCCGACGCCCGAGGTTCGCGGCGAGATTCGCCAGCGGCGCCGCGAACTGGTCGAGACGATCAAGCGGATCTACGGCAATCTGAAGCCGTGGGAGACGGTCGAGGTGGCGCGACACCCGGACCGGCCGATGACGACCGACTACCTGGAATTAGTCTTCGAGGAGTTTGTCGAACTGCACGGCGACAAGTGTTTTGGCGACGATCGGGCGATTCGTACCGGCTGGGCGAAACTGGACGCCTACAAGGTGCTCGTCGTGGGCCATCAGAAAGGCAAGACGCTCAAGGAGCGCAACCTCTGCAACTATGGCTACGCGCATCCCGAAGGCTACCGCAAGGCGATGGCCAAGATGCGGCTGGCGGCCAAGTTCCATAACCCGATCATCTGTCTGATCGACACGGGCGGCGCGTATCCGGGCATCGGCGCCGAGGAACGCGGTCAGGCCCAGGTCATCGCCGAATCGATGGCCCTGATGTCCGTGCTGCCGACCCCCATCGTTTGCGTGGTCATCGGCGAGGGCGGCTCTGGCGGCGCGTTGGGCATTGGCGTCGGGGACCGCGTGGCCATGCTCGAACACGCCTACTATTCGGTCATTAGCCCCGAGGGCTGCGCCGGGATTCTCTGGAAGAGCCACACGTTCAAGGAAAAGGCGGCCGAGGCGCTCAAGATGACGTCGAAGGATCTCCCGGGGCTTGGTATTGTCGATGCCGTCATCTCCGAACCTCTCGGCGGCGCGCACCGCGATCACCATTTGATGGCGAACCGGCTGAAGCTCTATCTGCGCGGCGCCCTGCGTGAACTGGTCGCCAAGCCTGTCGAGCAGCTTGTCAAGGAGCGCTATCAGCGGTTTCGCCGAATGGGCGTGTTTCTCGAAGGCGTGGGCGACGAGCAGGCTTCCGCCGATGTGATGTGCGAAGCCGGACACGCCGATTGAGGCGGACGGCCCCGTTCTGCCAAAAGGCGTACGGTCGGGGACGATCGCCATGCGGGCCTCCCCGTGCCTGGCCTTTTGACCTCTCTCCCGCACGAGGGCAACAGATGCGGCGATTCTGACGCCGACCGCCCTGCCGACCGTTCCTCAGCGCATCGGTCCGAGGCTGATATCGCGTGACAGCCCCTGCGGTCACACAAATCGAGCGGACCTGGCCGCGGCTGCTTGAACCAGAGCGCGACGGCCGGAGGAGTTTTGAAGTCGGCCGCGGTCAGCGAGATTCGCCGCGGGGTGGCCGAGTTGCGATCATCGCGTGGCGGTCGGCGGCCGATGGATCGCGTGCTTTCAGCCGGGCATCTTGTCATCAGATGCGGCGTGACGGCGACCTCTGCAACGTCCGATAATGTTTCTTATGTGCTGTCGGCGAGCTGGAATTCCTCGGAAAAACGACGATTCATCGCTGGAGTGAGCATCTGGCAGCCGGGCGAAAGCCGTGGTCGGAAACGCCGGCGCCCTGCTTCGCTGGTTGCCGGAAGGGCTCGACGAGAAGGATCGCTGGCCGCTGAAAGCGAATCGTTTTACCGCGACGGTTTTGCGGTCCCTCCCCTGCTGTTGGCCGGTAGGGTTGGCAATGGGTGGCTGGTCGCGTCGGCGGGCGTTTGGGTGGCCGGTGCGGTCATGCCGGGTGTGCCGCCAGTCTGGCCCGCTGTGGCGGGCGGCGCGTGCAACTTGGCGTCGAACTCGGCAATGTACTTGCCGAGATAGGTGCGGATGTCTTCCGGCAGGATCGGATCGGCATAGCGGATGCCGCGAGCGATCAGGTCGCCGGAACGCGATTGAAGGACGCCTTGCCGGCCCGTTTCAGACAAGGTCACCGCGAAGAACGTGATGACCACACAATAGAGTGCGCCTTTGAGCAGTCCGAACGTGGCGCCAAGCTGCCGGTCGAACTCCTTGAGCTGCACCCGGTCGATGACGTTCGAGATCAGGCGAAAGACGATCCAAACGGCGAAGGCCGTCACGACGTAAAGCGCGGCCATGGCGGCAAAGCGGTTCCAAGGCTCCTGCTTGCCGAACCACGGGGCGATAGCCTGGCTGCTGTGAATGGCCACGAGCGTGCTCAGCGCGACCGAGCAGAGCGAGGCCAGTTGCCAGACCATCCCCTTCCAGATGCCGAAAAGCACGGCCACCGCTAGCACCGCTAGCATCACGATGTCGTAGGGGGCAATCATGGTGGCCGAAGTATAGCGGGAACCTGGGCAAAAGCGAAGGGCATTGCGGCGGTCGGTCTCAGGTTTCAGGGCTTGCGCCTCGCGGGGCGCACGTTTGCCCGGGGCTTCTTTCTGGGCAATCGCTCTTGTGGCCGTCAGCGGCTGCGACTACAAGTTGCGACTGCGGTGTTGTCGCCAGGTCTCTTGGCCGAAAGGTGGTTGCGATGGCCGGTTTCAAAACTCACGTCACCGTCAGCAGTCTCATCGGCGTCGGCTATGGCGGCGCGGCCTACATGATGTACGGCGTCCCTTGGCCGACATGTCTGCTGGCCGGCGGGCTTTGCAGCGTGTCGGGCATGCTGCCGGACATCGACAGCGACTCGGGCCGGCCGTTGCAAGAGAGCCTGGCGTTTGCCGCGGCCGTGGTCCCGATGATGCTCATGCACCGCTTCCGGCATTGGGGCCTGTCGCCGGAACTGATGATCCTGGCCGGGGCAGGGGCCTATCTGCTGATTCGCTTCGGTCTTGGGACGCTGCTGAGACGCTACACGGTCCATCGCGGCATGTTTCACAGTCTGCCGGCGGCCGCAATCTTCGGCGAGTTGGCGTACCTGCTGGCCTCGGGCGAAGACTGGCGACTCCGGGCCTTTACGGCCGGGGCTGTCGTGCTCGGCTACGTCTCGCACTTGTTGCTCGACGAACTGTACAGCGTCACGTGGTCGGGCGGTCGGTTGCGGCTGAAAAGCTCGTTTGGCACGGCGATGAAGCTCGTCGGACGCGGCTGGTGGTCCAACGCGTCGGCCTACGCGAAGCTGGCCATCTTGACGGCGGCCATCCTCTTCGAGCCGCAAGGGCTGCAAACGCCTGGTCAGCCCGGCGGGCCGGGGGCGGTCCAGCAAACGGCCACGCGGCTGATCGATCGCATCTTGCCGCGATGAGGGTGCCGCTCCAGGCCGCTCGAAGGACGCCGGCTATCGGCTCTCGACGATGAGCGTGACGGGGCCGTCGTTCACCAGTTCGACCTCCATGTGCTGGCGGAATCGGCCGGTGGCGACCGGCACGCCCTGCTGGGCGACGGCATGGACGAAGACCTCGTAAAGTCGCTCGGCCAGCTCGGGCGGCGCGGCGGCGGTGAAGTCGGGACGTCGTCCGTGGCGGCAATCGCCCAGCAGCGTGAACTGGCTCACGACCAGCATGGCGCCACCCATGTCGGCGAGCGCCAGATTCATCTTGCCGTTGGGATCCTCGAAGACCCGCAGCCCGGCGATCTTTTTGGCCAGCCAGACGGCGTCCGATTCCGCATCGTCGGGGGCGACGCCGAGGAGGACCAGCAGGCCGGGGCCGATGTGGCCGCAGACCTCACGGGCGACGGTGACCGAGGCGTGACGGACACGTTGGACGCAAGCTCGCATGGCAGGACGGGGATGGGGAATTTTGGGGGCTCCGACTCGAATCAGCTTAGGATAATGGCTCGTTTTGCACAATTGGGCTGTGGCGGTGGGCCGTCTTCGGCGTAAAATGCGGGCTTTTGAAGAGTCGCAAGAACGAACACCTAAGAACGAACACTGAATCGAAGATGTCAGACACGAGACCTTTGATTGCGATCACGATGGGCGATCCGGCCGGAGTGGGGCCGGAAATCATTGCGGGGACTTGGTGCGAGACGATCGTGCACGAGTGGTGCCGCCCGGTGGTCCTGGGGCAGCCTGACATCATTCGTCGCGCGGTGGAACTCTGGGGGACGGGGCTTCGCGTCGAGGAAATCGACAATCCGGAGGAAGCACGGCCGTCGCCGGACGTGATTTCGTGCATCCGTTGTGGGGCGGCCGATGCGTTGGAGGTTCCGCCTGGCAAACTCGACGCGCGGGCGGGACAAGCGGCGTACGACGCCGTGCTGGCGGCAGCGAACCTTGCGCTGGCGCGACGGGTGGACGCGATCACCACCGCACCGCTCCAGAAAGAGGCGTTGCACCGTGCGGGCCACGACTATCCGGGGCACACGGAATTGCTCGCGCAGCTTTGCGGCGTCAGCGATTTTGCGATGATGCTCTATCTGGGACCGAGCGAGGATCTGCTGCCGCCGGCGGGCCTTGCCGTGGTTCACGTGACGCTGCATACGGCGATGAAGAACGTCTTTGCCCAACTGACCGAGGATGCCATTTTGAGCAAGGCTCGGCTGGCGGATCGATTCATGCGGCGGCTGATGACGCAGACGGGCTCCGACGTTCCGCGGCAACACGGGAGGGGCAGGTCGCGCGGCGAAGCGCCGGCGGGACTGGTGCATCCGCGGATCGCCGTTTGCGCACTCAACCCGCATGCCGGCGAGGGTGGGCTGTTTGGCGACGAGGAGCTGTCGATCATTCGGCCGGCCGTCGAACGGGGCATCGCCGAGGGGCTGTGGCTCGAGGGGCCCCTGCCGGTAGATACGCTGATGGTCCAGGCCCGGGACGGGCGGTTCGACGCCGTCGTGGCCATGTATCACGATCAGGGGCACATCGCGCTCAAGCTGCTCGGCATGCACCGAGCCGTGAACGTGACGTTGGGACTTCCCATCATTCGGACGAGTGTGGCGCATGGCACGGCGTTCGACATCGCCTGGCAGCGCCGGGCCGAGACGGGGAGCATGATCGAAGCGTTGCGGGTGGCCAGCCGGTTGGCGAGGACGGCCGGTTAGGGTTCAAAGATCGGAGACATCAGCCCCCCCCACTTAATAGCCCTGCTCTGCCCCACTTGGCGCTGCCGTGCCCCGCCCTGCCCTACCCTGTTGGCGGACTGTATTGAAGCGTGTTTTTCCGTCTTGTGCGGTATGCGCAGGCTGGCAGCCAAGATTTTCATGGCGTGGCATTGGGTTTGCTACACCTTGGGTCGGCGAATACAATAGCCGGGCGAGAAGAGGAATTGCCCGGGCTTTCAGGCTTCGGCTTGAGACTGGACGAGCGTTGCGCGGAGCGCGGCGGCTGGAACGAGAGGGAATTTCGATGCTTGCAGACTGTGTTGCGTCGGTCCGTCCTGCCACGTTGTCCGCGCCGGCCATGCCGGTGGCGGCCTGCCCTCAGCGCGTGTTGTCGTTGGATGCCCTGCGGGGGCTGACGATGGTTTGGATCGTTGGCGGGCGAGAGTTGCTCGTGGCGGCCGTGCAGTTCTTTTACCCCGAGTGCCCTTGGATCGACGGGCTGAAGGCGCAGCTTGACCACCCGTGGGAAGGTTACGTCGCGTGGGATTTTATCATGCCGATGTTTCTTTTTGTCGTCGGCGCGGCGTTGCCGTGGGCGATGGCAAAGAGAATGCGGAGCGGCGGGCCGCTGAGACCGACCTACGGCCGGATATTCCGCCGCGTGCTGCTGCTGTGGGTCATCGGGATCGTGTTCCAGCAAATACGTTACTTGCCTGGCACTTTTGAAATTTTCAGCAACTGCCTCCAGGCGATTGCCGTAGGCTATTTGGTGACATCGCTGGCCTTGCTGCATCTGCCGGTGAAGGGGCAGGTGGGGCTCTTTGTGGGGCTGGTCGCGGCGTATGGGGCCATTCTGATGTTCGTGCCGTTTCCTGGGCATGCGGCCGGGACGTTGCGTGCGGACGCGAATCTGGCGCTCTGGGTGGACCAAATAGTGCTGGGGCCGTTCCGACGGGCACACGGGTTCACTTGGGTCTTGAGCAGCCTTGGTTTTGCGGCGACCGTGCTGCTCGGCGCGCTGGCGGGCCAACTGCTGCGCAGCCGTTTGACCAACGTCCGAAAGCTGCTTTGGATGGTGGCGATCGGTCTCAGTTGCGCGGCGACGGGCTGGGTTTGGAGCTACTGGCTCCCCTTGAACCGGCACGTCTGGACCAGCTCGATGATCTTGTGGGCTGGCGGGCTGAGTTTTCTGGTGCTCGCCCTGTTCTACGCGGTGCTGGACGTTGGCGGCCTCCGTTGGTGGAGCTTCCCGTTTATCGTCGTGGGGGCCAACGCGTTGTTGATTTACGTGTTGGACTCGTTCGTCGACAAGTTGAGCATCGCGGCCGTCAATTGGACCAACGTGTTCCTCGAGGCCGAGTGGCCCGTTCAGCAAGTGGACCTTTGCAGCGCGCTCGTCGAGGTTGGCGTTCTGTGGGCCATTTGCTGGGTTCTCTATCGGCGGCGGATTTTCCTCCGGGCTTAGCGGTTTGCAGCCTCGGACTAGAGTCGGTCCACGGTGCAAGCCGATGGCTTCTCTGGCGGGCTGGCGTCGGGGTGTGTCGCGTGGCGTGTCGTTTCCGCGACAGTCGTAACGCCTTTGCCCTGCCGCTGGGGTGGCCCTGTCGCAACGAAAGGGGGCTTCACCTCGGTATTCTCAGTCATATACTGAGGGTTGATGTGTCCCTTTTCGTTTCTGCTGCGGGGGAATCGCTTTCAGGTCTAGCCGTGAGTGATGCGCGCTGGTCTCGTTCAACCGAGCCGACGGTTGCGACGCGACGCCAATTTTTGCGGAGCTTGGCGGTTGGCGCGGGCGCGATGGCCGTGCTGACCGAGTCGGCTCTTGCCGGTCCGTCGGTCCCGTCGCGGATCGGGCCGCGTCGTCGTCCGACCGCGCTGGTGTATGACGACGTCTCGCGGAGCCACGTGCCGAGTCGGCGGAAGTTCGAGTGCCCACAACGGTACGACGCGGTGACACAGTCGCTGAGCAAGGCCAAGTATTTTTCCGGGCTGCGGACGGTGCAGCCCAGGGCGGCGACAGACCAGGAGATTCGGGCGTGTCACGCGGCGGGCTATTTGGCTTCCGTGCGACGCGAGATTGAATCGGGGGCCAAGAAGCTCAGCACGGGCGATACGTTTCTTTGCCACGATTCGCTGAAAGCGGCCCGGTATGCGGCCGGCGCGGCGTGCGTCGGCGTCGAGACCGTGCTTGCCGGGAAGGCCCGAAACGCTTTCTGCCTAACACGCCCGCCAGGACACCACGCGACGGCCGATCGCGGCATGGGCTTCTGCATTTTCAACAATGCGGCGATCGCGGCGCGGCACGCCCAAAAGAAACTGGGAATCGGCAAAGTTTTGATCGTCGATTGGGACGTGCATCACGGCAACGGGACACAGAGCATCTTCTATGAAGATGATTCGGTGTTCTATTTCAGCACGCACCAGAGCCCCTGGTATCCGTGGACGGGCACGAAGGACGAGACGGGACGCGGCAAGGGGCTTGGGACGACGCTGAACTGTCCGTTGTCGCGGGGCGCGGGTCGCAAGGAAGTTTTCGCGGCCTATCAAAGCTGTTTGGCGCCGGCCGTAGACCGCTTCAAGCCGGAGTTGGTGATCCTCTCGGCAGGATTTGACGCGCGGCACGGCGACCCATTGGGCCGGCTGGAGCTGAAGGACCGCGACTATGTGGAGCTGACCGGACTGTTGATGGAGATGGCCCAGCATCATGCGGGCGGCCGGTTGGTGTCGATTCTCGAAGGCGGCTACAGCCTGACGGGCCTGGCCAACGCGGCAGCCGCGCACTGCGGTCGGTTGCAGCAGGCGTAGACGCGATCTGGCGCCCTTGCCTACGAGCTGGCGAACGAGTCTTCACCGGCGCGGCGCATTCGGTTGCGGGCGCGGCTGAGAATGGGCCCAATGCTGTTTTCGGGCATGCCGACGACGTGGCTGATGTCCTGGTAGCTCTTGCCTTCCAGGTGGTACATCCGGACGACTTGCGCCTCGGTCCCCTGCAGGCCGCGGAGCAACCGTTCAACTTCCTCGTGCTGGCTGAGACGTTCTTCGACGGTATGGTGCGGGTCCGGCACGCCCTCGGCCGTGTGCTGCGATTGGCCATCGCCGAGACGCGAGGCCGACATGCGGGCCAAGAGCTCTTTGACGACGATGCGCCGAGCGACGACCGTCAGATAGGTCGCCAAGCTGCTCCGGCCTTGGAATCCGCGGAGGGCTCCGAAGTCGTTTCTTACGAGTCCGAGAAAGACCTCGGCACAGAGGTCATCGCGATCGGCCGCCGAGAGACGAATACTGCGGGCGCGGGCTGTGTGGTTCACCACATGCACGACGAGGCCCATGAAACGGTCGACCAGGTCTTCCCATGCCCTGGGCTTCCGTTGAAGGCATCGATCCAGCAGATTTCGATCAATCTCGGAGAGTGCCACGCTCTGGTTTCCTCGTACGTAAGGAAAACGGGGCAAGAGGACGAATCTAGGCGACAAATCTCACCCGTTTTCGATTCTAATTGTAAACGTCCAAAGAAACAAGCCGGTTTGTGGGCTCCATTCGGGTGCGGCGTGCCTCCAGTCGGAGCCGCTCGGAGAGTACGGAAAAGGTCAAAAAAAGCGTTGTGAGGCAGAGGGTTAGAGAGTCCGATGGTTGACGCGTTTTCGGTTTGAAGCAAGACCCGTTCTGGGGCCTTCCTCCCAGGGCCACGCATGTCCTGTGGGACCGCGTGCCACATGCCTTTTGACGCCTGCGACCGAGCGCACTCCAATCAGTCGCGGGCGCCAACCTCCCACTGGGCGCTTTGGAGCCAGGTTCGCCACAGCGCGTACCTGGGATCGCAGAGCTTCATCATGAGAAGCGGATTGCGCTTGGGACGGACCGGATGATGGATGAGCTTCATGCGGGCCTCGTGCGGTGTTCGGCCTCCCTTCTTGGCATTGCAGGTCAAGCAGGCACAAACGACGTTCTCCCAAGTGGTTTCGCCACCGCGACTTCGCGGAACGACGTGATCGATGCTCAGGAGCGGTGTCGGAAAGTGCCGGCCGCAGTATTGGCAGATGTGGCCGTCGCGCGCCAGGACGTTCCGACGACTTAGGTGCAGTTTCTGCTTTGGCAGCCTGTCAAACCGCAACAGACGGATGACGCGCGGGACCAGGATTTCAAAGTTGACCGCTCGGATCCAATCGTCGCCGGGCTGTTTGACCGACGCGCTGAATTCGCTGTGCTCGCGCCACGAGTCAAACGTGTGGGCGGCGAATTGGCCATCGTCAAAATCGATCACCTCGGCTAAATTGCGACAGAGCAGGCCGAAAGCACGTCGCACGTTGACGACATGGACAGCCATGTAGAGCCGGTTGAGCACCAGCACGCTGCAATCGAGCGCTGTGCTAGGAGCGGCAGCAGGAGCGGGGCGCGGTGCGAGGTTGCGTCGCGGGCCGGCCGCCCGGGCGGAATGCGCATCGACCGTTTGAGAGCTGTTCACGGCAACCCCCTTCCTGCGCTAAAACGCCAGTCGGAAAACGGCCGCGACGGAATGCCGCAGCGAGAAAAAAGACATTGCGTCCCCGATAGCCCTTGCGGGGAGCATTGCTAGCATGAGTTTTCCAACTTGCGGTATTGTACCCCGATTTCCGGGGCAATGCCAGTGTGCGTTTTTTTACGCTATTACAATGGAGGTGGCGACCACAAGACGCATGTGATTTCCCGCCATCGCCGCGCTGGTCGATTGCTGGCGAGGCGATCCCGCTTTTGTGTCGCCTCCGCCAGGCGGTGGTTGAAATTTGGCCGGGTCGGCTTGTCGGTTTCACGCGGGCGCATTACGATGATTGATGTCGGGTGTGGGGAGTAACAGACAACAGCGGCCAACGGCTGACTGGCAGCGGGGAGCGGAGACATGATTCGGTACTCATGCGACCTGTGCAAGCGGGAATTGGATTCGCACGACGATCTCCGGTACGTCGTCAAGATGGAGATCTACGCCGCGTTCGATCCGACCGGCGCGAATGTCGAGGACGAAGACCGCGACCACTTGGAGGAGATCCAAGACATTCTCGAAGGTCTGGAAGACTCGGACAGTGATGAAGTCGGCGACGACGTCTATCAACAATTGCGGTTCGATCTTTGTCCCGAGTGCCGCAAGAAGTTCGTGAAGAATCCGCTCGGGCGGAAGCCGGCCAAAGCGTTTGGCTTTAGCAGCAACTGATGGGCGGCCGGCGTCCTTTCAGCTCGATGCGCTTGCCGCGCAGCCCACGGCAGGCGATGCTCTTTGTTGTCCTGCTGCTGGTCTTTGCCGCGCTGCGGCAATGGCATTCCGATTGGTTCGAGCGGCAAGTCACGCAGGCGATTCCGCCGGGCGTGTATCGCGTGGCGCGGGCCGTGGATGGCGACACGCTGCTGTTGGCCGATCCGCAGGAACGCGTTCGGCTGATCGGCGCGGACACGCCCGAGACGGTGAAGCCCAATTGGCCGGTCGAGCCGTGGGGGCGAGAGGCGTCGAGGTTCACGAAGAAGTTTGTCGCCGGCGGTGAAGTGCGATTGGAGTTCGACGGTTCACCGCGAGACAAGTACGGTCGGGTCTTGGCGTACGTCTGGGTCGAGCGACGGATGCTCAACGAGGAGCTGCTTCGGGCGGGGCTTGCGCGGGCCGAGCTGGAATATCGTTACTCGGACGCGATGAAGGCCCGGTTCCGTCGCGCCGAGGACGAGGCCCGGGCCGCGCGGCGAGGCATCTGGTCCGGGAAGGACGGAGACCGCTAATCGCGACGCAACGCGCTACCCGTTTGCCGCATCCTTCTCTTGCGGCGGCATGGTTGACGCGGCGTTGGCGGCTGCCGGCGCGAGGATCGCGCGGCAGAAGTCCAACAGGAGCGAGGCGAGCAGGAAGACCAGGTACGCGGCCAGCGGCAAGTAGGCCGACAGGGCAAGGTAATGCCGAGCGACAGCGGCCGTGTTTTCGGCCAGCACGAGGCCCGCGGGACCGGAGAAAATCGTGCCGCAGGCATAGCCGAGCAGCAGGGCGCCGCAGAGGACGCCCGCCCCGAATGCGACGGGCACGCCTTGCAGGAGCGCTTTCATCAGAAAAGCCGCTACGCCGATGGCTTGGAGTCCGTTGCTGTTGCCAGCCGCTATTTCGACGCCCAGCATCCCCGGGTTCAGCGCGATGGCCGCCAGGAAGCTAAGAGCCAAGAAGGCGGCGACGCCGAACAAGATGACGGGATAGATCGCGGTTTGAATGGCCACGCTGATCGAAAGCAACAGCGCGGCCAGCCCGGCGGCGATGCTCAGCACGGCAAGCGAATCGGGGACGGCGCTCGATGCAAGGCTTTCGCTCGATACGCGGCAGTTCGCGCCAATCGCTTCGCAGAACCGTTCGGCCACGTACTGGGCGGCCATCAGAATGGTAATCGAAATCGCGCCGGAAAGCAGGTGGCCCAAGTGGCCTGTCTTCGCGGCCATAAGGACCGAGAACGCGGCGAGCATGACCATCGCGGCCAGGAGTCCGTAGGAACCGCAAGTGCGAAAGACGCGGGCTGTCGATTCGATGAACTGCGCATTGAATTGAATGCGCAAGAGATTCAGCAGCAGACCGAAGGGATGGGCAACGGGCGAGATGTCGCCCTGCCCTGCCCCGACGGCCGGCGCGTTCGTCGTCCGCGGCATGACGCTGGCGATCTTCACGCCGGAAGCGCCTGTCGGCAGCGCGGCCGAGTCGTCGAACAGCCCGCGAACGTTGCGTGCAGGCGACCATTCGGTCAGCCCTTCTCGCCAGACGAGGTCCTCGGGGCGAAGCTCGCCGGCCGTGGCCAGACGCTTGAGTTCCTGGGCCGAAACCGGACCGGTCTGCTTATTGTCGCGGGCGTAATACCATTCAACGGACGTCATCCGAAACTCCTTTTCACCTGGCGCAAGTATACGTCATTGTACCGGCGTCCGGAGGGGTACGCCATGAGTGTGGGAGTGGCTGATTGCAGGGGGTAGGCGGCCGCTTTGGGAATGGAAATCGCATGGTTCGTCGCCCGTCGCCTAGGGCCCCTGCCCTGCCCTGCCCCGCCCGCTCGCGGTTTTGCGGCTGCGATCGAGAATGAAGTCGGCGCCGCACGCCCCGCAAGTGAGCGGCGAGCCCAACGGCACGCGACCAATCTCGACACGGCTCGCGCAGCGTGGGCAGAAGCAGAACGTCTCGGGGATCATCGGCGTTGACGGAAGCAGAGCGGGGTCTCCGGACTCTTCCGAACTCTCGTCGGGCGACAGAGACTCGTCTGGCTCGCCCTCGGCTTCCAACTTGGCCAAACGGTCGGCCGAGTACCAGGCGAGCCGGCCGAGCAGACGGAAGTAGATGACCCAGGCGATTGGCACAACCGCTCCGAAGAGGAGCATCTGCATCGCCGGTGCGAAGTCTAGGGCTGCCCAAATGATCGCACCCGTGGTGAGCAACAGACCGGCCGCCATCAGGTAAAAGGACGCCCAGCCGCGCGCGGCGACTCGCAACATGCGGAAGACGTCGCCCGAGACGGCGCCAAACGGCGTGCCGTTGTTCAGCATCGAAAGGAGCACGACGGGAAAGAGGAAAAACGCGCCCAGCGGTGCGACGCCGGCGACCGGTGATTCGAGCCGCGTAAGCAACCAACCGAGCGCCGCGCCGGGCAGCATGCTGGCAGCCAGGGCGTTGACCACGTAGATCGCGTCAACAAGCCATCGAAACACATGGAAGCCGGGATGGTCGAAAATCCGGTCGCAGCCGTTGGCCGTGTCCCGGAGGATCGCCAGCGCGACGGCCGATGCAAAGCTGAACCATAGAATGCCAATCGCAACCGTCACGACCAGGAGGCATACGGCCGTTATCGCGCAGACGAGGTCAATGGGCTCGCCACACGCTTGGGTCAATTGGAATGCCCAGATGCCTGCGGCGGCCCAGAGCGCCAAGCCGATGGCGTACCATCGCCCGCCGGGCGAAAAGGGGAAGCTGAACGTACCCTGCAACAGGGGCCATCGTGGCAACGTGGGCCGGCCTTCGTCGCTCGGCAGATCCGCCACGCCTCCCTGATCGTCGTCGGACTCGTTGAACTCCTGCGATGGTGCGAGCGGCGGCGCCGAGACAGTCGGTTCCACCGCGTAGCCCGCGTCGCCGACAGTCGCAGGCTGGATCGTCATTCTTGGCGGCGGCGCCGCCGGAACGACGGCCCGCGAACCGCAGTCCGGGCATATCAGCGACTGGCCCACTTGGTCCACCGTGGCGTGGAACCGGGTGTGGCACACGGGACACAGGAGGGCGATGAATGTTTGCTGCGATGCGGGAAGTTCGCCCGGCGCGTGTGCGACCTCGTTGGCCAGCGGGTAGTCGCCGATCTCGTCGGGCGAGCGAGCTGTTTGGCGACGCGGAACGGCTGCCGGACGCACGACGACGGTCGCCGCGCCGCAGTCCGGGCACGTCAACGTTTGGCCGATTTGCTTTTCGGACGCCTGCATTCGCGTGTGACAGACCGAACAGGGGACGACAATCGCGGATTCGTCGTCGGGTGGGCAGGCTTCGGCGTCCAGCAGCAAAGGATAGCCTTCGGTGGGCCCTGTCGCCTTGCTGGGCATGGGAACCTTGAAGATACACTGGCACTGGGGGCAGCGGGTGCGCTGGCCGACGACCGCCGCGGGCACCGAGAATCGGGCCAGACATTGCGGACACGAGAATCGCTGCGGACCCGGTGTGGAAGTCATCGCGTCACGGCGTGGAACGGGTAATCGACAGGGGCTACCATCGATTGTTGTCGGCCATCGGACGTCGGATGTCAACTACCAACCGGCGGCCGCGATCAGCCGGCCCCCATGGCCGCGCGATAGCGACCCCAAAGATCATCGCTCAGGTCGTCCGGCAGGGCGTCGCAAAAGCGTTTGACCAAATCGTCGAGCGCGTTCCAGTCGAGGCCCTCGAAACGGAACGTCAGGGCTGGCTCGGTGACCGAGCTGCGCATGAGTGCCCAGCCGCCAGGCGTGTCGATCCGGACGCCGTCGACGCTCGGCTTTTGGAAACCGTTCCAATTGGTCCGAACGCGCTCGATGAGGCTTGCGTGGCCATCGGCCGTCACGGGAACTCGCAGGTCGGGTGTCATATAGACCGGCGGGCAGGCCCGGCGAAGTTCGGAGAGTTGGCGTCTGTCGCCGGCCAGGTAAGCGATCAGGCGGCAGGCCGTGTAGAGGGCGTCGTCGCCGCCGCCCAGGGCTCGGTGGAAATAATGTCCGCTTGCCTCCGCGCCAAAGCAAGCGCCGGAATTGACCATGCGGCGTCGGATGAAGCCGTGGCCGCTGCGTTCGGCGAGCGGTTCGGCGCCGAGGCGTCGGGCCATCTCGGCGATTTGGTCGGAGAACTTCAGGTCGTGCACAAACCGGTTGCCCACCAGCTCCTTTCCCATGCAGTCGAGGAGGATGAAGACCGTTTCCTCGGGGCTCAGAACAACGCCCTCGTCATCGACGACGGCCAGCCGGTCGCCATCGCCGTCAAAGGCCAGGCCCAGGTGGGCTCGCTCGCGATAGACGGCCTCGCACAGGTCGCCGAGCCGGTCGTGCTGCGAGCAGTCGGGTGACTGGCCGCCGAACTGGTCGTCGGGCGTGTCGTGGATCGTCGAGAAGAGACACTGCGGAAAAATGGCGTGCAAGTATCGTCGGGCGCGGTTCGCCCAGCAGCCGTGCATCGGGTCGAGTACGATGTGCTTTTGGACCGCCAGGCAGTCGGCGAACGTCTCTTGCAGTTGGGCGACATAGTCGAACGACACGTCGAGCGTTCGAGGGGCCGTGCGGCGGCGGTCCGGCTCTTGAGCAGGCGTCTCCTGGACAGTCTGTTCCAGCGTCGCGACGTCCTCTGGCGTGGGGGACAGGTCGCCGATCATCCATTTCAGCCCGTTCATCGTGGGCGGGTTGTGCGAGGCCGTGACAATGGCGCAGCCGCCGGCGTCGAGTCGCCGCTTGGCGTAGTAGACCAAAGGGGTCGGCAATTGTCCCAAGTCAACGACATCCAAACCTTCGCCACAAAGGCCGTCGATCAAGGCGGCAAGAAACGCGGGGGTCGAGCCGCGGCAATCGCCGCCCACGACGAACTTCGCGCCCGGCGAGAGCTGTCGGCCCAGGGCACGACCCCAAGCCTCGTAGAGGGCGGGCGACAACTGCGTGGCCGCGTCTCCCCGGATATCGCATGGTTTGTAAACGCTCATCAACGACCTCTCTAGCATTATACGGCCACATGGGGGAAGGCAAATTCCTGGGCCGTGTTGGATCGCAGCGACGGGCGGCGGCTAAACGCGTAACCGGTTCATGTTGTGATCGCGGAAAATTGTTGCACCCGCGTGCGAACCACCTCGCGCACTAGTGGCGTGCGTTGCCGGTGTGCGAGGGTTCTGCCGGCACCAAGTCGATAACGGCCAGCTCGGGGCGGGAGCAAAATCGGATTCGCGGGGCGTAGCCGCGTTCCATGCCGACGCCGCGCGAGACGATCAACGTCCGATTGTCGGAAAGATGCGTGAGGCCGGACGCCCAGCGGCGCGGCACGCTGCAATTGTCGACCAGCGGACCGATGCCCGGCAGTTGGAACTGGCCGCCATGCGTGTGGCCGGCCAGCAGCAGATCGGCGTCGGCGTACCCAAGGGCGAAGTTGGGCACGTGTCCGACGACCAAGTGGAATCGGTCGGAGTGATTGCGAGGAACGATTGCCCTCGGGTCGAACGAATGGTACAGACCGAGGCAGGTGAGGTCCAGGTCGGGCAGCTCGAAGGATGTGGTTTGGTCGATCGCCGTGACGCCCGTCTCATCGAAAGGCGACTTCCAATGGTCATTGCGGTAGTAGTCGACATTGCCTTGCACGGCGAAGGCGGGGACCTTGGAGACATGCGCATCCAACAGGGCTTGCCGCAGTTCGCGCTGGAGCGCGGAATGCTGGCGCGGAGGCGATTGGAGGTAGTCGCCGGCGAAGAGGAGGATGTCGGGCTTTTCGTCCATGGCGCGTCGCAGGGTCTCGCGCTCGTAGGGGCCAATGCTGTCGGCCTGGATGTCGGCCACCAGAACGATTCGCACCGGGCGGCGAATCTTGGCGGACGCAATCCGATAGTGCGTGACTTCAAGCCAATACGGCTCGATCAGGAAAGCGTCGGCGCCGGCCGCGAGGATTGCCAACGCTGTCAGGGCCGCGGCAATCGAGAACCACGGGTGGCGCTTGCGCCAAAGGACGGTCGTTGCCAGCAGCAGCGCCGAACCGTGCAAGATGACGCCGAAGCACCAGAGCCGGGGAACGCCGAAGACATTTTCAAACTTGAGAGCCAGCAGGATGCCGAGCACGGCCGCGACCGTTCCGACGCCCAGCATTAGGGCGCACCAGGCGACGAGCCGTTGCTGGCGGCGCAGCAGCCAAATGGCGAGAAGATCGACGGCCAGCATGAACAGGTTATAGGGAAGGATCACCGATCCATTTTAGCGGGCCGAAGTGGGGGGATGGAAGTCGGCGACGTGGGAAATAGCGATATTTTTCGTTGTCTTTGGCCCCCTTGCAGAAACCGGTTGGGCGTTCGACAATGGTCGCCTGCCCTGCCCTGGAAGATGGCCCTGATAGGTTGAAAGGAATCCCGATGGCTGGCATCCCCGTTCTGACGGCTCAAGGCGATTGCATTGCACGCGCGTGGGAAAACGCCTTGGTGAGGCTGCACCGCGAGGGCTGCGACATCAAGACGCAATACGACAAGCCGGACGATCCACCGAGCAAAGACGCGACGATGATCGTCACAATCGAGCAGCCGTTGGCCGAGCCGATGATTCATCGGGATTTTCCCGGCGGGTTCGAGGAGTTGGAGGAGTACGTCATGGAGGTTTGCGATGGCATCAAGGACCATTGCATCCGTGACTCGAACGACCCAAGTGACACGCGATGGGAGTACACGTATCATCAGCGGCTGTTCGGCTACGAAGTGCCGACGCTGGGGATGACGGACCAGATCGAGCATATCTGTCGGCAGTTGGCCGCCGCGCCGCACACGCGCAGGGCTCAGGCCGTGACGTGGAAGGTTTGGGAGGACAACTCGTGCTATGATCCGGCCTGTTTGCAGAGCGTGTGGTGCCGGATCATCTGCGAGGGCGATCGTCGGCTCCTAAACATGAACGTGCGATTTCGCTCGAACGACGCCTACAAAGCGGCGTTCATGAACATGTTCGCGCTGGCCCGCCTGCAATCGCGCATCGCCGCGCGGATCGCGGAGCTTTCGGGCGAACCGGTGGAACTGGGCCGGTACTGCCACATGGCCGACAGTTTCCACATTTATGGCTCGAACTTGCGTGAGTTCGAGGCCCGATTCCTCGGCGCAATCGAGAAGCGGACGTTCGAACAGCGGACGATGCGTTACGAGGACGTTCGCGACATCATGGACGCCGCCCGGCCAGCCATTTTGGAAAAGGCTCGGCGAATGACGCGGACGTAGCCCGTTTTGCGCAGAATCTCTTTCCGCCGGACGAGTCCCGGCTCGGAATCGCGAGAGCCTTCGTTCTGTTCTGGACGATCGAAATGCCTCTGATGGCGGGGTGGGCTCTCGCCGTGGCATCCTCCCCTGCCCTGCCCCGGCGCGAAACGAGCCTTGGTTAGGCCGGTTGCCGGCGTCGCGGCCCCCCCGTCTGCTGAAAATTAGTCAGCATTCAGGGGCGAGCGGTCTATAGTCTTTCGAGGACGGTGCGCCAGGCGGCGTCCCTCAGTGCCGTTGGCGGATCGGCGATGCGCGGTTGGACGCCGGCTGAGAACGTCGCCCGGGGAATGTTTTTTGCCAAAGGGGAACGAGATGAAGAAATCAATCAGCAATCTTATGGCCATCGCCGCCTTCACGGTGTCTCTGGCCGCGTGCTGCCAGAGCCAGGCGTCGATTGTCTTGCTCACGGGCAACAATCCCCAGGCCGACGAGGAAAATGTGCTGCTCAACGATGGGGAGACCGGCTCGCTCGTCACAGGCGAGACAAACCAGAGCGGCGTCACGGTCAATTTCACGTCCACCGTGAACACACTGCTGAATGCAGCCAGCGGGCAAGCGATGGTTACCGGCGTCCCCGAGTCGGCCGGAATCAACGAAATCACGATCAGCGTGCCCGGGTACACATTCACCGATCTGATCTTCAACGCGGCTAACACGGCGCAAATTGGAACGGCCGGCGCGTTGGCGACCGTGACGGTTCTGGTGAACGAGTTGGACGGAACCACCTCGACGGAAACGTTCTCCTACACGCTCGGACAGGGGGCCGGCGTGGGCAACGGGTTCGCCACCCTGCTGGCCTCCGACGGCGAGACCATGAGCAGTGTGACGATCAGCCTGGACGAGGACGAATATTTCCACGACCTCGAACAAGTGCGGATCTCTGGCCTGACGGGAAACGGACAGATTCCGGAACCGGCCGGCCTGATTGTCTGGTCGCTGCTCGCGCTGATGGGAATGGCCATCGGATGGCGCCATCGATAACGTTTCGGCAACTAGCCCGAGTTCGCCCGCGTCCCGCTCGACGCGGGCGCTTTTTTTTGGTGCGTCAGGCATGACGCGCAGCGTCATCCTGACGCTGTAACCGGCGAGCGAAAGCTTGTCCGGGAATTGACTGGCCGGATGAAAGTTCCGGCGGAGACCTTAATGACGGGAACTC
>JBDKSW010000018.1:0-1588 GCA_039698035.1 Thermoguttaceae bacterium | reverse complement strand
GACGGCCCAAGGCGGTGTCAACGCCTTGGAGCGCCAGCTGCTCCAACTGAAGCGCCTCGGCCTGGTCGGTGGCGCAATGGCCGGGGCCGGCGCCTTCGGCCTGTCCCTGTTCAAGGGGCCGCTGGATGCCGCCCGCGAATACGAAACCGCCTATGCTCGTTTCAAAACGCTGAACTTGGGCGACGTGGTCAATCAACAGGCCGACTCGTTCGCCCGCGGCACGATGGCGTGGGGCACCTCGTCGAAGCAGCTCATGGACACGTTGCGCGAGTCATACGGGATGATCGGCGACATGGACAAGGCCAAGGCCATCGCTCCAATGATCGCATCACTGAACTCGGCAAACTCCCTGCTGTTCGGCGGGAAGGTCGGATCGATCGACAACCACGCGACGCAGTCGATCATGCGTTTCATCGACATGCGGGGCCTGACCAACTCGCCGGAGGAAATCAAGCACGGCCTCGATCTTGCCCAGAAGCTCGTCACCGGCTCCGGTGGCTCGCTGAAGTTCGGCGACCTGGAGTCCTTTGCCAAGCGGGGCGGGACTGCCTTCAAGTCCATGAGCGACGACGGGCTGCTCTACATGGCCACGGTCATGCAGGAAATGGGCGGTGCCAGCGCCGGCACCGGCTTGATGTCCGCCTACCAGAACCTGGTCGCCGGCCGGACGACTAAGAAGTCCATGGCCGCCCTCCAAGACCTCGGTCTGGCCAAGCTCGGCTACATCAACCATGGTGATGTTGGCGGCAAGCCGTACAAGACCCTGCAAATTTCCGAAATGCAGGACGGGAAGTTGCTGCGCGAGAACTTCCCAATGTGGGTCATGAAGAACGTGATCCCGGCACTGGAGCGGAAAGGGATCACGGAGCCGTCAGCCCAGGCCGCCGCGGTAAATGACATTCTGTCGAACCGTACCGGCAGCAATCTCGGCGTCAATTTCACGACGCAGTTCCTGCAGACGATTCGTGATGCCAACATCGTCAAGCGGGCCATGGGCGTCGATCAAACGATCGAGACAGCAAAGAAGACGCCAGACGGCGCGTTTATGGATCTGCACCAGCAGTGGCGCCGCTTGCTTACCGAGCTTGGCACGACGGTTTTGCCGCTGGCAATCAGGGGGGTTACCTGGCTGAACGAGACACTGAAGAGCGCAATCGGGTTTGCCCGAGAATTTCCGACACTGACCAAGGGGATCGTCCTTGCGTTCGGCGCTCTGTCTGCGGTCGTAGCTGTCGGCGGAACGCTGATGCTGGCGACCGCCGGGTTCAAAGCCCTCGGATTGGCACTTGGTGCGGCAGGCGCTACTGGAGGCATCGGCGGAATGCTCGGCGGCGTTGCCGGTGGTCTCGGCCTGCTGACCAAGGCGGCCGGCGTGTTCATGGCTGCCTACGCCGGCTGGCAGGTCGGCGGCTGGCTGAACGACAACGTGATCAACCCGGGCGTCGAAAAACTGACCGGGCAGAAGGGGCAGACCCTTGGGGGCTGGATTTACGACAAGACCCACAAGGAATACGACCCGAACGAGGGATCGCGCTTCGTGAAGGGAAAGATCGGCCAGCAGGCTCAAGGCGGTGGCGACGTGTATCTC
>JBDKSW010000017.1:0-38681 GCA_039698035.1 Thermoguttaceae bacterium | reverse complement strand
TTAGGTCTTGTGAGCCTTTTATCAGAGTCGCAGCGTTTTAAGCGTATAAACTGAACCGCCGTGTACGGAACCGTACGCACGGTCGTGTGGGAGGACGGGGCGGCAACGCCCCCTCCTACCCGATCGCAGCAGGCTCAGTTTGGATCGAAAGCCGAGACCAAACATTCCAGGGTCAATTTATCTTACCGTAATTACCACGGAGAGCTTTTGTCGGTTTCAGAAAAGATGCGGATTAGTCAAGCCTTGCGGCCGAAGATAACTTCAGAGCGTCTCATCGAACGTTACTTTTCGGCAAGGGGGGGCCTATGTTCTGTCGAGCATTGGGTCTAGGTTTGTTGGCGGTTCTGGTGTCTTCTTCGGTCGGTTGTCGGATGTGCTGCCATCCGTACGACTATTGTGGGCCGGTCTACCAGGGCGACGGGCAATGTCAATCCTGTTGCAGCGGGCACGCGCGGGTTGGCTCCGTGCTCGACCCCGCCTCGGGCCGCAGCCTTGGCCAGCACGAAGACGGGGCTCCCCATCGAGCGAAGGTCCAGACGCCAACGCCCGCGTCGTCTGAGGGCCGGGCTGCTCCGGCCGAGGTCCCTACACCGGCTCCGATCAAGAGCCAACCGCCGGCTACCATGCCCAATGAGGCCCGCCGACAGCTCAATCAGCAGGTCCAAAGCGAGCGGCGTCCCGGCGACGTGCCCGGTTCGGAACGCATCATCTCGGTTACCGAGCGGATCGTCGGTCCGCAGGCGGCGTCCGCGGAGTCGGAGGTAGCGGAAGCGTCCTCGGCCCCATCCCAGCAGCAGAGTCTGCCCAGCAGCGGTTGGACTGCCCGCCGATCGACCGATCGCCGCATGGAATAGTCTGGTGGCAACCACGCGCGTGCGGCGACCTTGCCCAAGCCACGCGGGCATCATGGCCGGTTGCAGCGATTGGGGAATTGTTTCCGCGTATTTCGCCTAGATGGCCGACGATCGGCATTTCGCTAGTCTTCCGCCGACGGCCTGCCCGATATATCTTATGCGGACTCGCAAGGGCCAGGGCGATGCTGGTGCTTTCCCGACAACGTGACGAGAGCATTGTGATCGGCGATCATGTTGTCGTCACGGTTGTGGACATTCGCGGAGACAAGGTCCGACTGGGAATCGAAGCGCCGGGCGAAATTCCGGTCCACCGCCAGGAAGTGTATCGGGCTCTTCAACGCGACGTCCGAAAGCCCGGTTTCATGCAGCCGAAACGTTAGACGGAACGCAATCCGCGTTCGCCCCATCGAGTCCCATCGTGAACGCATCTAAGCACAGTGCCGATCGGTCGTCCTGTCGTATCCGCGTGGGCCACAGCCCCGATGCGGACGACGCCTTCATGTTCTATGCGCTGGCCCGGAACAAGATTGACACGGGGCGGTACCGTTTCGAGCATGAACTGGTGGACATCGAGACGCTGAACCAGCGTGCCGAGACGGGCGAGTTGGAGCTGACGGCGCTCAGCGTTCATGCTTACGCCTATCTGAGCGACCGTTACGTTCTATGTTCGTGTGGGGCCAGCGTCGGGGACAACTACGGCCCGATGGTCGTTGCTCGCCGCAAGATGACGATCGACGAGTTGGCTCGCGGCGCTATCGCCGTGCCCGGCCTGCGCACGACGGCATTTTTGGCGCTGCGGCTCTGCCTTGGCGCCGAGTTTCGGCACGTTCTTGTGCCATTCGACCGCATTTTGGACGTGGTGGCCGAGGGCAGCCATAAGGGCGTCCCGGTCGATGCCGGGCTGGTGATTCACGAGGGGCAACTGACCTACGCCGCTCAGCAACTCGAACTGGTCGTCGATACGGGCACGTGGTGGATGGCAAAGACGGGGCTTCCGTTGCCGTTGGGCGTCAACGCCATCCGCAAAGACCTTGGGCCTGACGTGATCCGCGACGTTCACGCATTGCTTCACGCCAGTATTCAATACGGCCTGGAACACCGCGAAGAGGCCCTTTCCTACGCTTTGAGTTTTGGTCGCGGTCTCGAACGGTCAAAGGCCGACCAGTTCGTCGGCATGTACGTCAACGATTGGACGCTTGACCTGGGGCCCGTCGGCCGGGAGTCGATTGCCCGCCTGTTGGCTGAAGGCCATGCGGCTGGCGCGATCCCGCGGCTTGTTGTGCCGGAGTTTGCCGTTTAGCGTTGCGGTCGAAGGCGTTTACTTCGCAAAAGTGTTGTCGCTGGTGGACGCGATCCGCGTTTTTGTAGCGCCACCCCTCGACGGAGGTCGAGCTCACTCGTTGGTCTCGCGGCACAACGCCAGCCAGGACCGGTGGCCAGTCGATCATCCAGGGCAAAGCATCGAATGGCTGCGGCGGTCGAGCGAGGAATGCCCCATGCAACTGTGAGGCGTCGAGCCCAGTGAACGGCCACCTTGTAATTCGTGAAGTTGTGCATGGATCTGCCGAATATTGGGCAATCGTCGGGCTGCGGGACTTGGTGCTTCGCCAACCGCTTGGCCTTCGGTTTTCGGCCGCAGAACTGGAGGCCGAGCGATCCTGGCGTCACTTCGCTTGCTATTGCGACGATGTGCTGGCGGCATGCCTTGCGCTTTGCCCACTGGAACACGGCGTCATTCGGATGAGGCAAGTCGCGGTTGCTCCCGACATGCAGAGGCAAGGAATCGGCCGGGCGTTGGTCGAGTACGCCGAGGTCTGGGCACGCCAGGCCGGATATTGCCACATGGTTCTTCACGCTCGGGAAACGGCCGTGGCGTTTTACGAGGCGCTGGGCTATTTGACCGTTGGCGCGCGGTTCGAGGAAGTCACCATTTCACACTGGGCGATGGAGAAGCGGCTGACGGATTGATGCCGATGGCCGTCGAGCCTTGTTCCACCGCAAACAGGGCGCGCGGCCGCGGCGAAAGGCGGGCCGACAATCGCTGAGGGGAATCCGGCATGTCACGTACCAGCGCGGGACTCCTGATGTACCGACTCGGAGATGGCCTGGAAGTCCTGTTGGCACATCCGGGCGGTCCCTATTTCGCCAAGAAGGACGACGGGGCTTGGACGATTCCGAAGGGCGAGCCCGAACCTGACGAAGATCTGCTGGTCGCGGCGCAGCGGGAGTTCGAGGAAGAGACGAGTCTGAAGCCAGCCGGGCCGTTCATCCCGCTGAAACCGATCCAGCAGAAGGGCGGGAAAATCGTCCATGCTTGGGCGTTCCAGGGCGACTGCGACGCGAGCACACTCCGTAGCAACACGTTCACGATGGAATGGCCGCCGCACTCGGGCTTGCAGGTGGAATTCCCGGAAATCGACCGGTCGCAGTTCTTCGATCTGGCGACGGCCAAACGAAAGATCAAACTGGCGCAAGCCGCGTTGATCGAGGAACTCGAAGCCATGCTGGAGAGCAGGTGACGCAGCCGTCCGGGCGCATGGAGAGGTTGGGACGGGCAGCCGCGGCATGCGGTAGAGTTGAGCAGAGGCGGCGGGGCCCGGCCTTTGCCTCGGCCCTCCTCAGGTCCTTGCCCCACCTGGCGAGGGCTTGTCACCGAAAGACAAAAAAGCCCCGCTCATCCGGAGACAAGCGGGGCGAATTTCCAGACGGCATCCTTCCGCCCGATGCGACAACGATACCAGGATTGGCGCGAACGTCAAGAGGCCGCTACTTTTCCGACAGGTCCTCAATGGCCTCTTTGCCGGCCATGGAAATCGTCTTGATCTGCTTGGCGTCGAGGTTCATTTTCTTTAGGTCGATCATGCGGATGCGGCTGTTGTCAAAAGTGCGGAAGTGATAGCGGAGGCGCGTCAAGTCCGAGACGCTGGTCCAGAGCGTGTAATCGGTCACATGTTTTCCGTCTTCCTCGCCCCTTGCGGCCCCCTGGGGAATGTCAAACTGGTTCAGGATGTGGAACGCCTGCAAAACCCCGTCTTGAGCGGTTGCTACGGGCAGGGCTGACTGCGTAAACGCCACGGCCCTAATGAACCGAGACGGCGGCGTGAAATCGCCTGGCAGCCCGAGCATTCCGCTCCCCTGTCCAAGACTCGGCAGCCGGACTCCGGCCACATCGACTGGCGGCACGTTATTGACGGTCAGGTTGACATAGTTGCAAAGGTTTGTGAGGTGCCAATCAAAGGCCGGGGAGTTGGTGATGACGCCCAACGGATTGTCGTGGATCTTCAACTGGCCGCCCACGTATTCCAGCACGACGCAACGCCCGTTCGAGTCGTGAACGATGTAATGGCATGGCGGCGCCATGCCCATGTCCTTTTGAACCACCTCGCCGACGCGAATATTTCGCATGGCCTCGGTCGCTTCTTTCACATTGGCGCACGTGCCAAGCAGGTATACGGGCACTTCCCAAGGCGCGATGGTCTTGGCAACGTCTCGCTCCTTGATGTCTTGATATTTGGCATAGCCTGGGAAGTAGAAAAGTCCAACCCCAAGGCCCTTCTCGTTGAGGCCGTCCACGATGGCTGGAATCCGGAACCCATTGGCGCCCGCGCATCCATATTGCGAGGTCCATCGAAGCCCCGGCTTGTCGCCGGGGGGCGAGCCCGTGTATTCCGTGGCCCTGGGAATGACGATGACGCTGGACTGGAGGTCGGCCGCGAACTCCAGCGTGCGGCCGGCGATCACGGAACCGTCTTGTGGCTTCAGGCGAATGCCAGTGCATGCGAAGGCCGGCTGGATGACGCAGAGCGTCGAGGCGATCAGAATTGCGAAAGGTGTTCTCATTGGCGGGGCCCCTTGTTCTTGGCAAAAGCGTGGTCTGAACCAGAAAATATACGTTGAAAACTGACGATCGCGGTTTCCCGTTCGTCTTGCCAACGGCGCCAGATGCGCCCGGCCATCCGCGGCCAGATATTATCCGCGGAAGCCGGGCAGAGACTATAATGCAACGGTGGGGGAAACGACGGTTCTCTGCTGGGACTTTCGAGGTGACGAATCGTGAACAAAGCATTCGTTCGTGAGCCCGATCTTCAGGCCGATTTCTGCCCTCGCTGCGGCTCGAAGGGCGAGCCGGTGAGCCGTGAGACGGTCGAGGCTCATTTGCCAGCCGGCAAGACGCCGGCCGTGGCCGATCCAGCCAACTTCTGTCCGACGCCGCGATGCGAAGTGGCGTATTTTGATTCCTTCGAGCGGGTCGTGCTGGTGGACGAACTCAAGACGCCCGTCTATCCCAAGGATCCGGATGCGCCGATCTGCGCATGCTTTGGGCTGACGCGGCGCGACATCGAGGCCGACGTTCGCGAGGGCGTGGTCACGCGAGTTCGGGCGATCCTTGATCGGGCCAGGTCGCCAGAGGCTCGGTGCGTCTGCATGGCCGCCAACGGGTGTTCATGCGTGCCATACGTGCAGAAGTATTATTTGCAGTGCCGCGGTGAGACTGGATAGCGTCGGTCGCGTGCCGCCGCAGGGGGATCGCGAGGCGATGCCCAAGAACTTGACTTTTTGAAAATTCAGACCTATGGTTCAATTGTCAGGACGTGCTGGTGCGACTGCCTCGTCGCCGGCGTTCTGACGGGGACACCGCATGAGGCGTCAGACACACTCCCGCGGTGGAAGCCCGTCGTTGGCCGAAGTCTGACTGGCCGACGGCGGGCTTTTTCTTCATACGCACGCGGCGACTGGTAGGCCTGGGCGAGCGTCTCCTTCATAGTGGATCGTCACGGGCAGAACGATTGCCCATATTTTTCGCCGGCCAGCGACGGCCGCGCGGTTGAATGCTTCGACGTAGCGATCGGCTTGCCGAGGCGACATGGTTCCTTCCTCGGCGGGCTCCAGGGCGATGGCCCCCCGCGGCGCGTCTTGCCATCGGGGCGGATGCGGTCCTTCGTAGCGAACAATCCACACTCGGCAGCGTGTCCGTGCGGTTTTCATGACACCCTCTTGACCAACGAATGTTCGTCTAATATACATAAGTACACACTGCTGTCAAGGGCCTGAGACATGCCTACCTACGCACGAGAAAACTTGCTGCGTCTGATGGCTGAAAAGGGACTTTCGGCACGAGACGTGGCGTGCCAGACGGGCCTCGATGAACGGACCATTCGGGGCATCGCTAGCGGTGGCCACAAACCGCATGCCGGCACCCTGCATCGCCTTGCCCTGGGCTTGGGAGTCAAGGTTGATGAGTTTTTTGTCGATCCGGCGCAACTGCTCTACCGGCGATTCGATCGGCACACCAATCCGGTTGTCGCCGCGGTGCTGGAAGATCAGCCGGGCCTTTTTGACGGATGGACCGAGGCCGATTTCGACGAACTCCACAGCCGCGTGGGCGCCGGCGGCGCGCTGACCGTCGAGGGCGCGCTTGTGGCCGTCCAGCAGATGAATCGCCGACGTCTCTTGCACGACGAACTCGACCTGATTCTGGAAAGCAGCCACGCCGAGCTGGCCGCCGGCATCCTCAACGTCATTTACGAGAAGGCCGTGGTTCGCGGATAGCCGATCGAACGCACGGCGTTGCCGTCGCAAAAAAACAGGCGAAGACGCCCCAGACGCCCCAGCCGCCGGCGCGCATAGCCGTCCGCCGGCGAGGACGCTGGTTGCTGATGGAGCGTGCGGAGCACTGCTGCTTCGTCACGGCGTGAACTCGGCATCCGCATCGAGATTTTCGGCGAAGCGGGCCAAGAGGTCCGCCGCGCGATCCAAATCATCGAGCGAGATCATCTCGACCGGGCTGTGCATGTAGCGGTTCGGAATGCTCAGCAAGCCGGTGGCCATGCCCGCTCGGTTCACCTGCATGACGTTGGCGTCCGTGCCGGTGGCCCTTCCGCAAGCGGCCAGTTGGTAGGCGATCCTGTTCGTGTCGGCCGCTTGAATCAACCGCTCGACGATCTTGTGGTTCATGTTCGGGCCGCGATGAATCACCGGTCCGCGGCCGAGCCGAACGTCGCCCTCTTCCTTCTTGTCGATGGTCGGGCAGTCGGTGGCATGCGTTACGTCGACGGCGACGCCGACCTGCGGATCAATGCCGAAGGCGCTGGTCCGCGCGCCGCGCAGGCCGGTCTCTTCCTGCACGGTCGAGACGGCATACAGTCCGCACGTGAGCTTTTTGCCCTGGCAGGCCCGGCGCAGGGCCTCGATGACGACCCAGCAACCGGCCTTGTCGTCCATGGCGGGCGAGACGGCTCGATTGTTCGCCGACTGATGGAAGCCAAGCTCCACGGTCACGGCGTCGCCGACGCGAACGGTCTTCAAGGCTTCCTCCTTGTTGGCCGCGCCGATGTCGAGCCACAGGTCCTTCATCTTCGGCACTTGCTTCCGCTCCTCCTCGCTCAGCAAGTGGATCGGCTTGCGGCCGATGACGCCAAAGATCGGGCCTGTTTCGGTCCACACCGTCATGCGCTGACCGATGAGCACCTGGGGATCCCAGCCGCCGATCTGCTGAACGTAAAGGAAACCGTCGTCATCGACGTGCTGGACGATCAACCCGATTTGATCGCAGTGGCCCGCCAGCATGACGCGCAACGGGGCGTCTGGGTTCTTGATGACGATCACGTTGCCGTGCAGGTCGGTGCGGATCTCGTCGGCGAACTCTTTGGCGTAATCGCGGACGAATCGTTGCACGCCTCCTTCATAGCCTGACGGGCTGGGCGTTTCCAAAATCGTCTTCAAGAAGCCGAGAGATGTCGAGTCCAAGATAACGTTCCTTTTCGATGGTTAGAGACTTGATTCGCCGTGTTGTGCCACACGCAACTGGGCCCGGGCCTGTTCGATGGCCCGGTCGCGGGCGGCGGACGCCTCGGGGAGCGCCGCCCGACGGGCTTGAGCGGAACGGAGCTGTTCGCGGGCCACGTCGGCGTCGATTTCCGTTGCCGGCGCCACACGTTGTGTGAGCACGGTGACGACGTCGTCCAGCACCTCGACGAATCCGCCTTCGATGTAGTAGCGGTCGGTTTGCCCTTCCTCGCGGAGGCGCATTTCGCCATAGCCGAGCCGGCCGATAAGCGGCGTGTGGCCCGGCGCAATGCCGATCTCGCCGTCGTACAACGTCAAGGCGACGAAATCGGCCGTCCGGTCGCAGAAGGTTCGCTCAGGCGTGACGACGACGCATTGCATGGCAGTGAGGGGGGCGTGAGTGAATGACAATTGGTGCTGCGTTACGCTCCGTGTTCCATCTTTTTCGCCTGTTCCTCGGCCTGTTCAATTGGGCCGACGTACATGAAGGCCTGCTCGGGCAAGTGGTCCCACTTGCCGTCGGCGATTTCCTCGAAGCTGCGGATTGTCTCGGCCAGCGGCGTAAGTTCGCCCGGCTTGCCGGTAAACACTTCGGCCACCAAAAACGGCTGCGAGAGGAACCGCTCCATGCGCCGGGCGCGGTGGACGACCAACTTGTCGGCCTCGCTCAGCTCGTCGATGCCGAGGATGGCGATGATGTCTTGCAGCTCGCGGTACCGCTGCAACGTCATTTGCACCCGCCGTGCGATGGCGTAATGGCGGTCGCCGACGTACTGCGGGTCGAGAATGCGGCTTGAGCTGGCCAGCGGATCGACGGCCGGATAAATGCCCTTCTCGCTGATGGCTCGTTCCAGATAGATGAAGGCGTCGAGCTGCGCGAAGGCGGTGGCTGGTGCGGGGTCGGTCGGATCGTCGGCCGGCACGTACACGGCTTGCACCGACGTGATGGCGCCATTGCTTGTCGAGGCAATTCGCTCCTGCAACTGGCCCATTTCGGTGGCCAACGTCGGCTGGTAGCCGACGGCCGACGGCATTCGGCCCAACAACGCCGACACTTCGCTGCCGGCTTGCGAGAAACGGAAGATGTTGTCGATGAAGAGCAGGACGTCCGCCCGGGATGAGTCGCGGAAGTATTCGGCCATCGTCAACGCGGACAGGGCCACGCGCAACCGGGCGCCTGGCGGCTCGTTCATCTGACCGAAGACCATGCAGGTCTGGTCGATCACGTGGCGGCCCGTGTCGCCGATCTTGGCGTGCTGCATTTCGAGCCAAAGGTCGTTCCCCTCGCGGGTTCGCTCGCCGACGCCGGCAAAGACCGAATAGCCGCCGTGGGCCGACGCGATTCGGGCGATCAGCTCGGTGAGGATCACCGTCTTGCCCAAGCCGGCTCCGCCGAACAGGCCCGCCTTGCCGCCGCGGACGAATGGCGTCAGCAGGTCGATCACCTTGATGCCCGTCTCGAAGATTTCAGTTCGCGTCGAGAGGTCTGTCACTGGCGGCGCATCGCGGTGGATTGGCCAATAGTCCTCGGCTTCGATCGGTCCGCGGTTGTCGATCACATCGCCGGTCAGATTGAACACGCGGCCAAGCGTGCATTTGCCGACGGGGACCTTGACCGGAGCGCCCGTGTCAAGACAGTCCATGCCGCGGACCATGCCGTCGGTGCTGCCCAGGGCGACGCAGCGGACTCGCCCGCCGCCAAGATGCTGTTGCACCTCGCCGGTCAGCTTGAGCTTGATTCCTTTGTGCTCACTCTGGACGGTGACGGCGTTGTAAATGGCCGGCAGACGCTTCTCGGCAAACTGGACATCGAACGTCGAGCCGATCACTTGGGTGACGTGGCCGAGATTGGGGGCGTGGGCAGTAGCAGGCGTAGGCATGTGTCGTTCCACTCTCCTCGTTCCCACGCTCTGCGTGGAAACGCATGGCATTGGACGCTCTGCGTCCGGCTTTTCTCGTCAGGTTGATTCACTCCGTTGGGACCGCCGAGCGGTCGTCACCGGTGTTCCTACGCAAGAGCGTGGGAACGAGTACAATTCGCATTTTGTTTCTTATTCGTTCAGCGCTTCCGCTCCGCCGACGAGTTCCAGCAACTCGCCGGTGATTTGTCCTTGGCGGGCCCGATTGTAGGCCATCGAAAGCTGCGAGATCATCTGGTCGGCGTTCTCGGTGGCTGCCTTCATGGCAACCATCCGCGCGATTTGCTCGCTGGCGGCCGCGTCGAGGAAGCACTTCAAAAGCCGAACCTTGAAGCTCATCGGCACGACTTCCTCCAAAATGCTCTCGGCCGACGGGAGGAACTCATACTGCGGCTCGACGCTGGGGACCTCGCCGGTTAACGGCGGCGCGCTGCCAGCCGGCCCGGCGCCTTCCAGCTCGCCCAGCGGCAGCAGTGTTTCCAGAACGGCCTGTTGGCGGCTGGCGCTGTCGAACCGTGTGTAGGCGATGTCGAGCCGGTCGAGCCGGCCGGCCGCAAAATCGGCCAGATACCGGCTGGCCAGCACATCCACCTCGGCGAAGCTCGGCTTGTCCTCGAAGTGGGTGAACGCCTCATCCACCTTGAGTTTGCGGAAGCGAAACGCCGAGATGCCCCGCTTGCCCGACACTTCGAGTTGCACTTCGCGAGCCACAACGTCACGGTGTTCGTCGTATCGCGCGAAGGCCAGCCGCAGCACGCTCGAATTGTAACCGGCGCAGAGACCGCGATTGGCCGTCAGCACCAGAAGGGTCACGCGACGCGGCTCTGGGCGCGGGTCCAACAGCGGATGGGTCACTTCCAGGCCGCTTTGGGCCAAATGTCCCGCCAAGGCCGTCATGCGGCGCGCGTAGCCGGCCGCGGCGGTCGCTCGATCCATCGCCCGCTTGAACCGCGCGGTCGAGATCAGTTCCATCGTCCGCGTAATTTTGCGGATGTTGCGGATCGACTTGCGGCGGCGGTCTAGTGCGCGGGCTTTGGCCATGAAAACGGATGCAAGGGCTGGTGTTGTAAGTTGAGATTCAAGCTCGGACGCCTATTCGTGGGCGGCGTCGATCAATTGCCGGTGGATGTTCTTCGCCTTATACCTTCACCGTCTCCTTCTTCGCTCCCCAACGCTGCTGAAACTCGGCAATCGCTTGGTCGATCCCTGTGGCGGCTTCGTCGTCCAGTTTGCGACTGTCGGTAATCTTCTGCCACAGGTCCTTCTTTTCTTCGTGGATGAACTTTAGGAAGCCCTCTTCCCAGGCGTGAACGTCTTTCAGCGGCACCTTGTCGAGATGGCCGTGCGTGCCAGCGTAGATGCTCAAGATCTGATCGGTCACGTGCATTGGCCGGTAGACACCTTGCTTCAGGAGCTCGGTCATGCGGTAGCCGCGGTCGAGGCGGCTTTGTGTGGCCGCGTCCAGATCGGTGCCCAACTGGGCGAACGCCTCGAGCTCGCGGAACGAAGCCAAGTCGAGCCGAAGACCGCCGGCCACCTTCTTCATCGCCGGCACCTGGGCCGCCCCGCCGACGCGCGAGACGGAAATGCCGACGTTCATGGCCGGCCGCTGACCGGCGAAGAACAGGTCGGGCTGGAGGTAAATCTGTCCGTCGGTGATCGAGATGACATTGGTCGGGATATAGGCCGAGACCTCGCCTTCGAGCGTTTCGACGATTGGCAACGCGGTGAGCGATCCGCCGCCCAGCGCGTCGCTCAGCTTGGACGCCCGTTCCAGCAGCCGGCTGTGGCAGTAGAAGATGTCGCCCGGGTAGGCCTCGCGTCCCGGCGGACGCCGCATCAGCAGCGAGATTTGCCGATAGGCGACAGCCTGCTTCGACAGGTCGTCGTAAATAATCAGGGCGTCTTGCCCCTTGTAGGTGAAATACTCGGCCATCGCACAGCCGGCGTAGGGAGCAATGTACTGGAGCGGGGCCGGATCGCTCGCCCCGGCGACGACCACGGTGGTGTATTCCATCGCGCCGTGGTTGCGGAGCACTTCGATCAGCCCGGCCACGGTCGATTCCTTCTGACCAATGGCCACATAGAAGCATTTGACGCCGGTCCCCTTCTGATTGAGGATCGTATCGATGCCGATGGCCGTCTTGCCCGTCTTGCGGTCGCCGATGATGAGCTCGCGTTGGCCACGGCCGATCGGGGTCATCGAATCGATGGCCTTGATGCCCGTTTGAAGGGGGACGTTGACCGGCTGACGTTCGGCGACGCCCGGCGCGTCGGACTCGACCTGGCGGCGTTCGGTCGTGGTGATTGGCCCGCCGCCGTCCAGCGGATTGCCGAGCGGGTCGATCACGCGGCCCAGGACGGCGTCGCCGACGGGCACCGACAGCAGTTGGCCCGTGCTGCGGACTTCGTCTCCCTCGCTGATCGAGAGAAAGTCGCCGAGGATAATGACGCCGACGGAATTCTCTTCGAGATTAAACGCCAGGCCGGACGCCTTGCCGGCGCTTCCGGAGAACTCGACCATCTCGCCGGACATCACGCTCGAAAGGCCGTAGACGCGGGCGATGCCGTCGCCGACTTCAATGACGCGGCCGACCTCGCGGACGTCGATACGCGACTCGAACTGTTCAATTTCCCGCTGAATGACGGAAGCGATCTCGTCGGCTTTGAATTTCATGGGCGGTAGTTTGCTGGATATGCTGACGAAGGTTTTGCAACTGATTGGCGATCGAGCCATCGTGGATCGTGTCGCCGACGCGAAGGACGGCGCCGCCGATCAGGCCGGGGTCGATCCGCTGATCGAGGACCGGCTCGCCGCCAAGCTTGGCGCGAAGGTCTTTGACAATGCGTTCGATCATCTCGGGCGTGGGTGGCGTCGCGGTCGTCAAGGTGACGCGGATGCGGTTTCGCAGGCGGTCGTGGAGGAGGCAGGCTTCACGATGAATGGCCGCAAGGCAGTCGAGTCGTCCGTGACGGGCGACGACCTTCAAAAAATTGACGAGCGTCGACGAGACGCGGCCCGCCAAAAGACGGTCGAGGAGCGCCTCTTTCTCCTCGGGCAAGACCAACCCCGAATCGAGTACGGCCCTCAGCTTCGGAGAGCTGGCGAGCACTTCGGCCATGACGGCGTCGAACTCGTCCATCACGGCAGCCGTTTCGCCCGTCTGCTCTACGGCGTTGAGCAGGCCCTTGGCATAGATGCCGGCAATGTGCTCAACGCCTACGTCGGCCTCCATTTGGGCGGCCGTCCGGGCGTCGCGTGCGGCGGTGTCGTTTGGTTCAGACATCTTGGAACGAAGGGAAACGTGCCCTGGTTCCCATGCAGAACATGGGAACCAGGACGACTTAGTTCTGGCTGGCCTTTCCCTCGCCTTGCATGAACCCAGCAACCGCCTGCTCGATCAGCTGGGCGTGGTCGTTGGGCTTGAGCTTGGCGTGGACGATCTTGCCGGCCAGCTCGACAGCCAGCGCGGCGCCTTGATCGGCCAAGTCCTTGATGGCGGCGGTCGTGGCGGCGTCGATCTGCTGCATCGCCCGCTGGTGCTCGGTCTTGGCGTCTTGCTTGGCCTTGTCGAGCAGTTCGTGGCCAAGCTGTTCGGCGTTCCGACGGCCCTGCTCAAGGATCGCACGGACTTCGTCGCCGGCGGCGGCCAGTTTTCGCTCGTGCTCGGCCAGAAGCTCTTTGGCCTGCTCGTTTGCGGCTTCCGCCTCGGCGATTTGATCGGCGATGCCCTGCTCGCGTTTTTCCAAACCGGCCATCATCGGCTTCCAGGCGAACTTGGCCAAGATGGCCAAGAGGCAAAGGAAGACCACGGCGGTCCAGATGGCCAAGTCCTGCTGAATCCATTGCCACGACAGCGGGTTCAGTGAAACCGGCTCGCCCCCATGCTCCGCGGCAATCGCGATATTGGCGATCGTCGTGGCAAGGAGGCTGCCCACCAAATGCGGAACGATTCTGCGGAACATCGTGCAAGGGCCTTTCGGCTAAGCGGTTGCTACTTCGCGATGCACACGATCAACGCGAAGAACGTGGCCCCTTCGATCAATGCGGCGGAAACGATCATCGCGGTCTGAATGTTGCCGGCCACTTCGGGCTGGCGGGCCATGCTCTCGACGGCCGCCGAGCCGATCTTGCCGATGCCGTAGCCGGCGCCGACCATGACGAGGCCGGCGCCAAACGCGGCCCCGGCCAGGATGGTCCAAGGCGATGCCGTGGCCGGCGCTTTGGATTCCGCGCTGGCGGCGGCCTTTTCGACCGGTTCCGCCGCAGCCCAAACCGGGGCGGCGACGCACGAGAAAAACATTACTGCCAAAAGAACAATCGTGGTCAATCGATTCACTGGACTCGTCTCCTTCAGGAAGAACTTCGGGGTGGCGATCTGTCGCCGCGTTAGTGTTGGTGAAGGCTCATTCCGATAAACAACGCCGTCAAGAAGGCGAACACATAGGCCTGCAAGAAGGCGACAAATAGTTCCAAGAGATTCAACGCCGTCGCGCCCAGCACGGCCGCTGGCGTGACGCCGTACCAAAGCACCGAATGGACGACGACCGGGATGAAGGCCACGATGACGCCAACGACCAGGTGGCCGGCGAACATGTTGGCCAGCAGACGCACGGCCAAGATGGTATGGCGGATCACCAGCCCGAGAATCTCGATTGAGAGAATCATCGGGATCAGGAACACGGCCATCGACTTTGGCACGTCCATGGGCGGGCATAATCCGGTCCAAAACCTCACTGGGCCGTGCTTCTTCATGCCGGCGCCGACCACAACGGCAAAAGCAACCAGAGCCAGGACGGCCGTCACGTTGATCGAGCCGGTCGGCGAACCCAGCCAAGGAACAAGCCCAAGCAGGTTGCAGAACAGAATAAAGAAAAACAACGTGAGAATAAACGGCACGAAGCGGTTTGCGTCGCGGCCGCCAATCGCCGGCCGAACGACTCCGTCGCGGATAAAGAGGACGGCTGCCTCGAACGCATTCCACCACCGGCCACGCGGTGATTTGCCGGTGCGTATTTTGCGCGCCAGGGGAATGAAGATCAGCAGCATCAGGACGGCGGCCAGGAGTTCGATGGCCATCAGCTTGGTCACCTGGAACCCGAAAATATTCGGCAAGGCAATCTCTTTGCCGAATGGCAGGACGATGACGGCCGCATCCTGAACGTGGTGTGCTGCTATTTGAACTGGATCGATAGCCATCGTCTAGCTTTCATCGACGGCGGGTGGCTCGACTTTCGCGGAGAAAGCCTTTGCCACGGGCAGCGAGAGCGTAATCTCGGCCACCAGAGTGGCCGGATAAAAGACCACAAGATAATACAAAAGCCCGGCTTCGGCCAGAGCACCGCCCCGAAAATGGAATGCCAAGCCGATGGCCAACGGTATCCCCATGCGAGCGGCGCTGCTGGTCAGCACCTGGATCAACGTCAGCTCGGGGCGCCGCAATAAGCGGCCCAAAACCAGTGCTGGCACGGCCCCGCCCAGACATGCCAAGACGGCCACCGAGGCGGCCCCAACGCCAGCCCATCCCGTGAGCCACCAAGCGAAAGGCGCGACCAGGGCGAACACCCCCAAGGCAACGCCGATGAGGACGGCTGTCTGCCCCGGGAGGCTGCATGTTCGCAGGTTGCCGAGCCAGTGTACCATCCGGCCCTCGTCACTCGTTGGGGTGGTCGTCGGGCGGTTGCCGTGCGATTCTGACAAGACTCATGATGCCCGTGGTGAGCCCGATCGCGATGCCCAGGGTCAACAGGAGGAACCCGGTTCGCAGGCGTTGGTCAAGCCAATACCCGATCAGCCCCGGGACGACCATCTCCAGCGAGATTGTCGTGATCCGAGAACTCCATTGCATGGCCAATACAAGGGGAGGCGTTCGGTCGTGCGGTTCGGGCACGGTGGTCGCTCCGAGTTGTCCAGTGAGACGGCTGTCCACTGTAGCCGAGCATCGCCAAACAGTCAATCGACGTGGCGTGTTGGAACGCAACACGCTGCAATACAACGGTTTAAGTGCGATTAAAAAGCCGTTCTGTGCTGCTTCTTTTCAGCAAAATTATTGCGTTTTCGCCCTGGTTTGGTTACAATCGAAGTTGTCAGTTCAACCCGCTTTGCCCGACCTGGGGTCGAGCGCCTGCCAATGCGGGACCTAGCAGCGGCAGTCGTAGACTGTCGTGCGAGTCGGTGACGACACCCGCCTGTCACGGACGACGCCAAAACATCAGCCAACCGACGCGGCTCGATGGCCGCCGGTCGGCAGCACGAGAGGGTCGTAATGACTTCAGCAGATCTTAAGAGTCGTACAGTGCGTGACTTGGCGTCGATGGCGAAGAAGAAAAAAGTCCCGGGCTGGCACGCCATGACGAAGGACGAACTGGTCCGGGCGCTGGGCCGTCGCTCGCGAACGATCGGCCGAGGACTGGCCAACGGCAATGGCCACAAGGAAAAACCCGTGGCGGCGCGCGGCGAGGTCGCTCAGCGGCTGGCCGAAATTCATGCGAAAGTGGCCGAGGCCAAGGACTTGGCGTTCCGCAGCGTGTCCGACGAGAGCGAGCCGCCCAAGGACCGCCTCATCGTCATGGTTCGTGACCCCTACTGGCTGCACGTCTACTGGGAGCTGGGGCGCAAGACGATCGAGCGGGCGAGGGTTGCGCTGGGCCAACATTGGCACGGGGCCCGGCCCGTCCTGCGTCTCTACGAGGTGCCGCGCGATGGAACGACCGCGTCCGCCCGACAGCCGATTCGCGACGTTGAAATTCATGGCGGCGTCAAGAACTGGTATATCGACGTCAACAATCCCCCCAAGCGCTACCAGCTGGACATCGGCTACCGGGCGGCGGGCGACAAGTTTTACTGTCTGGCGAGGAGTAATGTTGTCAGCACGCCGGCGGCGACCGAAGGGGAGAACTTCGATCGAAATTGGGCGGATGTGGCCAAGGACTGCGATCGGATTTTCGCCATGAGCGGCGGCTACAGCCAGCCGGAGGCCAACGGCGAGTTGAAGGAAGTGCTCGAAGAGCGGCTTCAACGGCCGATCGGCGATCCGACGGGCCTCCAGTTCGGCCCCGGTGCGTCGGGCGTGGACAGCAACGCACCAGGCCTGGAGTTCCAGGTGGAGACGGAGTTGATCGTTCACGGCGTGACGGATCCGGACGCCCACGTCACCCTGCGAGGCGAGCCGGTGCGCCTGCGAAGCGACGGCAGCTTCGCGGTCCGCTTCAATCTGCCTGATCGGCGTCACGTCCTGCCGGTCGTGGCCAGCAGCCGCGACGGCGCCCAGCAGCGAACGATCGTCCTGGCCGTCGACCGGAACACCAAGGTGATGGAGCCGGTCAGCCACGACGCGGCCGAGTAGGGGTCGCAGACTTCTCAAAACTACTCGGTGTGGGGCATTGCGCCGGTCGCTCTCGGGCTGCCCCAGGGCATTGGCGCGCGCCCTCCTTTTGCCGCGAAACCTCTTGCTTTTGACGCTGTTTCTCACTATGTTCGGACTCGTTCGATTACAGCCACCAGATTACCGAGGAGGCGACGATGAACTGGATTGAGCGACAGGACGCGGAGGTTTGGGCTTCGATCGCCGGCGAAATCGACCGGCAGCGAAACGGACTCGAGATGATCGCCTCGGAAAACTACACGAGTCCGGCCGTGATGCAGGCGATGGGCAGCGTCCTGACGAACAAGTACGCCGAAGGCTATCCGGCGCATCGGTACTATGGCGGCTGCGAGTTCGTCGATGTGGCCGAGAATCTGGCTCGAGATCGGGCCAAGAAGATCTTCGGGGCCGAGCACGCCAATGTGCAGCCCCACTCGGGCGCCCAGGCGAACACGGCCGTCTACTTCTCGTGCTTGCAGCCCGGCGATGTTGTCCTGGGGCTCGACCTGGCCCACGGCGGACACCTGACGCACGGCATGAAGCTGAACTTCTCGGGCAAGATTTACCACTTTTTCAGCTACGGCGTCCGTCCGGACACTCACCGAATCGACTTCGACCAGGTGGCCGCCTTGTGCCGCGAGCATCGCCCGAAGATGATCGTCGCCGGCGCCAGCGCCTATCCACGCGAGATTCCGCACGGTCGGTTCGCCGAGATTGCGAAGGAGTATGGGGCCAAGCTATTCGTCGATATGGCTCACTATGCGGGCTTGGTCGCGGCCAAGCTTCATGATGATCCGGTGGCCGTGGCCGACTATGTCACCTCGACGACGCACAAGACGCTCCGCGGTCCCCGCGGTGGGCTGATCCTGTGCAAGGAAGCCTATGCGAAGGACATCGATCGCTCTGTGTTCCCCGGCATCCAAGGCGGACCGCTGATGCACGTCGTCGCGGCGAAGGCCGTCTGCTTCGGCGAGGCCCTGACGCCGGCCTATCACCAGTACATTCGGCAAGTGGTCGACAACGCCAAGACGCTGGCCGAGGTTCTGCTCTCCGGCGGGGTGAAGCTCGTCAGCGGCGGCACCGACAACCATCTGCTGCTGGCCGACGTGACGCCGCTTGGCACGACCGGCGGCCAAGCCGAAAAGGCCTTGGATCGGTGCGGCATTACGATCAATAAGAACATGATCCCGTTCGACCAGCGCAAGCCGATGGACCCGTCCGGTGTCCGCATCGGCACGCCGGCCCTGACGACGCGAGGCATGAAGAGCGGCGAGATGCGAACCATCGGCGGCTGGATTCTCGAAGTCCTCCGTGCGCCGACCGACGAGGCGCTGACCGAACGGATTCGCGGTCAGGTGCTCGACCTGTGCCGCCAGTTCTCCGTGCCGGGCGACGCCGCATAGCGTTTGCCGGGCGGCCAAGATGACAAGATAAGTTGCTGACCGAGCGACAACGTAATGGCGGTCGTTGCTCGGATTCTGAGAAACGTCTATTCCGGGGGCCCTCCGTCGTCGAAGGCGGCTTGCGACCGCTGCTGGACGTATTTCTGGTCGTCGTCGCTCAACTTGGCCAGCGGCCGGAACGCAGGCTTCTTCGAGGACTCAGAAACGCTCGGCGTGTCCTGGCGACTGGGACGGTTCGTCGTGAACGGCGACGAACCGCGTGTCGCGTCGAGGCTTGGCGGCAATCTCTCGCGCCAAGCGCGGCGGAATGCTTTGCCAGACGGTTCCGCTCTTGCCGCCGCGCCAGCCCTCGTCAAAAAGTCCGCGCATTACGCGGGGGTCGAACGACATGTTGGTTCCCGCGATGGTGTAGTCCTGAGGGATGCCTGCCAGCCTGAAGTCGGCGTTAACGTAGCGTGCGAGCGAGAACAGTTGTCCGAGTTCCCCTTCCAGCTTTGCCTGGAGGACCGTGCTGGCCGATTCGCTGGCGATCGAGAGCAGTTGGCGTCGAGCCGGCACGTAGGTTTGCTCCAGTTTTCCGGCCACGACAACGTGAATCGTGCTGCGGTCGCCGGTCGATGGCAGCTCGCCACGGGGGCCGATCCCCAGCATTGCGGGTTGAAGGAAGACGCAAGCGGTCACACCGCCGTCGACGTGCAGCTCGGTGAAGCGTTTTCCGTCCACTTCGATGTCGATGGGCACCGGCGGCAGCAGGCCCGGAATCGAGCAGGAGGCGAGCAGCACTTTTCGGAAGAGATCCTGGCTTTCCTGGGTGTTGCGAGCCGCGATGGCGCCAAGGTCCCACACGACGAGCGATTTAGTGTCCAGATTGGTGGTGCCCACATAAAGCCGGCGGCCCTCGCGATGGGCTGCGGCGATTTGTCGCAGCACTTCGGGCGTAGCGCTGGTGGCGATCTGCTTCTCAAGCGGCTCGGAGGACGCGAGTGAATCAAGCCACAACAGACGTGGGCAAACCACGTTCCCTTGACGTGTCGATGTGTAGATGCGTTCGAGCTCGGCGTCGTATTCCTGGCCCAGGAAGGCGAACGGCGCAATCAGAGCGCCCGTGCTGACGCCTGTGACGATGTCGAAACACGGGCGAGTTCCGGCGGCGCTCCAGCCGCTTAGCACGCCGACCGTATAGGCCCCGCACATCCCGCCGCCGGAGAGGACCAAGACATTTCGCGGAACTCTCGTCGCCGTGCCGCCACTGGTCGGCCAAGGCCGCGATTGGGACGCGGCGGCGACGTCGGCTTCAATGAGGCTGGCCGACGGCTGAAGCGGAGGGGCCGGGTACGATCGCGTTGCCGCGCAACCCGACAGAAGCACGGTTGCCAGAGCGATCCATCGCGCTGCGTCCTTGCCGATCATGACGACTCTCTTTGACGGGTGTCCGTTCGAGTCAACAGAAACGAGCCGTAGAAGACGAATACGTAGCCGAACAGTTCGAGGCCTTCTTGGATCACGGTTTTCAGGAGACTCTTGCAGTGGTCGGTGGCGAGGAACTCGCTCCAGATGAGATGGCCGCTGCCGAACAGCCGGCTGAGAACAAGCACGATCAACAGACCAATCGTCATATAGATGCAGGACTTCGTGCCGGTGTATGCGGCCAAGGACGCGAGCACCGTGCCGCGGCAAACCGCCGCGCAGGCGAGTGCCGCCGCCGCCGTGAGCAGGGCCGGGTAGACCCAGAAGCCGTGGTGAATCATGTCGCACAAAAAATCGAGCTCCCGGATCAACATGCACGCGAAGATACCGCCGACCAACACCAAGAAACCTCGCACCTCGGGGTGCCGCCAAGCTTGGACGAAGATCAGTATCGCCGAAAGCAGCAAAAGCGTTTCTTGGGCGATCTCGGTGACGGAATACTCCGAAACTTCGTTGCCGAGAAGAGCGTTGTCGACGTAGACAATCAACGGGACGGCGGCCGTTAAAACGGCCAACAGCAGCAACTCGCCCAGCGAGCGGAGAATTGTGGCGCCTGCCACTTTGCCCAACGGCTCATGCTGACCGGTTTCATCCTGCGACAGCGCAACATGTCGTGATGCCATTTTGTCGGATCCCTTAAAGGACTGGGGTTTCCGCTTGTTTGACTGAGAACACTACGGGCGGCAGAAAAGACACCCACAACGCAGAAAACACAACGAATTCACGCAGAGGAAAGGGTTTGCCCGCGGTTGCAGGGCGCTGCACAGGACTCCGTACGATTGACGCTGTGGGCTCGCGGGATGACGGTCGCCATGGGAGCGATGCTTTGACATGGCCACTTGCACGGCATCCGTTACGCCCTATTCCTTGTTTGCCTGTTGCTTCTTGGCCAACCAGATCTCCTTGCGGTCCACGCGGATTGACTTTGGCGCCTTGATCGTCAGGTAGACTCGGTCGCGATCCACGCGAGCCACGCCAACGACGATCCTTTCGCCGATGACGATTTCCTCGCCGAGATTGCGCGATAGAACCAACATGATACTTCCGCCGATCGGCGGCCGTGAATCGAATCAGGCTGAGCGTTCTTCGTCCGTAGAGGCTTGCTTCTTGGTATGAATCGAAAAGCCATTGAGAACCGCATCGATCAGGACGCCGGCGTACTGGTTGGCTTCCTCGCTGGAACTGCCTTCCGCCTGCAACTCGAAGAGTTCGGAGAGACAGCCCAAAAACATGCGCGCGGTATGGATCGTGTCATGCGGACGCAAATCTCCATCAAGAATGCCGCGGTCGAAGATTGAGGTCAGGAGTCGCAAAAAGCGCGGGCGAGTTCGTCTCCTGATCTCATGCTGTTCCCGCCTCGTTTCGGCCAACAGCCGGATGATGGCCTTGTGTTCGTCACTGTATTGGAGGGACGTGCGGAGGATCTTCGCGAGCTTCTGCGAGGCAGGCAACTCGCTCTGGCCGATTTCCTCGATCGCCTCGAAGAATGGCTCGACGAGTCGGTCGCAGACAAACCCGAGCAGAGTGTCCTTGTCCTCGAAGTAGTTGTACAGGCTTCCCTTCGCCAGGCCGGCGGTCGTTGCCACGCGATCCATCGTGACTCCGTTGACGCCGTGCTCTTGGAGCACCGAGCCAGCGGCTTTATAGATCGCGTCCTTCATCATCGCCGTCACGAATTCTTTTCTGGCTTTGCTGAGCCGCATCGATTCCCTCCTCGGAAAACGACAAAAAGTATAGTGACTCAGTGGTCATAATGCAATACCGATTCGTCACTACGGAGGAATTGGCGGTCGGCAATGAAATCGAGCTGCCCGAAAAGCGTCGTGGGCCGTGCCAAGCTTCCCGTCGGTCTGTTTGTCTGGGTGCGATCCCCCCAGGAGGACGCAGCCGACGGTTTCGAGGTATTTCCGGTTTCGGTGGTCCAGGTCCAGCGGGCCGATACCCCGGATGTCAATCGCGCTCTGGATCGCCCGAGGCGTGGGCGGTCGTCGGCTTGGTTCTGAGCAGAGTTGCGAATCCGACGGGCTGGCCGTTGGCTAAGATGAACGCCTCTTGAACCCGGCCGTTTGTTAGGCTAGACTCTTAATCTCTCGGGCGGCTAGCTCAGTTGGTTAGAGCGCCATCCTCACACGGTGGAAGTCGCTGGTTCGAGTCCAGTGCCGCCCACTTTACTGCGAAAGGACTTACGACTCCTCCGCAGTAAACCACCGGTACCGATTCCAAGAAAGTTGGTACCGATTCGCCCAAAGATGCGAGTGCCGAAGCACAGGACGCGGAGCGACAAACCCTGGGCATTCGTGGAAATGGAAGGCCCGCGAATCTCGCTGCCGGGCCTTGCCAAGCGAGTCGTCTTGGCGATCCAGCGCAAGGTATCGGCCACGTGTGGTTCCGCAGACGTGATCCGCGCGCATCACAAGAAGTTCGGAGCGGACCTATAAGCCGGGTTCTGTGCCCCCTGGGAAACCCAAGGGGCGATGGCCATTTCTCTAGGAGGCCGATTGCTCGGCCCCTCACGCGATCGACCCGGAAGTCGTAACGGGCCGGACCGACCCGTGGGCGGCTGCGTGGCGAGTTTGCCAGACAGCGCGGCCGCTGCTCCCTGTTTGACCTTGCTCCTGGTGGGGCTTGCCTAGCCAGACCGGTCACCCGGCCTGCTGGTGAGCTCTTACCTCACCGTTTCACCCTTACCGCGCGGTTCGGTGAGGAACTGCGAGGCGGTTTGCTTTCTGTTGCGCTTTCCCGGGCCTTGCGGCCGGTGGGCGTTACCCACCACCATGTCCTACGGAGCCCGGACTTTCCTCCCGCCGTCGCCGCATGAGAGCTGATGTGGCAGCCCGTCACGGCGTCGGCCGACGGCCATCCGGTCCGCTCCGAACATCCATTATTCTACTGTCCGCCTTGGCGTTTGCGAAGCATCGGCGAGCGACCCGGCGGCCTTGCAGCCTTGCCACGTGCCGCGGCGATGGAACTCGGCATCGACCGCCCGACGGACGCCCGCCTTGTTCAAACACCACACGGGGCCAACCAGGTAGTCGCGCGGGGCATCGCCGCAGAGACGCTCGATGACGAAACGGCCGGGAAGCCGCTCCAGGAAATCGACGAGCCAGCCAACATACTCGGCCAGTTCCGGCAGCCGGACCTGGCCCGCAGCCACCTGGTCGGCCAACACCGTGTTCTTAACCGCGTACAGGTTATGAGGCTTGACCGAATGAAGCTCCAGGTTGGCCAAGGTCTGGGCCGTTTCGAGCATGTCTTCGCACGACTCGCCAGGCAGGCCGAGGATCACATGGACGCCAACGTTCAGGCCTCGCTGCCGGCACCGGCGATACGCATCGACAAAGGCGTCGTAATGGTGCCCACGCGCGATGCGGTCGAGTGTCCGATCGTGGACGGTCTGGACGCCGAACTCGACGATGAGCCAGGTCTTGCCGGCAATTTCGGCCAGAACGTCCAATATCTCGTCGCTGGCACAGTCCGGGCGGGTGCCGATGGCCAGGCCGACCACTTCGGGCCGCGCGATGGCTTCCAGGTAGGCGGCTCGAAGCGAGTCCGTCGGTCCATAGGTATTCGAGCCGGGCTGGAAGTAGGCCACGAACCGCTCGTTGGCGTGTTGTCGGCCGCGCCGCGCGATGGCCGCGTCGAGTTGGGCCGCAATGGAGTGGCCGCCTGACCTCTGAGCCGTCTGGTCCAGGCAGAGCGCTTGCCGCACGCGGCCCATCTCTCCGTGGGGGGGCGGCAGGCGGCGGCTTGGGCTGAAGCTTTCGGGGTCGCAAAAGATGCAGCCCAGAGTGGCCAGTGTTCCATCGCGGTTCGGGCACGAGCAGCCGGCGTCCACGCTCAGCTTCCAGACCTTTGTCCCGAACTGCTGGCGGTAGAAGCAGTTCAGGCTGTGGTACGAGAGACCGGCGGCCCGCCAGGCTGAGCTGGAAAGCGGGCAAAATTCCCTATCAATTGACGACAATGTGGTCCCTCGCTACACTGAAGGTGGTATTTGTCTCATACCATCTTAGCGCGTTGTAGGCCTGAATCTCAAGAGGCTTCAGTCATGTACGGTGAGCTTGTGCCCGTGGGCGGCGGTGATCCGATTCCGCTGCTCAAAAAAAGCCTGCTGATTGGGCGACGTGAGAGTTGCGATATCGTTTTGCGATTTTCCAACGTCTCGGCCCATCATTGCCAACTGACCGTCAACGGCGGCTACTGGCACGTTCGGGATTTGCAAAGCCGCAACGGCGTCAAGGTGAACGGAATCAAGGTGCTTGATAAGCGGATCGACCCGGGCGATGTGCTTTCGGTCGCCAAGCATAAGTACGAGGTCCACTATTCGCCGATGGATCTGGGAGCGGTGGGCCCGCCGCCGCCCGACGTACCCAATGCGGACGTTTTTGGAAAATCGTTGCTCGAAAGGGCCGGCTTGGAGAAGCGTAAGTTCACGCCTGGCAAGACGCCTCCGGACGCGGACGAACCCGTCCGGTACGAAATTACGAGCGACGAGCCGGGACGGATTCATTTTCGCAATCGTCCGCTCTAGAATTTGATGTAGGGCGCTCGATGCGCGCCACGAAGGCGCGCCACCCTACCGCTGATGGCCAAGAAGAAAAAAATCCGCACTGAGTTCCGTAAGAACCGTGTCGTTCGCGCCCGAACGACCGACTGGACGCAACGCTACCGCCAGCACGGATTTCAGGAAGAAGCCCCCACCCAGACAGAGCGCATCAGCGGCAAGGGCGAGCTCACTCGGCGTCGGACCGTCCTCGCCGAGCATCATGACGATCCGGACCAATCGTCGGGGCTGGCGGTTCATCTCGACTTGGGCGACAAGTCGTGCCGCCCGGGCCGGGTGCTCCGCGTTCTTGGGTTGGTCAGCATGGTCGAGGATGCGCAGGGCGTCGTCTATCAATGCGCGACGCGCCGCCTGTTGAAGACGCTCGCCACGGACCAGCGTCACGTCGTAGCCGCCGGCGACCGCGTGATGTTTCGGCCGGTCGAGAACACCGAGCCGAAAGAAGGCTTTATCGAGCGGGTCGAGCCGCGTCAGGGCTGCATTTGCCGCGCGACGCGCGGGCGGCAGCACATCATCGTGGCCAACGTTGATCAATTGGCCATCGTCGCCAGCGCGGCCGAGCCGCGTCTGAAGCCGAACCTGATTGACCGCCTGCTGATGGCGGCCGAGAAAGGTGGCGCGAAGCCGTTGATCTGCATCAACAAGATCGACCTGGTCGAGACGCCTGCCCTTGAGCCGCTGGTCGGCGTCTATGCGCAGATGGGTTATGATGTTTTGCTGGTGAGCGCGCAGACCGGTTTTGGCATTGATCGATTTCGGCAAGCCTTGGCTGGCCGAGCGAGCGTCGTGGCCGGCCAGAGCGGCGTCGGCAAGTCGTCGCTGCTCAATGCGATCGATTCGACGCTGCAACTTCGCGTGCAGCCGGTGAGCGGGGAAAACGACAAAGGCAAGCACACGACGACGACCGCCCGACTGTTGCCGCTGGCCGGCGGCGGCTATGTGGTCGACACGCCCGGCATGCGGCAGTTCCAGCTTTGGGACGTGTCGGCCGAGGAAGTGCCCGGATTTTTCCGCGACCTACGGCCCTACGAGAACCTGTGCCGATTTCCCGATTGCACCCACACCCACGAGGAGGATTGCGCCGTCAAGAACGCCGTGGCCGACGGCCGTCTCGACGAGCGCCGCTACGAGAGTTATTGTCATCTGCGGGCGGGAGACATGGAGTGAAATGAGATGCCAACCGCGAGAATGCTGTTCGAGGAGTCCGCGTCCTCGCCGATCGCCAACTTGGGAGGAACTTCTTCGCCGTGTACGATCTGAGTCGCACTGAGAGTGTTGCTAGCGAGGCGGCCGTGCTGGTCGGCGTGTTGCTGCCCGGTCAAAAGTCGCTTGGACTGCCGTTGGAAGAGCTGGAGGGGCTGGCCGAGACGGCCGGCGTTCGGGTCGTCGGTCGACTGACACAGCGCCGCGAAACGCCCGACGCCACGTGCTATCTGGGCCAGGGCAAGGTCGAGGAGTTGACGCAACTGGCCGCCGCGAAGGACGCCGACTTGGTCATTTTCGACAATGACCTGAGTCCTGGCCAGACGCGCAACCTGGAAAAAGCCGTCGGTCTGAAGGTGCTCGACCGGACGGAGCTGATCTTGGACATTTTCGCCAATCGGGCGCAGACCGCGCAAGCTCGGCTGGCCGTCGAACTGGCACAGTACGAATATGCCATGCCGCGGTTGAAGCGGCTTTGGACGCACCTATCGCGGCAGAAGAAGGGCGTCGGTCTTCGAGGCCCCGGCGAGACCCAGTTGGAAGAAGACCGCCGGTTGGTCGAAAATCGCATCAAGGACTTGCGCAAGCAGCTCAACATGATCGAGCGTCGCAAACATCGCGAGGTCGCCGCGCGACGCGGGTCGATGACCGTTTCGCTGGTCGGCTACACGAATGCCGGGAAGAGCACGCTGATGAACGCCCTGACCGGCGCGGATGTCTTCGTGCAGGACGCCCTGTTCGCAACGCTCGACACGCGGACGCGCCGCTGGCAACTGCCAGGCTGGGGGCCCGTGCTGCTGAGCGACACGGTTGGGTTTATCCGCAATCTGCCACATCATCTGATCGAGAGCTTCAAGGCAACGCTCGAAGAGGCGCGACAGGCGGACCTGCTGTTGCACGTGGCCGATGCGTCGAATCCGGCTGTCTACGACCAAATCGCGGCGGCCTACGATGTCTTGGAAGAGATCGGCATCCAGCGGAAAGACTCGCTGCTGGTGCTGAACAAGGTCGATGCCCTCCCAGACCGCCTGCGGCTTGACGGCCTGCTGGGCCGACACCCGAATGCCGTGCCGCTCAGTGCCCGGACCGGCTTGGGCATGGCCAATCTCGCCGCGGTCGTCAGCGAGGCGCTCAGCCGCAGCTTCCTGGACGTCGATGTCGAGTTCGGCGTCGACAATGGTCGGCTGCTGGCCTATCTGGCCGCTCACGGCGAAGTGCTCTCCAAGCAATATTGCGACAGCCACGTCGTGGTCCACTGCCGGCTTCCACGCCGTCACCTCGGACGGATCAACGAGGACTCTGTCAGCGTTCGTCCCCATCAACAAGCTGCTTGCGGCTTGGCAACGACCCAACATGAAGCGTGATCTCAGGAACCTTCGAGCGATCATCACCGGCGCATCCAGCGGCATCGGCCGCGCGTTGGCCGTCGACTTGGCGTGCAACGGCGTTCGCGTCGTGGCCGTCGCCCGGCGCGAGGACCGGCTGTGGCAACTTGTCGAGCAGATCGCCGCGCAAGGCGGAACGGTCGAGACCGTCGTGGGCGACGTCACCGATCCGGCCGCACGGCAGCGGGCCGTCGACTTGGTCCAATCGAAATTCGGCGGGCTCGACATCCTGATCAACAACGCCGGCGTCGGCGCCACAGGTACTTTCGAGGACGGCGACCCGCAGGCGTTGCGCCGCGTCATGGAAACGAACTTCTTCGCGCTGGTCGAGATGACGCGGCTTGCGCTGCCGTTGTTGAAGCAAGGCGTTCGACCGATCGTTGTCAACCTCAGCTCGATTCTTGGGCACCGCGGCGTCCCGTACAACAGCGCCTACTGCGCCAGCAAGTTCGCCGTTCACGGCTTCAGCGAGTCGATTCGCACGGAGTTCGTTCGGCACGGCATCGACGTCCTCATCGTGAGTCCCGGCACGACCGAGACGGAGTTCTTCGACCGCGTCATCGAGAATACGGCCACACCGAGTTGGCCCGAGCACAAGGCGGTCAGCGCCGCGGAAGTCGCCCGCGAAGTGGTCCGCGCGATCCGGGCCGGGCGTCACGAAATCATTCCCTATCGTTGGGGGCGCGTCCTTTGTTGGCTCAACCGGCTTTCGCCGCGGTTGGTCGACGCACTGATGGCGCGGTATCTTTAGCAGAGGCTGGGCGGCGCCGCCGCAGCGAACCGATGGAACAAGGATTCACCGTCCTCTACGACGACGCGCCATGCCTGGTGGTCTGCAAACCGCCGGGCGTGGCCACGCAAGCGCCGCCGGGCATTGATAGCCTCGAGGTGCGGATCAAGGCGTTTCTCGCCGTCCGGGCCGAGCATCCTGGCGACGTATATCTGGGCGTGCCTCACCGGCTCGACCGGCCGGCCTCGGGCGCGATTGTCTTCGCAACGCGACGGCGCGCCGCCCAAAAGCTCGCTCGGCAATTCGAGCTTCGCACGATCAAGAAGCGCTACTGGGCCTGGGTCGAGGGGCGTCCAGACCCGCCGGCCGACACTTGGCGCGACTATGTCCGCAAGGTCTATGGCAAGCCGCTGGCCGAGGTGGTTCCGGCCGAACATCCCGAGGGCCGTGTCGCGGTCTTGCACTATCGGACGATTGCAGCGTCCGCTTTGGGCACGCTCTTGGAGATCGAACTGGAGACCGGACGCACGCATCAGGTTCGTCTTCAGGCGTCGTCCCGCGGTTTTCCGGTCTTGGGCGATTTTCAATACGGGGCCCAGACTCCGTTCGGCCCGCAATTCGCTGACGAGCGTCTGCAGGCGATTGCATTGCACGCGCGTGTTCTCGAGTTCCAGCATCCGACGTCCAAGGAGCGGATCTCGGTTACTGCGCCGACGCCCGAGTTCTGGCCGCCGCTGCCCCCAGGAGCTCGCGAGTCTGCTTGCGGTTCCACGCCGTCCCCATCGCAATGGGCGGAGCCGCATGGATGAACGGTCTTTCTCGATTCCCCGCCTAGCATCGGACGGACGATTCGCTATATTGACGGCACTCCGATGATGTGGAATCGAGAACGTCAGCATTGACCGTCTGCAACGCCGTACAACAGCCGGCCGTTGCCCTTGGGACGTTGCCCGCAATCCAGTCTGTGCGAGACAATTGCGGAATCGTTCTGATAACCGTTTGTAAGTTTCGGAAGCGTTATACATGAGATGCAAAGCTGCCATTGGCTTGGTATGCTGAACCAAAAAACGGAGCCTGAGATGCACGATCCATTCAATGCCCGCGATGTGTTCGAGTCTGGCGACGGTCCGGTTGGGATTTACCGGCTCAGCAAGTTGGAGGACGCCGGCCTGACGCGGCTGTCCGCGTTGCCCTATTCGATTCGCGTATTGCTCGAGTCGGTCCTCCGCAGTTGCGACGGTTTTCAGGTTCGCGAAGAGGACGTTCGCAACCTGGCCGGTTGGCAGCCCGTACGGAAGGCGGCCATCGAGGTGCCTTTCAAGCCGGCCCGGGTCATTTTTCAAGACTTCACCGGCGTGCCGGCCGTGGTCGACTTGGCGACAATGCGCGGCGCGATGAAGCGGTCGGGCGGCGATCCCAAGCGGATCAATCCGCTGGTGCCAGTCGACCTGGTGATCGACCACTCGGTCCAAGTTGATTGCTCTGGCTCGCCCGACGCCTTGGCGAAAAACATGGCGATCGAGTTCGAGCGAAATCGCGAGCGCTACGAGTTTCTGCGTTGGGGGCAGAAAGCCCTGCGGAACTTCCGCGTCGTGCCGCCAGGCACGGGCATCATCCATCAGGTCAACCTCGAATATCTGGCCAAGTGCGTTTGCCTCCGCGACGAGCCGGCCGGCCGGGTCGCCATGCCGGACACGCTCGTGGGCGCCGACAGCCACACGACGATGATCAACGGCCTGGGCGTCGTCGCCTGGGGCGTCGGCGGCATCGAGGCCGAAGCCGTCATGCTCGGCCAGCCCCTCTACATGCTCGCGCCCGAGGTCATCGGTTTCGAGCTTTCCGGCCGACTCTCGCCGGGCGTCACCGCGACGGACTTGGTCCTAACGGTCACTCAAATGCTTCGCACCGAGGGCGTCGTCGACAAGTTCGTCGAGTTCTTTGGCCCCGCGTTGGCCGAAATGAAAGTGGCCGATCGCGCGGTCGTGGCCAACATGGCGCCCGACTACGGGGCCACGATGGCCTTCTTCCCAGTCGACGAGCAAACGCTCACCTTCCTCCGCGAGACCGGCCGCACCGACGCCGAGGTCGAGCTGGTCGAGCGGTACACGAAAGAGCAAAATCTCTTCCGCTCGGTGAAGGCGACCGGCGCCCCGCAACCGCAGTACACCAAGGTGCTGCACCTCGATCTCGGCGCGGTCGTGTCGAATCTGGCCGGTCCCAAGCGACCGCAGGACCGCGTCGCGCTGGGCGACATGAAGCGTTCGTTCCGCCACTCGCTCGGCCTGCCGCCCAAGGAACGCGGCTTCGGATTGTCCGAAGAGCAGATGGCCAAGACGGTGCAGGCCGAAAACGCAGGCACGCTCGGCCACGGCGCTGTCGTCATCGCCTCGATCACCAGTTGCACGAACACGAGCAACCCGGGCGTCATGTTGACGGCTGGTCTGCTGGCCCGCAAGGCGGTCGAGCGCGGTCTGAAAGTTCCGCCGCATGTGAAAACCAGCCTGGCCCCCGGCAGCCGCGTCGTGATCGACTATCTCCGCGAAGCGGGGCTGGAGAAGTCGCTCGAACAGCTCGGCTTCTACAACGTCGGCTTTGGCTGCATGACGTGCATCGGCAACAGCGGTCCGTTGTTGCCGCCGGTGGCCAAGGCCGTCACCGATGGGAACCTCGTGGCGGCGGCCGTTCTCAGCGGCAACCGCAACTTCGAGGGCCGCGTCCACGCTCAGGTGAAGGCCAACTATCTGGCCAGCCCGCCGTTGGTCGTCGCCTATGCGTTGGCCGGCACCGTGGACATCGATCTGACAACCGAAGCGTTGGGCAAGGACAGCGCCGGCCAGCCCGTGTACCTGAAAGACATTTGGCCGAGCCAGGCCGAGATCGACGCCGTCGTTTCGCAAGCGCTCCGTCCCGAGATGTTCCGCGAGCGGTATGGGAACGTATTCCAAGGAAGCGAGATGTGGAACCAGTTGGCGGCGGCCGACAGCGAGGTCTACCCGTGGGATCCTGACAGCACGTATATTCAGGAGCCCCCGTTCCTGACCGATGTGACGCCGGAGCCGTCGCCGGTGCAACCGATTCGCGGCGCTCGCGCCTTGGCGGCCCTCGGCGATTCCGTGACCACCGACCACATTTCACCGGCTGGCCCCATTGCGCCGACCAGTCCGGCCGGCAAGTACCTCCAGGAACTGGGCGTCAAGCCGGTCGATTTCAACGCCTACGGCGCGCGGCGCGGCAATGATCGCGTGCTGGCCCGCGGCACGTTCGCCAACATTCGGATCCGCAACATGGTCGCTCCCGGCACCGAGGGCGGCGTCACGCGCCATTTGCCCGACGGCGAGACCATGTCGATGTACGACGCGGCGATGAAATACAAGGCCGAGGGCGTGCCGCTCATCGTCCTGGCCGGCGCGGAGTACGGTTCCGGCAGCAGTCGCGACTGGGCCGCCAAGGGTCCCTATCTGCTCGGCATCCGAGCCGTGATCGCCTCCAGCTTCGAGCGAATCCACCGAAGCAACCTGGTGGGCATGGGCATTCTGCCGTTGCAGTTGCCGAAGGGCCAATCTTGGGAAGCGCTGGGCCTGACCGGCGCCGAGTCGTTCGACATCCCCGGGCTGAGCGATTCGCTGTTGCCTGGCGCCGAGTTGACGATCTGCGCCAAGGCCGCCGACGGAACGGTCCGCGAGTTCTCGGCCAAAGTTCGAATCGACACGCCGGTCGAGATGGAGTATTACCGGCACGGCGGCATTCTGCCCGCCGTCCTTCGCAAGCTGGCCAAGAGCTGACCGAGCTGTCCGCGATCTCGATCATGCTTTCGATCAAGCGTGTCATGGCCGCCGCAGGCCGTGGCACGCTTTTTTGCGCGCGATCCGCGACGCTACGAATGGTGGGCAAACTCTTCGCCGACGATTTCTAGCTGGTCGCGGTAGTACTGAATGGCCTCGCTCGGGCTGAGGTTCAAGATGGCCCGACCGTCGGTCTCCCAGTGGTCGCGGTCGAAACGGAAGACGGCCGTGCCGGCCTGCAATGACTCTGCGGTGTCGCGTTCGTCTTCGGAATCACCGACGCCGACCGTGACGGCGACGAAGGCGGAAAGCTCGCCCGTAGTTCGGCTGCGCACGTAGGAAACGTCGTCCGCAAACAGGCAGTCGGCCCAACGCGGCGCGTCGGCCGTGTTCCGCGCGGCGGCCAACTGCAAGAACTTGGCTTCGAGCCGCTCTCGCTGCGTGTGGAAACGGCGTTTCGCCTGGGCGAAGGCCGACGTTCGCGGGGGCTGCCGCCGCGGACGTCGCCAGAACATGCTTGCGACTGTCAACAAGACTGCGACAAGAGCGACAATCCACCAGCCGTAATTCATTGCCGTCTCGACCCCCGCTAGAAGAGTGGTCAGCCGAAGCCACACTCCTATTGTACAATACGGCTCTTCGCCGTGGCAAACGGGCGCCGAGACAGTCGCCAGGGATTGCTGCCTGTGGGCAAGCAATCCCTGGATCAGACAAGCAGTTGCCGACCTGTTAAGCCTTCCTGCGGCGGCTCAAGCCCATCAGCGCCAAGCCGCAGACCGCGGCCATCGCGATGGTCGACGGCTCGGGAACCGCTGTCTCGATCTGGCTGATCGTGATGTCGGAGCCGCTGTGGCCTGCGCCGTTGAATTCGAGAACGATGGCGCCAATGTTCGAGAAGTTCGCCGCGCCGCTGGTCCCCGAGGACGCAAAGCTGGCGTAGGTCACTTCGAGGACGCCGGTGGTCCCGGCCGTGACAAAGCTCGTGTACGTTGACGCATGGCTTGCGTCGGTATACACGGTGATTGTCATGGTAAGGCCCGTGCCGGTGACCTCGGCGACATCGAACTGGAGCCGATCTTGGCCAGCCGCGGTGAGGTTGGCGCCGAGAGCGTAGTCCAAAACGCCAGGCGAGTCCGAGCCGTCCCAGGTGACCTTCAGTTTGGCTTCGCTGGTGCCTTGGGTGAAGGATAGGCCGGTCCAGAACGCCTCGGTGAGCACATCCACGAAGGCGGTGCGTCCGTTGAGCCACTGAAGGGTAAGATCGCGGTATCCGCCCAGTCCGGCGCTAGAATCAAGCGATACCTGCTCCAATGCGGTTTTCTTTGGTGAAACCGATAGGGATTGGGCCGCCGTATCGAACGAGTCGATCACCGTGCCCTGGACATTCGTGGCCATGAGCGCACAGGCCACCACGACGACAGCAGAGCGCTGCAGCATGCCTCTTCTCCTTGTGTTTTTGCGGTTGCGTTCTGTGTTCCAAGCAGATCGCAGCCGTGCAGGGGGGGTATGTGCCCCTAAACTTCACCTATAGTACGCATCTTCTTTTTGGCAACGCAATGCCAAAAACCAATGAATCCTCACGAGAAGCGATGAGGATTCAATTTCGGCTTTGAACGTAGCGATTATCCTGGTTATTCGATGTGAATTGTGCGAATTTTACCTGATAACATAAAAAAAGTGAGACGGCGTGGAATGGGCAAGGATGAAATGCTCGCCGGGTTGCCGCAATGCAAACCGTCGTGTGTCCTGACCGGCGGCGGTCTGCTCGATCGCCAGGCCGAATCGGGCGGCCCACGGAACTTCAAGGACTCGGCCCTCGTCCCCACGGTCGCCAAGCGATATGATCCGTTAGATGGCCATTCTCGGATGCCACAAGTCGATCGCCGGTGGGCATGACCGTGCCGTCGAGCGGGCCGCCGCCAGCGGCTGCGATTGCGTCCAGTTGTTCACCAAAAACAACAACCAGTGGACGGCCAAGGCGATTGCCGACGACGACATCCGGCGGTTTCGCAACGCACTGGACAGTCTGGGCATCGGAAACCCCTTGGCCCACGACGCCTATCTCATCAACCTGGCGAGCCCGTCGCCTCCGCTTTGGCGCCGCTCTGTCGAGGCGTTCATCGACGAGATGCGACGAGCCGAGGCCCTTGGGATCCCCTACGTCGTAACCCATCCTGGCGCATCGACCAGCGGCGACGAGCGGTGCGGCCTGTTCAACGTCGCCCGAGCGCTCGATGAAGTGCATGCTCAGTGTCGCGACCTGAAGGTCCGCTGCCTGCTGGAGACCACGGCAGGCCAAGGCACGTCGCTCGGCTGGCGATTCGAGCAACTGGCTGCGATCCTTGACGCCACGAGCGATCCGGACCGGGTCGGCGTCTGTTTCGACACGTGCCACGTCTTCGCCGCCGGGTACCCGCTGTCGCCCGACCTGGAGTATTCGGCCACCATGGACCAGTTCGATCGGCTGCTGGGCCTGCGACGGATCAAGGCCTTTCACCTGAACGACAGCCGTCGCGAACGGGGCAGCCGCATCGACCGCCACGAACACATCGGTCGCGGGCGGCTTGGCCTCGAGGCGTTCCGTCGACTGCTGGGCGATTCTCGCTTTCAAGACGTCCCGATGTACCTGGAAACGCCCAAGGGCGACGCCGCTGGCGAGGATTGGGACGCAAAGAACCTGCAGGTCCTGCGAAAGCTGGCGTCGGGTGCGGCCTTGCCTCAGTAAACGCTTGCTGGCCCGTCAATTGACCCCCCCCGAGTTTCTCGATAGATTACACGCTATCGATAATGGACATCGCCTACTGCAAGCGTTTCCGGATGGAGATCGACTTGGCTGGCCGCGACCTGACGCCGGCGGCCGTGCCGGACGGCTACCGTTTCTTGCCGTGGGACCGGTCGCTGTTGGATGCGTTTGCCCGGGCAAAGTTTCTCGGGTTTCGCGACGAAATTGACACGAGCGTGTTTCCCTGCCTCGGCGATTTCGAGGGCTGTCGGCGGTTGATGACCGAGATCATCGGCAAGCCGGGCTTTCTGCCCGAGGCCACGTGGCTGGTTGTCCGTTCGTCCGAGCGAGAACGCATGGTCTATTGCGGAACGATCCAAGGCGTCCGCGACGAGTACGGCTTCGGTGCGATTCAGAACCTCAGCGTCGTCCGCGAGCACCGGCGCTGCGGCATTGGCATGTCGTTGCTGCTGCGGGCGCTCGACGGTTTTCGTTCGGCCGGCTCGCGACGCGTTTACCTCGAGGTCACCGCTCAAAATCAACGTGCGGTTCGGCTTTACCACCGGACCGGGTTTCTCGCAAAAAGGATCGTCTACAAGACGATCGAAAACGTCTACGCCACTTAGCCTCAACCCCAAGCCCTCCCAAGTGAAACAACCGATCTCATCGCATACGTATTCCAATGGCCTGGTCCTCGTCGCCGAACCGATGGAAGGCCTGCAATCGGCCGCGTTCACCTTCCTCACCCCGGCCGGTTGCGCCTATGAGCCGGACAACCGCGGCGGGCTAGCCGGTTTCACGTGCGAAATGGCCCTGCGCGGGGCCGGAGATCGTGATAACCGACAGTTCATCCTCGATCTGGACAACCTGGGCGTCGAGCGGGCCGAGTCGGTCTCCAGCACCCACACCAGCTACAGCGGCGCGACGCTGGCCGAGAACCTGCCCGCGACGTTGGCCATTTACGCGGACGTGTTGCGACGGCCGCATTTGCCGGACGACCAGGTCGAGGCCGGCCGATTGGCCATGCTCCAGGAACTTCGCGCCGTTGAAGACGAGCCGTCGCAAAAGGTGATGATCGAGCTCCGGCGGCGGCACTACCCCGACCCGTGGGGACGCCCGACGCAGGGCGATCTTAAGGCGTTGGAGACCACGACGATCAACGACATTCGGCCCTACTTCGCCCGCCATTATCGGCCGAACGGCACGATCCTCGGCGTCGCCGGTCGAGTCGATTGGTCCCGGCTGAAGGACCTGGTCGGCGCGCTGTTCGCGGACTGGAAGCCGGGCGTCGACAGCGCCATCCAAGAGAAGCCGGCTGGCCTCCGCTACGAACATCTGCCTTATGAGTCCCAGCAGACGCAAATCGGTATTGCGTTTCCCAGTGTGCCTTACCGGGACCCCGATTACTTTCAGGCGTGGGGCGCCGTCGGCATCCTGAGCGGTGGCATGAGCGCCCGGCTGTTCACCGAGGTCCGCGAGAAACGGGGCCTGTGTTACACGGTTTACGCCACGCACCACACGTTGTTAGATCGCGGCTCGGTCTTCTGCTATGCCGGCACGGGCGCCGATCGCGCGCAGGAAACGCTCGATGTGACGCTGGGCGAGCTTCGCCGTTTGGGCCGTGGCGTCGAGGAGACAGAGCTTTCGCGGCTGAAATCGCGGATCAAGAGTGCGCTCATCATGCAGTACGAGTCGAGCTCGGGCCGAAGTTCGTCGCTGGCCCGGGACTGGTACCACCTTGGCCACGCCAGAACCTTGGTCGAGGTGGGCCAGCTCATCGACGGCCTTTCGAGCCGCAGCATCAACGCGTTCCTGGCCGACCATCCGCCAACCGATTTCACCGTGGCCACGCTCGGTCCCAGGGCGTTGGACATGAAGCCTGGCTAGGCGGCGACGAACCGACCAATGCGGCCCGGCCTGCCCCATTGACCGTGGGTGGGATGTTCCTTATTATGGAACCTTTCCCACATGGAGCAGGTTGTCAACTTGCCCGGTGCTTCCCAAGTTCTAGGCGGGGTCGCAACCTGCCCCACGACAACGCTGCCCATATGCCTGCCGATCTCCACCATCTCCGCAACATTGGCGTGATCGCCCACATCGACGCGGGCAAGACCACCGTCACCGAGCGGATGCTGTTCTATAGCGGCTTCAGCCACCGGGTTGGCGAGGTGGACAAGGGAACGACCGTCACCGACTTCGATCCCGAGGAGCAGGAGCGCGGCATTACGATTAACGCCGCTTCGGTCTCGTTCCCTTGGACGGTCAAATCGAGCGGCACGAGCATCGAGATCAACCTGATCGACACGCCCGGCCACGTCGATTTCACGGCCGAGGTCGAGCGAAGCCTACGGGTGCTCGACGGCGGTGTCGTCGTTTTCAGCGCCCGGGAAGGCGTCGAGGCCCAAAGCGAGACGGTCTGGCGTCAGGCCGACAAATACCACGTGCCTCGCATCGCGTTCATCAACAAGATGGACCGCGAGGGGGCTGACTATTTCGGCACGCTCGACGAAATCCGCGACCGGCTCAACTGCAAGCCGATCCCGGTGAACCTGCCCATCGGGGCTGGCCCCCCGCATTTGAGAGAGGCGTTTCGCGGGCTGGTGGACCTGATCTCGATGCGGATGATCACGTTCGTGACCGAAACCAGGGGCGCCGAGACGGTTGAATCCGACATTCCGGCCGAGATGGTCGAAGAGGCCGAGCTCTGGCGCGCCCAAATGCTCGATCAGTTGTCGATGTATAGCGACGAGCTGACCGAGCTGATGCTTTCGGAAAGTCCCGTGCCGCCGACGCTGATCCAGCAAGTGCTGCGTCAAGTGACGGTCCACAACCTGGCCGTGCCAGTCCTGTGTGGGTCGGCCCTCGACGGCATTGGTGTTCAGCCGGTGCTTGACGCCGTGGCGCTCTACCTGCCCAGCCCAACCGAGGTGCCGCCCGTCGAAGGTGTCGATCCGAAGAATCACGACAAGAAGCTGGTGCGTCGCCCGAGCCCGGACGAGCCGTTCTGCGGACTGGTGTTCAAGATTCAAGCCGACCGCCACGGCGACCTGCATTACATTCGCGTCTACTCGGGCACATTGAAGGCCAACAGCCGCGTCCTGAACTCGGGCAAGGACAAGAAAGAGAACGTCCCGCAGCTTTGGCGCGTCCAGGCCGACCGCCGCACCCAAGTCGATTCGGTAACGACCGGCGACATCATCGGCATCGTCGGCCTTCGCCATTCCATCACCGGCGACACGCTTTGCAGCACGCAGGAGCCGATTCTGCTCGAGTCGATCGCGTTCCCAGAGACGGTCATCTCGATGGCCATCGAGCCAGAGACCTCGACCGAGCGGAAGAAGTTGGCCGACGTGCTCGACATGATGAAGCGTCAGGACCCGACGTTCCGCGCCCGCGAGAACGAGGAGACCGGCCAAACCTTGATTAGCGGCATGGGCGAGCTGCACCTCGAAGTCATCAAACATCGCCTCCTCCGCGATTTCAAGCTGAACGTCCGCGTCCACAAACCGAGAGTCAGCTACCGCGAGACCATCCAGCGGGCCGTCGAGGTGACCGGCGAATGCCATCGCAACGTGGCCGGGCAAATGCTCTTCGCCAAGGTCCGAATCCGCATGGAGCCGTTCAGCAAGGGCGCCAAGCCGGTCATTGTCACCGTGGCCCCGGGCGGCGTCCTGCCCGAGCCGTTTCTGACGCCGGCCGTCGAGGTGCTCAGCGAACAAGGCGAAGGCGGCGGGACGCTCGGATTCCCCTTGATGCAAGTGAAGATCACGGTCCTTGGCGGCGAGGTTCACGAGACGGGTTCGACCGAGCTGGCCTTCCGCTACGCGGCCGGCGACGCCTTCGAGAAGGCGCTTCGTGAGGCCGGCGTCGTCCTCCTCGAGCCGGTAATGCGGATCGAAGTGACTGTGCCGGAAGAGCATCTCGGCGACATTATGGGCGACCTGCAGCAACGCCGCGCGATCATCGCGCGGACCCACATTCGCGGTCGCAGCACGGTCATCGAGGCGCACGCTCCGCTGGCGAACCTGTTCGGCTATTCCAGCGCCATGCGTGGGCTGAGCCAAGGCCGCGCGACCTGCACAATCGAACCACACAGCTACGGACCAGCCCCCGCCGATGTGCTGGCGGGCTTTCTGTAGCGCGATACGGGCCACACGTTCGCAGGGGAAGCAGCCCGGGACCGGCACTGACGGAATCTGGGGGCCGCCCCCTTGTGATCGGCGGCCCGTTGAGGTTATAATCCGAGAGTTATTGCCGAAGTGGCGGAATTGGCAGACGCGCTAGGTTCAGGACCTAGTTCCCGTCAAGGGAGTGGAGGTTCAAGTCCTCTCTTCGGCACTCAAAAAGCCTTGCAGGTCTTTGACCTGCAAGGCTTTCTTTTTGGTGCGTCAGGCATGACGCGCAGCGTCATCCTGACGCTGTAACCGGCGAGCGAAAGCTTGTCCGGGAATTGACTGGCCGGATGAAAGTTCCGGCGGAGACCTTAATGACGGGAACTCCTAGCC
>JBDKSW010000016.1:0-33818 GCA_039698035.1 Thermoguttaceae bacterium | reverse complement strand
AACGCCGATAATGTCGCCGTCGGCCGGGAAGAAGTTGGTCAGTGGCCGGAGATCGGCGGTCAAGCGGTCACAAGAAACGCAAACACCCCTCGATTTCCCGAAGGATAGCGAGGGGTGCGAGCATATGCCGGCGTTCAAGTGGAGGCGGCGGGAATCGAACCCGCGTCCCGCGACATTTCCATGCAAGCTTCTACGTGCGTAGTCGGATCATTTACGCCTTCGCCCCCGAAACCCCCAACCGACAGGGTGAAACAGCGGCTAGTTGGCAGCGTTGTTTAATCCCGGGCGTGGCCGACGGCGACCCGAGACGATCCGGATTTGCTGCCGGCAGTCGGACCTCTCCGGCGAAGGTCCTCAGCCGGGGCAACCTATCTCTAGGCGGCCATTGCTAGACTGTGGTCAGCAATTAAATTTATTGGTCGGCTTTTAACGTGGCCAGCTGACCAACCACGGCACGCCACCCACACTTCTAACTGCCCGGTCGAATCCAATTCGCCCCCAGGCGGTCCCATTCTTGGCGTCGAACGGACCTTATGGATTATACCTCGCCCGAATGGGGCCTGCCAGCCGATCAGGGCCCGTTTCGCGACCGCGGCCAACAATGAACAACAATTGCGGCTGCCTTGCCGCGTCGATAAACTAGAGGTTTCGCCTCTTGTCTAAAGGACTTTGCATGCAAGATCTGTTGGCTGCCCTGATGGGCGTTGTCGAAGGCCTCACCGAGTTTCTGCCCATTTCGTCGACGGGGCACCTGATTCTGGTCGGTCATTTCAGCGGGTTCGAGAACTCCATCACGCCCGAGACAGCGAACACCTTCGAGATCATCATCCAGCTCGGGGCCATCCTGGCCATCGTCGCCGCCTATCCGCGCCGGTTCACGGGCTTGCTCCGGCTGAACGACAATCGTGGTTTCAGCGGGCTGCGCGGCATTGGGCTTCTGCTGATTACGACCATTCCCGCCTCCGTTCTGGGACTCTTGACGCATCACTTCATCAAAGAAAAGCTGTTCCATCCTCTGACGGTGGCGATCGCTCTGGCGGTTGGCGCCGTATGGATCCTGGTGACGGAGTATTGGCGGCCACGGCCGAAAGTCGCGACGATTGATACGCTTACCTGGCGTGAGGCGCTGGGCATTGGCCTCTTTCAATGTCTCTCCTTGTGGCCTGGCATGTCGCGGGCAGCCTCGACAATCCTGGGCGGCATGACGTGCGGCGTGGAACGCAAGACGGCCACGGAATACTCTTTTTTTGCCGCCGTGCCGATCATGATCGCGGCCACGATCTTCGAGCTTCAGAAGAGCTACAAAGACCTCGCCGGACACTTTCAGATGGTGGCCATCGGTTTCGTCGTCTCCTTCATCGTCGCTTGGCTTGCCGTCAAGACGTTCGTCTGGTTCCTCGGTCGCCACACGCTCGTCCCGTTCGGCTGGTATCGCCTGGGCGTCGCCGCAGTGGTCTTCTGGGCGGCATGGAAGTACGGCACGGCCCTTTGATCGCACGTCAAGGCATCGAGCGTGCGGCCAAACGCCTCGGTTTCCTGCCCCCCCTATCGCCGGTTGGCTGCGCGCGCGACAATCAGGTATTCTGCACCGGGCCAGCAGCTTTGCCTTGCGGCCGCGCTGTGCCCCATCATTCTTGGCTTCTGAAGGGATCGTCATGTTTAAGAATCTCAGTCCGTCCGCGATTGGCGTCGCCGGACATCAAAGCGAAATCATCGAATTGGCCATGACTTACGGCTTCGGCGGAATGGACTTGAATATGATCGAGTTCGCCGCGCAGGCCAAACTGAAGGGGGCGTCGTACGCCAAGCGGCTGATCGCAAGCGCTAAGATTCGCATCAGCGGCTTTCCGCTGCCGTTGAACTGGGAAACCGACGATCAGACGTTCGCCCAGGAGTTGAAAAAACTGCCCGAATACGCTGGCTACGCAGCCGAACTCGGCTGCACCCGATGCACGGCCTTGTTGGCCCCGGCCGGCGACCTGCGGCCCTACCATGAGAACTTCGAGTTTCACCGCCACCGGTTTCACGAAATCTGCGCGGCATTGCAGCCTTCGGGCCTGTCGTTGGCCATCGGGTTCCAGGCGGCCGAGACTCTGCGTCAAGACAAGGCTTTTCAGTTCATTCACGATCTCGATGCCACGGCGCTGCTGATCAACATGGTCGCCGCGCCCAACGTCGGGCTGCTCCTCGACACGTGGGACGTCGTGGCCAGCGGCGGCTCGCTCGAGACGGTTCGCAAGCTGCCGGCCAATCAGATTCTGGCCGTGCAAGTGGCCGACATGCCGGCCGACGCCGCCCAGCCCGACGAGAAATCCCGACTCCTGCCCGGCAGTGAAGGCGGTCGTGTCGATGTTGCCGGCTTCCTCGCCTACCTGCACGAGCAAGCTTACGATGGGCCAGTGACGGCCAAGCCGTCGAAAGCGGCCTTCCAGACCCGCCGTCGCGACCTTATCGTCAAACAGACCAGCGAGGCGCTCGACAAAGTTTGGCCCAAATAGTGGGGAGCTGCTCGGCGGGTTTCCATGCTGGCTCCATTTTCGACGGGAACCCACGGGGCGATGAGACCAAGCCATGTCGCCGTGTCGTGTCACAAACCTGGTGATTGCCAACAACCGCACGGCCGCAGACGCGGCCGCGCAAGAGGCGCAACGCTTGGGCTACTCGGTCACTGCCGAGAGCGCAACACACGCCGAAGGACCGGCGGAAGACGTCGGCCGGCGGCTGGTCGAACGAGCGATGGCCCTGCGCGGCGACACGCCAACCTGCCTGATTAGCGGCGGCGAGCCGGTCGTGACCTTGGTCGACGCATCGCAACGCGGGCTTGGCGGGCGGAACCAGCAACTGGCGCTGGCCGCCCTTCTTCGACTTGCCGACGAGCGGGCCGAAGCGGTCGTGCTGCTGTCCGCGGGAACCGACGGCGAGGATGGCCCCACGGATGCGGCCGGCGCCATCGTCGATGCTGGCGCACTCGACGCGGCCGAGCGGCGCCATCTCGACGCGGCCAACTCTCTAGCTCGAAACGATGCATACCATTTCTTGGATTCCCTCGACGCTTTGCTCAAAACGGGCCCGACGGGGACGAATGTCTGCGATCTGCGTGTGGTTGTCGCGGACGGAAGGGCTGGCGGGCCGCCGGCCGCTCGACGCTCGTAAGTGGCTCAGTACGCCTGCGGCTGGCCCGCTCCGATTTGGGGCGCCGGAAGCCGTTCTGGCTGCGGAACGGACGGATCGACGGCTTGCCGGCCGACAAGATTATCGCAGTCTGCGTCACCCCCAACGGGATCGGCATACGCGATGTGGCTGGTTGTACCACATACGCAGGCCGAAACACTCGCGGTAAACGTGCCAAACACCCGACAAGATCGACGAGTCGCCATTTCCCGAAAACAACAGCGGCGGTAAATAAGCGGCCGTGATGGATTGCGGCGTCCGAAACCGCTACAATCGGGGATGCTTTGATGAAAGTCCGATCGCACCAGCCTTGAACGCGGGCCGTCACCGTTCAGGTTGGCTTTCCCAGACGATTACGACAATGACAGACCCCCAGTGGCAATCGCTTTTGCGTGTCATCCGTGGCGAGACTCTCACGCCCACCCCGGTTGGGTTGATTATTGACAGCCCCTGGTTGCCGGCTTGGGCGGGCGTTTCGATGCTCGATTATTTTGGCGACGAGCAGACGTGGCTCGACGCCAATCTCCAAGCCGTCCGGCGGTTTCCGCAGATCATGATGCTGCCCGGCTTCTGGGCCGAGTATGGCATGTGCACCGAGCCGTCCGCGTTCGGCGCCAAATGCGTCTGGCCGGACGAGAGTTTCCCAAGTCCGGTGAAAGTGTTGAACGACTACGACGAGATCGAGCGATTGTCGAAGCCCAATTGCCGCACGGACGGTCTGCTGCCATTTCTCATTCGCCGGCTGGAGCGATGCCGCCCGAAGATCGAGGCGGCCGGCCATCGCATTCGATTCGCTACCGCCCGGGGGCCGCTCAATATCGCGTCGTACTTGCTCGGGCACACCGAGTTCCTGATCGGGTTGAAAACGAATCCCGACGAGATCCACCGCCTGCTGACCACGATCACCGACTTTTTGGTCGATTGGATTGACTTGCAGGCGAGCACGTTCGATTCGATCGACGGCATCTTCCTGCTGGACGATTTGATTGGTTTCCTGCGGGAGGATGATTTCCAGCAGTTTGCCGAGCCCTATCTGAAGCGTGTGTTCCAGTCGCGTCCCGTCTCCGTTCGGTTTTTGCATAATGACGCGCCGGGGCTGATCACGGCACGGCATTTGGCGACGATCGGCGTCAATCTGTTCAACTATTCGTTCCAGCACGGCGTCGAGCAGATCCAAAGCCTGGCGGGACCGTCTGTCGCCTTGTTGGGGAACATTCCGCCGCGCGACGTGCTGGCCAAGGGGACGGCGCACGAGGTGTCGGGCGCCGTCACGGCAATGCTCGACTCGGTCAAGGACCGACGCGGGGTGATTGTCTCGTGCGGCGGCGGCGCGCCTCCCGGAGCGCCGACGGAGAATCTCGACGCGATGTGCGCGGCGGCCGGCCATGCGACGCCAAGTTTGTAGCTATAGCAGAACCTGTTCAGAAGAGGCATTTTCGGCGTGTGTCACGTCAGCCGTATTAGGGATTTCTGGTGCAAGAGAGATACTTTCATGATTTTGCCCACCCGCTCTCCCTGCAAGCGGGAGAGTCGTTGTTGCCTACCTCAACGTGAAGAAGGAGTCTCTGAAATGATGCGTTCCGATGCCCATGTTTCGCGTCGCGTTTTCTTCAAGGGTGCAGCGGTCGCGGGAGCCGCGGTCGTGGCCTCGCCGTATCTGATTCCGTCGGGCGTCCTGGCGGCGCCGGGTCGGCCTGGTGCGAATGACCGCATTGGCGTGGCCGGAATCGGCATCGGTCGCCAGGGCACTGGCCTCGTTCAGCGGGCTGCCGCAAACAGCAACGTCCGGTTCATCGGCATCGCGGACGTGAATCTGCCGCGAGCCGTCACGACGGCCACCAAGCTGGGCGGCATCGGCGTCCAAGACTATCACAAGATCCTCGAGCGGAAAGACGTGGACGCCATCATCACGGCAACGCCCGAACACTGGCGGGCGATTGTCTGCATCGAGGCCTGCCAGGCCGGCAAAGACATCTACGCCGAAAAGCCGGTCAGTCTGACGATCCGCGAGGGACGCCTGATGGTTCAGGCCGCGAGAAAATACCACCGCGTTTTTCAGGTCGGCAGTCAACAACGCTCGCAGGCCATCAACTGCGCGGGTGCGAAGTGGATCCGTGAAGGCGGGCTTGGAAAGATTCGCAAGATCATCGTGATGAACTATCCCAGCCCCTTCAATTGCGGCCTGCCCGAAGAGCCGGTTCCGGCCGGCCTCGACTGGGATGTCTGGTGCGGTCCGACCGAGCCCGTGCCGTACCATTCGCAGTTGTACGTGCCGCGCGGCAAGCCGGGTTGGCTCTCGTTCCGGCCGTATTCCGGCGGCGAGATGACCGGCTGGGGCTCGCACGCTTTCGACCAGGTTCAGTCGGCCTTGGGGATGGACGAGACCGGGCCAGTCGAGGTCTGGGTCGAGGGACCGCAATTCGATCCGCCAACAATCACCAAGCCGGAATCGAACAAGCGGCCAAACGCGATTTGCAGCCAGCCGAAGGTCTTCTTCCGCTACGCCAACGGAATCGTGATGGAGCCAGGCAACAGCCCTTCGTTCGGGGCCGTGTTCATCGGCGAAAAAGGGCGGCTCACCATCGACCGCGGGAAGCTTTTGTCGGATCCGGCGACGTTTGCCGCGGAGGCTGGCCATGGCGCGCCGGCAACCGAGAGCCACATCGAGAACTGGATCGACTGCATGAAGAGCCGCGCGAAGCCCAACGCGGACATCGAGATCGGGCACCGTTCGGCCACGGTTTGCCACCTGGGCAATATTGCCCGATGGACGAATCGCAGGCTGCGATGGGACCCGGTCAAGGAAGTGTTCCCGGACGACGCCGAGGCGAACACGTACCTGGATCGCAAGCGTCGGAAGCCCTATGAGCTGCCGACGGTCTAGAGAGCAGGTCGGACAATGGGCCCCCTCTCCCTTTGGGAGAGGGTTAGGGTGAGAGCGGTTGTCTCGCCCCCACACAGAACATGAGAACCGGAAACACAATCATTCGGTGGAGACCTACGTCATGCAAAAGAAAACAGTTCGCACGGGCATCGTCGGCGCCGGCTTCTCGGCCACTTTCCATTACGAGGCCTTGCGCCGCATTTATGGAACGAACGTCGAGATCGTTGGCGTCCATGCCAAAGACGAACCGCAGGGCCGGGCCTACGCCGAAAAACGCGGCATCCGTTTCTTCGAGTCGCTCGAAGCGATGCTCGACGAAGTCGACGTGATTCATGTCTGCGTGCCGCCGATGGCGCACGAGCCGGTCGCCGTGGCCGGGCTGAAACGAGACAAGTTCGTGATCTGCGAAAAGCCGCTGACGGGCTATTTCGGCGACGGCTCGGCCGATTTCCATTGGGACAAGGCCGACAAGCAGGTGGCGCTCGACGCGGCACTGGCCAGCATCGGCCGGATGATGGCGGCCGAACGCGCTAGCAAGGGCCGGCTGCTGTACGCCGAGAATTGGGTCTACGCGCCGGCCGTCCAGAAGGAACGTGAGATCCTGGAAAAGACTGGCGCCCAGATCCTCTGGATTCATGGCGAAGAGGCCCACAGCGGTTCCCATTCGGTCGATTACGCCTATGCGGCCCGCTGTGGCGGCGGTGTTCTGATTGGCAAGGGTTGCCATCCGTTGACGGCCGCTCTGTATCTGAAGCGCGTCGAGGGCCGCGCGCGCGACGGTCGCCCGATTCGCCCGCGCACGGTTTCCGCCAGGACTCATGCGATCACACGGCTGCCCGGCTTCCGCGACGAGGGGCACATTCGCCGCGACTACTACGACATCGACGATTTCTCGATGATGCACGTCGAGTTCGACGACGGCTCGATTGCCGACGTGTTTGCGTCCGACATCGTCTTGGGCGGTATTCACAACTGGCTCGAAGTGTGCGCCAACAATCACCGCACGGTTTGCAACATCAATCCGAACACGTCCATGCAGACGTACAATCCGGTCGAGAAGAACTTCGACGACATTTACGTGGTCGAAAAGATCGGCACCAAGCAAGGCTGGGCTTGCACGTCGCCCGAGGAGGACTGGTTCACCGGCTATCCGCAGGAAATGGAAGCCTTTTACCGCACGATTGCCTACGGCGATCCGGTCGAGAGCGACAGCCTGCTGGCCGCCGACGCGATTGCCACCATTTATACCGCGTATCTGTCGGCGCAGCGGCAGGGGGCCGTGGTCGAACTGCCATCGTGCACTGCGTGAGGGGTGCTGTCCACCATGAAGATCACGGCAATCGTCGGCACCTACCGCAAAGGCCATGTCATCGACAGGGCCGTCGATGAGATTCTCGCCGCGGCACGCGCGTCGGGCGCTGAGACGGTGAAGATCTATCTGCTCGACCGGCGGATCGAGTTCTGCACCAACTGCCGCGCGTGCACGCAGAGCGAAGGCCCGCGGCGCGGCCAGTGTCCCATCCAAGACGACATGGCGGCCATTCTCGATCAGATCGACGAGTCGGACGCCCTGGTGCTCGCATCGCCGATGAACTTCTGGACCGTCACGGCCCTGATGAAGCGGTTCATCGAACGGACGCTCCCCTACGCCTATTGGCCTTGGGGCAAGCACGCCCCGACGGGACGCAACCGACGGCAACGGCCGGCGAAGCGGGCGGTGATCGTCGTGTCGTCCGCCGCGCCGTCGCTGCTAGCCCGCCTGATGACGCGAATGGTTGGCCTTCTGAAAGGGGTCGCCCGACTGCTGGGGGCGAAAACCGTCGGCGTTCTGTCCGTTGGTCTCGTGTCCGGTGAAGAAAACCCGGAACTTGGCGGTTGTGCCAAGCGCAAGGCCCGACGGCTTGGCCGCAAGCTGGCCGCCGGCCACACCTCCTCGGCGTGATTCCCCGGCCACGGGGCCGAATGGTATCATGCTATTATGTGGTTCCACCCATCCAGCGATGGCCAACGGCTGATTTGCGATCTCTGTCCGCGGCATTGTCCGCTACGGCTTGGGGAGCGGGGATTCTGTTTCGTGCGCGAAAACCGCGACGGGCAGATCGTCTCGACCACCTACGGCCGCAGCACCGGCTTCTGCATCGACCCGATCGAAAAGAAGCCGCTCAACCAGTTCTATCCCGGCACGCCGGTCCTCTCGTTCGGCACGCCGGGCTGCAACTTGGGCTGCACGTTCTGCCAGAACTGGACCATGTCGCGGAGCCGTGATGTCGATGCGGCTTGCGAGCGGGCCGAGCCGAAGGCAATCGCGGCGGCCGCCAAGCGGCATGGCTCGACCAGCGTCGCCTTCACCTACAACGATCCGATCATCTGGGCCGAGTACGCCATCGATACGGCCCGGGCCTGCCACGAGCTGGGCATCAAGACCGTCGCGGTCACGTCCGGCTACATCACCGACACGGCCCGGGCGGCGTTCTATGAACCGATGGACGCGGCGAACGTTGATCTCAAGGGCTTCACCGAACAGTTTTACCGCGAATATTGCGACGGCCGCTTGCAGCCGGTGCTCGATACGCTCCGCTGGCTTGTGCATGAGAGCCAAGTTTGGGTCGAGATCACGAACCTGATAATTCCGGGGGCCAACGACTCGCCCGACGACATTCGACGAATGTGCGAGTGGATTGCCACGGAACTGGGGCGGGACGTGCCGCTCCACTTCTCGGCGTTCCATCCAGATTTCAATCTGATGGACCGAAGACCGACGCCGCCTGCCACGTTGCAGCAAGCGTATGACCTTGCTCGCGCGGCCGGGCTGAGATACGTTTACACGGGCAACATTCACGACCCCGAGCGTCAGCACACGTATTGCCCCGGTTGCGGTCGAACCGTCATTCGCCGCCAAGGCTACCTGTTGGAGTCGTTCGAGATTCGCGACAGTCGTTGCGCGCACTGCCAGACACCGATCGCCGGTCGGTTCGACGACGCGCCCGGCACATGGGGCGGCCGGCGGGTGCCGGTCAGAATTCAGAATTGACAGCGGGCGATTGGCACGGTTGCTCCCATGCTCCGCATGAGAACCGATGGCCTGCAACGCCCCATGTTGCCGATACCGACGAACGGCGAGCGACTGAATCTGAGACGCGGAGTGTCTCGACAGCGCGTTCCCACCCTGGGGACCGTGCAACTCAAATGCATGCCGGAAGGAGAAAAACCATGGAGAGTCCTTCCAGACAACCGGAACAAGCCACCGCGGCCGCACGGCCAGAGTTGACCGCCGAGCAGCGAGCAGCCGTGCTCCGGGCAGCGAGCCGACGGGTGACGGCCGCCACGCGACGCCAACTGGCCGACTCGACAAGCCGACTGCTGGGAGACGTGGCCGACACGCCCGTCTATGGGGCCTTCGTCACCCTGAGGCGAAACGGGCGATTGCGGTCCTGTTGCGGGCATATTGAATCGTCGGTTTCGCTGTATCACGCCCTGGACGTGGCGGCCGAACGCACCGCAACTTCCGACCCACGGTTCGCACCGATCTCGCCGGCCGAGCTGGACCAACTCGATATGGACGTGTGGATTCTTTGGGGCCCTCGGCCAGTGATCGCTCGCGGCGAAGAGCGCGTCGCCGCAGTGGTGATCGGCAAGCACGGCCTCCAGATCGCACGCGGCAACAACCGCGGTTTGCTTCTGCCGGGCGTGGCGGTCGAATACGGTTTCGACGCCCGGACGTTTCTCGAACAGGTCTGCATCAAGGCCGGACTGCCGCCCAACGCCTGGAAGGAGGATGCCACCGACTTGTGGGTGTTCGAGGGCGAAGCAATCGAAGGACGCCTCGAAGTCGAGATTGAAGACGTTCGGCAGCCGGCCGTCGCTGGCGGCTTCTATCCGAGCGATCCGGACGAGGTTCAACGGCAACTCGACGCGCTGTTTCCGAAAGAAATGCCGACGCGGCAACCGTGGGCCGGCGCCCTGACGCCGCACGCCGGCTGGGTCTATTCGGGCCGCTTGGCAGCCGCCGTGCTGAGTCGGATCGAGATGCCGAATCAGGTGATCGTGCTTTGCCCGAAACACCGGCATTTCGGCGCTCGCTGGGCGGTCGCTCCGCATCGGCGGTGGTTGTTTCCAGGCGGCCAGTTGGCGTCGGACCCAGAGCTGGCCGCGCGGCTTGCCGAGGGCGTCAGCGGCTTGGAGCTTGACGCGGCGGCGCATCGGGACGAGCACGCCATCGAAGTGCAGTTGCCGCTGCTCGCCCGGCTGAAGCCTGACCTCCGGGTCGTCGGCATCACGGTGGGCGAGGCGTCGCTGCCCGAACTGTTGACATTCGGAGTTGCCATGTCGGTGGCGCTTCGGGACATGCCGCAACGGCCTTTGCTGGTCGTTTCGAGCGACATGAACCACTTTGCCGACGATGCCGAGACGCGGCGCGTGGATCGGCTTGCTCTGGATGCCATTGCCACGCTCGACCCCGAAAAAGTTTACGCAACGGTCCGCCGTCATCGGATCAGCATGTGCGGCTTGGCGCCGTGCGTCGTTGCGATGGAAACGCTTCGGTGGCTTGGCTGCTTGCATCGGTGCGAAACGGTCGGGTACGCCACCAGCTCGGACGCCGGGGGGCCGACGGATCGGGTCGTGGGCTACGCGGGCTTGCTGTTCGCGTAGCTCGCACCAAGACCGCAGTGGCAAACGGCGTATTCTGCGCGTTTTGCGACGAGACTGTGCGGCGGAATATTGGACCCAGGCGGCAAGATGTGCCGATAAGACAAGAGATTCCTGTTTTATCGATTCCGCCGACTGGAGCGATCATGAGGGGGACGCTCGTCATTCTCCTGGCTTGTGCCACGGGCTGCACCAGTTTGCATGACTATGTTCGCCATGGGTTCAAGGTCGGGCCGAACTTCTCCTCTCCCAAGGCCGTCGTGGCCGACGCGTGGATCGACGCCGGCAATCCGAACGTCAGCAGCGAGCCAACCGACGCAGCCGCTTGGTGGCGGACGTTTGGCGACCCGACCCTGGACTCGCTCATCTGCGATGCCTATCGCCAGAACCTGACGCTCCGCGCGGCCGGCCTTCGGATCCTCGAAGCGCGTGCGCAACGGGCGATCGTCGTTGGAGAACTGTTCCCCCAGTCGCAACAGTTGGACGGCAGCTACTCGCGAAACAACGCGAGCGCCAATGCGGCCAATCCGATCCCCAATCGGTTTTACAACGACTGGACCGCCGGCGCGGGCTTCGCCTGGGAGCTGGATTTCTGGGGTCAGTTTCGCAGGGCCATCGAGTCGGCCGACGCTCAACTCAACGCAACGATGTACAACTACGACGATGTCCTGGTCCTGCTGCTCTCGGACGTCGCCAACAACTATGTAACGCTGCGAACGGCCGAGCAGCGAATCCGGTACGCGCGAAAGAACGTCGAAATCCAGCAGGGGAGCCTGCATTTGACCGAATTGAAGTTCAGCAACGGCGCAACGACGCGGCTGGACGTCACCCAGGCCCAGTCGAACCTCTCGCAGACACAGGCGACGATCCCGCCGCTCGTGGCCTTGCGAAGACAAGCGGCCAACCAGCTCTGTATCTTGTTGGCGAAGCCGCCGCACGACTTGGAACAAGTGCTGGGCGAGCGCGACATTCCGGCGGCATCGCCTATGGTCGCCATTGGAGTTCCGGCAGACCTGCTGCGGCGTCGTCCGGACATTCGTCGGGCCGAGTGCGAGGTGGCAGCCCAGAGCGCGCAGATCGGCGTGGCTACGGCGGCCTTGTATCCGCATTTCTCCATTGCCGGCTCGATCTATTACGACGCGGCCAACTTCAAGGACCTATTCACGGGCAGCTCGGCAGGCGGGACCGTCGGCCCGACGTTCCGCTGGGACGTGCTCAACTATGGCCGATTGCTGAACGGCGTTCGCCTGCAAGACGCCCGGTTCCAAGAGCTGGTCATTCAGTATCAGAACACCGTATTGCGAGCGAATGCAGAGGCCGAGAATGCGCTGGTGGGATTCCTACAGGCGCAGCAGCAGGTGAAGTTCTTGGCCACCAGCGTTCAAGCCGCCGAGCAATCGCTCGGCCTGGTCGAGCAGCAGTACAACGAGGGCCGGGCCGACTTCAACCGCGTGTTCAACGTGCAGCAGACGCTGACGCAGCAGGAAGACCAGTTAGCCGTCGCGCGAGGCAGCGTCTCACAAAACCTGGTGCAACTGTACAAGGCGCTCGGCGGCGGCTGGCAGATTCGGCTCGACGGGGCTGCCGCCACGCCGCTCGACGCTGGCGACGTCACGCAACCGGCGCAAGAACCCGCCGAGCCCACCACGCCGACACCCGACGCCACGTTGTAGGCCGACGGGCCGAGGTTCGCTCTCTGATCCTGCCCGCTTGCGAGGGTGATGCGATGTTCTCGGCGGCATTTTGCAGCGGATTTGTGGTCAACCACAACGCTGGACGCCGCTGCCGCGGACCATGGAATTACGAACAGTTCTGAATAGGCAACATGGCGGGGATGGATCTCGACTTAACACCCCTAAAATTCGCTTGGAAATAAGGTGCGCTAATGCTATGATGCCGTAATGAACATTGAAACCCTCCGCATTTTCTGCGACGTCGTCCAGTCCCAAAGCTTTTCACGCGGGGCCAAGATCAACGACGTCAGCCAATCGGCGGCCACCCAGTCGGTCCATCGGGTCGAGCAGCATTTTGGCGTCCAACTGGTGGACCGGTCGAAGCGGCCTTTTGTGTTGACACCCGAGGGCCAGGCCTGCTACGAGGGTTTCCGCGAGGTTCTCGAATTGTACGAGTCGGTGGACGCCCGGGTCCGCTCTTTGCGACGTGAAATCAGCGGGCTGGTGCGAGTCGCGGCCATTTATTCGGTCGGGCTGCACGACATGAGCCGCTGCATGCAGAATTTCATGCGCCAGTATCCGAAGGCCAAGGTGCGGCTCGAATACCTCCGGTCGAACAAGGTGTACGAGGCCGTGCTGGGCGCCGAAGTGGACCTGGGCATTATTTCCTATCCGATGGCCTCGCCCGACCTCACCGTCATTCCGTTGCGGTCCGAACGCATGGTCGTGGTCTGCCCGCCCGATCATCCCTTGACGCGACACCAGGCCGTCACGGCCGAGCATTTGCAGGGCATCGACTTCGTGACGTTCGACCGCGATCTCAGCATCCGAAAAGAGGTTGATCGGTACCTGCGGCAACGGTCGATCAACATTCGCATCGTCATGGAGTTTGACAACATTGAAACGGTCAAGCAGGCGGTCGAAATCGGCGCTGGCGTGAGTATTTTGCCGGAGCCCACGGTGCGTGAAGCGGTGCAGCGCGGCGCGCTGGCCACCGTCCGTCTGATTGCACCGGAGTTGTTCCGCCCGCTCGGCATCATCCACCGCCAGCGTCGCGTCTTTACGCCCACGGCGGCCAAGTTCGTCGAAATGCTGCAGCAAATGCAGGAGCAACCGTCGCAGGAGGAGGAGTGATGCGCGAGCGCGAGGTCTTGGTTCGCTTCACTCCTTCGGGCGCCGAGACCTACGTGCTGCAAGGCACGCGGTTGGTCGAAGCGGCCGCGGAGGCCGGCCTCCTGATCGATACGCCCTGTGGCGGCGAAGGCATTTGCGGCAACTGCCGTGTCCTGGTGACCTCGGGCGCCGCCGAGCCGACGACGGCCGAACACCAGTGGTTTTCCGACGAAGAATTGCGTTTGGGTTGGCGACTGGCCTGCCAATCCGCGGTGATCGAGCCAACCGAGGTCGAGATTCCTCGCGGTTCGACCGCCGAGGAACATCAAATCCTCGTTCAAACGCCAGACGCATCGCAACCGGCGGAAGACCGGCCGGTCTGGAAGCGATACATTGAACTGACGGCGCCCAGCCGTACGGACGACGCGCCCGACGCCCTGCGAATCGAGCGTGCGCTGGCGGTGGGACCGTTGGAGACGCCCGCGACCCTGGTGCGCGAGTTGTCAGCCAAACTCCGCGACAACGACTTCCGCGGCACGGCCGTGGTGGCACATGCCGCCGACGGGGCCGAGAGCGGCGCATCCTTGGCGTTGCTCGACTTCGAGGCTGGCGCCACGCAGAGCGACGCCTTTGCCGTGGCATTCGACTTGGGCACGACGACGCTTGTTGGCGAGCTGCTCGATCTTGCGACTGGCACGCGGCGCGCCATCCAGTCGCGGTTGAATCCACAAACGCGGTACGGCGACGACGTGCTTTCGCGAATCCTTCATGTTCGCCAGAACGCCGACGGTTTGGCGCGTCTGCAAGACGCCATCCGCACGGCCCTCGACGAGATGGTTGGGCAGTTGTGTTCCCAGGTTGGCGCCGTCCGCGAGCGCGTGTACGAGATCGCCTTGGCCGGAAACACGGCCATGCAGCAATTGTTTTGCGGCGTCGACCCCAGCCCCTTGGGCGAGTCGCCGTTCGTGCCGGCAGGCGGTCGAGCGCTGGCGTGCGATGCGGCCGAGTTGGGTCTGCGAATCCACGCGCGCGGTCGCGCGTATGTGATGCCAATCATCGGCGGCTTCGTCGGCGGCGATACGGTCGCCGGGCTGCTGGCGACGGATCTGGCCGACGGCCACGGTCCCGACCTGTTCGTCGATATCGGGACCAACGGCGAAATCGTGCTGCTGGCCGACGGCCGGCTCACGGCCGCGTCGACCGCCGCGGGGCCGGCGTTCGAGGGCGCACGCATCTCGTGCGGCATGCGCGGCGCGACCGGCGCGATCGAGAAGGTGGTCGTCGATGGCCGCTTGCGGATCAACATCATCGGCGACGTGCGGCCGGCAGGCCTCTGCGGTTCGGGGCTCATCGACGCGGCCGCCGAGTTGCTGCGACATGGCGTGCTGACATCGCAAGGCCGGCTTCAAACGCCCGACCAACTGCCCGACGACGTGCCGAGCGACTTGGCTCAACGCCTTGTCATGCACGAGGGCCAGAGGGCGTTCCTTTTGGCCGCTGCATCGGAAACGGCCGATGGCCGGCAGATCGCGCTCACCCAACGCGATCTGCGCGAGCTCCAACTGGCCACGGGAGCCATGCGGGCCGGCATCGCCATTCTGCTGCGGCGTGTTGGGCTCAAGCCGATCGACCTCGACCGGGTGTTTATCGGCGGCGGCTTCGGCAATTTCGTCCGTCGGAACAACGCGCAGCGGATCGGACTGCTGCCCGGCGAGATCCCGCATCACCGGATTCGCTACATGGGCAACACATCGCTGGCCGGCGCTCGGTTGACTGTGCTGTCCCGCGCCGCGCGGCGTGCGGCCGACCAGCTCGCACGCCGCACCGAGCACATCGATCTTTCAGCCGATCCCGAATTCGCCAAGGCGTTCGCCGAGGCGATGATCTTTCCGGAGGCGTAGCGCGGCGCCGGCCGTCAGTCGGCTTCCTCGGCAACCGTGACCTTTTCCATTCGGTCGCCCTGCTTGATGGCATCGACGATGCCTTGTCCCTCGATCACTTGACCGAAGACCGAATGCTTGCCATCGAGCCAAGGCGTGGCGACGTGGGTGATGAAGAACTGCGAGCCGTTCGTATTGGGGCCGGCGTTGGCCATCGAAAGGACGCCCGGACCGCTGTGCTTGAGGTCCTTATGGAATTCGTCCTTGAAGTTGTAGCCCGGGCCGCCAGTCCCGTTGCCCAGCGGGCAGCCGGTCTGGATCATGAAGTCGGGAATCACGCGGTGGAACTTCAGCCCGTCGTAGAAACCTTGGCCGGCGAGCTTCTCGAAGTTGGCCACCGTGTTCGGTGTTTTGTCGGCGTGAAGCTTCAGGCGAATCGTACCGCGGTTGGTCACAATGGTAGCGACTTTCATGGAGAACCCTTTCTATCGGTCGTGGGAAAAATTGCCAGACTGTGTTTCGGTGAACGGCGTGAACGGGGGGCAATGCGTACCTGGTTGTCGTGCAGCCTTTTCGCATGGCTCCTCACCAAGGGGAGGCCAACTCATTGTTGCTCGGCCTCGTGAATAGCTTCGGACAATTCGCGACGGTTTCTGAAATAGTAAGGCAGCCCGAGGACGGCTGTCAGCACGGTGACCAATCGGTAGGCCAAGGCGACGACAAAGCCCTGCCCCTTAATGATAGCGACACCTCGGGCGACGGACACGTGGGCATAGAGCAGGTCGAGGACATACTCCAAGGGGCCCATCGCGAGCGGGATGACGCCCATCGCCGAGGCGAGCGGCGTGACGACGAAATGGTCGCCGATCGAAAGGTGCTTGCCGGGCAATCCGCAAGCGATGAGCCAGCAGCCAATCGCGAAACAACTGTGGACGCCGACGGTCGCCACGGACGAGCAGAAGAGCACCCACGGCTTGTCTTTGTACATTCGGATGGCGATGACGAGGCTTTCCAGCGGCGGCCCGAGGCGTGGAATTTTTCCGAGCGTGCTGATGATCTTGCCGTCGCTGTAGTCGGGGCCCAGCAGGGCAGCGAGCCCCAACGTGCTGCCGACCGTCACGGCAAAGGTCAGCTTGCAGATCCACCAGATCAGCGGATCGTTGATTTTCCAGAAGCCGGTGGCGAGAATGGCCGCGCTGGCCACGATGAACAGAACGTAGAGGCCGAGAATACGGTCCACAAGGACGGAGGCGACGGCCCGAGAGCGGTGACCGTGGTGTTCGCGGTCGAGCATGACGGCCTTGACCAGGTCGCCGGCGACGATGCCCAGCGGGGCCAGGTTGAACAGATAGCCCCAGAAGCTGATGCGAATGGCGTCGGCAAAGCGGCAAGGAATATTGAGCGCTCGGACCAGGTACCACCACCGGACAAAAGTCAGCAACACGGCCGTCGAGCAGGAGACCCAAGCGGCGGCGAGCAGGGCCCAATCCTTCGGCTGATCTCTCAGGTAAGCGAAGACATTGCCGTTCTTCGCGCCTCGCGTGGAATTCCACACCAGGTATCCGAGGATCGCGACCGAGAGGGCCGTTTTCAGAAGTGTGATGAGTAGTCGCTTCAAGGTGAATTCAGTGATTGGGGAATAGGAAGCAGCGAAGGACTACCAGAGGCCGAGGCTCCAGGTCACGGAGACGATCCAGCCGAGGGCACAAACCTGCGTCGAGATCGAGTGGTAGGCGACATGGACCGGCGACCCGCCGGCGCCCTCGACATAAACCATCCGCAAGTAATTGAGTATGCCGTAAGCGACGAACGGCACCGAGGCCATTTCGCGGCCCAACTGCAAAATGTTCTTCACCTCGATGCAATACAGGGCGTAGCTGACCAAGGCGACGCCCGCGCAAATGCCCACCGCTTGATCGAGGAATCCTTTGCTGTAGCCGCGAAGGCTCGGCCGATGATTCACGTCCAGCTCGTCGGCCACATCGGCCCGCCGCTTGGCAAAGCCGAGAAACAGGGCCAGCGTGGCCGTGCACAGCAGCAACCAGGGCGACGGCGGAGCCGACAGCAGGGCACAGCCCAACAGCACGCGGATGACAAAGCCGGACGAAAGCAGGAACACGTCCAGCAGGGCGATGTGCTTCGCGCCAAGGTTATAGATCGTGTTGATGGCGACGTAGCCGAGCACGACCGGCATTGCCGCCGGCCGATGACTCATGAAGCACAGCGCGAGGCCGGCCGACAGAAGCACGAGAATCTGGACGACGGCGGCCGCCTTTCCCACGTCTCCGGCGGCGATCGGTCGGCGGCGCTTGGTCGGATGCAGCCGGTCGGCCGCGGCGTCGCAAAGGTCGTTGAGCGTGTAGATGGCCGAGTTGACGAGGCAGAAGCCGGCCAAACCGAGCAGGAACGAGTTTATCGCGACGTTTTGCCATCCAGCGGCGCCCATCGCCTTGATGGCGAACGGCGCCGGAAGCAAGACGAAGCCATTCTTGATCCAGTCTTGCGGTCTGGCCAGTCGTACAAAGCCTTGAAGCATGGCGTAATTCCGGTCACACGGTCCTACGGCACGAACTGCCAAACCGACATTTGGCTTTCGGCGTTGATCTTCCGAAAATGCGGCAAGCCATCGGTGGTCGAGCCCAGCCGACGCAGCGCCTCGCCAAATCGCCCCTCGCCACACGCCTTTTCATCCCGGACAGCGATCCCCCATAAACGGCCATCGCGGCCAGCCGCCCGGATGTCGGCCCACGCTAACGGAACCTGTCCGTAAGCCCGGTCCGGCAGGCGACGAGCATTGATTTTTCCGAATACTCGCAGCGATTCCACATCGTCGCCAAGGACCAGCTTGTCGCTGGGGATCTGGCGTCCCAGTCGAGCCGCGTCCCGCCGGTCAAGCTCTGGCCGACGCCCTGCTGAGGGAACCAGCGCCCCGACGACCATCGACACGACCCAAACAACCCCCGCGGCAACGATCGCCACGCCGACCGACTTGGAACGTCCCGCAAGCCGTCGCAGCCAGAGTGCGGCGATCCACAAGCCGATCCAATACACGGGCATATAGAATCGGAAGCTCGAGGCCGCCTCACCCAGGCGATAGACGCAATGGGCCATGATAATGGTCAACACGTGAAACAGCAAGAATCCCCCCAGCAGGCAGACACGCGGATCGCCAACGGCCGGGCGACTTTGGCCGCGACGAAGAAGCAGTCGTAACGCCGCAGCCGTAATGACCACGGCCAAGGCAATGATCGCCGCCGAGCCGGCCGAAAGCTCGCGGGCCGGCATCCGGTAGGGCCTCAGCGTGCCGAACGTCCGGTAGTCCCAAATCAGAAGCCATCCAGCGGCGACGAGCCAGCCGGTGAGCCAGACGCCGGCGGCCAGCGCCAGACGGCCAAGCCGAAACCGCGACGACTGGCCAATCAGATACACGAGGGAAGCCAGCAGCAGCGCGACACCCACGTTCCGGACGCACCAGGCGCAGCCGGCCACCAAGCCGGCGGCAAGAAGCCATGCCGCCGAAGCTCGAGCGTCGCTCGTCCCCCTCAGCAACAAGAACAGTGAGATGGCGGCCAACAGCGTGTAGGCCGATTCGCTCAGGCACGTCGTTTCGTAGCTGAGCATGCGCGGCGTGGCGACCAGCGCCATGCCCAGCAACATGCTCGCAGCGGCCGGCAATGTCCTGGCATAGAACGTCACCATCAAGACGAGAAACAGACCGGAGCAAACGACGGACACCGTTCGCGCGGCAAGATAGGCGTCGCTGAGGCCGAGCCGCATTAGCCCGGCCGTTAGCAGCGGATAGCCGGGCGGAAAGCTGTCGAGCGGCTGCCAAAGCCGCGCGTCGAGGCCGCCAAACGGTCGCACCTGAAAACCGCGCCCAGCCGCGATGCTCTCGGCGCACTCGATGTAGCTGGCGCTGTCGGGGGTCAGCCCATTGCCGCGTCCCAAGTAGACGAGCGTCAGCAACAGCCACAGCACGAGCGGCGTCAGCCACGTTGCCAGCGGAACAGCTCGCTTTATGGACCCCACGGACAGTTCCATGCAATTGGCCGAGGCGATGGAAAAATAGTGCGGTTCTCGCTCTGTGCGTCTTGTGCCAACGCAGGGCGTCGGGTCAGCTCGGCGTTGTGCTGAGCGCCAGGAGGACGGCCGCCGCATTGAAGCCCATGTGCATCACGATGGCCGGCACAATGCGGTGCGTGCGATAGTAGAGTATTCCCAAAACGAGCGCCAAGGGGAAAAGCGGAATCGGGTCTGCGACAACGCCGGCGGGAAGCAATGCCTTGGCGACGGTCGCAACGCCATAAATCGGTGCGAGCGTGGCCGCCAGCGCAACGAGGCCGAGCTTGATGTCGGCCATCAGCTTGCTGCGGACGATGCCGAGGTCCTCGAACGTCGCCCCAACCGCGAACCGCAACCAACCGATCAGCACGCCGACGGTCAGCAGGCTCGCAACCAGTTGGACGTTTTGGAAATAAACGATGGTCGGCATGCTCACCGGTTCCGGCTCTCGAAAATGAATGCCGGCAAACAAGAGCGCGACGAGCGTCACGGGCACGACGCCCGCCATGAAAGGCCGGCACAGCCTGGCCCCGCGCCGAGACCGCCGTTCGAGCGACTCGAACCAACCTTGCAGCAACAAACGAAAGAGAAGCTCCTCGACCAGCGGGGCTACGATCGCCGCCAGAGCGACCGAGACCAGGACGGCCGAGACGCCGGGGCGTTCCAGCAAGACACGGCCCACGGGATGCTCGGTGTTTGCCCGCTGGGCGCGCGCCTCAACGGGCGGCTCCATGCCGAACCAATCCTGAGCCACGTGCATCACGAGGAACGGCATCAGGCCATACGTGGCAACAAGGACCGCCACGTCAATGCCGCGCCACGGCACGGGTCGGCGAGGCTGATAGGCCATCAGCGGCCGGCGACCCAACCAACGCCGGGCAACAGCCGCCCACGCGGCCACGGCCGCCAGCGCGGCCAGCACGAGAAAAACGGCCTCCGGTAGTGTCACGGTCGGTTGCATCGGCGTCGCCTGGCAGACAGCACGCATTCCTCACATTTTGCGAGAAGACGCCGTGCGCCCCTTGGACTCGCGAGGGCGCGATTCCGCTACTTCCGCAGCAGCCGTGTGGCGACGAAAATGTAGACCACGCCGGAATAGACCGTCAGGACGACCGCCGCCCAAACCGACAGGAACAGAACCCACTGGCACCAGTCGGGAGACCGCGACAACGGCTCGTACGAAAGGCAAAACAGGCAGGCGCCGGCAGCCACACACTGCAAAACCATCTTCAGTTTGCCGGACATTTTGGCGGAGAAATCGGAACCTCGCTCCTCGATGAAGCTCCGCAACGCGGTCACCAGAAGCTCGCGGCCCACGATCACGACGACCATCCACGCCTGCAATCCCCAGCGGAGGTCCGTGATCTGCTTGACGCCAATCAAGAAGATGAACGTGCCGCAAATAATCACCTTGTCGGCGAATGGATCGAGAATACGGCCCAGCGTGGTGACCTGCCCGTACTTGCGGGCGTAGTAGCCATCGAGCCAATCGGTGCCGGCCGCGACGACGAAGAGCCAGAAGCTGGTGAAGTAGTAGCCGGTCGCGATGAAACAGAACAGCACCACCGAAAGCATCAGCCGCAGACTCGTCAACTGGTTCGGTAGGTTCATAGCTTCAGGCAATGGCGATCAGATCGTATTGTTTCGCGGCGACGACTTCGCAGGACACAACTTGGCCGGGCGTCAGTCGGCTGCCGGTCACATAGACTTGACCGTCAACCTCGGGGGCGTCGGCCCAACTGCGCCCGACGAAGGCCGTCCGCTGGCCTGGCACGGGGGCGTCAATCATCACGTCGAGACGCTTCCCCACTTGCGAGGCACTCCACTCGAACGCGATCTCCTGCTGCAGGGCCATCAGGCGATCGCGACGAGACAGTTTTACCTCTTCTGGCAACGGTTGGTCAAGGTCCGCCGCGGCGGTCCCCGGCTCGCTCGAGAAGGCAAACGCGCCGAGCCGCTCGAATCGCTGCCGCCGGACAAACTCGAGCAGCTCCTCGAATTGTTGATCCGTTTCGCCGGGAAAACCAGTCAGCAGGGTCGTTCGCAGCGCGAGCGACTTGACGCCCTGGCGCAGGCGATCGAGCAACGCTTCGGTTTGCTCGCGGTTCACCTGGCGCCGCATCCGCCGCAACACGTCGTCGCTGATGTGCTGCAAAGGAATATCGAGGTACGGCAAAATCTTCTGGCCGCCGGCGATGGTCTCGATCAGTTCCTCGGTCAAATGCATCGGGTAGAGGTACATCAGGCGGATCCAGCGGAGACCGTCCACGCGATCGAGTCGCCGGAGCAGCTCGGCCAATTGCGGCCGCCGATCGAGGTCCATCCCATAAAACGTCGTATCCTGCGCAACCAGCACGAGCTCGCGAACGCCATCGGCGGCCAGCTCTTCCGCTTCGGCCACGACCTGCTCGATCGGCTTGCTGGCGTACGGCCCTCGCATCCGCGGGATCGCGCAGAAACTGCACAGCCGGTTGCAGCCCTCGGCAATCTTCAGATAGGCCAAGTGCGGCAGCGTGATCCGTCGGCGACCGTCGTCCGGCAACGGCCGGCTGGGGGCCGGGCGGAAAAGGGCCGTCGGGCCGTCGGGTGCAGGCGTCTTATCCAGTCGCCCAACGGCCACGGCGATTTCGTCCCGAGCGAACACGCCAATCAGTTGGTCGATTTCGGGATACCGCTCGAGCAACGACTCGCGGTCTCGCTCGGCCAGACAGCCGGCGACAATCACACGTCGTACCCGGCCGCGGCGTTTGAGCCGCAGCATCTCGTCGATGGCCTGGTAGGATTCGGCCCGCGCGTCGCCGATGAAACCGCACGTATTGATAACGACCGTCTCGGCGTCGTCCGGCTCGGCAACCATTTCGTAACCGTCGCGATCCAGCAGCCCTGCCATGCGTTCGCTGTCGACCAAGTTCTTGGGACAGCCGAGGCTTACCAGGGCGTACGTGCGGCGGGGAGTTGTTTTCTTCGAGGGCACGGAATCGAGTCGGGAGGCGTTTGTGTGGCGAAGGGCGTCTGCTTTGCTTACTCAATCCCTCCATATTACCCGATGAACAGCCCGCGCCCAAGTGGCCTGGTGGGGCCAACACAAGAAATACAACGTCCTCGCAAGGTGTCATTGCTGAGCGCAGCGAAGAATTCGTGCCGTGCAGCGTAACCTGGTGACCTTTGCACCACCAATGAATCCAAGGCCGACCATCGGAAGGCTCGAAAATGGGGCGAATACGTCGGCCCACCAGTCCCTTGGCCAAGCAACCGTCAATAAGCTGTTCCAACGAGCCACGATCAGGAAGCTTTCAGCGCATCCAAGCCTTGCTTTGCAGTTTTTCTGCGCTTGCTTGCGGAATCGGCGACCGGTGCTATAGTGTACAAAGCTACACGCCCCGCGGTGCGCTGCCATGCTTTCCGAACACACTCACGAAGAACTGATTGCCGGGCTGGACCATGTGGCCGCCGACTTGCTCCGGCAAGCGGACGTTCGCCGGCCGCCGGTCGATGCCATCGCGATGGCCAGGGCGCTTGGCATCACCCTGGCTTGGGACGATCGTCAGCAAGGCCGAGCTCGGTACGTGCGACTCCACGGGCGTGCGATGGGCCGGCCGATCGCCACCATCCTGCTGCGCCCCGATCCTCGCAGGGAACGCCAACAATGGGCCGTCGCCCATGAGATCGGCGAACATGCGGCCCACTGCGTGTTTGACTATTGGGGCGACGATCCCCGGGTTGCACCGCCAAACGCCCGAGAACAGGTGGCCAACCAACTGGCCGGCCGGCTCCTGCTGCCCACGGACTGGTTCGCCGCGGACGGGTCGGCCTGCGCGTGGGACCTGATCGCATTAAAGGCGCGCTACACCACCGCGAGCCACGAGTTGATCGCCCGACGGATGCTCGACTGCTGCCCGCCGGTGATCATCAGCATTTTCGACCAGCGACGTCTGTCGTTTCGGCGCGGCAACGTCGAGGGCCGCGTGCCGCCGCCGCTGCCGAGCGAAATGGCCTGTTGGCGTCGGGTGCATGAAGAGTGCCGTCCGCGGCGAGCCTGGCAGGGGCCGGGCGTCGTTCAGGGATGGCCAGTGCACGAAGGCGGATGGAAACGGGAGATTCTTCGGATGGAGCTATCCAGCATGGACGAGGAGCCGATCATGTGCCGATGAGCATCAACACGTGCAACCGCCGGCGGCCTCTAGCCGGCCTTGCGGTACTGCATCGGTTCTTCGTCCATCTGTCGGCATGGCAGGTCGCGGCGCAAAATGGCTTGCACCCTTCCACCGGGCAGGACATGGTAGCGAATACCGCGCCAGTCGATATTCCGGCCGATGCCCGCGCTGGCAACGCCGACCCAATGCGCGAGTTCCACGACGGGGTTCGCCCAGATGTCGAACCGCTGAATCGGCCGAGATGCGCGTTCCCAGTGCGGGAAGTACGTTTTCACCAGGTCCTGACGCAGCCAGCCGCGATAGATCGACACGAGATAAAGCACGCCGCAGATGGCCAACGGAATCCACGGCGACGGCGAGCCGCTCATCAGGCTCCAAACCAAGACGCCCAGGTTTACCAGTCGGGTGAAACTTGAAAACGTGGCGGCCACCAAGGAAAACAGCCACCAATCAAACGTGTAAAACCGCGCGATGAGGTATTGCCGGCGGATAAAGGCCAGGGCCGAGCCGAGCGATTCGTGCAACGGCGAGGCGACGACGCAGGCCGGCTCGAACCGCACGGCAAGCTTGGCTTGCCGCATCAGCCGGCTGGCGACCAGGTCGTCGCTGAGCGTTCCCTTCCAAGCGTCTCGCAGGCCGATCTGATCGAACAGCTCGCGGCGGATGGCCCAAGAGCCGCCCCAAATCAGATGGTGGCTGCTCCGCGTCAGGAGCGACAAGATGTCGCAGTTCATGCTGTAGACCAGCGCGTTGGCCGCCGTCGCCTTTTCAGGCGTAAACCAACGGTAACCGGTGACGGCGCCCCAACCGGGCTCGCTAAGTCGCGCGACCATCATGCGCAGCCATTCCGGCCGCGGTCGCGCGTCGGAGTCTACGAACGCCAAATATTCGACTCGCGACGAAACATGCTCTGTGGCGACGCGAAGATTGTGCACCTTTTGGCCGCCCTCGGCCGCCTTGCCGGCAATGACGACCCGGGCTGGCACCCAGGGGTGAGCCGCCATCGCTCGCCGAATGGCCCCGCACGCGGGGTCGTCGACGCTTTCGACGATGAACGTGATCTCGTAGTCGTCGTAGTCCTGCTGCATCAGGGCGCGAAGGTTCGTCTCGAGCTCGATATCGACGCCCTTGCAGGGGGCGAAAAGAGCCACGCGGCCCTTGGGTTGGTGGCGGTCCAGGCCGCGCATGCAACTGCGGACGTAGCGACGGTGTTCCCAGGTCTGCAACGCCAGCAAGAGGGACTGTACAATGACCAGCCCCATGAGACTCAGATAAACTGTTAGCCAATGCGCGTTCATGCGTTCACCGGCGAGCCGTCGAGTTTTCCGAGCAAGACGATAGCCAAACCGCCCAATGGGGTCAAGATCAATAAACAGGAAGACTAGGCAACATACAAAGGCTGTCTCGACCAAGAGCGAGCATCGACGGCCGAACGGACGAACAATACATGGCGGGGACGCCGCAGAGGCCAGCCACCGCGATCAACGTGGATCGCCGGCGGTGGTCGCCGCCAGGCCGCGATCAATTTGGCCTGTCGCCTCGATTCTCAACTGAGCTTGCCCTTCCCGACCGCCTTCTGGACAATTCAGCCCCATGTATGTGTTGACGCGATATGTCGTCTGGGAGGTGTTGAAGTATTTTGTCATCGCGCTGGTTGCGCTGACACTGATTTTCACCCTGGGCATGTCGAAACGGGCGAGCGATGACTGGCACCTCCCGTTTCTGCTCGTCTTCCGGATCGTCCCTTACATTCTGCCTGAGGTCCTGGGCATCACGATCCCGGTGGCCATGCTGTACGCCGTCAGCAGCGTTTTTGGACGCATGACGGGCTTCAACGAGATGGTCGCGCTCAAGTCGCTCGGCGTCAGCCCCATGGCGGTCGTCTGGCCCGTGCTGGTCGTCGCGGCCTTTTGCAGTCTTGGCACCGTCTGGATGTATGAAATCGCCGCAACCTTTTGCCGTCCGTCGATCGACCGGGTCGCGAGCGAATCGGTCGAGGAAATCATCTACTCGATGCTTCGACAGACTGGAAGTTGCAATCGTTTTCAGTTTTCGATCACGGTCAAGCGCGTCGACGGCCAAAAGCTGATTCGCCCCAAGATTACGATTCGAGGCGTGGGAAGCCAGCCGGAAATTCTCATCTCGGCGGCGGAGGCCGAGATCCGCACCAATTGGAAAACGCGCATGTTGCGGATCGTCTGCCGCGACGGCGAGGTGGACGTCGGCCGCGGCAACCTGGTGGCCTACTTCGCCTATCACGAATGGCCCGTGCCGATCGCCGCGCCGATTTCGCCCCGCTATCACCGCGACCGCGTCGCCACGCGGGACATCTACAACTTGATCGCGGAACTGGTGGCCGACAAAAAGGCGGTGCGCGCCGAGTTGCGACAGCTCGAACAACTGCGAGCGGCCAACAAGGCGCTTGGCGTCCTCGAATCGTCCCGAGACGCGCAACTGATCGCCGCGAGAAAGACGAAGCTTGCCGAGGACGAGCGGCTGATCTTGCGGCTGCGCGCCGAGCCCTTCCGGCGTTGGTCGAACGGATTCACGTGTCTTTGCTTCGCACTGATTGGCATTCCCGTGGCGATGTTCTTCCGCCATGCCGACGTGCTGACGAACTTCTTCGTCTGCTTCCTGCCGATCCTGGCCGTTTACTACCCGCTGCTCATGCTGGGCGACAAGCTTTCGACCTCGGGCGCGTTGCCGCCCATTTCATTCTGGATGGGCAATGTCGTCCTCACGATTCCAGCCGTCCTGCTGCTTCGCTGGAATGTGAGGCACTAGGGCAAGGCGGCATGCCGAGTCGCCAACGTGCAACCATGCATGCGGCATGTCGAGAACCGCTCGACGCGCCGCCTTGCCGTCAGCCGACATCCTGCCAGTTCGTGCTTTGCATCGACTGCCGATCCTTCTTGCCGCAGAAATGCCAGACGTAGCAGTCCATTTTCGGCGTCCAGTGCTTCCAGAGACGCTCGCCGCAGCGGTTGAACTGGGAAGGCAGACGATGCAACGGCGTGCCAGACCACTTGATGCCGAGCCCCAGGCAGCCCTGGTCGTACACCTCCCAACACCGCTCGGGCGTTAGTCCGTGCAGACAGCGGGCCGCCTCGAACGCCGGCCGATGGACATGCGGCCCGAACACGAGCACTCCCGAGTTGATGTACTCGGTCGTGTACTCCATCGGCACGCCAATCCGACGGCAGATTGGATCCATCTTGGGCTGGATTTGGACGAGCAATCGGTGGCCGTCTTGCTCCGAAGCGACTGCGCCTAGATGCGTTTCAGGGGTCGCGTCGAAGAGGTTGGGACAATCGGCGCGGACGATGACATCGCGGTCGAGGTAAACCACTCGTTCGTACGCGGCGGCGTGGTAATCCAAATGAAGTTTTTCCAGGTAGGCATCCTGCCACCCAAATCGCGGCCGAGTGATTTCCACGTATTCCGCGCCCCATCGCTCGGCCGCGGCGCGCTGCGAGGCGCGGACATTTTCAGGCATGTCGTCTTCGTAGAGATTGATCGCCATGACGGCCTTCCCTGACGCGAGCGGCGCCGCCTGCATCGCCTCTAGGCGAGCGAACGACTCTCGGAAAAGGAACGAGATCAATCGGTCGGAGGTCAGCAACTCGTGTCGCGTCAGCCGATGCACATCCGTTTCGCTGCCGAGCACCTGATTGCTCAGCATGAAGCAATACGTCGACGGTCGGATGGACACCCACTGACGATGGTTTGCGTCCGAATCTCGGTGGCCAAATAGGCGCATGTCGCGCCAGGAGATCGGCGCAACCTGCTCCAGCGGAATGATCGGGCATTGCTCTCGGCCGACCTCGCGGACGATTTGCGTCATCGGCTCGCTGCTGACTTCGAGCCAACCGGGGCTGCGGCCCGATCCGACGACCCGCCTCACGTGTTCGTCAAGACGCGAAATCACCGAGCCGCCACTGCGGGCGGCGAAGAAACCGACGCCAATGGTGTTGTCCGTCGAGTCGTACGCGGCGATGCCAGAAGGCGACCTCTCGGCAAGCCGAGCAAAATGCCGAAAAGACCGCAACGGAATGCAATCGATGTCGCACCACATGCCGCCGTGCGCAGCAAGCAGCATTGTTCGGATCGCGTCGGATCGCTGGCAGACATGCCATTTGGCGATCGCGGCCAAGACTTCTTCAGAGAAGCCCAGGGCCGGCAAGTCGTCCGGCCCCAACAGCACGGCGTCCGGATGGTACGCCAAGAGCAGGTCGGCGCACAAACGAATGTAGGCCGGCATGGGACCTTCCCAGTACAACCACAGATGCGGCTCAGAATGCATGATGATGTTCCATTTTCATTTCCCGATCTCGCAACACCTCGTCGAGCGTGTCGCCCGCAAGGACGGTAACTGGCTCGCCGGCCGCCTCCTCGATCAAGTCCGCCGTCGCCTGGGGATGCCAGACGGCGACGAGCCCCTTGGGCATGGTCTCGGCCTCCGCGCGCACGCAACCAAGCCATTTTTGAAACTCCGACACTTGCCACGCACGGTCGGGATGCCGAAAGATACGCATGAGGCCGGTATCCACGTCCGTGAAGCGGTCCCGGGAATAGCCCGTGTGGAAGCCGTGAGCGCGCATCTCGGCCACCACCGCGCGCGGCGCCTTCACCAACACGATCGGCGGCTCGGGCCGCGGCGTTGTCAGGCGACGGCTCAACTCGGGGATCGCCTCGAACGCAGCCAGGGCCTCCTCCACGGTTTCAGCGGCAATCTCGAACACCGGCCCACTGGCGGCTTCCTTCACGAGCGACAGGGTCGCCTCCGGATGCCAGACCGTGCAAGTCAGCCCCTGGGCCGAAGCGACTTCCCACTGAATGGCGTCGACCCAACGCCGCAACTCGTGCGATGGATGCCGCGTTCGCTTGGCGAACAGGTCGCGCAGCCCGACGTCGATGTCCGTCTCGGCATCGCGGCAGTAGCCCGTGTGAAGTCCCCGTCGCCGGAGCGCTCGCACCACCTCGCGTGGCGCGTGCAGCAGCACCACCGGCTGATCGCTCGTCGGCGAAACCCAGAACTTCGCGGGATTCAGTGCGCCGTTGATGTCCGACTTGCTGCGAGCCTGACCGCAGACGAACGGGTCGGGCGAGTAGACTTTGTACTCCTTCTGAAGCGGCCCCATGACGTGGTCGCAGTGTCCCTGATTGGACACCCATTTCTGATAAAGGTCTCGCAAGAACCGTCCACGAATCGCGTAGGCGTGCGTCCGCTGGCAGTTGACGCATTGGACGATGCCGGGCCGGCCGTCAACGCCGGCTTGGATTGCTGTGGGGCCCGCAATGTGCTGGCCTCCAAGCATTAGCTGGTCCCAATCGTCGGGAACGTCGGCAAGAAACGCGCCAATCTTCTCAGGAAACTCCGGGCACAGGACCAGATCGTCTTCCAAGACCAACAGCGTCCGCACGTTGTCGAGGATCGCCCGCTCGAGGATCTGGCGATGCGATTGCATGCAGCCATAGGCCCCGCCGCCGGCGTTCCATCCATTGGGCAACGGCACGGCGTTGCCATCGACCGCGGCGAACACGTCTGGCTCGCGAAACGGCCACGCGCCGTCGTCGAGAACCTTTTGAAACGCGGCCAACCGGTCCGGACGGCGGCGAAGGTTGATGACCACCACCCGGTCGAAATAGGACCTCAGTCTCGCTGAAGTGAATCGTTCCGTCATGATTCTTGCTTCCATCGTTGTTGAGGGCATTCTTCCGTCGCCATGCGAATCTTGTTGGCCAGCGCCATCTGCGAGCTGTTCACGCGACAGCCGCAGACGGTGCATCGCCCGCCAATCAGCGCGTTCACCGCATACTTTCCGCACTCGTTGCTCTGGCAAATCGCCAGAATCCGCGCGACGTCCTCGTCAGACCGTTTGGGCTTGCCGGCCGCAACCCACTTGGTGATTGCCTTGGCATAGCGTCGCGCGTAGGTGAGGCCCAACTCGGCGGCAGCCGCTGTCAGCTCACTCGTCGTGCGCGGCTCTGGAATCGCCGGTCGTGTCCCGACACCGCCGCAATCGGGCATACGCGCGCCCACCTCCGCCAGCTTGTCGGCCGACACCTTGAGAACGGCGCGGCAGACTGAGCACTGGTATTGTCCCGGCGCATTGTTCATCAACAGCCATTTGCAGCGTGCCACGTCAGACCCATACGTGCAAGAGACAGGTTTCTACCGGGAAATCGACACAGTCAAAGCCGTCATCCACCGGGATGTAACCATTGATCGTCGAGCAATCGGCTGTTTCCAGTGTAAGCGAGTGACCCTCTACATACTCGGCCGCCTTGAATTGGCCGTTGTCCATGTATCCAATCGCCAGACCTCTGTGAGCCAGCCAACCATTCTCTATGCTCATTGCCATGCGGGCGTAAACGTCCCCGCCAATGTGTGCTACCTCACTCCAGTAACATTCGCCATCGGGCGCAAGATACCAGGTGTAGTTATTGAACCAGGCAGCATAATTGATGCCAGATTCTTCGCACCACCAATAGCCCGGGTTTTCAGCGCCCGAAATTGATGCGTAGATGATGGCCGGTACCGTGCCCGGCAAGCAGCACTCGCATTCAGCAGCGGAGCTGCTCGAGCTGCTGCTGGAGTCGCTGCTGGAGCTGCTGCTCGACGAGCTGGACAGTTCCAACGACGAGCTGTTGTCGACATTCGACGATCCGCTTTCGGAGGACGATGACGACGACGCGGCGCCGTCGGAACTGCTCGATCCGCTAATGCTGTTCGAGTCGTTGGAGCTGTCGGAACTGCATGGTGTTGGGACGCAACAGCGGCCCGGATTGGTCGTGGCCATGATCTTTCTCCTCGCAACGGTGGGAATGATTCTGCACGCCGGTGAAGCGGCGTCGCCTTTCATTGGCGAATGTTTTCGCCGTGCCCGAGCGATCGTAACACGCCGGCATGCAATCTCAAGATCGGTTTTCGAGCCACGCGACATTTTTCATTGCAACGGCGCCGACGCGCCTGCATTGTCAAGTTGGCCTGAAAACTAATCTTGAGAACGCATTTGTTTTCGTTACGATCGGACGAACATCAGGCCGCCTGAGCGCGACACACGGAGCCGTGTTCGCGGACGCTTGCCGACCAAGAGGCAATGCGGCCGAACCGCGCCAATCGACTTCCGCGATCGTTGTGGTTCGATCGCCGCCACACAATTGACTTCAAGCTTCCAATCAAAGGAACGAATCATGAGTTGCCAAGTCCAGGTCTCGAAGAAGGGCGAAGGCCAGTGCGTTTTTCCCGGTGCGTGTCAATGTCCTTGCCAGCCGGTCGCCGCGAGCAACGATCTGCCGGCCGGCCGCAGCAAGCCGGGTCATTCGCGCGTGTACAGCGCCTCGCTCCGGACGACCGGTTCGCCCCGGAACGGCGAAGCGTCCGAGCCGGCGACCTTTGATTTCGGCGGCGGCAATAACTGGCTCTATTCTTCTTGGCCGTACCTGGCCGACCAGGACACGGGCGATGACAACCGGCCGGTCGTGGCCGTCGTGCCATCGATGTCGCCGCTCTGGTTCGATCGACCTGAGAGCGTCTATGTGCCGCGCGGACACAACTATCAACTATCGCAAACCACCGACGGCTTTCTGCTGCTGAGCCCCGACGGCAGTCAGTGGAAGTTCCGCGGCTTTGCCGACGGCGAGCACAAGGGCCGTTTCGCCGGCTATTCCGACACCGGCGGATACAGCTCGGTTGTCGAGGAGTACACCGACTATTCGCACATCAAGAGAATTCGTGCGAGCTACCTCGACGCCGACAACAATACGGTCTCCGAGTCCTACGAGTATACCTACGAGGCGTTCGAGTCGGTGGACGGCCCCAACGAGCGGCTTTTCCTGGTGACACTCGTCCGGCAAAGCAGCCCAGCGCGCACCATCGCCAGGGTCCGATATGAGTATGCCTATGCAAATGCCAGCAGTCTGGAGCAGGTGCTCTACCGCGAAGGCACGACGGGGCCATGGCGGGTGATGGGCTATTATCGTTACTATTCGGGCGAGGCCGGCGGACCGGTCGGCGCGCTGAAATACGCGCTGAGCGCCGAGGACTATCTCGATCTGTCGGCTGTCGCCGAGCCAACAATCGCCGACGACGCAGTGTTCGCCCAGTACGCATCCGTGTCGCTAACCTACGACGATGAAACCGAGCAAATCAAAACCAAGATCCTTCGCGGCGGCGCCCGCTACGACATCGAGACGGTCGAATACGATGGAGAGGGCACGGGCTACAACCAGTGGACGCTGAAGACGACCACAACCAATCCAGGCGGCGCCGTGACGGTCGAATACACCAACAACGTCGGCAATCCGCTGATTCGGGAGACCACGGCCGACGGCGACATTTCCCGCGAATACTGGCAGTACAACGACGACGGCAATCTTATCCTGCACGCCACTCCCGGCGCGATCGATAGCCTGACCCATGCGACGCCCGACCCCGAGTTTCCCCAGTATAGCAGCGACAATCCAACGGTCACGCTCTCCGAGACCGACGGCCTCATCCAACGCTACACTTACTATACGGAAACGAACACCGCGACGGACGGCGGCAAGGTCACCGGCTATCGCGAGTTCGACAAGATCCAGCACGGCACGACCGGCACGCAACTCCTGCTCGGGAAATATGAGTACCGCCAGCACGAGGTGACTTACGAGGATGGCGAGGACGATCTGTCGCTCATGATCTACCCGCTCTGGCGTGAGACGGTCTACCCGGCCGAAGGCAGCACCGACACCGACGGCGTGACGACCGAATATCAGAACACTTCTTGGCACTCGGGCACGTTCCAGGTCGAGGAGCGAACCACCGTGTTGCCCGCCGTGCCTGTCGCGCAAAACGGCTCGGGCGTCTCGGCCACGCGCACGGAGCGGTTCGACCTCCGCGGCAACCTGATTTGGTCGCGCGACGAGCGCGGCACGATCAGCTACAACCAGTACGACGCGCTGACGGGCGACATCGTCCAATCGATTCAGGACGTGGACGGCAGCCTGCTCGATCTGCCCACCGGCTGGTCCACGCCCACCGGCGGCGGCCTCCATCGGGTGACCGACTACGGCTACGATTCGCTCGACCGGCTGGTCGAAACGCTCGGCCCGTCCCATGTTTCCCCGCTGTCCTCGGAAGAAGGCGCGAGCGGCCAGACCATTCGCACGGCAAGCTGGACCGCCTACATCGCGGGGGTAGACGCCAGCGTCGGCGACGAGGTCTGGTCGGCCCAAGGCTATCAGATCGTCGAATCGGGCGAGTACACGCTCGTCAATCCGGTCTCGATCGTCAAAAAAGATCCCGCCGGGCGGACTATCGAGTCGATCCAAGCCGTGCGGGCGTCCACCGTCGGAAAGCTCTCGGCCGACGACGAGTTCACCCAGCCATCCTATGTTCGCTGGACTACCACGCAGTATGACGAAAACGGTCGCGTCGGTTCCGTCCGCGTCTATCACACGATCCCCACCGCCGGCGAGGGCCTTTCCGGGCTCCACTATGACGAAACGGTCTACGGCTACGACGCCCAGGGCCGGCAAAACATGACCACAACGCCGGGCGGCACCATCACCCGCACCCTGTTCGACGCCCTCGGCCGAACCGTCCAGGTTTGGGTCGGAACGGACGACACGGGCGCGACCGACACCGATCCGACCGGCCTTTCCAGCTCCAGCAGCTCCTCGACGAGCGCCGACAGCAGCTCCAGTTCCGGCGTCAGCACGAACAACATGGTGCTGGTCGGCGAGTCGCACTACGCCGGCGGCGGCGGTTGCAGCAGTTGCGGCGGCGGCGGGGCGGGCCAACTCATCGCGTCGATCCAATACGCCGACGCCGACACGGCGCGCACGACCGAATACTTCTACGACTGGCGTGACCGGCGCGAGTTCACGCTCGATCCGTTCGACGACAACACGCCGGCCACCTTCACACGCGCCTATTACGACAATCTGGGCCGAACGGTCAAGACGGAACGCTATCACGACGTCGCCAAGGACGGGCCCGACCCGGACGGCGGCGCGAATCCCGACGATCTGCTCATCGCCCAAAGCGAGACAAGCTACGACACACGCGGCCGCGTCTATCTCGCCAAGCAGTTTGGCGTCAGCATTATCGACGGCGCCGTCGGCAACGCGCTCGCAAGCCACACCTGGTACGACCCGGCCGGCAGCGTCATCAAGCAGCAGTCGCCCGGCAGTCAGGCGTTCACCAAGACGGTTTACGACTCGCTGGGCCGAACCGTTCGCACCTATG
>JBDKSW010000015.1:0-113550 GCA_039698035.1 Thermoguttaceae bacterium | reverse complement strand
GTTCCACCGTTTGAGCCAAAGTTGATGACGCCGGTGCCACTGCCAGAACCGACATAGGTCGTGCCAGTGGCCGAAACAGAGCCGCCGTTGGTAATGTTGAGTGTTCCGCTGCCGGTGGAGCCAACGTAGAGAGTACCGCTATTGGTCCAGGTCGAACCGGAGCCGTCGACCGTCACACTGCCCGTCGAACCGCTCAAGTTGCCGATGTAGCCGTAGGTATTGCTCACGGAGCCGCCGCCGGTGATCGCGAGTGTTCCGCCGCCGGAGTTGCCCACGTAGAGAGTGCCGCTGTTGGTCCAGGTCGAGCCAGAGCCACCGACCGACGCCGTGCCCGTCGAACCGCTGTAGCGGCCGATGTAGCCAGTGGTATTGCTGATGGAGCCGCCGCCGGTGATTGCGAGCGATCCGCTGCCGTAATAGCCAACATCCAACTCACTGCTGTTGGTCCAGATCGAACCAGCGCCATCGACCGTCACTGTGCCCGTCGAACCACTGGCATAGCCGATGTAGCTAGTGCCATTGCTGACGACGGAGCCGCCACCCGTAATCGCGAGCGAGCCGCTGCCCGAATAGCCAACGTAAAGACTGCCGCTATTGATCCACTTCGAGCCGGAGCCGCCGACCGTCACCGTGCCGGTCATACTGCTGCGGTAGCCGAGGTAGCCAGTGGTATTGCTGACGGAGCCACCGTTAGTAATCGAAAGCGTTCCGGTGCCATAGAAGCCGACGTAAAGACAACTGCTGTTGGTCCACGTCGAGCCAGAGCCATCCACCGTCACACTGCCCGTCGCGCCGCTGTTCTGGCCGACGCAGCCGTAGGTATTGCTAACGGTGCCGCCATCGGTGATCGCGAGTGTTCCGCCGCCGCAGTTGCCCACGTAGAGAGTGTCGCTGTTGGTCCATGTCGAGCCCGAGCCGCCGACCGTCACCGTGCCCGTCGAACCGCTGTTGTAGCCGATGGAGCCGGAGGTATTGCTGACGGAGCCGCCGCCGGTGATCGCGAGCGTTCCACTGCCGGAGGAGCCCACGTAAAGATAACCGCTGTTGGTCCAGGTCGAGCCAGAGCCACCGACCGTTGCCGTGCCCGTCGAACCGCTCTGGTAACCGATGTAGCCGTAGGTATTGCTGACGGAGCCGCCGGCGGTGATCGCGAGCGAGCCGCTGCCGAAAGAGCCAACGTAAAGAGTGCCACTGTTGGTCCATTGCGAGCCGGCGCCTTCGACCGTCACCGTGCCCGTCGTACCGCTGTCGTAGCCGAGGTAGCCAGCGGTATTACTAACGGAGCCGCCATTGCTGATCGTGAGCGTTCCACTGCCGTAGTTGCCAACGTAGAGACTGCCGCTGTTGGTCCATTGCGAGCCGGAGCCGTTGACCGTCACCGTGCCGGTCGAGCCGCTGTAGTAGCCGAGGTAGCCGCTGTAGTTGCTGCTGACGGAGGCGCCGGCGGTGATCGCAAGTGAGCCGCTCCCGTAAACGCCAATTTCAAGCTGACTGCTGTTGGTCCACTTCGAGCCCGAGCCGCCGACCGTCACCGTGCCCGTCGTACCACTGTTGTAGCCGATGTAGCCGTAGGTATTGCTGACGGAGCCGCCGCCGGTGATCGCGAGCGAGCCGTTGCCGGAGCCGCCCACGTAAAGATAACTGCTATTGGTCCAGGTCGAGCCGGAGCCGCCGACCGTCACCGTGCCCGTCGAGCCGCTCTTGTAGCCGATGTAGCCGTAGGTATTGCTGACGGAGCCGCCATTGCTGATCTCTAGCGTTCCGCTGCCGTAGTTGCCAACGTAAAGACTACCGCTGTTGGTCCATTGCGAACCGGAGCCGCCGACCGTCACGGTCCCCGTCGAGCCGCTATTGTAGCCGAGGTAGCCAGTGGTATTACTAACGGAGCCGCCATTGCTGATCTCTAGCGTTCCGCTGCCAGAAGAGCCGACGTAGAGAGTGCCGCCGTTGGTCCACTTCGAGCCGGCGCCATCGACCGTCGCCGTGCCCGTCGAGCCGCTATTGTAGCCAAGATAACCAGCGGTGGATGTCACAGCGACGCCATCCTTGATCGTGAGCGAGCCGGCGCCTTCGTAGCCCACGCCCAAAGCTCCGTTGTTGGCCGCCGTGGACATGTCCAGGTTGATGGTGATATTCTGAATGGCCGAGCTGTTGAGAGTAGCCGTGGGACACAAACCGTGTGTCGCATCGAATACAAGATCAACGTCACTCACCAGCCCACGGGCATTGATTGTTCCCGTGCCTGTCAACTGGGAAGGTGGCGCCCAGAGCATTGCGGTTGTGAGCGTTCCCCCGTTCGAGCCAAAATTGATGGTGCCGGCGCCACTGCCAGAGCCGACATAGGTTGTGCCAGCAACCGAGACGACGCCACCGTTGGTGATGTTAAGCGAGCCGCTGCCGGAAGAGCCAACGTAAAGATCACCGCTGTTGGTCCAGGTCGAGCCGGCGCCATTGACCGTCACGGTCCCCGTCGAGCCGCTATTGTAGCCGAGGTAGCCGTAGGTATTGCTGACGGAGCCGCCATTGCTGATCTCTAGCGTTCCGCTGCCGTAGTTGCCAACGTAAAGGATGCCGCTGTTAATCCATTGCGAGCCGGAGCCATCGACCGTCACCGTGCCCGTCGTACCACTGTTGTAGCCGATGTAGCCGTAGGTATTGCTGACGGAGCCGCCGGCGGTGATCGCGAGCGAGCCGTTGCCGGAGCCGCCCACGAAAAGATAACTGCTGTTGGTCCACTTCGATCCGGAGCCACCGACCGTCACCGTGCCCGTCGAACCGCTGTTCAAGCCGATGTAGCCGAATGTGTTCCTGACAGAGCCGCCGCCGGTGATCGCGAGCGAGCCGCTGCCAAAGTAGCCGACGTAGAGACTACCGCTGTTGGTCCACGTCGAGCCGGCGCCGTCGATCGTCACAAGGCCAGAAATGCCGCTCGTGTAACCGATGTAGCCGTATCTGGAAAGCAAGTCGCTGCCGCTGTCGACCGTCAGAGTGCCGTTGGACGTGTAGCCAACATAGCCGGTCGTCGAACTGGTCCAGGTCGTCGGATCGCTCGGATCCACGTTGCCCGAGGGCGTGATCGCCGCCTGGGCCAGTGACGTTGCAACGAGGAGAAGAACTGCCGCAAACGCAATGCGTGTGAAGTGCCTTGAGCAAGATCGTCTCATGATGACTTCTCCGAAAAGTTGTATGCGATCATTGGCGTTCGTCTCCGAACCAAGAACTCGCCTTTCGACGATGGCCGGCCCGGAGCCGTTGGGATTGAACCAGAACCGCTCAGTCGCTTTTTCGAGGAGCCGCCCGACGCTCACGCATCCTGCAAGCCTGCTTGGCTTTCAGCCGCTTCATCGGACCAGACATTTTGATAGGCCCGCGAGAAGCTGCGGCTACCCCCCGTAAATATCACCCTCGTTATAACCGTATTTGCCGAGAGGTCAAGCATCTTGGCCGGGAATAACCGGCAAGCGCGGGGGGCCCGCGACGGGTGGGTGGCGAAATACCTGCAAGGCAGCCAGCCGTGGGGGACACCGCGGTTCGCGGAAGGTTGACCAGCAGCAACCTTCTCCCGAGCCTGGCGCGATGGCGGTGCCACATCACGCGGTGGTGCGGGCGGCGTGAATCATGGCGGCGGCGCCTTGCGCGAGCAAGGCCCCGGCCACACGTCGGCCCAGCGATTCGGCGTCGCAAGCCGGGCCTTCCAGGCGGCTCTCGATCATCTTCGCGCCATCGGGGCTCAGCACACGGCCCACGAGCGTCAGCCGGTCGCCTTCGACGCGGCCAAGCGCGGCCACGGGGGCGAGGCAGCCGCTGTCGAGCGCGGCCGACAGGGCCCGCTCTGCACGAACCGCGTTGTGCGTCGGCGAATGGTCCAGCGGCGTGACACACGCTCGGGCCGCCACATCATCAGCCCGAATTTCAAGCGACAACGCACCTTGGCCTGGCGCGGGCAGCACGATCTCTGGTGGGATCAGCTCGGCAATTTCCCGGTCCAAGGCGAGACGGCGCAGGCCGGCCTCGGCCAGCAGGAGCGCGTCGTAGCCGCCCTCGCGGAGCTTCCGCAACCGGGTATCGACGTTGCCGCGAATGTCGGCCACCGTCAGATCGGGCCGGACATGGAGCAATTGCGCCCTGCGACGCAAGCTGCCAGTGCCAACCCGAGCGCCTTGCGGCAGCGCGTTCAACGGCGTCGCGTCCGTCGAGACCAGGGCATCGCCGAACGGCCCTCGCTCGGGCACGGCCGCCACGGTCAGCCCGGCGACCGGCTCGGTCGGCAGGTCCTTGAGGCTGTGAACGGCCAGGTCGATGCGGCCGTCGAGCAGGGCCAATTGGATCTCCTTGGTGAAGAGGCCCGGCTCGTTGGTTTCGCCAATGACGCCGCGTTGGCGGTCGCCGGCCGTGACAATGGGAATCAAGGCGACCTCGATCCCGCGACTCCGCAACTGCGCGGCGACCCATTCGGCTTGCCAACGGGCCAGCGGACTCGCACGAGTGCCAAGACGGAGCGGCATTGGAGCGTTGCAGTTGAGAGTCGAGAGCGAAGGTCGCAGCCAACTCGGTCAGCTCTCGGTGGCCGGTTGCGATTGGACTTGCGGAGGAAGCTGCTCGGGCGGAACGACAACGCCGCAACTGAAAATAAATTGGCACGCTTGATCGAACGTCACGTTCAACTCGATGCACTCGCTGCGGCGGACGCTGATCGTACAGCCGCTGTGCGGGATGGGCGAGTAGGGGATCAAGACGGTGAAAATCGGCTCGCCGGCCACGTTGGCAATCGCCGTGAACTGCTCGCTGGTAACGAAGCCCATCGACCAGATGCCACGCCGCGGAAACTCGACCGCCACGATGCGTGTGAAGCGGACGTTTTGCGGTCCAAACAGAAAGTCGGTAACCTTCTTGATCGAGTTATAAACGGTCCGAACGCCGGGCACTCGCGAGACCCAACGTTCAAACACATCGGCGAAAAATCGACCGATGCCGGCCGCCATAAACTTGCCGAGGAAATAGAGCAGCAGGATGAAAACGGCCAGGAAGAACGGGATGGTGCAGTAGGGCCGGAGGTAGGTCAGATCGACGTAGCGACGGTAGAAGCCGTCGCCCGTGGCCGGCAGCGGTTCCTCCGACTTCTTTTCGACGAGGTCAAAGACCTCTTCCGGAATGAACGTGCCATTGTCGAGTTGATGGTACTTTCGCCCATCGAGCTGCGCCGTCTTGGCCTTTGGCGATATCAGCGGCAGGTTCTCTTGGACGTCCTTGAAAGTCCAGACGAGCGCCTCGCGTGCCCAGCCGGTAACCGGTTCTAAGAAATAGCTTTTCGTGGTGTTGATCGCCCAGACGACGATCAAGACGGTCAACAGAGGCGGGCACAAGACGGCCAGCCCTCGCAGCACGGCACGGCGGAAAGGGCGAGCGGGGGGAGATTGGCCTCGCCCAGAACGCGTTTGGAGGTCATTGTTCATGCTTGGTATTGTGCCGATTTCCGCGGCGTCAACAAGTGGCCATTGATGGTTAAGTCGGGAAGCCAGGGCCGGAGCTAGGGCAACGCAATGGCCCCCGTCGCCTCAGGCCCGGGCCACGACGGCCACGGCGACCATCGCGGCCCCGGCCTTTTTGAGCATCTTGGCGGCCTCGCCACATGTGGCGCCGGTGGTCAAGACGTCGTCGACCAACAGGATGCGAGCATTTTGAACGGCGTCGGGCCGGCGCACATGAAACGCGCCCCGCACGTTTTCCAGCCGGCGAGCCGGCGTTAAATGGCCCTGGGGCGCCGTGTTGCGGCAACGAACCAAAAGGCGCGGCCGAACCGGCGTCGCCAGTGATTGACCAAGGCACCGGGCCAGCACCTCAGGACTGTTGACGCCACGCCCGAGCCGTCGCCGCCAAAACATCGGGATTGGCACAATCAGGTTGGCGTCAATTTCGGCCAGCCGCTCCCCGTGACGCTCGGCCAGAAGCTGGCCCAAGGTATAGGAGAGTGGCTCGTGGGCCGGGCGTTTCATCCGCAGAACCGCGTCTCGAAGGCCCGTATGATAGCCGCCCAGGGCGACAACCGTGTCGAAATGCAGCCGCGTTTTCCTGCATCGGGGACAACCGTCGGCCAGCGGGAGCTCTCCCGACAGCTTGGTGCCGCAACGCCAGCAGCCGTTCCAATCGGCCGGGCCGAAAATGGCCAAGCATCCGTTGCAGAGCGGCACCGGCGCCTCACTGCCAAATGGACCGGGCAGCATCTCCTCGCCGCAAGAAACGCACCGCGGCGGGAATAGCAGGCCAAGGCCGGCCGTCCAGAGGCCACGGACATTGCGCCAAAAGCGGCTCATAGCCTCCCAGTTTACCGAACCGACCACGGCGGCTCCAGCGGGGCAACTCGGCTTGACCCATCCGCCCAAGTTCTCCTATGCTGCCCGCCATGACGATCATCGATCGATACCTGCTCCAAAAATACGTGCAGACGTTTGTCATCTGCTTCGCCACGCTGATGGGTCTGTACGTCGTCTTGGATCTGACGACGAATCTCGAAGAGTTTCGGGTTTCCGGCGAGAAGGTCGGCGGCCTGCTCCTGTTTGTCATCCGGTTCTACTCCTACAAGGCCATCGCGTTTTTCGATTACACGAGCGGTTTCTTGGCGATGGCCTCGGCCATGTTCACCATCGCCTGGATCCAGCGGCACCAGGAGATGACGGCTTTGATGGCGGCCGGCGTGCCGAGGATTCGCGTGCTGCTGCCGCTGATCTGCGCCGTGGCCACGGTCAGCGTCCTCTCGGCGATCAACCGCGAGACGCTCATTCCTCGCCACCGGCGCGAACTGGCTCGGCGGCCCCAGGACCCGTTGGGCGACCAGCCGCAGGTGCTCGTTCAGCGCTGCGACGGACAAACCGACGTGCTGCTGGGCGGCGGCCACACCTACGCCGACCATCAGCGGATCGAGGAGCCCGACTTCCGGCTGCCTGCCTCGCTGCGATGGCCCGACTGTCGAAGGCTCTCGGCCGAGAACGCCTACTGGAAGACGGCCGAGGGCACGCGCCCAGCAGGCTACCTTCTCGTAGGCGTTCGAGAGCCGAAGAACCTCGAAGGCCGCAGCTCGCTCTACCAGGGAAAACGGCAGGTCCTGATCACACCGAAAGATGCCCCCGACTGGCTCCACGGCGATGAGTGTTTCTTGGCCAGCGACGTTGAGTTCGACCAGTTGACCGCCCGCAATACGTTTCGGCAATTCTCGTCCACGGCACAGCTGGCCCGGGCGTTGCAGAACCCAAGCCTGAACTTCGGGGCCGATGTGCGCGTGGCAATTCACGCAAGGGCGGTTCAACCGCTGTTGGACGTCACGTTGCTGATGTTGGGCTTGCCGCTGCTCTTCAGCCGCGAGAGCCGGAACGTGTTCATCGCGATTGGGATGTGTATCGGCGTGACGGCCCTTTTCATGTTGGTCGTTCAGGGGTGCCAGTACCTGGGGACCTCCTCCTGGTTCTTAACCCCCGCCTTGGCGGCCTGGCTGCCGCTGATGATTTTCGTGCCGCCGGCCGTCGGAATGGCCGATTCCCTCTGGAAATGACCCGCGGCTTCCAAACTCCAGGCCCCATGGCATTACCAACCACATCGGACCTCGGAAGAAAAAATCGCAACGTCCCCTCTTCCCGCTCCCATTGCGACTGGGGTATAATCCTGGGTAGTTGGGGTGGCGGAGATAGAGTCCTCATCTCCTTCCGAGGGCTCAGATCGGTCACACTGCGTTTCGCTGTAGCGGCGTTCTTTTCGATGCGGCTCTTCGATTGCGGTTGATTTGCTCCCCGGTGCATCGTTTGGACCGAGGTCGTCGTATGCGGAAGGGGGGAGAGCAGACGCTAGACCACGGCCCTATTGTGTTTACGTTCCGTTTTTCGAGGAGGTGGCAGTCATGCCGCAGGGTACGATCAAGAAGTTGATCATGGACAAGGGTTTTGGATTCATTCAAGGCGAGCGTGGTGAGTTGTTCTTCCACCATTCGGCCCTGGATGGCATCAGCATCGAGGAGCTGCGCGAGGGACAGCGGGTCGAGTTCAGCGAAGGTCGTGGACCGAAGGGTCCGCGCGCCGAGAACGTCAAGGTCATCTGACCACGGACGGCGATCGAAGCCAAAAGGCCTCTGGGGAGTCTTTCCCCGGGGGCCGTTTTTTTTGCGCGACACCGGCCCCCACTGTTGCCATTCACCCCAGCCCCGCCATGTTGCCAAAGTTTCACTGGTCCGAAACGTCTCTCTGAACCGAATACTCAGGGAAGGTCCTCGTCGCCTATTTCAGCCATCGGCCGGCCGTTACGACTGTCCCGTCAGGGGGAGAGATGGTCCGTTTGAGCCAGATGCCCACGGAAGCCCCAGTCCCTGGGACTCGAAAGTCGCGGGCCTTGCCTCTTGGAGTCATGGCGACCGCTTTGGTCTGTGCATGCATATGGACAACCGCGGCCGGCGCCGCCCAGCCGTCGTCGCTGCCGTTCGCCTCGTCCGAGGCCAGCACGAGCGACCGCGCTCGGCAGGACGCCATCCGAGGCATTCCTCTGGAAAAACTCGCCGAGGCCGATCGCGCCAAGGTGCGCGCCGTGTTGACAAACATCAGCATCTTTCGCCGGCTGCCAACCAAGGTGATCGACTGCGATCCGAACATGTATCTGTTCGTATTGCAGCATCCCGACGTCGTGGTCAACACCTGGGAGGTGTTGAAAGCCAGTCGGCTTCAGTTGCGGCAAACGGGCGACGGGCAATTTTCCATCGCCGAGCAGTCGGGCGCGGCCGGCGACGTCTCGTTCGTCTACCGCAGCCCCGACACGCACGTTGTCTACGTCGATGGCGTTTACGACGGACCGTTGCTGGCGCGACCCATCCAAGGGCGTGGCGTCCTGGTCCTCAAGACGGCCTACGTGCGACAGACCAACCATCGCTGCTACATCGCCAGCCGACTGGACCTCTTCTTGAATGTCGCGCCGGCAGGCGCCGAGCTGCTGACGAAGACCATTGCCCCGTTGATCGGCCAAACGGCCGACTCGAACTTCCTGCTCACAGCCGGATTCGTGGCCAGCCTTTCACGCACCGCCGAAGTCAATCCTGGCAAGGTGCAGATGCTGGCCACAAAACTTCATCGGGTCTCGCCGAAGGTCCGTTCGGACTTTTCGGAACTGGCCGGCCGGCTCGGGCAGAAAACGTCGATGGCCGCGCGTCCTGAAACGGCGTCCGAACGTCGTTGATGCCGTCGTCCTGATCTCACCGCAAGCGCGGCCGTTCCAGCCGAGTCTGTCGGCCATGCGCAGTCCCGTGGCAATGCAGGACGCAACAGAACGCTTGTCGCATCCGCCGCGACCACGCGCGCTGGCAAGAATCCTTGGTCCTCGCCGGGCTTACCCCACAAAACCCGGGAACGCCGCGCCGCCGAAAGGCCGATTGCACCGGATAGCGCGAACATCCCAGTTGCGCCGTCAATTTATATGCCCAATTGCCGCAGACAATTGACACGCGATTTCCGGCAACCTATGCATTAGTCGGGCTATGGCTCGCAATCCCCTCACGGTTCGATCGCCTCCGGCAGCGCTCGGAGCAGAGCCAGTAAAGCACCGCAAGAGACGCGGCAGAGATGACACAACGAGGATTCCGTCCATGAAAGTCTTGCTTGCCGACGATTCCGCTGTCATGAGGAAGATCATTCGCCGCCTCCTAGAGGACGTCGGCGTCCAGTTGGCAACCGAGGCGGCAGACGGCGAGGAAGCTGTCTCGCTGTTCAAGGCGGACCAGTACGATCTCGTGCTCACCGATTGGAACATGCCCAACAAGACCGGCTTGGACGTGGTCCGTGAGATTCGCGCCATGGGCTCGACCATTCCGATCATCATGATCACGACCGAAGGCGAAAAGGAGCGTATCGCGGACGCCATCTTCGCCGGCGCCACCGACTACCTTGTGAAGCCGTTCGACCAAAACAAGCTTCGCGAGATGCTCAACAACCATATCGCCGCGAAATCGGGCGGCAGTTCCGCCGGCTGGCATCCCCAGTTTGTTTCCCACTCGACGCCAAAGGGAACTTGGGGCAAGCGGATCTCTTAGCGCACGATCCGACCTGGATGAGGACTGCCGCCAAGGGCTTCGCGGCCCGACAGCCCTCCACGATCACGACATCTCGCCGCAAGGCACGACCGTCCCGCGGCCTATTCGCCGCAGGCCGAACGCGCGGCGGATTCGCTTGGCGCGTTGCTTCTCGCGGCTGAGCCATGCTCTTCCGGATGGCGTTCCAGGCCACGTGACAAGTCACCGTTTCCAGACGCTATTCCACCGTCTGCCGCGGCGCACTCCGATTCCTTCGCGCCGCAATTGGCGGCTGCCGCGGGGCGATGTCTCCATTTTCGCCCTGGCGACCGGCTCTGCGCACCGCGCACAATTCGTAACCTATCTTTCTCTAGATCAATGTCCTTCCAAAGGTGCTTTTGCACTCAAGCCAACATGGAGCCAGGCACACCGGCCGCTTGCCGACGCCCTGGTCGCACTGATGAACCAAGACTATCTCGACCACTTTGTGACAGCGGCCGTGTCAACGTTCGACGCCATGCTCAATTGCAAGCTGACTCCTAGGGAGACGTTTGCGAAAGAGGGCACGCAGCCTCAACACGAAGTAAGCGGCGTCATTGGCCTCTCGTCGAAAAAGGCTCGCGGCACCGTCGTCTTGAGCCTCAGCCAGGAAGCCGCTCTTGCGGCCACCGGCGCGATGCTCGGCGACCAGCCTGCCGAGATCAACAGCGACGTGACCGACGCCGTCGGCGAGTTGACGAACATCATCGCCGGCGCCGCCAAGGCCAAGCTCGAACATCTGGCCCTCGATCTGAGCCTGCCCATGACGGTCGTCGGAAAGCAGTTGGTGCTGAGATTTCCACAAGACGCCATTTCCATCTGCATTCCCTACGGCTGCCCGTGGGGCGACGTCGCGGTTGAAGTGGCGTTAGTCGAGAGGGCCGAAACCAACCGTCAAGGAACCTGAGCTCCTGCCACCCACCCGGGCAACGGCGTCCAGACGCTCTGGCCGCCGCGACAACGGAGCCAACCCAGCCAATAGATACGTCGGAGCACAACAATGGACGAACGCGAAATCGTCGACGAATTCGTGGCCGAGTCATGCGACCATTTGGCCAACATTGAAAGTCAGTTGCTGGCGATCGAAGCCAATGGCGCGACGATTGACGTGGAGCTGGTCAACACGGTCTTCCGCGCGGTCCACTCCATCAAGGGAACCGCCGGCTTTTTGCAGCTCAACACGATTCAAGATCTTTCGCACGAAATGGAAACCGTGCTGAATCTCATCCGCAATCGGGAGCTCGTGCCCAACAGCGGCATCACGGACGTGCTTCTGCGGGCGGCCGACACGCTCCGCTCCCTGGTCGAAAACGTCGACCACTCGAGCGAAGTCGATGTGTCGCACCATGTCGCCGAGTTACAGGCCATCGCAGCCGGCCAGCTGCCAGCCGCTCCCGCCGCGCCGACGACGACTCAACCCGAACAGACGCTCGATCTCGTGCAAACGTTTGTCGACGAGGCCGCCTCTGAGCCGGCGCCCGCCCCAGAGCAAACGCAGGCCCAAGCCACTTCGGAGCCCGCCAACGACACGGCGGACCGCTCCAGTGTGGTGGTGAAGACGACGGGACACACGCCGGCGGTCGAAGCCAACATCCGTGTCTCTGTCCGCGTCCTCGATCACTTGATGAATCTGGCCGGCGAACTGGTTCTTTCACGGAACCAATTGCTGCAAACCGTCGGAACGAAAAACAGCGGCAACCTCGATTCGATTTCCGCTCGGCTGAACCAGGTCACCAGCGAAATCCAAGAAGCCGTCATGCAAACGCGGCTTCAAGTGGTCGAGACCGTCTTCAGCAAGTTCCCGCGTGTCGTCCGCGACCTGTGCAACACGCTCGGCAAGCAGTGCGACCTCGTGGTCGAGGGCGAGGACGTGGAACTGGACAAATCGATCATCGAGGCGATCGGCGATCCACTGACGCACCTGATCCGCAATGCGGTCGATCATGGTCTGGAAAGTCCCGAGGAGCGAATCGCCAGCGGCAAGTCGCCCAAGGGAAAGATTTTGCTCAAGGCGTTCCATCAGGCCGGCAAGGTTCACATGGTCGTCCGTGACGACGGGGCCGGCATCGACGTGGCCAAGCTCAAGCAAAAGGCCATCGCCAATGGAATCATTACGGCCGAGCAAGCCCACGAGATGGGCGAGCGAGAATCCCTCCGGCTCATCTTCCGCCCAGGTTTCTCGACGGCCAACGAGCTGACGAACATCAGCGGGCGCGGGGTGGGCATGGATGTGGTCCGCACCAACATCGAACGCCTCGGCGGCACGGTCGACGTCGATAGCCACGTCGGCCAAGGCACGGCTGTCAACCTGACGCTCCCTCTGACCCTGGCCATCATCCCCTCCTTGATCGTGCGATGCGGCAGCGGCCGCTTCGCCATCCCGCAGGCAAGCATCAGCGAGTTGGTTCGCGTCAGGGCGGCCGAGCGCGCCGAAAAGCTCCAACGGGTCAACGGCGCCGAGGTGCTGCGACTCCGCGGCAATCTGCTTCCGCTGGTTCGGCTCAGCAGCGCGCTGAGCCTGAAGATGGCCATCCTCAGCGGCGCCGTCGACCAACCGGAAACCACAACCAACACGAATATCATCGTCGTCGAGAGCGGCCATCTCCGATATGGACTGATTGTCGACGCCCTGCACGACTCCGAGGAAATTGTCGTGAAGCCGATGGGCAAGAACATGAAGGACTGCCGGTGCTTCGCCGGGGCAACCATTCTTGGCGATGGGCAGGTGGCCCTGATCCTCGACGTCGCCGGCCTGGCAACGCAGGCCTCGCTGAGCATCCACGAGGACAAGGAACGCTCCGAGAGCGCCGACGCCGCGGCCGCCACGGCAGACGACAGCCAGGCGATGCTCCTGTTCACCAACGCCCCGACCGAGCAGTTCGCCGTGCCCATGGGGCTCATCTCGCGGCTCGAGCGAATCCGCGCCGACCAAATCGACGCGGTCGGGGGCCAGGAAGTGCTCCAATATCGCGGCGCGTCGTTGACGTTGATGAGTCTTGAAAATCACCTTCGGGCGTTGCCTCGGCCCGAGCAGCAACGGCTTTACGTCATCGTTTTCCGGGTCGGCACGCGAGAAATCGGCCTGATCGTGCCGCAACTGACCGACATCCGCAGCGTATCCACGGACATCGACACCTCGACTTTCCGCGAGCCTGGCGTGACCGGCTCGGTCGTAATCGATGGCCGCGTCACGCGACTGCTGGACCTCCTGGAACTGACGCGGTCGGCCCATGCCGAGTGGTTTTACGAAACGTCGTTGTCCGCGTCGCACGAGGCGACCACCCCCATGTCCCCGCACCTTGGGTCATCCGACGAGCCGTCCAAGCAGAAGACGATCCTTTTGGCCGAGGATTCCAGCTTCTTTCGCAAGCAACTGACCGGATTCCTTGAAGCGGACGGCTACCGCGTCCTGGCTTGCGAGGACGGCCAAGTGGCGTGGGACGTGCTTTGCCACCCCGGCAAGCCGTGCGACTTGATCGTCACGGATCTGGAAATGCCGAACTTGGACGGATTCGGTCTTACTGAGAGAGTCAGGAAGACGCCTTCGATTTGCCACTTGCCGATCATTGCGGTCACGTCGCTGGCGAGCGACGAGGACGTCGAGCACGGACGGCGCGTGGGCGTCGACGAGTATCACGTGAAATTGGACCGAGAACGTCTGATGGCATCCGTCGCGGCGCGGCTTCGTCTCGCGGCACAAGAGGCCGAGGCAGACGCCGAGACCACAGGGAGAACCACATGAACGCAACACTGGAACCAACCGCCGCCATTCGCAGCGGCGACGTCGAGTTTGTCACCTTCTACGTCGGCAACCTCCTGCTCGGGGCGGAGATTTGCCACGTCGAGGAAATCAATCGTCACGTCGATGTGACGCCCGTCGCCTTCGCCCCCGACTGGGTGCTCGGCGTCGTGAACCTTCGCGGCGAGGTCGTGACGGTGCTCGACCTTCGCTATGTCCTTGGCCTCGGACACACGGCAACCGACGCCAACGCCCGGAACGTCATTGTCAACGCCGGCGGCGAGCGCATCGGACTGCTGGTCGATCGCATTGCCGACGTGGTCAACACCTCTTGGAGCGAAATCAAGACGCCGCCAGCCAACCTCACGGACGTTGATCGCCGCTTTCTCCAAGGCGTTTACGACCTTGACCGCGAGTTGTTGGTCGTCCTCAACATCGAGGAGGTGCTTGCCGGCAACTGATAAAACACAACAAGGCGTTCGCGGGACATTTGCACTCGATGGTCCAATCGTCCCAACAACGTCTGTTCACGCTCGATGGATTACGGAAGTGGGAGACCTCTCCTACGTCATGAAACAGCCCTGTTTTACACAACCAAATGCGAGGAGTTGAAGCATGAGTATCCTGTCCAGTATGAGTCTCAGAGCCAAGTTGGTCGGCGGTTTCGTCTTGGTGTCGGTCTTGACCGGCCTGATCGGAATCGTCAGCTATTGGGGCATTCACGGCGTGTCCCAAAACCTCTTGACCGTTGGCAACAACTGCATGCCAAGCGTTCGGAGCCTGTTGGAAATCCGGCTTGGCAGCGAAAAGACGAAAGTTATCGGCCGAACCTTGCTGAATCTCGGTTGCGACGCCGACATTCGCAAGCGACAGTATGAGGACCTCGTGACCACCCGCGAGTCCTATGCGCATGGATGGAAACTTTACGAGGGCCTTGCCCATACTCCGGAGCAGCAGCAGTTGTGGACCGAGTTCACGACGGCTCTGGATGCCTTCAAGACGGCCAACAACGAAATGATTCGCCTGTCCGCAGAGCTGGACAAGCTGCAAATCGGCGATCCAACCGCACTGAACGAGAAGGTGGCTTCCGCACGTGTTGACTACAACCGTATTTGTCGCAAGGTGTTGGAGACCCTGCTTGTCAAGAAGAACCTGGATGCCTACACCCCGTCAACGCGCGACATGGATGAATTGAATGCCTGGACAACCGCCCACGTCACGGACAATGCGGAACTGCGGGCGGCCATGCAGGACATCATGACATCGCAGCGGAACTTCCTGAGCTCCTACGAGAAGATCAAGAACCTGCTGCATCAAGGCCGGTATGACGCGGCGACCACGGTCTACAACGACGAAATGTGCGCAGCGATCAACATGGCGGCCTCGCAGTTTGACAAGATCATCGACTTCGCCACTCGCGGCGAACAGGTCGTCAATAAGCTGTATGCCCAGCAATTCAAGGTCTGCCGCGATCTGCAAAACAAGTCTAGCGACATCCTCGACAAACTGATCGCTTCGATCAGCAAGACGGGCACCGACACGGTGGAGACCGCCGAAAAGAGCGCCAACAAGGCCATTGCCATGGTCGTGACGGCCACCACCGTGTGCTTTGCCGGCGCGTTGCTGCTGGGCCTTGTGATCGCCCTGTCGATCACCCGACCCATCCTGAAGGGCGTTGCCTTCGCCAAGCGCATGGCCACCGGCGATTTGACCCACACGCTGGACGTCGACCGCCACGACGAACTCGGCATCCTGGCCGAATCGCTCAACGAGATGGTCACCAATCTTCGCCGCATGTTCGGCGAGGTGACCCAGAACACCAACGTGCTGGCCGGCTCGTCCGGCGAGTTGGCCGCCACGGCCAGCCAACTGGCCAGCGGGGCCGAAGAGGCCACGAACCAGTCCGCCACGGTGGCCGCCGCCGCCGAGCAGATGTCGGCCAACATGAACACGATGGCCGCCTCGACCGAGCAGATGTCCAGCAACGTGAAGACCGTCGCCTCGGCCGTCGAGGAGTTGACCGCCAGCATCACCGAAGTCGCCCGCAGCGCCGAGCAAGCGGCCACGGTCGCCAGCACGGCCGCCGACCTCACCAAGGCCGGCAACGAGAAGATCGGCGAGTTGGGCGCGGCCGCCGGCGAGATTGGCAAGGTCATCGAGGTGATTCAGGACATTGCCGAGCAGACGAACCTGCTGGCCCTGAACGCCACGATCGAGGCCGCCCGAGCCGGCGACGCTGGCAAGGGTTTTGCCGTCGTAGCCACCGAGGTCAAGGAGTTGGCACGGCAAACGGGCGCCGCGACCGAGGACATCCGTCAGCGGATCGAAGGCATCCAAAGCTCGACCGGCCATGTCGTCCAATCCATCGGCGAGATTGACGAAGTGATCAAGAAGGTGAATGAAGTGTCCCGGGTCATCGCGTCGGCCGTCGAGGAACAGAGCATCACCACCAAGGAAATCGCTCGGAACATCGCCCAAACGTCCACGGCCGCCGAGACGGTTGCCAAGGGCATCGCCGAGTCCGCGTCAGCCACCAAGGAAATCACCCGCAATATCGTGCAGGTGGACCAGGCGGCGAAGCAGACGGCCGAGGGAGCGACCATCGCCCAAGCGGCCAGCGGAAAACTAACCAACGTCGCAGGCCAGCTTCAATCGCTGGTCGGACAATTCCAAACGACGGCCTGAGAGCCGTAGGAAACCAAAGCGACGCTGGCCACGCAATGGAGGGCATATGACATGCGAGTACTCGTCGTCGACGATACCGTGACATACCGCACCATTGTCTCCAGAGCCCTGGAGGGCGTGGCCGGCGTCGAAGTGGTCGGGGTGGCCGCCGATGGGAAGATCGCCTTGCAAAAAGTCGAACTCCTTCGGCCGGATATGATCACGCTCGACCTGGAAATGCCAGAAATCAGCGGACTGGAGGTGCTCCGCCGCCTGCGGGCCTCGGGCACCGACGTAGGAGTCATCATGCTCAGTGCGTTCACCACCGAGGGCGCTCAAGTGACGCTGGAAGCGCTCGAGATGGGTGCCTTCGACTTTGTCGTGAAACCAAGCGGCGGAAGCCCCCAGGCAAACGCCGACCACCTGCGCCGCCAGCTTGCCATGCGAATTGAAGCCTACTCGCGGACCCGTGAAGTCCGAACGCTGCTTCGGTCACGATCCGGGGGCGCCGTCCGAACGCCCATCGCAAAGCCCGCCGAGACATCGTCCTCCGCAACAGGCCTCAGCGGCCTCGCCGCGCACTTGGCGCGGATGGAAAAGTGCGAGGCCGTCGCGATCGGCATTTCGACTGGCGGCCCCCAGGCCCTGATGCGCATGTTGCCGCGCTTGCCAGCAACTTTGCCCGTGCCCGTGCTGATCGTCCAACACATGCCGCCCATGTTCACACGGTCGCTGGCGGACGATCTCAACAACCGTTGCCCGCTGCACGTGTGCGAGGCAACCGACGGACAAGCGGTCGTCAAAGGCTCGGTTTACATCGCACCCGGCGGCAAGCAAATGAAGGTCGAGCGCTACGAGGGATTGCCCGTGATCCGTATCACGGACGATCCACCGGAAAACAGTTGCCGCCCTTCGGTCGACTATCTGTTTCGTTCGGTGGCCGAAGTCTTCGGTCGCCGCTCGGTGGGAGTCATCATGACCGGCATGGGCTACGACGGTGTCGTCGGGTGCCGCGTCCTGCACCGGCTCGGAGCGTCGCTTCTCGCCCAGAATGAAGCGAGCTGCGTGGTATACGGAATGCCGCGAGACCCAATTGCGGAAGGCATCGCCAAGGCCGTGCCCTTGGAAAACATGGCTGACGAAATCATTCGTCTCGTGGAACATAGGGAGCAAAACGTTGCGGGTGATCGACGGCGATATTACGGCGATATCCCAACTCGTGCGTGACCTTTGCGGGCTCACGCTGGACGGGTCCAAGGGATATCTGATTGAAAGCCGACTTGGCGACATCGCCAAGGCCCACGGCTGCGCCAGTTTCACCGAACTCGCCATGCAAGCGAGGTCGCCGAACCAGCGCGCCATCCAGACCGCCATCGTTGACGCCATCACCACCCAGGAGACGCTCTTCTTCCGCGACGAGACGCCGTTCGACACCCTGCAATTCAAGGTCATTCCGGACCTGATTGACGCGCACGCGGGCACGTCTGCCGCGAGAAAGCTCCGCATCCTTTCCGCCGCGTGCAGCACGGGCCAGGAACCGTACAGTCTCGCCATCACCATGGCCGAAACGATTCCCAACATCGCACTTTGGGACATCAACATCCACGGCATCGACATCTCAAACGAGGCCATCCGGCTGGCCAGCGCCGGACACTTCGCCAACTACGAAGTCCAGCGTGGAATGAAACCTGGCTTGCTGGCCAAATATTTCCAGAGCAGCGCCGGCGGCTGGAAAGCCAAAGACGAGCTGCGCGGCATGCTGACCTTCACGCGACGGAACCTACTTCAGCCGTTGATCGACCTGGGTCCGTTCGACATCATCTTCTGCCGCAACGTGGCCATCTACTTTGACGCGGAGACTCGCAAAGACCTGTTTTTCCGTCTGGCCGACCGCCTGACGCCCGGCGGCTATCTATTTGTCGGGTCGTCCGAGTGTCTCGTCGATCTCGGCCCACGCTTCACGCCGCACCACCATTGTCGCGGCACGTTCTATCGGCCCTCGTTGGCCGGCGCTTCGATTCCCAAGACGGCGGCCGCGCCGCTGCCGATACGGATGCCGGCGGCCATGCCCGTGTTCGGTCGCTAGACGCCGGAAGAACGCCTCTCGCCGTGGGGCTCGGGCCATCTCAGGCAATCGACGGGAACGTCTACAGATAATCGGCGAACAGTTCCCGGCTTGGACGCGGGATGACCACCTCGGAGACCAGCAGCCCGCGTTGACGCGCCTCGGCCGCGGCGACGGTCACGCCGGCCCGCACGTCGGCCACGGTGCCGGTCATCAGGCAGAAGCCCTTGCCGCCCAGGGCCATGGCGACGTGGATGCGGAAGAGCGTAACCCGGGCGGCTTTGGCCGCGGCGTCGGCGGCCGCGATGATGCTCGTGCCGCTATAGGTCTCGACGATGCCCAGCGCGCCCGTCTCGTCGCCCCCCAGCGCGACCGACTGTCCCAAGGCAGGAAAGATCGACGGGTGCACGTTGGGAATCAGCAGGTGATCGATGACGGCCTCGCCGCCGGCGGCCGCCCCGGTGCGGATAGCCGTCTCGACGTCGCTCACCGTGCCGCCGAGCACGATGAAATACTTGCCGGAACAGATGGTCCGCGCGATCAACAGCTCGACCCGCGCGGCCTTGAGCATCTCGTCTTCGATCTGATATCCAACGCCAATGCTGGAGAGTTCAATGGCGCCGATGGCTTTGGGAGTGGACATGTCAGCGTAGTAGGTAGTGGGTCGTGGGTCGTTGTGGGCCGCGTCGGTTAGCCGTCAATCCAAACGATGCCGTTTTCGACGGCCGTGACGACGCCGTCGATCGAGGCGTGGACCGGAGCGCCCAGGGCGGCCCGTCCGTCCTGAACGGCTGGGCGGCCCAGCGGCTGGCCCTTCGTCACGCGCTGGCCAACGGCCGCCAGCGGCTCGCACGGGGCGCCAACGTGCTGTTTCAGCTTGATGCCGACGCGGCTGGCCAGCATCAACGTCGCGTTCAATGGACCGACGTTGCGAAACTGTCGCAGGCCGAGCTTCGTCATCAACCGCGACGTGGGCGCCTTGCGATTGTCCATGTGCAACTCGGGCCGCTGCGGATTGAACGGCGGCTTTTCCCAGCGTTTCTTCTCGCTGGCCAGCCGACGCTTGTTTTGTCCGCAAACGGTCTTCGGATCCAACCCCTCAGGGCATGAGTAGAAGCTGCACAGATTGCACTCGCAGCAAAACTGCGTGCCAATGAAGTTCGCCTCGCCGACGAGGTTGAACGCCAAACTGCGCATCGCCCGGTGCGGCTCGATCGGATGGCCCAAGAGCCAGCGTGGGCAAAGCTCGGTGCAGAAACTGCACTGGTCGCACGCGCTGCGGCCGATGCGGACAACCTGTTGCCAGTCGCGCTGGCGGCGGCGAACCAGCATGTGTTCGTCGGGCAACACGATGATGCCGCCGGTCGTCTTGTCGACCAGCGCGTCGTGATCGGCCTCCAGGTAGCCCATCATGACGCCGCCGACGATGTAGTTGGCGTCCAAAACGGTCGGCCCTCCGGCCGCAGCGACACACTGGGCCAACGTAACGCCCAGCGGCACGCGCAACGTGACCGGCTCGGCCACGGCCCCTGCGACCGTCAAATATTTCTCGGTGACCGGCTGGTCGGCCGATCGGGCGACGTTCATCGCCGTCTCGACGTTCATCACGACGGCCCCAACGGCCAGCGGAATGCCGCCGGGCGGCACGACGCGATGCAGCACGTCGTAGACCAGCATGAATTCGTCGCCGGCCGGATAGGCGTCGCGAAGCGGCGCCACATCCATCCGTTTCGGCGTCTTCGACCGCAGCAGTTCGATGACGTCCCGGTACTTCTCCTTGACGCCAACGACGCCGCGATCTGCGCCGACCAACCGCATGGCGGCCATCGCGCCGGCGAGCACCTCGTCCACGTACTGACGGAGCAGCTCTTTGTCCTTGTGCAAAAGCGGCTCGCACTCGGCGGCGTTGATCAGGACGGTATCGGCTTTTGCATGGAGCTTCACATGGGTGGGGAATCCGGCCCCGCCCGCCCCAACAACCCCGGCTTCTCGAATGGCATCAACGGTGATTTCGGGCATTGCACTCGACCAACTTCAGCGCCACGGCGCCATCATCATCCTCGGAAACAATCAGAGAACTAGTATATCTCGTCGCCGACCACGTCACAATCACGTTTTCGGCGGCCCGCTGGACGGCCGATCCGTGGGGAAACCGGTTTCAAGACGCCCACGGCCGCTCGAACCGCGGCCCGAGCCGGCCGGCTTGATCCGCGCCTCGTAAAGCCACTGAAGCTGCCGCTGCATCTCGTCGCCAGGCAGCGTCAAGAGCCGATCCCGCTCGGCGTCGGTCAACTCCTTCTCGAAGAAGCGAACCAGCCGTTCATCGCGAGGCTTCGACGATGCGGCATGCGCGTTTCTGACGTGCATCGCATGATGGATCCACGCGGCGATTTGCTGCCACTGATCCCGCGGCGTCGGCAATTCGGCCAAACGCTTGTCGGCCTCTTGGCTCAAGCGGCCGCGAAGATTTTGCAGGTCCCCGTCGGTCATCCACCAGGGCCGCTTGCCCGGCTCGACGCGCTGCAGCCGCTCGATCGACTGCCACATCAGGGCGAACAGGCGGCGGTGCCGCTCGGCCGCGGTCATCTGCTGCAGCTTCTTGCGCTGCAGCTCCGGCAACTTTTCGAGATACGCCGTCTGACGCTGGACCGCGCAATCGTTCATCCATTGCCGCAGCGACGCGGCGTCCTTGACGTCGAGCTGCGCAACGTTCTCCCGAAGTTGCTCGTCGAGCAGCCGTTGCTTGATTCGCGTGATGCGCGCCGGAGGATCGAGATCGGCAAGCTCCCAGCGGCCGTACTGGGGCAGCTCGCGCAGCCAATGGCAATAGCGCCGCATGATCGCTCGCAGTTCGGCCGCATTCGGATCCTCGGCCAACTGTCGGGCCATTCGCCGCAAATGCTGCCGCTCGGCCGCATCCAACGCAAGGAACCGTTCCTCGGCCCGCCGCAGCGTGTCTTTCTCGGCCGGCGACATGCTCGCCAGTTGCTTCTGCGTGGACGGCCCAACCAACTTCGGAAATGGGGCCGAAGTCGCCGCGATTTGGCCGGCTAAAAACAGGTTTTCTTTGCGAAGCAGCCGCAGGAAGTCGATGCTTTCGACTTGGCGAAAGTCGTCCATTGCCTCGAGGACGGGCAACTCGTCCAGCAATTGACGATTGCGGTCGGGGATCCAGAAGGCCGCCGTGCCAAAGCCAGCCACGGCCGCTGCCAACACGGCGACAAAAACGAGCGGCCGCCGGCGGCGCGGAGCCGCGGCCCGCTCATGATCCAGGTCGTCCCGGGCGGCCAATGCGACCATCTCCAGCGTGCTCTGTGTGAACGGATCGCCAACCGGCGCCGCGTCCAATTCGTTCAAGACATTCCAGACTCGCTCCAGCGATTGCAGCCTGCTCTGCATGGCCGGATCCGTGGCCAGCAGGGCCTCAATGCGACGAACGCTCTCGGCATCCAGCTCGCCGTCCAGATAGGCGACCAGTGGTTCGTCCGGCTCGGGAATCGAGCCCATCGGCGTTTTCTCGGGGCAATCGTCACTCATCGGATCGTGTCTTGCACGTCATGGTCTGGTCGACCGTCGGTTCCGGCTTCAGGCGGCGAATCCGCGTCATCGCCAGGCTTCGTCGCGTTGGAGACCAGCTCTCCATGCTCGAAATAAGGTTGCAGAACCTCGCGGAGGTTCTCCCGGGCCCGCGACAGCAGCGACTTGATGGCCTGCTGAGAGATGCCCATGATCTGGCCGATCTCGGCGTAGCTGAGTTCCTCGAACTTGCTCAGCAGGACGACCATGCGCTGACGCTCGGCCAGACCGTCCAGGGCCATGCGCACCATCTGCCGCATCTCGACCTTGTCCAATCGTCGGGCCGGCATCTGACCACTGCTGGCCTGAAGCAGGTTGTCCAGCGGTCGGGCGCCCAGCGGGCCGCTGTCTTGCGGCCGTAGCGTCACCTCGCGCCGTCGCGACCGGCCGCGCAACGCATTGGCCATCGCGTGGTGCGCGATCGTGTAGAGCCAGGTGGCGAACCTGGCCCCCGGCTGGTAGCTCTTCCGCGCCCGGTAGATCCGAAGGAACACTTCCTGGGCCAGGTCCTCGGCCTGCTCTCGGCTGCCGACTTGATGCGCGAGAAGCGTCACTAACCGATTCTGATATCGGGCAACCAGCTCCTCGAACGCCGCAGCGTTGTCGTCGCGGACCTCCAGCATGAGCCGGACATCGGGATCGAGCGCGTATCGTCGGGCAGAGGACTCGCTCAGAACCACGGCAAACCCCGTTGCGAACACCGGCGGGAGGCCGCGACCAGGGCGGCTCATTTTCGGACGCAATTCAGTCTAACACACCCGATGGCCAGGGGCCACCCTCTCTGGCCCGCATGGGGCTCAGCCGTTAGACTGAAGAGACATGTTCGGCCACCCCCACTCCGCGCGCCCGACAAACGGGAGAGGGGGCAATTTTCGCAGCCAGACGCTCCGCCATTTTCCATCACCCATCGTGAGTTTTCCGTGAGCGACGCCAAACGCATTACGCCCCGAACCCTGAAAGGCTTCCGCGACTACCCGCCGGAAGCCATGATCCCGCGCGAACGGCTCATTTCGACCGCACGCCGCATCTACCGCTCGTACGGCTTCAGCCCGATCGACACGCCCGCCCTGGAGTATCTCGACATCCTTTCTGGCAAGGGGGGCGAGGAGACCGACAAGCAACTCTACAAGTTCCAGGACCACGGCGGTCGCTGGGTCGGCCTGCGATTCGACCTCACGGTGCCGCTCGCCCGATTTGCCGCGGAACACGTCAACGAGTTGGGCATTCCGCTGAAGCGCTACCACGTTGCCACGGTCTGGCGCGGCGAAAACACCCAGCGCGGCCGATACCGCGAGTTCATGCAGTGCGACTTCGACACGATCGGCACCCGGTCCGTCGCGGCCGACATCGAGACGGCCCTGGTCATCCACGACCTGCTCCGCGCGATCGGTTTCCAAAATTTCACGATCCGTCTGAACAACCGGATGGTGCTCTCGGGCCTGCTGGAACGGCTGGGGCTGTCCGACCGCGCAACGGCCGTCCTTCGCGCGCTCGACAAACTGGCCAAGATCGGGCCGGTGGCCGTGGCCGAGGAGATGCAAGCAACCGCCGGCGCCACGGCCGAGCAGGCCAAGGAGATGTTGCGGCTGGCCGAGATTTCGGGCAGCAACGACGAAGCGCTCCGCCAGGTTGAATCCCTCGTGGCCGGCAACGAAACCGGACAGCTTGGCCTCGCACGCCTCAAAGAAGTGCTCGACGGCGCGGCGGCCGGAGGCCTCCCACCGGCGCGCATCCGGCTCGATCTGTCCATCGCCCGAGGCCTGGACTATTACACGGGCACGATCTTCGAGACATTCCTGGACGCTCTGCCGGCCATCGGCAGCGTTTGCTCCGGCGGCCGCTACGACAATCTGGCCGCTCTGTTCACTTCGCAGGAACTGCCTGGCATCGGCGCCTCGCTCGGCCTCGACCGGCTGCTGGCCGCGATGGAAGAGCTTGGCATGCTGGAAAAGGTCTCGACGCCGGCCCCCGTCTTCATCGCCTATTTCGACAAGCAGCGGTTGCACGACTACCTGCGGCTGGCCTCTGTATTGCGACGAGCGGGCATCGGGGTCGAGGTTTTTTGCGACCCGAAACGGCTTGGGGACCAACTGAAGTACGCCGATCGCCGCGGCTTCCGCATCGCCCTGATCGCCGGCGGCAACGAGTTCGAAAAACAAGTGTGCCAGGTCAAGAATCTGCAAACGGGCGACAAGCAAGAAGTGCCGCTGGAGCCGGACGCCGCCAGCGTCGTCGCGGCCGTCCAGAAGCTGCTCGGCGTCTGACGTTGTCAACCGGGACTCGGAAGGGCGGACAATGACGGTTCCCCGGCTGGTCTACGATCGGAAGCGTCACGCGGCCGCGCGGACGACCGAATTCCTGTTCAATCAACTGATCCCCTACATCGGCAACAAGCGCAAGCTGTTGGCGTTGATCCACCAGGCCCTGGGGCGGACATCGGTTCCGCACGGCACGTTCGTCGATTTCTTCGCCGGCAGCGGCGTCGTCTCCAGGCTGGCCAAACTGCGGGGCTATCGGACCATCGCCAACGACTGGGAGCCTTACGCCGAAGCGATCAATCGCTGTTATGTCGCCTGCAACCGGCCGCCCGCCTTCGCCGCGCTCGGCGGCTATCAACAGGCCGTCGAAACGCTCAATCGTCTGCCGCCGAAGGTCGGCTGGGTCACGGAGCACCTCTGCCCACGCGACGACGAACATTACAACGTGACGACCGACCGCATGTTCTTCATGCGAAAGAACGGGATGCGGATCGACGCCATGCGCGAGCAGATCGCCAACTGGAAGGACGCCGGCCTGCTGTCGGAGCTCGAGGAGTCGTGCCTGTTGGCCCCGCTGGTCTATCAGACATGCTACCGAAGTAACACGAGCGGCGTCTTCAAGGGCTTTCACAACGGTTGGGGCGGACAGACGCGGACGGCCCTGTACCGTATCGCCACCGATCTCACGCTGGACGTGCCGGTGTTCCACGACAACGGGCAGCCGAACGAGGTGGCACGCGAAGATGCCCAATCGCTGGCCGAGCGGTTGGCCGTGCGCGAGATCGACATCGCCTATCTCGATCCGCCGTACAATCAGCATCCGTACGGCAGCAACTACCACGTTCTTAACAGCATCGTGCTCTGGGACAAGCCGGCCCTGAGCAAACGAATCACGCGGGGCACAAAGGCGGCGATCCGCCTCGATTGGCGCACCGAACGACGCAGCGCCTACAATCACCGCGAAGAGGCGACGGCCGCCTATCGCCGGTTGCTCGCGACGATCAACGCGCGGTATATCTTAACCAGCTACAGCACCGACGGCACGATTCCGCTCCAGGAGTTGTTGGAAGCCAACGTCGAGCGCGGCCATGTTTCGATCGAGATGCAGGGGTACAAGCGCTACCGAGTCAGCTCGCAACGATTTTCACAAAAGCCGATGAACGTCGAGTTCGTGCTGATCGTCGATACGCACGAAAAGGCGACCATGTCGGCGAACAAGTTGGCGACACTCGTCCGGCAGTGCGAAACAAGCGTCCTTCGGGCGCACACGGCGATGACCTGAGCCGACCGCCGCTGCCCGCTTCACTGCGAAAGACAACACTCTTCATGGCCAATCGCGACAACCACTACGAAGCGGCGTTCGAGGAGTTTCTGCGAAGCCGCGGTGTGCCCTACGTGGCGGTCGATGAGGCCAAGCGGAGCCTGATGAGCAACGGGAACTCGATTAAGAGTCTCGATTTCATCGTCTCCGGCGGCGTCGAGGTTTCCGCAAACAGCGACGGCGATGCCTGCGCCGCACGATCTGTGACTTGGTTGGTCGATGTCAAAGGACGCCGCTTTCCTTCGGGCGATATTCAAAAACAATATTGGAAGAACTGGTCCACACGGGACGATCTACAGAGTCTCGCCCAGTGGGAGCGACTGTTTGGCGCGAGTTTCCGCGGGCTGTTTGTTTTCGCCTACGACGTGCTAGGCAGCCGCTCGCCGCTGCCGGCCGAAGAGTTGTTCGAGTATCGCGACAGCCTCTATGGCTTCGTCGCCGTCGCGCTGACGGACTACGCCGGGCACGCGCATCCGATTTCGCCCCGCTGGGACACCTGGGCGATGCCGGCCGGCGACTTCCGCCGCTTCGCCCGCCCGCTCGCCGAACTGCTCGGACTGGACCAGCGGCTCACACAAGGCCGATGCGACGGAGGCGCCGCGAACGGAGACATTTCAAAAACTGGGCCCCCTCAAGAAATAGAAAAGGGGCGGCACACGAGCGGCCGCCCCAGCGAGCTATGAATCGCTGTACTCTTGGTTCCGCCTAGTAGCGGTACTCGACGCCAAGGCCGCCGCCGTGGTAGAAGACGCTGCCGTTGGCGTTGACCGAAGCCGTGCCGAGCAACAGATTGCTGCTGGAGATCTGCTCGGGCGCCAAGGCGACGCCTTCGAGCCACATCGCCTCATACGAGGCGCGGAACGAAAGGTTCTTGGTGATCGCATAGGTCAGCACGGCGCCAGCCTCGCCGAGGAACGCCATGTGATTGTTGCGCGAGGCGTTGACTTCCGTTTGCATCTCGCTTTCGGTCAAGCTGTCGCGCTGGCTGGCATAGTTGGCGAACGCGCCGGCCCGGCAAATGCCCTTCAGCTTCAGAGGGCCGCCAAAATCGAGCACCGTGGCGTCGGCGCCCAGTTGGAAGCCGTAGAGGTGGTTGAAGGCGTCCGTGTTCAGGGCGTAGGCGTCGCCGCCGCCGGTCGCCGTCCCGTTGGCCCGATAATGCTCGTTGAGCTGGCCCATGCGAAAGCCGCTGATCAGGGCGATCCGTTCGCGCCACTGCCAACGCAGATTGATATCGCCGACGTAGAGGGCCGACGTGTACGCGGCCGAGGCGTCGGTCACGGCCAGACGGGTCGACGTCTGATCGACGACCATGAGCGAGTCGCCAGGCACGCTGCTGTTGGCGGCAAAACCGTCAACCTGAAAATAGGCGACCTCGACCGAGAAGTCCGAGCAGCCGATCTGGCGCATCACGCTCAGTTGCGGGCCGTACTCCACCGGGAAGTCCATCGTCTTCGAGTTCAACACGTCGGACACCGTCGTGCCCGACGACTGGAACAGCGACTGGCTCCGCGTCGTGCTGCGTTGCAGGGCGATCCCCTCGGCGCTGAATGTCCAGTCGGGACAGTTGCGAAGCCGATCCCCGATTCCCTCGATAAAGTTCGACAGGGGGCCGGCGTACGGCTCTTCATCGTCGCACGACAATTGGCTCGACGACGCATCCACTGAAAGTTCGGCCGACACGTAGCCACCGGCCGCTTGGGCAAAGATCTCTGACGGTCCACACCAGGCCAGCGCGGCCGCAATCGACAACAGCATCGTGGCTTGTGACGCACGCATCACTCGTCTCCTTGGCAGGAAGAGATTTTTTGAGAAGAGGACCACCGTGACTCATCTGGATCATCGGCCAGCACAACCGGCAAAAGAGATATAACCGTAACGCTCGGTAAATCGACCGCAAACTACCCAGCTTGCCACCAGCACCATTGCCGAAGCGTTGCTGGCAAACGGCTCTTTCCGAACGTAAGATCAAGTGATGCGGTGCGCACGGACCGGCAAGGCCCTGCACGGCCGTGAAAGGAGCGGAGCCGATGACACGATGGGCAATCTTTTTGGGTTTGGCGGCGATCACGCTGGCCGGGCTGGGGCATCAGGCCGCGCTGGGGCAGGGGACCGAGCGACGGATGACCCCGTCGCTCTCCTACTACCAACGATTCGCCTCGTTCTATGAAGGCGAGTACATCGAGGCCGTCAAAGGCTTTGAATCCGAATCGCGTTCGTCCGTCAAGACGGCCCAGTCCCGGTGGATCGACTCGATCTGCTACGAGACGATGTGCGGCGAGTGCTATTTCCAGATGGGCCGTCTCGACGTCGCCCTGCAGCGGTTCAACAATGCATTGGAAATCTTCACGCGATTCTCGGACTGGATGACCAAGGTGCAGTTCTCGCAAAGCATCCGCCCCGCATCGGCCGGCGCGAGAAAGCCGGTGCCTTGGGGTCAAAGCGGCCGACGCGCCGCGATCGGCTCCTACCCAACGTCCGAAAAAATGCTTCAGGGCGAGGTCGACCTCAATTCGGCCGTCAAGCGGGGCGGGGTCGTGACGCCCGCGACGTATTACCCGGTCACACCCCACGAGATCGTCCGCTGCACGGTGTTGGCCATGCGGCGGCGCGCGGCGCTGCTGGGCCCAGTCTGCAAACAAGATCAACTGAGCAACGATGTCATCGCGGCCATGGCGCGTCCCGGCGCGCCGGCCAACAGTTGGTCCAACTGCTACGTCGATCTCGAGCACGCCATGGCGATGATCGCCGGCGGCCGGGATGCCCAGGCGATTTCCTACTTGCAGCGGTCCGTTCTCGCGGCCGGCGAGTTTGATCATCCGCTGACGAGCGTCGCCCTGTTCGAGCTTGGCCGCCAATCGCTGCTGGCCGGCAAATACGACGAGGCCGCGAAGTTCTTCCAGGAAGTCACATATGCGGCCGCGACCACGTACTCCAGCTCGGTCTCGATCTTTGACTACGGCATTCTGGAAGAGGCGTTCCGCTATGGAACGCTCACGCATTTGGCAGCCAATCGCAAGGGTCTGTATCCGCCGCTCGAGCCCGCGATCATGTGGTCCAAGCGAAACCATTTGCGACAGTTGCACGCCTCGCTGCTGCTCTGTGCGGCCGAGAATCACGCCGTCTTGGGCAACACGCGGCAAGCGGCCGCCATGCTCGACGAGGCCCGGACCACGATCGGTCGCCGCGTCATGGGCGCCGGCGCCATCGGCGCTCGATTGAATTACCTCGCGGCCCTGGTCGCCTATCAGCAGAAACGGGTGCCCGAGGGCAACGCGGCCTTGGCCGCCGCCATTGGCTATATGCAGCGCGGTCCGGCAACGCCGGCGTTTCGGGGCAAGTCGGGCGGCTCGCTTCGCCTGTTCCACATCGGCTTGGCCGATGCGACTTACGTCGAAGGCCGCGTGACGCCACGCGGAGCGATGGACCTGTTCAACGAAGTGCTCCGCGACCCGCGTCCGTCCGACTGGTCGCTGGACCCGCTCGAAACGCTGTCAACGCTGATGACGCCGCATCCCATCCCCTTCGAGCATTGGTTCGAGGCGGTCGCCGAGCGCGGCGGCGTCAAGGACGTTGCTTCCGCCATCGAAATCGCTGAACGCACGCGGCGACATCGCTTCTTCACCTCCCTCGAGTTTGGCGGCCGCCTGGAATCGCTGCGATGGACCCTTGAAGCGCCTCGCGACTGGCTGTCCCAAGAATCGACCTTGCAACGGCAGGACCTGTCGGGCCGTTTCAGCGAGTACACCAAGCTGTCCGAACGTGCCAAAGAGATTCGGGCGGCCCTCGTGAAAAAGCCGCCGGTGGCCGACTCGCCCGCGTCCGTCAAAGAGCAATCCCGCCAGCTATCCGAACTGGGCGCGATCGGCGCGCAGCAGGAAGCCGTCCTCCGCGAGATGGCTCTGCGACGGCAGCCGGCCAGCCTCGTGTTCCCGCCATTGATTCCCTTGGCCGACATCCAAAAGTCGCTGCCTCCCAAGGCGGCGGCTCTCGCGTTTTTCGCCAGCGGCCGCCACCTGTACGGCTTTCTGCTCAACAATGATCAGTGCAAGTATTGGCAAGTCGCGTCGTCCCAGGCGCTCGCGAAGCAAATCCAGTCGCTGCTGCGCGACCTGGGCCAGTATGGCGCGAACCACGAGTTCTCCGTCAAGGATCTGACCGAAACAAAATGGAAGCAGAGCGGACGCCAGGTGCTCGACACACTGCTGAAAGGATCGCCGGCCGACTTTTCGCAGGCGTTCGAGGAACTGGCGATCGTGCCCGACGGCATCCTCTGGTATCTGCCGTTCGAAGCCTTGCAGGTCAAGGTGGACGGTCGCCCGCAGTCGCTCTTGTCGCGGTTCCGAATCCGATACGCCCCAACGCTGTCACTCTGCGTTCCGCTGGGATCGGGTCGCAATCGGCCCGGCAACACGGCCATTGTCCTGGGCAAGCTGAACTCCACGGACAAAGAAGAGTCGCCCGAAAAGACCTTCGACCAGCTTTCGGCCGTGATGCCAGGCGCGGTGATGCTCAAGCCACCGATGCCGGCGTCCTCGTCGCTCTACGCCGCTCTGTTCCAGCGGCTCGTCGTGCTCGACGACATTACGCCTTCGGAAGCCCCCTTCGGCTGGCGTCCGATCAGCCTTGATCGCAGTAAGTCGGGCGGAACGCTGGCCGACTGGATGACGCTCCCCTGGGGAAAGCCGGACATCGTCCTGCTGCCCGGCTTCCACACGGCGACCGAAGACGGCTTGAAACGCATGCGCCGCGGGTCGCAGCCTGGGAGCGAGATGTTCCTCTCAACGTGCGGACTGATGGCCACCGGCGCGCGAACCGTGCTCGTCAGCCGCTGGCGAACGGGCGGTCAAAGCAGCCTCGACCTGGTGCGCGAGTTCGCGCAAGAGTTGCCGCAAACCTCGGCGGCCGACGCTTGGCAGCGGGCCGTGCTGGTCGAGATGGATTCGCGGCTGAACCTCGATAGCGAGCCGCGAATCAAACGAGGGCCGGTCGACGAATCGCCCAAGGCGAGCCACCCGTTCTTCTGGTCGGGCTACATGGTGATCGATTGCTGCCCGCCGCCCCAGCAAGAGACGAAACCGAGAGAGCCGGCCGTCAAGCCAAAAAAGCATTAGGGCGATGGCCGCATGCGTCCGCCGGCGCAGCGTCAACCGCCCTGAAGGCACCGTCCTGCGCCCGACCGCCGCGGCTTACTTCTTCGGCCGGCCTTGCGCCTCGTGGCATCGCTTGCAACGGCGGCGCTGCGAGTTGATCGCCCCGCCGCACTTCGGGCAGCGACGGTTCTTCAGCTTCATCACAAACGTGGTGCGTGGACGCGTCTGCATGGCAGTCTCATCTCCCCAATTCATGCCGTTTGAAAATTAGCACCACAGTATAGCCGATTGCCCGCCGTTCCACAAGGGCGTCGGCAATCCCATTACCCGCCGCCCTGCCGCAGTGGTAAGATGGGGGTGGCCGTGCCGCGGAAATGCCGAGGACACCGAGCGAAAGCTCAGCAGTCGCCCGCGCCGGTGACCCGCGTGACGTCCGCGCAACCTCGGCATCCACCGAAAGGCCTTCGCCCCATGCCGCTGAACCCGCCCAAGGCTGCCCCGCTGTTGCTTACGCCCGAGCTGATGGCCCCGGCCGGCGATTGGGATTGCGCCCGGGCCGGCGTGGCCAACGGGGCCGACGCCGTCTATTTCGGGCTGCAAGGCGGGCTGAACGCTCGCGGGCGAGCGGTCAACTTCGCGCCGGACGAACTGGCCGACCTGATGGCCTTCCTTCATACGGCCGGCGTCAAAGGCTATGTGACATTCAACACGCTCGTCTTCGGCGACGAGTTGCAGGAAGCCGAACGCCTTGCGCGGCTGGCCATCGCCGCGGGCGTCGACGCCATCCTCGTGCAAGACCTGGGCCTACTCCGGTTGATCGCCAAGCTGTGCCCCGAGATGCCGTTGCACGCCTCGACCCAGATGACCTTGAGCAGTGCCGAGTGCATCGCCGAGGCGGCCGCGCTCGGCATCCGTCGCGTCGTGCTGCCGCGCGAGCTTTCGATCGAACAGATCGCCGCCGTCCATCGCCAAACCGACATCGAGCTCGAAGCGTTCGTCCACGGCGCATTGTGTCTCAGCTACTCGGGCCAATGCCTGGCCAGCCTGGCCTTCGGACGGCGCAGCGGCAACCGCGGCCAGTGCGCCCAGCCGTGCCGGCTTCCCTACGACGTGATCTGCGACGGGAAACCGCTCGATCTCGGCCCGATGCGCTACCCGATCAGCCCGCACGACTTGGCCGCCCACGATCGGCTGCCAGAGTTGATCGCGGCCGGCGTCTCGGCGATCAAGATCGAGGGACGATTGAAGCCGGCCGAATATGTCGCGGCCGTCACGCGGCATTACCGCGCCGCCATCGACGCCGTTTGCCTTTCCCAAGAATCGCGCGACACGGCGTCCGACGCCGGCGAAGCGCCCAGCGCCGCCGACCTGGAAATGGCCTTTTCACGCGGCTTTTGCCACGGCTGGCTCGACGGCCCGCAACCTCACGCGCTCGTCTCCGGCGTCAGTTCGGCAAAACGGGGAATGCCCTTGGGCCAGGTCGCGGCCCTCCGAGGCGACCGCGTGGCCGTCCAACTCTCGGCGGCGGTCCAGCGCGGCGACGGCGTCGTCTTCGAGGGCGATCGGGCCGAAGGCACGGAAGTCGGCGGTCGCGTGTATGAAATCTTTTCCGACGGTCGCTCGATCAAGCAGGCCGCCGCCGGCGATCTGGTCGAGCTGTCCTTCCGCCACGGGACGATCGAATCGGGCAACCACTGGGCCGGCCAACCGCTGTTCAAGACGGACGATCCGCGGGCCGCCCGACGATTTCGCCAAAGCTTCGCCGAGGGGCTGCCGTTGCGCCGCGTGCCGATCGATGTCACGGTCGAGGCCACGGTTGGAAGCGTGCTGCGCGTGACGGCTCGATCGGCCACGGGCGTCGTCGGTTCTCTTGAGTCGCCGGACGCTTTGGCCGAAGCCGTCAAACATCCGCTGAACCAGCAGACGCTCGTCGAGCAATTTGGCCGGCTCGGCAACACGCCCTACAAGCTGCGTCGCCTCGAGGCCAAGCTCGATGGCCGCGCGATGGCTCCGCTCAGCGTGCTCGGACTGCTGCGTCGGCAGATGGTCAGCGCGTTGCAAGCCGCCGCCGCTCACGCGCCGCAACGGGCCGTTCTCGAAGCAAGCGTGTTGCCCTCGCTCCGCGCCGACGCGCCCGGCGCAGCGCGCGAGGTTCCGGCGTCCGAACGGTGTCACGTCCACGTCCTTTGCCGGTCGATGGAACAGCTCGAAGCCGCGTTACGTTGCGGCGTGTCGAGCGTGACGGCCGATTTCGCGGACCCGCGTCGCTGCGAGGACGCGGTGTGCGCCGCCCGGGCCGGCAGGACGCCCATCTTCCTGGCGACGCCGCGCATTCACAAGCCGGGGACGTGTCCCTCCGCTCTCCCGTTGGGCGAGAAGCCGGAAATGCGAACCGCCGAGGTTTTTCAGACACTGGCCAACCACCAGCCCGACGGGCTCCTGGTCCGAAACCTGGCCGGCCTGGCGTTCTGCCGCCGCACGGGAATGCCGGCCGTGGCCGATTTCTCGCTCAACGCGGCCAACGACCTCACGGTCCGCTGGCTCCACGAGCGAGGCGCGCGGCGTGTCACGGTCTCGTTCGACCTGGGCCCTCGGCGATGTTTGGAACTCGCCGCAACGACGCCGCCCGAGTGGCTCGAAGCGGTGGTTTACAGCCACATGCCGCTGTTTCACAGCGAGCATTGCCTGTTTTGCCGGACGCTCTCGCGGGGCAACCACCGCGCGAACTGCGGTCGGCCATGCGAGCGTCACGCGCTTCGACTGCGCGACCGGCTGGGCGTCCAACACGCCGTGCTGGCCGACAGCGAGTGCCGCAATACGATCTTTCACGCGGAGGCCGCCAACCTGGATGACGCGATGCCAAGTCTGCGGAAACTGGGCGTCCGCCACTTTCGCATCGAGCTGACGACCGAGCGAACCGCCGAGGAAATTCTGTCTGTTGTTGCGGCACGGCGGCGCGCGATGAATGCTTCAGTCCATGGAGTCGACGAATGATGCAACGAGCGGCAACCGGTGAACTGACGGGCTGGTGGGCCCGGCCCTGCGGAGCACGAGACGTGCTGAAGATATCGGTCCCCCTGATCACGTCGATGGCTGCGCTGACAGTGATGACGTTCATCGACCGGATGTTCCTGCTTTGGTACTCCGAGGAGTCGATGGCGGCCGTGCTTCCCTCGGGCATGTTGCATTTCTCGATGATTTGCCTGCCGCTGGGGATCGCTTCGTACGTCAACACGTTCGTGGCCCAGTACCACGGGGCAGGCCAACCGCAACGCATTGGGCCGGCCCTGTCGCAAGGCGTCCGACTGGGCTTCTATTGCATCCCGTTGTTCCTGCTGCTGATTCCGATCGCTCCCTGGATCTTCAAGATGGCCGGCCACGAACCGGCTTTGGCCGCCCAAGAAACGCTCTTTTTTCAAGCATGCTCGTTCGGCGCAGGCGCGGAAATCACGGCGGCCGCCCTGTCCGCTCTGTTCACCGGCCTGGGCGAGACGCGCGTCGTGATGGTCGTCGATTCGTCGGCGGCCCTCCTGAACGGCCTACTCGATTACGGCTGGATCTTCGGCCATTTCGGTCTGCCGGCGTTGGGAATCGAGGGGGCCGGTTGGGCCACCGTCGTGGCGCTCTGGTTTCGCGTCGTGGCCTACCTCGCGCTGACCATGCTGCCGCGCTATCGGCGTCCGTACCGCTTGTGGCACGATCGGAGCTTCGATCTGCCTCTGTTCCGCCGCCTGCTGAAGTTTGGCGTGCCCAACGGGCTGCAACTGCTGGTGGATGTCGCGGGCTTCACGCTGTTCCTGCTGATCATCGGCCGACTCGGTCCCAAGGACACCGCGGCCACCACCTTGGCGTTCAACGTCAACGCGCTGGCCTTTATCCCAATGCTCGGCCTGGGCGTTGCGCTCAGCACGCTGGTGGGCCGCCAGCTGGGACGCAACCGGCCGGACATGGCCTCGCGCGCCACCTGGACGGCGCTCTGGTTGGCCGGCCTTTACATGGGCACGATGGCACTGGTCTATGTCTTGCTGCCGGACGTCTTGCTGATGGGGCACGCTCTGCGCACTCCGCCGGCCGAGTTCGCACAACTCCGCGCGACGACCGTAGTCCTGCTGCGATTCGTGGCTGCGTACTGCCTGTTCGACGCGATGAACGTCGTCTTTTGCGGGGCGTTGAAAGGGGCTGGCGACACGCGATTCGTCATGATTGTCTCGCTGTCGGTGACACCGTTGCCGCTGGTGGCGGCGTTGGTCGGCATGCGTTACTGGAACGGAGGCCTGCTCTGGTGCTGGATGGTCATCACCGGCTGGGTGCTGACGACGGCCTTCATTTATGCGGCCCGATTCCTGCACGGTCAATGGCGGCATATGCGCGTGATCGAACCCGAGTTGCTGCCGGATGAGGCCCTAACCCTCGAGCCATGAAGCACGCCCCGCGAGAAGAGGGGATGTTGAATTTCGCCCCCGTCCTCGTCATAGTAAATGGTGGAGGAGGAACGGCATGCACCGGTTTATGTTGAAGTCCAAGATTCACCGCGCCACGCTGACCGGCACGGAACTGGACTACGAGGGAAGTATCGCTCTGGACCTTGATCTGATTCGGGCGGCCGACATGCTGCCCGGCGAGCAAGTGCATGTCTTGAACCTCTCGAACGCCGCCCGGCTGATCACTTACATCATCGAAGCGCCGGCCGGCTCGGGCACCGTCATGCTCAACGGTCCGGCGGCCCGGCTGGGCGCCGTCGGCGACAAGGTGGTCATCCTCACCTACACGGCGATGGACGAGGCCGAGGCCCGACAATTCCGGCCAACGATCGTCCACGTCGATGAGCGGAACCGGCCGGTTCGCTGAGGGCGGCCGCCCTCACCGCTGGCCCCGCTCCCGCTTCGCGGCCTGGGGGGACGAGCAAGTTCGGCGTGCTAGACTTGTGGTGATGGAACCGACGTTTGAAAGACTGGCCGTCGCCACGCTGCTGGGGCTCCTGGTGGGCCTCGAACGCGAACATGCCGCCAGCGGCTTGGCCGGCATGCGAACCTTTCCGCTCATCACCCTGCTGGGCAGCCTCGCCGTGCTGCTGGCCAACCATTTCGGCGAAAGCTGGATCGTCGCAGCCGGCCTGCTGGGCGTCGTCGCCGTCGTGGTCATTGGCCATCTGCGGCGGCCGCAAAACGACGCCGACGCCGGTACGACGACCGACGTGGCCATGCTCGTCATGTACGCCGTCGGGGCGCTGGTCATGACGGGCCCGATGCCGGTGGCGATCGCCGTCGGCGGCAGCGTCGCCGTGCTTTTGCAGTTCAAGCCCGAGTTGCATGCCATCGCCCGACGACTGGGCGACAAAGACCTCCGGGCGATCATGCAGTTCGTCTTGATTGCGTGCATCGTTCTGCCCGTCCTGCCCAATCAGGACTTCGGTCCGGCCAGCCTGGGATTTCACGCCCCGGCGGCGCTCAACGTTCTGAATCCGTACTGGATCTGGGTGATGGTCGTCCTGATCGTCGGCCTGAGCCTCGGCGGCTATATTGTCTACAAGTATTTCGGCGAGAACGCGGGCATCTTGCTTGGCGGCGTCCTCGGCGGCGCCATTTCGAGCACGGCCACGACGGTCAGCTACGCCCGAGACACCCGCGACGATGCGACCCGCGGCCGCACGGCCCTGATCGTCATCATGATCGCCTCGACCGTGATGTACGTGCGCGTTTTGGCCGCCGTGGCCGTCGTGTCGCCAACGTTTCTGGAAACCGTCGTGCCGCCCGTGTTGCTGTTGATGTTGCTGACGTTCGTGCCGGCCCTGGCACTCTGGTACCGCGTGCGACGCCGGCCGGCGCCGATGCCCGAGCAGAAGAATCCAACGCAACTCCGCTCGGCAATCGTCTTTGGGCTGCTCTACGCGGCCGTGCTGCTGGCGCTGGCCGTGGCCAAGCAGTATTGGAACGGCCACGGGCTGTACACGGTCGCATTCCTCTCGGGCCTGACGGAAATGGACGCCATCACGCTCTCGACCGCCCGGTTGTGCGCCGACGAACAGCTCGCTTGCGAGGTCGCCTGGCGCATGATCGTCGTCGCGGCGATGGCCAACCTGGTGTCCAAGGCCGGCATTGCGGGCCTTCTGGGCGGCTGGCGTCTGCTGTGTCAACTGAGCCTGCTCTTTGCGATTCCAATGGCCGGCGGCGTCGCCCTGCTTTTTCTGGGGCGCTGATCGGCCGCAGGCGACCGGGGCAGGGCAGGAGACCGGCGGGACCTTGCCCATCACGGGGGCCGCCGGTAGACTCGTTGCCGTGGTTCACCGGACGGGGTTGTGCCAGTTTGGCCAGAAAAAACGGCACGCGACGCGCCATCCCCCCCCACGTTGGGCCGCTTTGCTTGCAACGGAAACTGTGGCTTCTACAATAGAGAAAGGGACCCCAGTTTCCCTAACCATTCAGGTCAAGAGGTGATCGATGAGACGCATGACTCTGGGGTCCTTGATGGGCGTGGGACTGTTGATCGCACTAGTGGCGCTCTTGGGACTGCGAGACGATGCGTTGGCGCAGCGGCCCGCGGCGTCGGCGGCGGTCGGGCCGGCCGTGGCGGGCGCGGAACTGATTGTCGTGCCAATGACGCTGTCCGACAAGGTCCAGATGGTGACGGTCGTCGATCCGAGACAGCGTGTCATGAGCGTGTATCACATCGAGGCAGCCACCGGCAAAATCACGCTCAAAAGCGCCCGCAACATTCAGTGGGATTTGCAGATCAACGACTTCAACACCGACAAGCCGCTCCCACAAGAGATTCGCTCGTCCATGGAACAGAGATAACGCAAGCGAGACCGTTATGGCCCAGAAGTATTACAACAGCGCGGAGACCGCCAAACTGCTCGGCAAGGATGTCGATGAGATCAAGAAGATGTTGGAACGCCGCGAGCTGCACGGCTACCGCGACGGCGCCGACTGGAAGTTCAAGGTCGAAGACATCGACGCGATGGTCAATCAGCCGAAGCAGGCTGCGGACGTCGGCGACGTGCTGCTGAGCGAGGTCGCGCTGGGCCAGTCCGATCCGGGTCTGTCGGGCACGGTCATCGGCTTCAGCGATCCCAACCGACCGCTGACAGAGAGCGACATTCGCCTGGCCGAAAGCGACATCCAGTTGGGCGACTCGAAAACCCCAATCCCGTTCAAGAAGAAGACCGAGGAGTCGAAGGCCGGCATCTCCGAACTGGACCTGACGCTCGAAGAAGACCTGACGCTCGAAGACAGCGCCTCGGCCTTGGACGGCAAGGGGCCGCAAGTCGCCTCGGGCGATAGCTCGACCGTGGACGTCGGCGGGCAACTGGATGACGACGAGTTGGTTCTTGGCGGCAGCAGCAAGGGAAGCGGTCTCTCGCTCGGCGGCGACAGCGGCATCTCGCTCATCGATCCGTCGGACAGCGGTCTGTCGCTCGAAGCGCCTTTGAACCTGGCCTCGCACGAGTCGTCGCTCGAACTTGGCGAAGACGACATGCTCACCACCGAGACCGCGGACGAGGGCCGCCCGTCCCAAGTCAAGACGGACGACGAGTTCATGCTGACTCCGCTCGACGAAACGCCGGACGGCGAAGGTTCGCAAAGCGGATCGCAAGTCATCGCCCTGGACACCGAGGCCGACACGGACGCCGCCATGGTCGGCGCGGGGGCCGGCGTCTCGATGGCCGCCATGCTCGACGAAGACCTCTCCTCCGCGCCCGCGATGGAAATGGGGATGGCGGCGCCGCTGGCCGGCACGCCCGTCCTCGGCGGCCAAGCCGGCGCGCTGTCCGACGGCGCCCCGCTGATGCAGCCGACCGCCGTGCAACTCGAACCGCCCTACAGCGGCTGGCAAATCGCCGGTCTGGCCGTCTGCGCCACCCTGCTGGTGCTCTGCGGCATGGTCATGTACGATCTGTTACGAGCCATCTGGAGCGAGCAGAGCGCGGGCCCCTACTCGATCAACAGTTGGCTGATGGACACGATCCTCGGCTTGATCGAAGGTCGATAAAGGCTGGCTTTCAGCGGTCTGCTCTTGAATGCGGCGATCCGCATGGGCGCTGTCCGCCGATCATGGCTGGTCCGATGGCTGGAAACTGACGGCTGACCGCTTCCGTTTCTCATGCGACTTCCGCCAGAACTTGCCGAAAAGCGCGACAGGTTGCTCGAACTGCTGCGCGGCTTTGGCTCGTGCGCCGTGGCGTTCTCGGGCGGACTGGACAGCGCGGTGCTGGCCAAGGCGGCCCAGCTCGCATTGGGCGATCGGGCGGTCGCCGTCACGGGCTTCAGCGCAAGCATGGCGACCGGCGAGTTGGCCGAGGCCGAGGCGTTGGCCCGGCAGATTGGCATTCGGCACGAAACAGTCGCCACCGACGAACTGTCCAACGCGGCCTACGCGGCCAACGGGCCCGACCGCTGCTACCGCTGCAAGCTGGAGGTCTTCGCCCGGGTCGAGGAAATCGCCAAGCGGCTGGACGCGGCCGTCGTCGTCGATGGCAGCAACGTGGACGACCAGAGCGACTATCGCCCCGGCATGCGAGCCCTGCGCGAGCGCAACGTCCGCAGCCCGCTGGCCGAGTGCGGACTGACAAAGGCCGAGCTAAGGCGTCTGGCCGTGGCCTGGCAACTTCCCATCCACAACAAACCGGCCACGCCCTGTCTGAGCAGCCGCATCGCTTACGGACAACGCATCACGGCCGAGCGTTTGCGGATGATCGATCGCGCCGAGCAGTTCTTGCGCGAGCGAGGGTTCCAGCCGCTGCGAGTCCGCTACCACGAAGGCGTCATGGCTCGCATCGAAGTCCCACGAGATCAATTGCCGCGGTTGGCCGATTCCAAGCTGCGCGACGAGGTGGCCGAGCATCTTCGCGCGCTGGGCTTCAAGTACGTCGCGCTCGACCTCGACGGCTTCCGCAGCGGCAGCATGAACGCCATGCTCGGCGACGTCTAGCTCGCGACTACAGCTTGCTAAAAACGGCCTGTTCCTCGTCGTCCCAGACGTCGGCCAACGCCCGTTCCTGGATGCCAAGCCAGCCGCCGTCGATGGGCGGCTCGTCGTCCTCGAACAGAACAATCACCCGGCACGGAAGGACATCCTTGGCGTCATCGGGGATTCGGAATTCCCGGCCGTCGTAGGTCCCTCGAACAACCAGCATGATGTCGCTCCTTCATGAGCTCCCAAAACTACGATGGGATCATACGGAGCGCGCGCGGCGAAGTCAAATCATCGAAACACCGCGAGAATCAGACGCCAGAGGCCGAGCATGACGCCCATCAGCCCCAGGCAGCAAAGCATGGTGACGGGCACCAGCCCGCCCAGAGCGAAAAACGGCTCGCTCCAGACCCACACGGGGCCCCAGAGGACGAGCACACAGAGCGTGGCGAGACAGAGAAACGGTCCATAGGGAATTTCCCGGTCCCTGAGAAAGATCAGGCGAAGGACGCCCACGACGAGTCCCGCGACCGGGGCCAGAAAGAAGATGAGCAGGCAAGGCTGCCAACCCAGCATGGCGCCGATCATGGCCATAAGCGTCACGTCGCCAAAGCCCATCGCTTCGCGGCCAAGCGTCACGGCCCCGATGACGCGCACGAGCCAGATCATGCCGCCGCCGGCCGCCATGCCGACCAATGAGCTGAGCAGCCCCTGCCAGTTGTCGCCAGCCCGGTGCCAGACGAGCAGAACGACCAGCGAACCGAAAACGGCCATCCGCAAAATGCGGTACGTCGTCGGATCGCGTCGAAGTCTGGCGGCGCAGAGCCGCACCGCCCGGCCCCAGCCGTGGCGTCCATACCAGGATCGCGGCAGAATGGCGACGCACCAAAGCCACCAGCAGCCGAGCCCAACGGCCAGCGATCCGATCTCGGGCCGTCCCTGAAGCCACGCCGGCCACGGATTGGGCGCACTGAGTCGCAGGAACGTGACCGGCGTAACCTCGGGCAGCAGCGAGATGGGCCAAAGCGCGGCCATCATGAGTCCGGCCAGTGTGCCGGCCACGGTGATCGGGTCGGGAATGATCTTCTCGTCCATGTCGATCACCGACGCCGCCAGCATCAGTCCAATCAGAATGCTGTGGGCGAAGAACTCCAGGTGGAGCATCGGCTGATAGTTCGGCGCCAGAAGCCAGCCGACGCCCCGCGGAATCAGTCCGCCGGCCACGGTCTCCCACCAGTACAGCGCGGCCAACCCGGCGCCGGTCAGCACTTCCACAAGCATGGGACGGATCCAAAACCCAGGGCCGTGCAACGTCGACTCGCGCCGCAATCCGAGCCATCCCAAGATGGGCAGCCGATCCGCAATTCGACGCGGCGGGGCCGAAGCGTCCGGCGGCGACCAGGGGCTGATGGGTCTCCGATTCCAAGCCAGCCAATAGATAGCCCAGTTGGCTGCCGACCCGACGCACGCCCCCAAGACGAACGCGAGCGTCAAGCGCGCCGTCACTGGGATGGAAAGAATCGCGTTCATCATGTCAGCTTTTTTCTTGGGGCCAACCGCCATCCTGCAATCGATTCGACCATTAAGAACACTAACACGCAATGGGACGCCGGGCCGGCGTTGCCCGCGAGCCCTGCCGGCCAAATACCCCCTAGCAAGGGCAGACTCCCTTTTCGACGCCCCTTCGCGCCACTACAATGATGTTTGGGTTTTCTCGGCAGAGAGCAGGTTATCGCATGAACATTCTGGTTGTCGGCAACGGGGGGCGAGAGCACGCCCTGGCGTGGAAAATCACCCAAAGCCCGCGCGCCGATCGCGTCTTTGTGGCTCCCGGCAATGCGGGAACCGATTTCGACGGCGAAAACGTTCCCATCGCCGCACACGACATCCCCGCGCTGGTCCGCTTCGCCAAAGAGAACGATGTAGGACTCTGCGTCGTGGGTCCCGAAGGCCCGCTGGCCGCCGGCATCGTCGATGCGTTCGAGGAGGCCGGGCTGCGCGCGTTCGGACCGCGTCGTTCCGCCGCCGAACTGGAGGCCAGCAAGGTTTTCTGCAAGGACCTGCTTCGCCACGCCGACGTGCCCACGGCCGACTACCAGACGTTCAGCAATCCCGAACACGCCTTGAAGTATCTCAATGACCGCGAAGACGTGCCGGTCGTGGTCAAGGCCGATGGTCTGGCCGCCGGCAAGGGCGTTGTCGTCTGCGCGAATCGTGAGGAGGCCCTGCAAGCGGTCAAGCAGATCGCCCACGAAAAAACGTTCGGCAACGCCGGCGACCGACTGGTCATCGAAGAGCGACTCGACGGCCAAGAGGCCAGCGTGCTGGCCATCACCGACGGCCAAACAATCCTCACGCTCCACCCGGCCCAGGATCACAAAGCGGCCTTCGACGGCGACACGGGGCCCAACACGGGCGGCATGGGCGCCTATTGCCCGGCCCCGTTGGTCGACGACGACACGCTGCATTGGATCGAGGAACACGTCCTGGTGCCGACGGTCCATGCGATGAAGCGCGACCGCCGCCCATTCCGCGGCGTCCTTTACGCGGGCCTGATGATGACCAAGCAAGGCCCGAAGGTGCTCGAGTTCAACGTTCGGTTCGGCGACCCGGAATGCCAGCCGCTTCTGATGCGGCTCCGCACGGACCTGGTCGACATCCTGGAAGCGACCATTGAGGGGCGGCTTGATCAGCTTGGCCCGTTGGACTGGGACCCGCGTCCCGCAGTCTGCGTCGTCATGGCCAGCCAAGGCTATCCGGCGCATTACACCAAGGGCCACCCGATTCGCGGCCTCGGCGACGCCGACATCCTGCCCGACGTCAAAGTCTTTCACGCCGGCACGGCCATGTCCAACGGCCACATCGTGACCAACGGCGGCCGAGTGCTTACCGTCACGGCCCTCGGCGACAGCATTCCCAAAGCGAAGCTCAACGCCTATCGAGCCGTCAAGTGCATCCGCTGGTCTGGCGCTTGGTGCCGCAAGGACATCTCCGACAAGGCTATGCGGCAGCGGACAACCTGACCGGCAAAGTCGGTCGTGCGCCGGCGTTTAGCGAGCCTTGGCCAGCTCCGCCTCCAGGTATTTCAACGCAGCCTGCAACTGCCGGTCCTGAGACGCCGCGGGCTGCTTCGCTTGCGAGCCGTTGCGGTCGGAGGCTGTCGCCGCAGACGCCGGCTGCAAGATGTCGCGATGCCGTCGCGATTCGAGCAGCGCCAACATCTCAGCCTCGCCGAGATCGATGCGGTAACCCTTGTCCGGCGTGACGCCCCACTCGTCACTCGGCTTGGCGTCGGGGAAGCGGTGGATGTTCTTGCCGCTCGGCCGACGGTAGCTGGCCGTGGTCAACTTCAGCGCGCTGCGGCCGCCTTCCAGGTTGATGAGGTTTTGGACGCTCCCTTTGCCCCACGTTCGTTCGCCGACAATCAGGGCCCGCTGGTGATCCTGCAAACAGGCGGCGACGATCTCGCTGGAACTGGCGCTGAAGCGGTTCACCAGCACGACCATTGGAAATCGCTCGAACGTGCCCTCCTGGTGCGCCGTCCAGACGCGCGCCGGGCTGTTGCGGCCCTCGGTGCTGACGATGCGGCCCTCGGAGACGAACAAGTCGCTGACATCGACCGCCGCGGTCAGCAGCCCGCCGGGGTTGTATCGCAAGTCCAGGATCAGGCCGCGCAGGCCATCTGCTTTCAGGCGTTCCAGGACACCGCGAAGCTGCGCGGCCGTATCGCGGCTGAATGCCGAGAGCCGGACGTAGCCGAGGCGCCGCTTCGGATCCAACATGTATTCCCAACGGCCATCCGGCTGTCGCCGGTCGCCCAGCACGGTGTCGACGTGGATTTTTTCTCGCTTGAGCGTCACTTTCTCCTTCGCGTCCTTTGCCGCGTGAAGGATCGTCAGCGTGACCGCGGCCCCTTCATCTCCCTTGAGCAGCTTAACGGCGTCGTCGATGGTCAGCCCGTCGGTCGGCTTTCCGTCGATTTCCAAAATGCGGTCGCCGGCCAGGATTCCAGCTCGATAGGCAGGCGTTCCAAAGATCGGGCTCAGGACCATGAGCTGCCCGTCGTCGATGGCGATCTGAATGCCGATGCCGCCAAACTGGCTTTCGATGCCGGCGCGAAATCGTTGGATCTCGTCCGGTCCGATGTAGCTCGAATGCGGATCGAGTTTACCAAGGACGCCACGGACGGCCGCCTCGATTAGCTCGCGACGATCCACTTCGGTGACATAGTTGCGCTCGACCTCGTCGATCGTGTCGGCCAGCAGCTTGAACAGTTCATAGTCGGCCTGCGCCGGCTTGTCGGCCGCCTGCCGCGGGGTGCTCAATGCCGGCAGCGTCCAAACCAGAAGCACCAACAGCGTTAACCATCGCAAATGGCGAATCATCGGAACATGGCTCCCACGGCCAAAGGTCAATAACGGCAAGAAGTCTTCCGACCTGGCCAAGACATCCCTGAGTACGCCGCAGAACATGGGGGCGTCCGGGCAATCGCGGGTGACCCTCAACTGGCCCGCTTGGCCAGCCACTTGGTCAGTTTCCGCCGGGTCTGCGTAATCACCAGCAGCGTCAGGAAGACGGGGATGGACAGCATCGCCCGGGCCTTGACGCGCCACGTCAGGCGGCGCCACAACTTAATCAGCACGTGGGCAATGTGCCGCGGCGTGTGGAACTTTCGGTCGATCTCCTTCCGCATCTGCGCAATGCGTTGGGCCGAACACTGGTCGCTATAGACGAAGCCTTCCTCGTCGATGTGGTAGCCAGGGGTCTGCTTGACCAGGTCTTTCAGGCCCGAGTGAGCCTCGCTCCGCAACCTCGAAACGTGAATGAGATCGACGCCCAGCGATCGAGCGAACGAGGCCGTCGAAAGCATCTGCTCCTCGGTCTCGCCGATGTTGCCCACGATGAAGTAGGCGTTGATGATCATCTTCGACTTGCGGAGCACCTCGAACCGCCGCCGAACCTGCTCGACCGTGAACCCCTTGCCCATCGACTTGAGGGTTGCGTCCTGGGTGGACTCGACGCCCACGAGGAGCGCGAGGAATCCGGCCTCCTCCATGCGGCGAATGACGTCCGGCCGATCGGCGATCTCCAACCGAGCGTTGATGATATAGTGCTTGCGAATCTTCTTGGCGATCAGCAGGTCGCAGATCGCCAGCACCCGCTCCGGCTGATGCGTGAACACGTCGTCCACAAACATCACCAGGTCGGCGTCGATCTGCTCGATCTCGCGCACGATCGATTCGGGCGATCTGGCCGCCCAGCGCCGCTTGACGCCCCATGGGTTGATCGAAAAACTGCAAAACTTGCAGTTGAACGGACAGCCCCGCGACCCCGTAATCTGGTCGATCTGGATGCCCGTGCTGACCCCCTTGCTCGTCAGGTAGTAGGGATGCCGCCGCAGGTCGCGGGCTGGCATCAGATTGTCGTCCAGCGGCGCGTTGGCCCTCGGCGGGTTGAACACCAGTTGGCCGTCTTCGCCGCGGCGCACCAGGCCGGCAATCTCCGACCAAGAGCGGCCGGAGGCCAACTCGGCAATGGCCTCTTCGCCGTCGCCGCAAACGACCGCATCGACATTGGGACACCGATCGAACCAGTACTGCGGGTCCTCGGTGGCCGTCCGACCGCCGATGATTGTCGTGATGCCGGGCGGCAGCGAGTCGATGTCACGCCGAATCAGATCGAGGTCGGATCGCCAGTTGATCGAATAGCAGACCAGATCGGTTTCCGGCCTCAGAAAGGGCAAGCTGCTCGGCTTGCGTTCGTGCCGGAAGTTGACGACATCCATCGTCTCGGTGTAGGGACGCAACGCGGCGGCGATGTATTCCAAGCCCAGCGGCGGGAAAGACGTCTTGGAACTTTGAGTGCGAGGGTAGGGATAAACGCATAGGACGTGGCGATACATGCTGCTTGATTCTCCGGTTGCCGCCACTTGAAGGACGACGCCATGACTGGCGGTTAGCCGCCGTGGCCCGTTTGGCTTCCACACCCCCATTGTTGCCGGGCGACATTCTAGCAACTCCCACCGAACGTCACAACGCTGAAACGCCGTGTTTCCAGGTGGGCGCACCCCTCACCGCGTGGCGCAGAGAGGTGGCGACACCCGGCCGCCAGCGATTGTGGCCGACCGTTTTGCGGCGCCGCGGCGACGCGATGCCGGGTCGCTATCGCATTTCCAACACGACGACCGTCACCGACTCGCTGGGCCGATCCGTGGAGAGCGTTACCCGAAGTTCCTTGGCCCCATCCTCGACGTTCAGCGCGGCGTGCTGGGGATCGGCCAACAAATAGGCCTTCGCCACTTGGCCCTCGGGACGTGGAACGGCCAGCTTGCCATCGGTTGGCCAGTCGAAGACGTGCAAAAAGAGCTTGCCGGGCTTGCAGGTGACGCGACCCCAAGCCGGCGCTTTGGAAAATGGGCTGGCCGACGCGCCATAGAGTGCCTCGCCGTTGACGCCCGTCCAGCGGCCCACCTCGCGCAGCCGCACGACGCTCGCCTCGGGAATCAGCCCCTCGGCGGTCGGGCCAACGTTCAGCAGGTAGTTGCCCCCTTTGCTGACGACATCGACCAACGTGCGAATCACTTGGGCCGACGACTTCCAATGCTGATCGTGCTTGTTGTAGCCCCAGTGGTCGTTCAGCGTCATGCACGATTCCCAGTCAACGCCCGGCAGGCCGTTGGCCGGCACTTCCTGCTCCGGCGTGCCGTAGTCGCCGACGATCTGATCTCCCCGGCTCAGCCCCGTCATGCCCTGGCGATTTTTCGCCACGCGATTGTTGACAATGATGTCCGGCTGAAGCCCGCGGACATAATCGTAAAGGTCCTTGCCGCGTTCCTGGGTCCAGGTTGGCTCCCATTCGCCGTCGAACCAGAGGATGCCCAGCGGCCCGTAGTTCGCAACCAGTTCCTTGAGTTGCCCTTTCATGAACGTGACGTAGCGATCCATGTCGGGCTGGCCGGCGGCTTTGGCCACATCGTTCCACGCTCGGCGCGGCGCGTAGGCCGAATGATGCCAGTCCATGATCGAGTAGTAGAAGCAGAGCTTGATGCCCTGCCGGCGACATTCGGCAGCCAACTCCTTCATCGGATCGCGATGGAACGGGCTGGCCATGACGCTCCAGTCCGTGAGCTTCGTATCGAACATGGCGAAGCCGTCGTGATGCTTGCTCGTGATGACCAAGTATTTCATGCCCGCCTGCTTGGCCAGCGAGACCCACTGCCGAGCGTCAAATTGCACCGGGTTGAACTGGTCGCGGAACTTTTCGTACTGAGAGACGGGCATGTGCGTCTGTTCAAGGAACCACTCGCCGTAGTTCTTCTTGCCATTCCACTCGCCAGCCGGCACGGAGTACGCGCCCCAGTGGATGAACAGGCCGAACTTCGCGTCGCGGAACCAAGCCATGCGGGCGTCGCGCTGGGCGGCCGTTTCCTTCACGGCGGATGGGGCGGCCGAATCGGCCCCGAACGCCGCGACGGCCGACCCAACCCACAGAACCAAGACGCAACGCTTGACCATTGAAACGCCCATTCGGCAACTCCTTGGCAAGAAAGACCTATTCTGGCAGCGCCACCACTCCCGGGGATTCTGTCGCGATCCGCCACCACATTGCAGCGGCCGGCCGCACGCGGTTCACCACCTCTTGGCCACTTCGTCCTTCATGAACTTCAGCCCGTCGGAGGCCAATTGGCGCTCGGTCTGGAACATCTGGCGCCAAATCTTCGTGGCCGGCAAAAGTCGTTCCAAAGCCGAGCCGAACGCCTCGATCACCATAAGGTTGTCGTAACCGATTTCGTGGAGCGTATCGAACGTCTCGCCCCAGCGGATAGCACCGGCCCCCGGCGTGCTGCGGTCGTTCTCCGAAATGTGGACATGCACGAGCACGTCCTTCAGGGCGCGGATCGAGGCCGCCGTGTTCTTCTCCTCGATGTGCGAATGGAACGTGTCGTACATCATTTTGCAGCGAGGATGGCCGACGTCTTGGCAGAAGCGAACCCCCTGAGCCGCCGTGTTCAACAGATAGCACTCAAAGCGGTTCACGCACTCGAGCGCAAGCGTGACGCCGCAGGTTTCGGCATACTCGGCCACCTCTTTCATACTTTCGACGGCCCGATTCCACTCGTCCTTCGTCGCGCCTGCGCCGCTGAAGAACCCGAGGGCCGAGTGGAACGGCCCGACCATGGTCTTCGCGCCGACGGCCTGGCAGCAATCCAGCGCGGCCTTGTTGGCGTCGATGCCCTTGCGCCGGATTTTCGGGTCGTGGCTCATGGGGTTGTCCTCGGCGCCGCGAACCGTAACGGCCGTCCGAGCCAGCCCCGCGTTGTCGAGATGCTTGGCCCAGGCGGCATACTTCTTCACGTCGGCCTCGAACAACGGCAGTTCGACGGCATCGAAACCAATTTGCTTGATCTCCCCCAACAACGGCAGCGCCGCGTCGTCGAGCGTGTCGGTCCACAGCAACAGATTCATTCCATATCGCATGATGCACTCCCGTGTGTGTGGGGGGGGCGGATTGTCCATCGGCCCTGAAACAACAGATCGGCAGGTCGAGAAACCTGCCCCATATCATTTTTGGTCGAGCAACGCGGCCTTTCGTTCGTCAACCACCTTTCTGGCCTCGGGCAGGATTGCGTCGAAGCCCTCTGGCAACGGCTCCAGTCCGACGCGTCGCATGACTTGGTTCAACCGCTCCATGAGTCTCCCATCTTCCAGATAATCCCACAAGATCCGCGCCTGGCGGAACAACTCGATGAAGCGCCCCAATTGGTCTGTCGTCCGGGGCGCCATCCGATTGACGGCCGCCTCGATCTGGCCCGCGTCGAGCGAGTCCAGCAGTTGATAGTAGCGGTCCAGGTCGGCCGGCGCGTCGGCAATCAACGCGGCGTCCAGCAGAAGCTCGGTCAGCAGATGCCCGAGAAACGCGGGCCGCAGTCCCGTCTCGCCACCGAGCGCGTCGCGCGCCCGGGCAGTCAACGCCAGCGTCGTTTCGGCGAACGCCCGGGTCGCGTGAAACCAAACGTCGTCGCTCAGGTGCTGCACCACACCGGCCGCCACCTCGGCCATGCAAGGGTCCCGGTCATTCAGAAACAGCTCCGCACGTTTCGCCCGAACGCGCACCCGCCGATCGGCCACCATCAGCCAATCGGGCGCGCAGGCGCCCGCCACGAAATAGGGCCGATCGAGAAACAGCCGTGCGTGGGCGAAATAGTTCATGCCAGTCGCCTACGCGGGAACGGCGATCCACTGATTGCACTTCGCGCTCTCGAGCACGGCGTCGCAGACCTGCTGAGTCCGCATCGCCTCGCGCATCGTGGGATGAAACGCGGGGCCGCCCTCCAGGCTCGCCAAGAAGTCGGCCAAGCCGTTGATGAAGGTGTGCTCGTAGCCGATCGTGCAGCCGGGCACCCAGTAGTTGCGCATGTAGGGGTGCTCGAAGTTGGTGACGTTGATCCGCTGCCAGCCGGTCAGATGGTCCTCGATTTTCTGTCCGGTCGCCGGATCGACATAACGAAAATACTGCAAGATGTGCGGATCCTCCAAATCAAAGAAGAGCGAGCCGTTTTCGCCGTTTATCTCGAACGTGCTGTAGTTCTTCCGCCCCCGAGCGTAGCGTGTGCTCTCGAAGGTGCCGCACGAGCCATTGGCGAACACGGCCAGAAACATGCAGGCGTCGTCGATGGTGACCGGCTCGATCTTGCCCGAGTCGGCGTGCTTGCGCTCCTTGACAAACGTTTCGGTGTGGGCCACGACTCGCTGGATCGGTCCGTTGAGCCATTCGGCCGTGTCAATCGCGTGGGCCAGCAGATCGCCCGTAACGCCCGAGCCCGCGATGCGAGCGTCAAGCCGCCAGAGGGCCATGCCGCCCTGCGGGACATCGGCGGAAATCGTGTAGTCCTGATTGTACATGGCGCGATAGTGAAACGGCCGGCCGATTCGCTTCTCGTCAACAATCTGTTTGGCCAACGAGATGGCGGGCACGCGGCGATAGTTGAACGAGACCATGTTGGCGACGCCAGCCTTCTCGACGGCGGCCACCATCTCTTCCGCCTCTTGGGCATTCATGGCCAGCGGCTTTTCGCAAACGACCATCTTGCCGACTTGCGCGGCGGCGATCACGATGTCGTGATGCAGCGCATTGGGCACGCACACGTCCACCAGGTCAATGTCCTCTCTCGCAATGAGCCTTTTCCAATCGAGCTCCATCGATTCGTAGCCCCAAGCGCGAGCGAAGCTTTCCAGTTTGTCCTTCTCCTCCGGCCGCGCACAGCACGCCTTGAGCACGGGTTGGTGTTCGCGCAGGAAAAAATGGTTCACCTGGCCGTAGGCGTTGGAATGCGTCCGGCCCATGAAGCCGCAACCGATGATGCCGATGTTGAGTCGCTTTGCCACGGTTGGAAATCCTTTCGGGAAAAATATTCAGCGGCCAAGGCTCGATGCTCAAGGCTCAATGACCAAGGCCATCGAACTTTGAACATTGCGCCTTGATCATTGTTCTGTTTCTTTCACTGCCGTCTTGCGGAAATTGAGCGTTGGACATTTCTCATTCTTCCCGCCATCCGTGGGCGTCGCGCACGGCAATCATCGCCTGCAAGATATCGTTCCACGTCCCGCGCTCCATCATCACGGCGTTGGGGAACATGCAGCCGTCCCAACAGAGGTGGCGGATGCGCTGGTTCGGCCGTCCGTCTGGATCGTGGAGCCAAAAGCCGGCGTGATGGACGATGTCCAGTTTACCGTTGGGGTCGGCGGCCAGACAGTGGCGGCCCGTCTTGTCGTGCGAACCGGAGCCGTAAACGGTGGCATCGTTCTGGGCCACATGGAAATCGATTGTCCACGGCCGCAGCGCGGCGGTCAGCGCAGCATAGGCTTCGTCCAGCCGCTCCCGGTCACGCCAGTCGAAATCTTGCGGCAGCAGGGCGTCTTCCGGCGCATTATGGCCCAATAGGTACAAGAGCGTATGGGCCATGTCGGCTTGGAAGCCAAGCGTCTGCGGGCGATCGACCATCTCCAGCAACTCGAGCATTCGGCGCCAACCGTGCATGCCGCCCCAGCAGATTTCGCCCTCGGCGGCCAGCCGCTCGCCGTGGGCTTCGGCGATGTTGCACGCCTCGCGGAACGTGTCGGCGATGCGCCGTTGGTTCCCTTTCGGATCTTCCGACCACTGCGCGACACCGCAGGCCGAGTCGATCCGCACCGTCCCATTGGGTCGAACACCCAACTCCCGGAGCCGCTGGGCGATCCCGCACGCCTTCTCGACCTGGATCAGAAACTGGCGACGCTCTTTGGCATCGCCCATCGCCGATCCGCCGCCGGTCGGCGGCCACACCGGCGCAACCACCGTGCCGATGTCCAGATTCCGTGATCGGACCTTGTCGGCCAGCCGGCCGAGTTCGCCGTCGTCCGCGTCGATGTTGAGGTGCGGCGCGAAGAGGAACAGGTCGATGCCATCGAACCGGACGCCGTCGACCTCGGCCGCGGCGGTCAGATCGAGCATCCGGTCCAGCTCGATCGCCGGCTCGCCGCCTTGCCCCTTGCCGACGACGCCCGGCCATGCCGCGTTGTGAAGTTTGGGATAGTTGTTACGCTGTTCCCCTCGCCCGCTTGCGGGAGAGGGGTCGGGGGTGAGGGTAGTTTGCATTGCTGTTGGTCCTCTATTCTTCCTCCCCTCTCCCGCAAGCGGGCGAGGGGAACAGCACAGCCGGCCACACTACTTCTTCCGATGGTCCCCAATCTCCGGCATGTTCTGATGCACAGCGGGGCCGAAATAGCGGAGGCCGACGAGCGGCTCGCCGCCCGTGTTGGTGATCTCGACGCCGGCGGTGGCCGCTTCGTGGGTGATGAAGACTTCATCCCAGGGCTCTTCGCCGTAGTGGATCATGACGGGGGCCTGAATGGTCAGCTTGCCCATCCGTCCGCAGCCCTGGACGGTAATCCAGCCGCTGGCGCCGGGATCCTTGAGCACGCACTTCGCGCCAGGCATGACGGTCAGTTCTTTGGCCGAGACGAGTTGCTCGCCGTCGAAGCGGCCGTAGTCGATCCAGCGGTCGGTGTAGCCGGGGCCGGATTTCTCCTGGTCGACGATCGGCTCGACGTAGTTGTGCTGGACGAAATACGGATCGACGTTCTTCTCCCAATCGAGTTGCTCGACGATGAAGTCGAGGTCGCGGTGCTTGTCCTTCGGCACGTCTTTCACCAACAGGTCCCACGGCACCTCGCGGCCCTCGACCAACGACTGGTACATGCCGAACACGTCGGAGCCCCACTGCGGCTCGTAGGTGCACATCGAGCCAGGCGCGTGAAGGACGCCGGCCGGGACCATCCAGCCGGTGCCCGCCTTGAGGCGATAGGCCTTCGAGAGGTCGAGGATGCCGTTGTCGCCTTTGTCCCAGTTTTCGAGGCAGCGGCGCACCTCGGCCTTCGTGGTGCCAGGCTCCAGGCCCATGAACGTGTAGTCGAAGTGGTTTTCGGCCGCGTTCAGTTGCGGCGGGAAGTAGTAGCACTCGGGCTTGCCCTGCTGGCCGGTCAGCGCGGCGTGCTTCGCCTGCTGGTGCATGTGATGCGGGATGGGGCCCATGTTGTCGAAGAACTTCGAGTAGACCGGCCACCGCTTGTATTTCTCCCAAATCGCCGGGCCAACGATCCGCGGGCCGGCCTCTTCGACGGCGTCGCGCAACAGAAACCGCTCGCCCTCGAACACGCAGTAGCTCAGGCCCTCGTCCGGCGCACGGCCGTCGTTGGCGGCCTCCGTCGTGCTGGCAAACCACCGCTCGTCGATGCCGCCGCGGTGCGTGCCCAAGGCATACCAATCGGTGGGCGCTAGTTTGATCCGCTTGCCGGGGTGCAAGAAGTTTCGCGGCACCCAGTTGGGCGTCAGCCGCAGCAGCCCGCTGCCGGCCCCCAAGGCCCGGTCCAGGATGGCATGTACGTTGTCCCGCTTGACGATCTTCGACGCACACATGATGGGTTCCTCTCTCCGATTGCGTTGTTTGAGCAGGGCCGAACATGCCGACCGCCTGGCCATCGTGCCGCCATTATGACACCCGTGCCGTAGCGTTTACAAGCCACCGGCCGCCGGTTAGAACAATGGAAGCTGGCATCCCACACGCATTCCCGGAGATGAACCGTCATGTCTCGAACAACGTGGACCCTCTGCGACGTTGATGCGGACGTGTCCCTCGAACGACTCTCCCTCGGCCCGCAGGACATCGGCGGCCAGCCCGGCAACTGGTCCGTGACCAAACGGACCCTCCGCAGCGGGATTCGCGACGGAGTCGAGGTGGTCGAAATCGACAATGGGCGGTTCCGATGCACGGCCGTCCCAACGCGCGGAATGGGCCTCTGGCGTGCCAGTTGCCGCGACGTGCAACTCGGCTGGAAATCCCCGGTCCGTGGGCCGGTCCATCCCGCCTTCGTTCCGGTCTGGGAACCGAGCGGCATCGGTTGGCTCCGCGGCTTCGACGAACTGCTGGTCCGCTGCGGACTCGAGAACAACGGCGCCCCCGAGTTTCTGCCCAACGGCGTCCTGCGTTATCCGTTGCATGGAAGGTTGGCCAACCTTCCCGCGCACAAAGTCGAGCTGACCGTCGATGGCGACTCGGGTGAGATCACACTGGTGGGCGTCGTCGACGAGTCGCGACTGTTCGGCGCCAAGCTGCGTCTGACCACGACGCTCCGCACGAAGTTCGATCAGCCAGGCGTCACGATCGTCGATGAGGTCACGAACCTTTCGGCGGAGCCTGGTTCCATGGAACTGTTCTATCACATCAACTTTGGTCAGCCGCTCATCGCGCAGGGCGCAAGCGTCCTGTTGCCAATCGCAACGATGGCCCCGCGCGACGCGGCCGCCGCGGCCGTCATGCCGCATTGGAACGTCTACGGCCCTGAAACGCCCGGCTCGGCCGAGGCCGTTTTCTTCATCGAGCCAGCGAGCGACGCGGAGGGCGACACTCGGGCCCTGCTGCGGTCCGCGACCGGCGACCGCGGCGTCAGCATCCACTTCAACACGCGTCAGATGCCGCGATTCACGCTTTGGAAAAACCAGCAAGCGGCGGCCGACGGCTATGTGACGGGCCTGGAGCCGGGCATCAACTTCCCGAACTGCCGGTCATTCGAGGAAGCGCATGGCCGCGTCGCCGCCTTGGCGCCGGGCGAGACGCGCCGGTTCCAGCTAGCCATTGAAGCCCACGACACGGCCGAGGCCGTTGCCGACGCCGAGCGTGCGGTTGCCGCGATCCAAGCCCGGGTGGCGCCCGAAGTGCATCTGAAGCCCGATCCGCATTGGTCGCCGGCCGGTTCCTAATGGGCTGGCGTTCCATGCGTGGGCATGGTGGGAGACGCTCGACTTTTTGGATTCCCGCCGCGAAGCGGAATGCTACAATTGCATCGATTGCTTCGTTTCCGCCCATTCCAGCATTTCAACGCAGCACGATGCCTCAACCTGTCGTCGAATCGAGTTCCAGCGATCCGGTCTCGCAGCACATGCGAACGGAAGTCGCCCGGCTGTCATTTGGTCAAACGGTGGGCCAGGCGCTTGCCACGCTGCGTCAATCGCCGCCGCCCGTGCGGATCGTCTATTTCTACGTTGTCGACGAAGACCAACGGCTCCGCGGCGTGATTCCCACTCGGTCGCTGCTGCTGAGCCCGCCGGAAACGCCGCTGACGGACATCATGCTGCCCAAGGTGATCGCGGTGCCGACCGATGCCACGGTGCTGGACGCCTGCGAGTTTTTCGTTCTGCACCGATTCCTGGCCTTCCCGGTCGTCGATTCGCAAGGGCGGCTTCAGGGCACCATCGACGTCGAGTTGTACACGGACGAGCTTCGCGACCTGGGCGGCGGCCTCAGCGACGATCTGTTCCAATTGATCGGCGTTCATCTCGCCCGGGCGAAACAGCTCGGCCCGCTGGCCGCGTTTCGCAGCCGCTTTCCGTGGCTCCTGTGCAACGTGATCGGGGGCATCGTCGCCGCGTTGTTGTGCGGCCTGTTCGAGCATCAGATCCAACAGACCGTGGCTCTGGCATTGTTCATTCCCGTCGTGCTCGCACTGGCCGAAAGCGTGAGCATCCAATCCGTCAGCTTGACGCTTCAACTGCTGCACGGCGGTCCGCCATCGTGGGCAGGCATTTTCGGCAAGCTGCGCCGCGAACTGATAATCGGCATCCTGCTTGGCTGTGCGGCGGGCCTGCTTGTCGGACTATCGGCCTTCGGTTGGCTGCGTCAACCGCAAGTAGCCCTTTCCGTGCTGGGCGGCATCGGGGCCGGCGTTTCGGTGGCAGCCGCCCTGGGCGCCGCTTTGCCCAACCTGTTCCACCGGCTCCGCCTCGATCCGCATCTGGCCGCTGGCCCCGTTGTGCTGGCCGTCACCGACATCGTCACGCTGGTCTGTTATTTTCAGTTTGCTCGCCTTCTGTTGGGGTAATCGCGACAACCCCCGCCCCCCCCGAGCTTGACGTTTGGCCAATTGTGAACGTATAATCACAATAGCGAGGTTCGCGATGGCCGAAGAAAAGCTCGACACCAAGATCCGGCGAGAGCAGCTCGCCGAGGCCGCCATGAGCCTGGTTGCCAGCCAAGGCCTGCGAGGGCTCAGTCTCGCGGCCGTGGCGCAACGCGTCGGGCTGGTGCCGTCGGCCATCTATCGCCACTTTAAGAACAAAGAGGAATTGCTCCGCGCGGTCATCGATCGCGTCGAACAGCGGCTGCTGGCCAATGTGGCGTTGGCTCGCAAAGAAACCGAGGACCCCTTGGAACAGCTCCAGGGGATTCTCATGCGACACATCCGCTTCATTCGCGAGGGCAGGGCCGTCCCCCGGATCATCTTTGCCGAAGACGCCCACGCCGGAAACCTCGAGCGTCGGCAGCGCGTTCTGAAAGTCGTTGGCCTCTACATGGGGGCCGTGGGCGACATCATCCGCCAGGCCCAGTCCGAAGGCCGCATCCGCTCCGAATGCGACCCGCCGACGCTCGCCATGTTGCTGCTCGGCATCATCGTCCCCGCCGGCATCCTCTGGCATCTGACCGATGGCCGCTTCGATGTCACGCGGCACGCCCAGCGAGCGTGGCAACTGTTTCTGGCCGCCTGCGCGGTCGAAAAACCGACTCGCTCCCATGCGAACGCCCATTCACGGAGGCGACGCCGCAAGCCATGAAACGAACGGTGCGAGTCCTGGCGTTCCTGCTGATCGTGGCCGCGGCCGGCGCCGGCGTCTATTGGGCCACGCTGCTCCAGCATCGCCCCGCGGACGACGCACGCATCCGCGTTTCCGGCAACATCGAAACGACCGAGGCTGAAATGGCCTTCAAAATCGCCGGCCGCGTCGAACAGCGATTTGTCGACGAAGGCATGCTGGTCCATCGCGGGCAATCCATTGCCCGCCTCGACACGGCCGACCTGAAGGCCAACCTGGCCATGCGGCAGGCCGAGGTCGAGACGGCCAAGGCGGCCCTCGACGAACTGCGGGCAGGCTCGCGCGTCGAGGAAATCGCCGCAACTCGCGCCGCATGGCAAAAAGCGGCCCACGCCCTGGCCGACCTTGAGGCCGGCTCGCGACCGCAAGAAATCGCCGCAGCCGAGGCTGCCGTTGCCGCGGCCGAGGCCGACGTCCGACGGCTCAACGCCGACCTGCGCCGCGCCACCACCCTCTTCCAAGGCAAGACCATTTCGGCCGAGGAGCACGACGCGGCCCGCAATGCCCACGACGTGGCCATCGAAAAGCACAAGCAGGCCGTCGAGCAACTGAAACTCGTCAAGGAAGGCCCTCGCAAGGAGCAAATTGAGCAGGCCCGCGCGGCGCTGGCGCAGGCCAAGGCCCAGTACGACTTGGTCAAGGCCGGGCCGCGTCAGGAGGAAATCCGACAGGGCGAAACGCGGCTGATGCAAGCCAAGGCCGCGCTGCAATTGGCGCAAGTGCAACTCAGCTACGCGACCATCGACTCGCCGCTCGACGGCGTCGTCCTCTCGAAGAACATCGAGCCGGGCGAATACGTCGCGCCAGGCACGGCCGTCGTCACCGTCGGCGACCTGGTCAATGTCTGGCTTCGCGCGTACATCGAGGAAAGCGACCTTGGACGAGTCAAGGTGGGCCAGCGGGCATCGGTCACCACCGACACCTATCCCGGCAAAGAGTACCGGGGCCGCATCTCGTTCATCGCCCAGGAGGCCGAGTTCACACCCAAGAACGTTCAGACACAAAAGGAGCGCGTCAAACTGGTCTACCGCATCAAAATCGACATCACAAATCCCCAGATGGAACTGAAGCCCGGCATGCCGGCCGATGCGGTCATCGAAGTGAAATAGGCCATCCGCTTTTTCATGTCCACCATCGTCACCGAACACCTGACCCGACGGTTCGGCCAACAGGTCGCTGTGGACGATCTGACCCTGAGCGTGACCGAGGGAGAAGTCTTCGGCCTCGTCGGACCCGACGGCGCGGGCAAGACCACCACGATGCGGCTGCTCAGCTCGATCATGGAGCCCAGCGGCGGCGACGCCTGGGTAGCCGGACTCCACATCGTCCGCGAGGCCGAGCGGATCAAGGAAAACATCGGCTACATGAGCCAACGGTTCGGGCTGTACCCCGATCTGACCGTCATCGAAAACTTAAATTTCTACGCCGACATTTACAGCGAGCCGCGACGCGGCCGCGCGGAGAAGATCGACCGCCTCTTGGGCTTCAGCAATCTGACGCCGTTCCGCCGCCGCCTGGCCGGCAACCTGTCGGGCGGCATGAAGCAAAAGCTCGGACTGGCCTGCGCCTTGATCCATACGCCCAAGGTGCTTTTCCTCGACGAGCCGACCAACGGCGTCGATCCGGTTTCGCGACGCGATTTCTGGCAAATCCTCCACCAACTCCAGCAGGATCGCGTGACCATTTTCGTCTCGACGGCCTATCTGGACGAGGCCGACCGTTGTCATCGCGTGGGGTTGATGCACCGTGGGCGGCTGATGGCCGTCGGCACGCCCGGCGAGTTGAAGCGGCTGATGCGCGGCGCGATTCTCGAAGTGCGCATGGAGCAGTCGCGCAAGGCCGTGCCCATCCTGAGGCGACGCCTGCCCGAGGCCTCGATCGGGCTGTTCGGCGATCGGGTCCACATCGTCACGCCCGACCACGATCGAGCGACCGTCGCAATTCAGGCGGCTCTCGGCGAAGCGGGCCTGCCGATCACTGGCCTTCGCGCCATCGAGCCGTCACTGGAGGACGTCTTTATTTCGATGCTGAGAGACCAGGAACAAGATTGATCGCGTGAATCTCGTTCCCATGCTCCGCGTGGGGGCCAGAGCAACCCGAGTGCTCTCATGAACGACAGCGCCGTCATGGTCGAAAACCTGGAGAAGCGGTTCGGACACTTCGTGGCCGTCGATCGCGTCAGTTTCCAGGTGGCTCGCGGCGAGGTCTTCGGCTTTCTCGGACCCAACGGCGCCGGCAAATCGACGACGATCCGCATGTTGTGCGGCATTCTGACGCCCAGCGGCGGCCGGGGCACGGTCGCCGGCTTCGACGTGCTCAGCCAGCCTGAGCAGATCAAGGCCCACATCGGCTATATGAGCCAGAAGTTCTCGCTTTACTCGGACCTGACGGTCGAGGAGAACATCGACTTCTTCAGCGGCATCTACCGCCTTCCACGCGAGAAGAAACACGATCGCAAGGAGTGGGTCATCGAGATGGCCGGCCTGGCCGCCCACCGCCACAGCCTGACCGGCGTGCTCTCTGGCGGCTGGAAACAGCGACTGGCCCTTGGCTGCGCCATTCTGCACGAGCCGCCGATTCTTTTTCTCGACGAGCCGACCTCGGGCGTCGATCCGATCAGCCGCCGCCAGTTCTGGGACCTCATCTACGACCTGTCCGGCCTGGGCGTCACCGTGTTTGTCACGACGCACTACATGGACGAGGCCGAGTACTGCAACCGTCTGGGCCTGATCTATCGGGGGCAACTGATCGCCCTTGGCACGCCGCATCAACTGAAGACCGAGCTGTCCAGCGACATTCGCGGAGCAGGGCAGGGGACGCCCGCCACACCGACGCTCGAAGACGTTTTCATCGCCCGCATCGAGGCACACGACCGGGCCGAGCCGCCCGAGAAGGAGTCGCCGCGATGAACTTGCGTCGCGTCAGCGCAGTGGCCCGCAAGGAATTCCTGCACGTTCGGCGGGATTTTCGCAGTCTGCTCATGGCGCTGGCGACGCCCGCGCTGCTGCTGACGCTATTCGGCTACGCGCTGACACTCGACGTGGACAACGTCCCGATGGTCGTCTGGGACCAGAGCCAAACGGCGGCGAGCCGCGAGTTGATCAGCCGTTTCGCCAGTTCGCACGGCGAGGGGCCGCGCTACTTCTCGATCCGCGGCCACGTCGATCGCTACGCTGATCTCGAACGAGCGATCGACCGGCGCGAAGCCATGATGGGCCTCGTCGTGCCGCGCGATTTTGCCCAGCGGTTGGACGCCGGCCGCGATGCGCCGGTGCAATTGGTCGTCGACGGCAGCGACTCGAACACGGCCACGATCGCCATCGGCTACGCGGAGGTCGTGGCCCAGATCTACGCGCTCGACCTGACCGTCGAGCGAACCGAGCGTCGCGGGGCGGCGCCGCTGCACATTCCGCTCGACGTGCGGCCGCGCGTCTGGTTCAACGAAGACCTCGAATCCCGCAACTTCATCATTCCCGGCCTGATCGCCATCATCATGATGGTGATCGCGGCCATGCTCACCTCGTTGACCATCGCCCGCGAGTGGGAGCGCGGCACGATGGAACAACTGATCTCGACCCCCGTAAAGCCGGGCGAACTGATCCTTGGCAAGCTAATTCCCTATTTCGCCATCGGCATGTGCGACGTCACGATGGCCGTCCTGATGTCCGAGTTCGTGTTTCATGTGCCGTTGCGCGGCAACGTCGGCCTGCTGTTCGGCATGTCCGTCATCTTCCTTGTCGGCGCCCTGGCGATGGGGCTGCTCGTCAGCATCGTGACAAAGAGCCAACTGCTCAGCAGCCAAGTGGCCGTGCTCACGACATTCCTGCCGGGCTTTTTGCTTTCAGGCTTCATCTTTACGATCGCCAACATGCCGGCGGCAATTCAGATGGTCACCTACCTGATTTCGGCTCGCTATTTCGTGACAATCCTCAAAGGCATTTATCTGAAGGGCGTCGGCCTGGAAATCCTCGGCGGCGAGGCGCTCTTCCTAATCATTTACGCGCTGGTGATGGTCGTCCTGGCACGGTTGAAGTTGAAGAAGAAGTTGGTGTAGAAAGAGTGGGGCGGCAGGGGATGATGCCGGCCACCCTCACCCCCGACCCCTCTCCCGCTTGTCGGGCGAGGGGAGATGACTCACGATGTTTGAACGCATCAAGCACATGCTGATCAAGGAGTTCATCCAGGTCTTTCGAGACCCGCGGATGAGGATCGTCATCTTCTTGATCCCGTGCGTCCAAGTGCTGATCATCGGCTACGCCGTCTCGACCGACGTGAAACACGTGCGCACGGCCGTCTTCGATCTGGACAACAGCCAACAGAGCCGCGACCTGACGGCCCGGTTCGTGCGATCCGGCTATTTCGACGTGGTTGAAAAGCCGGCGAGCGACGCCCGAGTCCGCTATCTGCTCGACCGCGGCGATGTCAGCGCGGCCCTGCGGTTCAACCACGGGTTCGCCGAGGAGCTGAATGCCGGACGCACGGCCCGCCTCCAGGTTTTCATCGACGGCACGGACTCGAACACGGCCTCCATCGTGGCCAGCTATGCGACGAAAATCGCGACGGCCTATTCCGAACAAGTCCTCCTGGAACGCATCGGTCGAGCATTTGGACCGGCCGGCAAAACGGGCTCGCTCGACTTGCGCACCCGCGCTTGGTTCAACGACAACCTGGAAAGCCGGAACTTCTATGTGCCGGGCGTGCTGGTCATCATCGTCGCCTTGAGCACGCTGCTGCTGACGAGCATGGCGGTCGTTCGAGAGAAGGAGATCGGGACGATCGAGCAGATCATGGTGACGCCGATCACGCCGGCCGAGTTCATCCTCGGCAAGACGCTGCCGTTTGCGTTGATCGGCCTGGCCGAGGTGCTCCTGGTGACCCTGATCGGCGTCTTCTGGTTCGAGGTGCCGATCCGGGGTGAACTGCTTCTGTTGTTCGTTGCGACGTGCCTGTTCCTGATGAACACACTCGGGGCCGGGCTGCTCATCTCGACCTTCAGTCAGACGCAGCAACAGGCGATGATGTCCACCTTCATCCTCTTTTTCCCGATGATGCTGTTGTCGGGATTTGCGTTCCCGGTGGCCAACATGCCCGAGCCGGCCCAATGGCTGACCAAGATCAATCCGATCTGCTACTTCTTGGTAATCGTCCGGGGCATCTTCCTGAAAGGCGTCGGCGTCGAGATTCTTTGGACGCAGATGCTGCCGCTGCTGGGCACAGGGCTTTGCGTTTTCTACGCGGCCGTGCGACGGTTCCACAAAACGCTGTGACGCCCGGCCGGTCTCGCTTGTTGGGCGAGGGGAGCTAGACCTTCACCGCGCGGCCCTTGACGACCGACTCGGTCTGCTTGCGGCACAAGACGACCGCGTCGCGGGCCAGTTCGCCGGCCAGCAGCGGCGACGGTCGATTGGCTTTCACCGAGCGGACGACCTCGCCCAGCTCGGCCACGAACGCCACCGTGGGATCGCCGCCGGGCAGCTTCGGCCGCGTGGCCTTGCCGTCGGCCGTGAGCACGGTGAGCGGAGTAACCGCGTCGCCGATCTTGGGCAGGGCCATGTAGTCGAACAGCAGCGTCGCCTTTTCCAAGTAGATCTCGTAGGCGTGCGTGAACGGGCGGCCTTGCTGGCCGATGACGCCGCTTGCGGCCGTGACCATTCGCGGCGGGTCGTAGAGGAACTGGGTCGTGAATCGCTCGACGACCGGACCGCGCATTGTGCCGACGCTGTGCACGGCCTTCGGCATTCCGAACACGAGCCGGATGAAATGCGCGTCGTGGACGTGCAGGTCGAGCATCGGCCCGCCCACTTTCGTCGGGTCGTAGAAGTCGGGCAGCCACTGCGGGTCCGAAATGATCCGCTTGAAATGGCCGCCGAGCAGTTGCCCGTACTTGCCGCTGGCGATGGCCTGATAGGCGAACTGATACTCGGGGAAGAATGGCAACACGTGGCCGATCATCAGCAGCCGTTGGGCTTTCTTCGCCGCATCGACCATGCGCACGGCGTCGGCCGGCTCGAGCGCGATGGGCTTTTCGCAGAAGACGTGCTTGCCTGCCCGCAGGGCTGCGATTGTCATTGCCGGATGGGCCGCCGGCGGCAGGCAGATGTCGATCAGGTCCAAGTCCGGGTCGGCGATCAGGTCATCGAACTTGGCGTAGCGGCGGACGCCGCTGAGGTCCATCATCTCGCCTTGCGGGCCAAAATTGCCTTTGATCGAGCGCCAGTCACCGGCCAAGCGCTTCGGGTCCTGCTCGCAGAGGGCCTCGACCTTGACGCCGCGAATCTTCTGGTAAGCCCGATAATGGGTCATGCCCATGAACCCGATGCCAGCGATACCGACGCGAATCATGTGTTGCTCCGAGAAATGGGGGTCGTTGTGGTGATGCTCGCGTCAAACGCGCTTTGCATCAAAACAGACGTATTGAACAGGAGGAAACAGCGATATCGATATTCTCCGTATCCTCTGTTTCCTCCTGTTCTCAAAATGGGCTGAACGAAGTCGGCCTCGTCTTGACGAATCACGCCAAGATTTTCAAGAACCTGGAATACGCCTCGTCCCAGGCGGGCGTGTTCTTCGGCTCGTATTCTTCGACTGGGAAGCTGCGGCGGATCACTTCGCGGGCTTCGGCGATCGAGGCGACATCGCCGGCCGCAACGGCCTGCATCATCAGATTGCCGATGGCGGTGGCTTCGACGGGGCCGGCCACGACACGACGGCCGCAGGCGTCGGCAGCCGCTTGGCAAAGCTGGCGGTTTTTGGTGCCGCCGCCAACAACGTGAATCGTCTCCAGGCGACCGCCGTTCAGTTCCTCGCACATCTTGAAGACGTGGCGGAACTTCAACGCGATGCTTTCCAAGGCGCAGCGAATCACCGCGCCGCGGTCCTCGGGCGCGGGCTGGCCCGTGCGGCGGCAGAACGCGCGGATCGCCTCGGGCATGTCGCCGGGGGCAAGGAACTCGGGCGCGTCGGGATCGACCAGCGACTTGAGGGCCGGGGCGGCCGCGCTTAGCTTGTTGAGGGCTTCCCAGTCGAGGTTCGCGCCCGCCTGATTCCAGACCCGCCGACATTCCTGGACGAGCCAGAGGCCGCCGATGTTCTTCAGTAACCGCGTGGTGCCACCGACGCCGCCTTCGTTGGTGAAGTTGAGCTTCATCACGGCGTCGTTCACAAGCGGCCGGGGCAGCTCGATGCCCATCAAGGCCCAGGTGCCGAGGCTGACGTAGCACCAGTCGGGCTGCACGCCGGGTCGGCTGGCGGCCGGGACGGCCATCACAGCGCTGGCCGTATCGTGCGTGCCTGGCAGGACGACCTTCGTCCCCTGCAAACCGCTCTCGGCAGCCACGCTCGGCCGCAGTGCGCCCAAGGTAGTGCCAGGCTGCACAATCTTGCCAAGCAACTGCTTCGGCAGGCCGAGCTTATCGAGAAGTTCGGTCGCCCATGTGCCGGTCACCGGATTGTAGAACTGGCTCGTGCTCGAGTCGGTCATTTCGTTGCACTTGACGCCGCTCAGGAGCCAGTGGAACAGGTCGGGCATCAGGAGCAGGGACTCGGCCGCGTCCAGCAGGGGCGAGTTGCCAAGTTTCATCGCCAGCAATTGGTAGAGGGAGTTAAACTGCATAAATTGCAGCCCGGTTTGGCGAAAGATTTCCGCTCGGCTGACGGTGCTGAACGCGCGCTCCATCATGCCGTTGGTGCGGCAGTCGCGGTAATGGTAGGGATTGCCCAGCAGTTCGTCGCCGCGTCCCAAGAGTCCGAAATCGACGCCCCAGGTATCGACGCCGACGCTGGTGATCGCTTGGCCGTACTTGGCGCCCGACGCTCGAAGGCCCTGGCGGATGTGCGACCACTGGCCCAGCAGGTCCCAGTAAAGCCGGCCATCGACTTCGACCGGTCCGTTCTCGAACCGATAGGTCTCTTCGAGCCGCAATCGCTGTCCGTCGAAAAGTCCGAGGAGGTGCCGCCCGCTGGAAGCACCGATATCCACCGCCAGATATGCCTTCTCGCTCATCGTCATCACCGTTGTTGCCGGGTCGTTTTGCCTGAAGAAACTGTCTCCTATCGTGTCCGTTCCACCGACGAGCGTCAAGTGGCCGACGGCGTCTGGTTCGGCGCAAGCGTTGCCGCCCAACCTCCGGTTTGCCAACGCGCCCAAGCCGGTGCGAATTGGCCTCGCCATCGCCTTGACGCCTTGTGGTTTGGGGCCTAGGATACCGTTGTTCGGTGGCACGATCGCTTCCAGGGGGGGTGGCACAGTCATGGACGTTGCCAAAGTAGCCATCATCGGGTTCGGCACCATCGGTGCAGGCGTTGCACGGCTTCTGCTCGAGCGCGGCGACCGGTTCGCACGCCACGCGGGCAAGCGGCTTGAACTCGTGCGAGTGGTTGACACGGACCTTAAACGGCCCAGGAACCTCGTTCTCCCGCCTGGTCTGCTGACGGCCAACTTGGATGAGGTCGTCAACGATCCCGAGATCTCGGTCGTCATCGAACTGATCGGCGGCCTGGAGCCGGCCCGGTCGATCATGCTGAAGCTGTTGGAGAGTGGCAAGGACGTCATCACGGCCAACAAGGCCCTGCTGGCCGAGCACGGGCCAGAGCTGTTCGCGGCCGCCCGGCGCGCGGGTCGCTCGATCGCCTTCGAGGCGGCCGTCGGCGGCGGCATTCCCATCATCGCCGCAGTCACCCAGTGCCTGGCCGCGAATCAAATCGAGTCGGTCCATGGCATCCTGAACAGCACGAGCAACTTCATCCTGACGCAGATGGAGGAGGGCGACGCCGAGTACGACGCTGCGCTGGCCGAGGCCCAGCAGCGCGGCTATGCCGAAGCCAACCCGACGATGGACGTTCACGGCACGGACGCCGCCCAGAAGCTGGCCATTCTTGCACATCTGGCCTTCGGCGTCCGCGTCAACTGGCGCGAAATTCCACGCGTCGGAATCGACATGGTCGATGTGGCCGACATCCGGTATGCCAAGGAACTCGGCTACAGCATCAAGTTGCTCGCCGTCGCGGAAATGGCGCCCGAAGGGCTGGAACTGCACGTTTCGCCCACCCTGGTGCGGCACGGCACGCCGCTGGCCGAGGTGCGCGGGGCCTACAACGCCATTCGCGTGGTCGGCGACGCCGTCGGACGGCTTTTTTTCCACGGCCTCGGCGCGGGCCAGATGCCAACGGCCTCGGCCGTCATCGCCGATTTGATCGACACGGTCGTCGGCCGCTGGGCCATCACGTTCCAGACACTCAACCTTTGGGACAGCAACATCGAGTCGGCCGTCTCGCTCCGCAATCCGGCCGAAGCTCTGGGCCGCTTCTACCTGCGGCTCAACGTGGACGACCGGCCTGGCGTCATGTCCGAGATCAGCGGCATCCTCGGCCGCCACGGCATCTCGATGGCCTCGGTCATCTTGCATGAAACGGACGAAGAGGCAACTTCCAAGGTTGTGCCACTGATGATTATGACCCACACGGCCCCAGAAGGCGACATGGCCGCCGCGATGAAAGCCATTTCACAGTTGGCCGGCGTCTGCCCCGGCGGTGTGCGGATGCGGGTGCGGGATTAGCACGCGGCGATCAGCCCGCTCAGGATTCGACCCGTGCTGCTTAGCGGGTAGCCATTTAGCGCGGTCGGCCGAACCCAACGCATCTCGACCGTCGGCGTCACGGTCCGATCCCGCGAGATAGGCTCCGCCCGATAACATTCCAAGCGGATCCGAAACCGCGTTACGGTATGCGTCAACGCGTGAATTCGTTGGCCAGGCACGACGCTCATGCCGGTCATTGCCCGAACGTTTTCCACCAATTCACGCCGCACGGCGGCCGGCGTTGCCGCGGTCATCGTGAATCGCGGAAAATCCCAGAGGCCGGCCCAGCGGCGTCCCTCCGGCCAACGGATCAGGAGGACGCGGTCGCCGCGCAGCACCACGACGGCCGCTTCGCGAACGGCCTCGACCGGCGGCTTCGCTTTGGGACGCGGAATGTCGGCTTGTCGCCCCTCTTGATTCGCACGGCAGCAGGACGCGGCCGGGCAGGAGTCGCACCGCGGCGTTCGGGACGCGCAGACCTGGCTTCCCAGATCCATGAGCGCCTGGTTCAAGCGTCCGGCGCCGCGGCGCGGCAGCACGGCTTCGGCCGCCGCCCAAAGCAATCGCTGACCTTCGCCCGATTGCGGATCGCCGTCGAACCCCAACAGCCGGCTCCAGAGCCGCAACGTGTTGGCCTCCAGGATCGGCTGCCGCGCGTCGAAGGCGATTGACAGCACGGCCCCGGCCGTGTAGCGACCGATGCCTGGCAGGTCGCGCACGACCGACGGATCGCAAGGAAACCGACCGCCATGCTCGGCCACAAGGACCTTCGCTGCCCGATGAAGCTGTCGCGCCCGGCGATAGTAGCCCAATCCTTCCCACAAGCGAAGCACATCTTGTTCGTCCGCCTGGGCAAGGGCTTCGACGGTCGGCAACGCCTGCAGGAACCGGTCAAAATAGCCGATAACCGTTTCGACCTGCGTCTGCTGGAGCATGGTTTCGCTCAGCCACACGCGGTACGGATCGCGCGAGCGACGCCACGGCAGCGCCCGCGCGTGGCGAGCATACCAACGGAGCGCGCGCCGCCGAAACGCCGTAAACCAAGCCGTGTCGGGAAGCGTCATCGGTTCCGTGGTCATCATTGCCTTGGCGCATCGCGCCGCAGAATGTTGTCGCACGCCGCGCAGGCCATCGCGGCCGTGATGCTTTCCATGTACACGGCCGGCGCCGTCCGGCGTGCCCGGGCGGAACCCTCGAAGACCATCTGCTGGAGCGAGATGTTTTGCGAACCATACGGCCCGTGCCTCATCGCCGGCCAGGGGCCGTAAAGGCCGACGCAGGGCGTGCCGACGGCGGCGGCCAAGTGCAGCGGTCCGGTGTCCGCTCCAAGGAACAGCCTCGCCCGGCGCGCCAGGGCGGCCAACTCGCGGAGCGTGGTGCGCGGCGCCACCTGCGTCAAGGGGCCGCCGTGAACCGCAACCTGCCGGGCCAACGTCTGCTCGGCCGAACCGGCCCAAACGACCAGCGTCGGCAGCCGCACGGTCTCGGCCAGATGCCGCGCGACGGCGCCATAGCGGTCCGTCGGCCAGAGCTTCGACGGCCAACCTGCTCCCGGATTGATGATGGCAAAGCCGTCCGTCAGGCCGGCGTCGTGAATCATCTGCTTGGCCCGGCCGGCGTCTTCCTCGGTTTCCGGCACCTGAAATCGCACGCGGGCCGGCGCGATGCCAAGCGGCCGGAGCAGTTCGAGATAGCGATCCACGACGTGCGTCGATTTGGGATCGACTCGCTCGTTGTTGAACCACTGGCTCAGTTCGCGGCCGCCCGGGTTTCCGAAACCGATTCGTCGCCGGGCCCCAGAAAGCCAAGCCACAACGGCCGATTTCGTCAAGCTTTGCACATCGACGGCCACGTCGAACCGAAGGTCCCGAAGCCGCCGACGCAGCCCCCACACGACACTGGGCGACTTCAACCAGCCGCGTGGCAGCAGGATCAGCTCGTCGAGCGATTCGTGCCCCGCGAGCAGCCCGCCGGCCCTTTGCTCGACGGCCCAGGCGAGAAACGCCTCGGGAAATCGTTCCCGCAAGGCGCACGCAACCGGCATCGTCTGAATCGCATCGCCGATCGCGCTGAGGCGAACGATCAGAATCCGGGGCCATTTTCCGTCCGTTTTCATTCGCCGCATTATAGCGACGCCGACGGGGATCGCCCAATAGGCGGGCGGGCGGAAGTGGCGTAAAATACGTGATTGCCCATGTCCTCCAGACAATCCCCCTCGACGACGATTCGCCCGCTGCCGATGACCCCGGCCGAAATGGCTGCGCGGCAATGGGACGCCGTCGACGTGGTGTTCGTCACGGGCGACGCCTACGTGGACCACCCGAGCTTTGCGATGGCCCTGCTGGGACGAGTGCTCGAAGCCGAGGGGTTTCGCGTCGCCATCCTGAGCCAGCCCGACTGGCATACGTGCGACGCCTGGAGGACGTTTGGCCGCCCTCGGATCTGTTTTGCGGTCAGCGCCGGCAACATGGACTCGATGCTGAACCATTACACGGCCGCTCGCAAGGTGCGGAACGACGACGCCTACAGTCCCGGGGGGCAGGCGGGCCGCCGTCCCGATCGGGCGACATTGGCCTATTGCCAACGGGCGCGCGAGGCCTACCGAGGCGTGCCGGTCATCGCCGGCGGCGTCGAAGCCAGTTTGCGCCGATTGGCCCACTACGATTATTGGAGCGACAAGGTCCGCCGCTCGATCTTGTTGGACGCGAAAGCCGATCTGCTGGTATTCGGCATGGGCGAGCGTCCGCTGGTCGAGATCGTCAAGCGTCTGGCGGCCGGCGAGCCAGTCCACCAGTTGCGCGACATTCGCGGCGTCGCCTACCGGCTTGGGGCCAGCGAGTGCGAAGCGGCCATCGAGGCCGCGTCGCCCGCCCCCGTGCTGCTGCCCAGCTACGAAACGGCGGTGACCGACAAGGCAGCCTTCGCCGCGATGACGCGAATCATCCATGAGGAGACGAACCCGGACCGCGGCCGCCCATTGGTGCAACGCCACGGTCGCGAAGCGGTCGTCGTGAATCGGCCGGCCCAGCCGTTGCCCGGCGAGGAGATCGACCGCATCTACGGCCTGCCATACACGCGGCGGCCACACCCCAGCTATGGGAAGCAGCGAATTCCGGCCTTCGAGGTCGTGAAAGACTCGATCCAGATCATGCGGGGCTGTTTCGGCGGTTGTGCGTTCTGCTCGATCACCCTGCACGAGGGACGGATCGTCCAGAGCCGCAGCGAGGCGTCGGTGCTCGGCGAAATTCGTCGAATGGCCCAAGAGCCCGGCTTCTCGGGCGTCCTCAGCGACCTGGGCGGTCCCACGGCCAACATGTATCGGATGGGCTGCACAGTGCCAGAGGCCCGCGCCCAGTGTCGGCGGCTGAGTTGCCTTTGGCCGACGATTTGCCCGCGTCTGGCGACCGACCACGGTCCGCTGTTGCGGTTGCTCGAAGCCGTGCGACACGAACCCGGGGTGCGGCAGGCGCTGGTCGCCTCCGGGATCCGCATGGACTTGGCCCTGCGCAGCCCCGAATATATCGGCCAGATTGCCCGCCATCACACGGGCGGACTGCTGAAAGTGGCCCCCGAGCATTGCCATGCCGAGGTGTTGCGTCGGATGCACAAGCCGGGCATCGAGCAGTTCGAGGCCTTCTCGGAACAATTCCTGCGGCATTCGGCCGCCGCCGGCAAGCGGCAGTATCTGGTGCCCTATTTCCTCGCGGGACATCCCGGTTGCGACCTAGCGGCCATGATCGAGCTAGCCCTCTACCTGAAGCGGCACGGGCTTAGGCCGGACAAAGTGCAAGACTTCATCCCCGCGCCGATGGACATCGCCACGGCCATGTACTACACGGGCCTCGACCCGATGAGCGGACGGCCGGTCTACGTCGCCCGCGGTGCGCGCGAGCGGCGTTTGCAGCGGGCCTTGATGCAATTCTTCAAGCCGGAGAATGATGCCGACGTTCGCACGGCCCTCGAAGAGGCCGGCCGGCGGGACTTGATCGGCGATGGGCCCGAGTGTCTCATCCCCTCGCGCCCGCCCAAGTTGGTCGCCCACCCCAGGGCCAATCGCCCGGGCGGAAGCGTCTCGCCGGCACGTGCGTCCAACAAAGATCAGCCGGCCGGCTACCGCCCGCACCGCAAGACGGCCAAACGCAGAAAGTGAGCGATGTCCGACGATCGATACGCGCTCCTCGATTTTGGCGAAGGCCGGCGTCTGGAACGCTTCGGACCCGTGCTGCTCGATCGGCCGTGTCCGGCGGCCGAGGGTTTCCAGCGAGCCGATCCACGTCTCTGGTTGCAAACCGATGCCCGGTTCGAAGGCCGCGACCAGGAAAAAGGGCGATGGATCGAAGCACGCCGGTTGCCCGAGCGGTGGATCGTCGCCCACGGGCCGCTCCGCTTCGAGCTCAAACGAACCGATTTCGGTCACGTCGGACTCTTCCCCGAACAGGTCGACAACTGGAAGTGGATCGATGCGCAGTATCGTCGAGCGGCCACCGGCGACGCCGTGGCAGCCAGACACCCCAAACTCCTGAATCTGTTCGCTTACACGGGCGGCAGCACCCTGGCCGGGGCCGCGGCCGGCGCCGAGGTCGTTCATGTCGATGCCGCAAGGAACGTCGTCGCCTGGGCTCGCCGCAACGCCGAACTCTCCGGCTTGGCCGAAGCTCCGGTTCGCTGGATCGGCGAGGACGCCCTGAAGTTCGTCAAGCGGGAACTGCGGCGAGGAAACCATTACGACGCCGTGATCTTAGACCCGCCGAGCTATGGCCACGGGCCGCGGGGCGAAGTCTGGCGACTCTCGAAACACCTTCCCCGGCTCCTGGCGCTCTGCGGTGAGTTGACCGAAGGCCGGCAGGCGTTCATGCTGTTGACGTGCCACACGCCCGGGTATGACGCCGACACGTTGCGAGACATGCTGTTGGACGCCGTCGGCGGCTCGGGCCGCGCCGCGGCCATGCCATTGACCATTCGTTCGGCCGCCGGACGCGAATTGCCAAGCGGCGTCGCCATCCGGTGGCAGCACCATCCCTAGGTGCCCATAATAGCGAGAGCGGCGGCGGGCGCAGACCGCCAAGGATAGCGTGGTCGTCGGCCATGCATGACGTTCGATCTTCCGTGGTTTCATCAACTATGCTCACGATCACCAGTCCGCAAAATCCGCGTGTGAAGAACGCCGTCCACCTCCGCGATCGGCGGTCGCGTGAAAAGCAGGGCCGAATCCTGATCGACGGCGTCCGCGAGTTGCACCGCGCGCTCGGCGCCGGCGTCCGCTTGCTCGAAGTCTTCGTTTGCGAGCCGCTTTGCCAAAGCGACGAGGCGCGGCAACTGCTGGCCCTTCTGCCGCAATCTGGCGCGGAATTGCTGCAAGTCAGCGAGCCCGTGTTTGAAAAGCTGGCGTTCGGCCAGCGTGCGGAAGGTGTGCTCGGCATCGCCGAAACGCCGCGACTGACGCTGGAAACGTTGCTCGCCAAGGACACACCGACGACTCGGAGCGTTGCGCCGCTGGTGGCCGTTTTGGAGGGCGTCGAAAAACCAGGCAACGTGGGCGCGGTCCTTCGCACGGCCGACGCGGCCGGCGTCTCGGCCGTGATTCTAGCCGACCCCCGCACGGACCTCTACAATCCCAACGCGATTCGCGCCAGCCTGGGAACGATCTTCACCGTGCCGGTCTGCGAAGCGACGAGCAACTCGCTCCAGGCGTGGCTGCGCGAGAACGGCATCCGCATGGTCGCCACGCGCGTCGATGGCTCGCGGCCGTACACGGAGGTCGATTACCGCGGGCCAACGGCCATCCTGCTCGGCAGCGAGGCCAGGGGACTGTCCGCCGCCTGGACGGGCGACGACGTCACGGCCGTCCGGCTGCCCATGCTCGGCGTGGCCGACAGCTTGAACGTCTCGGTGACGGCCGCCGTCCTGTTCTACGAGGCGCTCCGGCAACGGCGGACGGAATGACACGGCCTCACGTCGCAATTCGTTTGCGCCAGGCCCAAAGCCCGAGCGCCGGTTTGCTGACATAATAGATCCGCTCGCCGTCGGGCAGGACGTTCCAGCCGTCGCGGAGCGACTGCGGATCGTAGCGATGAAGCATTGCCGCCAGGTCGCCGTAGCCGTAGCCGACCGATTCGACCTCCGCGCGGCTCAGCTTGCCGGGACAGTAGGTGACCTGGAAGCGTCCCTCGGGCGAGCCGTGGATCAGGTGGGCGGCGGCCGACAGATTCTGCCGCAAATCGCCGGCCGTTTCGACATACCGCATGATCTCGGGCGTCGTGCGATAGCCATACTTGCGAATCAACCGGTCGATCTGCGGGTCTTCGCCGAACTTGGCGACGCCGGGCGCAAGAATGACCAACTCGCCCCCGTCGGCCATCGCCATCCGCGTGCGGTAGATCGCCTTGTTGCCAAGCCACGTGCTCTCGAACTCCTCGGGATCGAGATGGGCCACGACCTTCGGAAGCGGATCGTCGAGCAGCGTGAAATTGACCTCGATCGACAGCGCGGCCGCGCGACGAAAACACTCGACATCGTCGCCGATGAACAGCCCGCGAACAGCCAGCGTGCCGTCGTCGCGCGTGCCGATGACCGTTAGCGCGAACACGATCGGCAGGCGTCGCAGCAGGTGTTCCTGGGCGTAGTTGAAGATGCGTCGGAGCGGCGTATCGGCCCGCCCCATCATGCGTTCCATGCCGTAGGCGGCGCCGATGAAGTGGCTATGGTTGATCCCGTCAGGGCCGCCGGCGCCAACCAGCAGGTTTTTGTTGTAGCCGGCCATGCCGACCACCTCGTGCGGGACGACCTGCCCGATCGAGAGCAGCAGGTCGTGCCCCCCTTCCCAGACGAGCCGGTCGAGCTGCACGGGCCACGGCTTGCGCCAAATGCCCTCGGTCGCCTCGGTTACGAACTCGGCCGGCACGTGCCCCACGGTGACCACGCCGTTCCGCCAATCGTGAACGCGAAACAACCGTTTCGGAATGCCCGGGAACATCCGCTCGAGTTGCTCGTCCGACATGGGGACATGCGTGCCCAGCGTTGGCATGATGTCGGCAAGCCGGTCGCCGTAATAATCGTAGGCGATGCACGTCAGCGGGCCGGCCATGCTGTTGGCCCGGGTTAAATCGGGCGGCAGCGCCAGCACCTTCTTCCGGGGTTCCAACTGGCGAAACGTCTCGACCAGCGCCGCGCGAAGATCGTGCGGCCCCAGATCGGTGTTTGCAGACCCTTGAGCGTAGTAGAGATTCACGGTGTTGACACTTCGAGGAAAAAGGGGGATCGAAGACCGAAGCCTACCACGATCGGAGACCGCCCGCCACCCTCGCCGAACCACTCCCCCCGCCAGGTCGGTTGGCGTATAATGGACTTAGCTATTCCAATGGAACATCAAGATATTGCAGTTTGGCTCCGCGAAACACGGCCCGACCGACTGGCCGACCTCTGGCGTCTGGCCGACGACGCGCGTCAGCAATACGTCGGCGGCGAAGTCCACCTCCGCGGACTCATCGAGCTATCAAACTACTGCGTCCGGCTCTGCGGCTACTGCGGGCTCCGGGCGGGCAACGCCGCCTTGCAGCGTTACCGCATGACGGACGACGAGATACTCGCCTGCGCGCAAAACGCCCTGGGATACGGCTACGGCACGGTCGTCCTCCAGTCGGGCGAGGACCCGTCGCTCACCGGCCCTCGGATCGCCGAGTTGGTTCGACGGATCAAGCGCGAAACGTCGCTGGCCGTGACGCTCAGCCTGGGTGAACGCACGGAAGAAGAGCTGGCCGCCTGGCGTGCGGCGGGCGCCGATCGCTACCTCCTGCGGTTCGAGACATCCAACCCTCGGCTGTACGAACGAATTCACCCGTCCAAGACGCCGGAAGGAACGCCCGAGTCGGTGGGCGTCCAAAGCCGTTCGACGGCCCGCTTGGCAATCCTCGAAACGATTCGCAGGCTCGGCTACGAAGTCGGCAGCGGCGTGATGATCGGCATTCCCGGCCAGACCTACGACGATCTGGCGAACGACATCGGCTTGTTCGCACGGCTCGACCTCGACATGATCGGGGTCGGCCCCTACCTGCGTCATCCGGAGACGCCGCTGGCCGATCGTACCGTGTGGCCCGACGCGCCCGACGGCCAACAAGTGCCGGCCGATGAGCTGACGACCTATAAGGTGATCGCCCTGGCGCGTTTGGTTTGCCCCCGCGCGAACATCCCGGCCACCACGGCCTTGGCCACGTTGAACCGCAGCGAGGGCCGCGAGCTGGGGCTCGAACGGGGCGCCAACGTCGTCATGCCGAACCTGACACCGACAAAATACCGCGCCCTTTATGAAATCTACCCTGACAAAGCTTGCATCGCCGAGACGGGCGAGGCTTGCCACCGTTGCCTGACCGGCCGAATCCGGGCGCTCGGCCGACAGCCGGGCCGCGGGCGCGGCGATTCCCCAAACATTGTAACTCGTTTAGCAGCCGACTCCGCGTCGGCCCCACCGGAGTAGATTGATGTCGTTCGAGATTGATATGGCGAAACTTAGCCGCAGTGGATTTGACTTCATCGACGAGGATCGTTTGCACGGCCTGCTGGATCGCAAAGCGGAACCGTCGCAAGTGCGTGACATTATTGCCAAGAGCATGACGAAGCAGCCGCTTTCCGTCGAGGAAACGGCCGTACTCGTAGCGGCCAAGGAGCCCGACCTGGTCGAGGAGATTTTTGACGCGGCCCGACAATTGAAGCGCGACGTTTACGGCAACCGCATCGTGCTTTTTGCGCCGCTCTACGTCGGCAACGATTGCACGAACGACTGCTGCTATTGCGCCTTCCGACGCTCGAATCGTGAAGCCATCCGCCGGACGTTGAGCAGCGACGAACTGCGGCAACAGGTGCTGGCCCTGGAAGGAAAGGGCCACAAGCGGCTGATCCTCGTCTTCGGCGAGCATCCGCGTTATAGCCCCGAATACATGGCGGAGTGCGTTCGCCAGGTGTACGCCACGAAGGCCAAGCACGGCGAAATTCGTCGCGTCAACCTGAACGCCGCGCCGCTGGACCACCAGGGTTACGCCACAGTCAAGGCGGCCGGCATCGGCACCTACCAGATCTTCCAAGAGACCTACCATCACGAGACCTACGCCCGCGTTCATGCGGTCAACAGCCATAAGGCCAATTACCTCTGGCGTCTGGACGGTGTCGCCCGAGCGATGGAGGCCAAGTGCGACGACGTCGGCATCGGCGCTCTGTTCGGCCTGTACGATTGGCGATTCGAGCTGCTGTCGCTGGTCACTCATGCGTTGCACCTGCAGAAGCACTACAACGTTGGCCCGCACACGATCAGCTTCCCCCGCATCCGCCCGGCCCAGGGCGTTCATCTCGACGACAAATACTTGGTGAGCGACGCCGATTTTAAGCGGCTCGTGGCCATCCTTCGACTTGCCGTGCCTTACACGGGCCTGATCCTCACGGCCCGCGAGCCGGCCGACCTGCGCCGCGAGGTCCTCGCTTTCGGCATTTCGCAGATCGACGCCGGCAGCCGCATCGAGCTTGGCGGCTATACTGAAGCGGGCGACTCGCAGAGCATGGAGCGCGAGCAGTTCGAGCTGGGCGACATCCGCCCGTTGGACCAGGTGATTTGCCAACTGCTGGTCGATGGCTACGTCCCCAGTTTCTGCACGGCCTGCTACCGGCTCGGTCGCACGGGCGAGCAGTTCATGGAGTTCGCCATTCCGGGTTTCATCCAGAACTTTTGCACACCGAACGCGCTTAGCACGCTCATGGAGTACCTCATGGACTACGCCTCGCCCGAGACGCGTCGGGCCGGCGAGGCAGCCATCCACCGTGAGCTGGAAAAGCTACCCGACGGCGACCGGAAGGCCCAACTGCTTGACCGCCTCCACCGCATCACCGACAACGACGAGCGGGACTTGTACTTCTGAGGTCGCGCAGATCGAACCATGGCCGACGTCCGCTCGGGACGATCCATCCACGAGACATTCGTCCTCCAAGCTCCATGAAACACCGCCGCGAAACCGATCTGCTCGGAAGCCGTGATCTGCCGGCCGACGTTCTGTGGGGAATCCACACGCTTCGCGCCGTGGAAAACTTCCCGCTGGCCGGTCGCCCGGTGCATCGGCGGCTGGTCCACGCCTTCGGCGCGGTGAAATTGGCGGCCGCCCGAACCAACCATGAGCTCGGCCGATGGGACGCCGCGACGCTGGCTGCCATCGAAACGGCCTGCCAGGAAATGATCGACGGGCGTCTCGACGAGCACGTCCTGGTCGATGCCCTCCAGGGCGGCGCCGGCACCTCGACCAACATGAACGTCAACGAAGTGCTCGCCAATCGGGCGTTGCAACTGCTCGGCCGTCAACCAGGCGACTATGCAACGCTCGGCCCGCACGACGACCTAAACCTGCACCAATCGACCAACGACACCTATCCGACGGCGCTGCGCGTCGCCGCGATCCTCGCGCTGCACGACCTCGAACGCAAGCTCATCGGGTTGCAAGAGGCATTCCAGGCCAAGGAAAAGCAAACGGCCGGCGTCGTCAAGATCGGCCGAACCGAGCTGCAAGACGCCGTGCTGGTCACCCTCGGACGCGAGATGGCGGCCTACGCCGAAGCGACGGGCCGCGACCGCTGGCGCATCTACAAGTGCGAAGAGCGGCTCCGCGTCGTCAACCTCGGCGGAACGGCCATCGGCACCGGCCTCGGCGCCCCGCGGCAATACATCTTCCGCGCGGTCGAACACCTGCGACAAATCACGGGCCTCCGCCTGGCCCGGGCCGAGAACCTGGTCGACGCTACGCAGAACGCCGACGCCTTTGTCGAAACGAGCGGCATGCTGCGCACACTGGCCACGAACCTGCTCAAAATCGCCAACGATCTGCGATTGCTCTCGTCGGGTCCGCACGCCGGACTCGGCGAGATCCGGCTGCCGCCGCGTCAGGCCGGCTCGTCGATCATGCCTGGCAAGGTCAATCCGGTGATCCCTGAGGCCGTGGCCCAGGCCGCCATCGCCGTGATGGGCCACGACCAAACGATCGCCCAGGCGGTCGCCGGCGGCAACCTCGAACTGAGCCAATTCTTGCCGTTGGTGGCCGACAGCCTCCTCACATCGCTCGATTTGCTCGGCAACGCCTGCGACATTTTTGCCCGACATTGCGTCGCGGGAATCGAGGCCGACGCCGACCGCTGTCGGCAGCACGTTCACGACAGCACGGCCCTGCTGACCGCACTGGTCGAGCGGATCGGCTACGACGCGGCCGAGCAACTGGCGGCCGAGACGGCCGGCGATCGCGCAGACGTTCGCCAGCGGGCGATCGAGCGCGGCCTGCTCACGGCCGAGGAGTTCGACCAACTGACCTCACCCGAGCGCGTCACCAAACTCGGTTCCTGAGAAGCCATTCGATGCAAACCACGCCCAAGGGTCTTCGGCTCCACATCGGCCTGTTCGGCCGCCGCAATGCGGGCAAGTCATCGCTCTTGAACGCCCTGGTGCGTCAGGAGGTCTCGATTGTCTCCGACGTGGCCGGCACCACCACCGATCCGGTCGAGAAGCCGATGGAGCTGCTTCCGCTCGGCCCCGTGCTGTTCATCGACACGGCCGGCATCGATGACTCTGGCGCTCTTGGCGAAAAGCGCGTGCACAAGACGCGGCAGGTCTTCGACCGCGCGGACGTGGCAATCCTCGTCGTGGACGCCGGCCACTGGGACGACTTCGAGGAGGCCGTCTTCGACGAGCTTCGCCAGCGAAAACTCCCGGTGATCGTGGCGTTGAACAAGTCGGACCTTGCAAGACCGCCCGCCGCGTTGCAAGAGAGACTTCGGGAAGCGGGCACGCCGTTCGTCGAGATGGTGGCTCCCACGGGCGTCGGCATCCCCGATCTGCGCGAGGCGCTGATCCAATCGGCTCCCGATGAGTTCCTGCGCCCGCCAGCCTTGGTGGCCGACCTGGTGCCGTCTGGCGAGATGGCCGTGCTCGTCATCCCGATCGACACCGAGGCCCCAAAGGGCCGGCTCATCGTTCCCCAGGTCCAAGCAATCCGCGATCTTTTGGATGGCGACGCCTTTTGCCTCGTGGTCAAAGAGCGAGAACTTCGCGCCGCGCTCGACCGGCTCGACCGCCCGCCGGCCCTGGTCGTGACCGATTCCCAGGCGTTTCTGAAGGTTGCGGCCGACACGCCGCCGGGCGTGAAGATGACCTCGTTCTCGATTCTCTTCGCCCGGCAAAAGGGCGACCTTCGCCAATTCGTCGAGGGCGCGACGGCCATCGAACGCCTGCGGCCCGGCGACCGGGTCCTCGTGGCCGAGTCTTGCGCGCATCACCCCATCGGCGACGACATTGGTCGCGTTAAAATCCCCCGCTGGCTCCAGCAATACGTCGGCGGCGCGCTGCGGATCGACACGACGCAAGGCCACGATTTCCCGGTCGACCTCGATCAGTACCGGCTTGTCGTCCACTGCGGGGCCTGCATGTGGAATCGCCGTGAAATGCTCACCCGGCTGGCCCAGTGCCGCAGGGCTGGCGTTCCCATTTGCAACTTCGGGCTCACGATCGCCTACACGCTCGGCATCTTTGAGCGAGCCCTCGAGCCATTTCCGGACGCCCTCGAGGCGTACCGGCGCAACCGACCTTGACCTCTCGGACTGCCATTGGTCTATTGGCGGCAAGCGGCGTGCCTGCTGGTTCGACGCCCGCCGCCGCGACCGCGCCCTCGAGGGCGAACCCAAGGAAGTTTCCATGACGCCGTGTAAAGTCGACTCCGTACTGCAACTGGTTGGAAACACGCCGCTGGTGCGCATCCACCGGATGAACCCGGTCCCCGGCGTGGAGCTGCTGGCAAAACTCGAGTTCATGAACCCGGGCGGCTCGGTCAAGGACCGCATCGGGCTGCGAATGATCGAACAGGCCGAGGCGGCTGGCCAACTCACACCCGGCAAAATCATCCTCGAAGCCAGCAGCGGCAACACGGCCATCGGCCTGGCCATGGTCTGCGCCGTGAAAGGTTACCAACTCGTCGTAACCATGAGCGAGTCGGCCAGCGAGGAACGCAAACGCATCCTTCGGGCCTACGGCGCCCAGATCCTGATGACCCCCGGCTACATGGGCACCGACGGCGCCATCGAAGAAGCCTACCGCCTGGCCCGCGAGGAGCCCGACAAGTACCTGTTGGTCGATCAGTACAACAACGACGCCAACTGGCAGGCCCACTACCACGGAACCGGAAAGGAAATTTGGCAGGCCACCGATGGCAAGGTGGATGTCGTCGTGCTGGCCATGGGTACGACCGGCACGCTGATGGGCATCACCCGCGCCTTGCACGAACTGAACCCGGCCATTCGCGTCGTCGGCGTCGAGCCGTTCAAGGGCCACAAGATTCAGGGCCTGAAGAACATGAAGGAGAGCTACCCGCCCGGGATTTTCAAGCCCGACGAACTGAGCGCGATCGTCAACGTCGACGACGATTCGGCCTACGAAACGGCTCGCCGCCTGGCCCGCGAAGAAGGCATCTTCGTCGGCATGAGCGCCGGAGCGGCCATGAAGGTGGCCATCGACGAGGCGCGCGCGCTGGGGCGGGGCACAGTCGTCGCCCTGCTGCCCGACGGCGGCGAGCGTTACCTTTCGACCTCGCTGTTCGTCTCCGAGACGGTGCCAGAGCCGCTGCGGTTTTACAACACGCTGCCCGGCAAGATCGAGCAACTCGCGCCGACCACGCCGGGCAAAGTGACGATCTACTCGTGCGGTCCGAGCCTCGATGGGCCGCCCGACCTGGGACTCTGTCGCCGGCTCGTCTTCTCCGATGTGCTGCGACGCTACCTCGAATATCGCGGCTACCAAGTCAAGCACGCCATGAACCTGGGCGACATCGACGACCGCACCGTCAAGGAGTGCCTCGACGCGGGCGACAACCTCAAGCAGTTCACGGCCAAATGGGAAAAAGTCTTCTTTGCCAGCCTCGACACGCTCCGCGTGAAGCGGGCGCACCACTATCCCAAGGCCAGCGAACACGTCAACGAAATGATCGAGCAAACTCGCAGCCTGCTCGAGAAGGGCCTGGCCTACGAGAAGCTCCACTCGGTCTATTTTCGCATCGGCCGCTTCCCCGATTATGGCAAGCTCTCGGGCGTCGCGCCCGAAGACACGCGGAGCGAGGTCTCGACCACCTACGACTACTACGAAAAGGACCACCCGGGCGACTTCGCGCTGTTCAAACGCCCCACGCTGGCCGAACTCAAGGCCGGCATCTTCTGGCGAACGCCCTGGGGCAACGCCCGCCCAAGCTGGCACGTCGAGTGCGCCTGCATGGCCGTCCATTGTCTGGGCCAGCCGGTCGATATCCACACGGCCAGCACCGATCTCACGTTCCCGCATGGCGACAACGAAATCGCGATCGCCCGCGGTCTGCAACCCAAGCCGCTGGCCAAACTCTGGATGCACAGCGAAGTCGTGATGACCGACGCCGGAAAGGTCAGTCGCGCGGCCGACAACGACCTTACGCTGCAACAACTCCTGGACCAAGGCTTTGACGGGCGAGCGATCCGTTACTGGCTTCTGGCCACACACTATCGCACCGTGCTGAATTACTCGGATCGCGAGCTGCGTCGCGCGGCCGATGGCGTCGCGCGCTTGAACGAGGTCGCCGCGCGTCTCGCGCACTGCACTTCGAGACGCAAGAGCCCCGACATCGAGCAGGCCCTCTATGCGGCCCGCGCCGGCTGGCAAGACGCCTTGGACAACGACTTGAACATGCCCAAGGCGCTCGGGCGGCTCTTCGCCTTCGTGCGTTATGTCAACCGGTTGCTCAGCGGGGGCGATCTGGACGAAGCGCAGGCTCGCCAGGTGCTCGACTTCCTACGTCAGGTCAACCGCGTCCTGGAGGTCATCGACTTCCAGCCCGACCGGCTAGACGCCAAACTGACCGAGTTGATCGACGCCCGAAACGCGGCCCGCCAAGCGAAGGATTTCCATAAGGCCGACGTGATCCGTGACGAACTGCTGTCACTCGGCGTCCAAGTAACCGACACGCCATCCGGCACGGTTTGGAAAAAGACCGGGGCGTGACGGGCCAGCCCCCGGAAGGTTCAGCGGCCGCCGGCGAAGCGGCCCCCCGCGTGAAGGAAACGTCATGAGACTGGTCGTGGCCGTCATTCAGCCGACGAAACTGGGCGCCGTCCGCGAGGCGCTCGAGAAGATGGAAGTCACGCGGATGACGATCTGCGACGCCCAGGCGTTCGAGGAAAAGGCCTCGCCGGCCCCCGTCCATCGCGACGGCCCGCAGAGCGACTCCCGCCAGCTCGACTTGTTCCCGTTTTCGGCCCCCACGCTGCTGCAAAAGATCGCGTTGGAGATCGTCGTCAACGACGACTTCCTGGATCGGACGATCGAGACCATCATCAGCGCCGCCCGGACCGGACCGACCGGAACGGCCAGCGACGGCAAGATCTTCATCCTGCCGGCCGCCCAAGCGATCCAGATCGACAACGACGCCCGCGGCCCGGGCGCCGTGTAGCGATGCCCGGTCTCCCCTCCCATTGCGAGAGGGTAGGGGAGGGGCCTCGCCGCCGTTGCACCGAATGCTGGCGTTGTTTCTGCCAGATCGCCAAGCCGACATCTGCGAACGTGTTTCGCACCAGCGCAGCGGACTCGGCTATTTCAAAGGACCGCTCATTGTTGCCGGCCAGGGCGCGACGAACTCATACGCGCCGGCAGGGACCTCGAAGAGCGACTCGCCGCCTTCGGTGCGAAGGAACTTCACTCCCTCGGCATCCGCGATCGCTCGGCCGCCTTCGGTGATAGCGGCCGGGTCAGTGCCCGGCAGATGGACAATGGCCGTCGTGTTGGCGGGAATCGAGACGGCCAGCGTCAGCTTGCTGTCCGCCGTTTTCCATTGGACGGCGATTGGACCGTGGATCGAATGGTAGGAACACTTGACCCAGTCAATGCCTGGACCGGGTTGCGGGCGGATTTTGAGCCGCTGGAAGCCGGGCTCGATCGTGTCGATGCCTGCAACCGTCTGGAACATCCATTGCGACACGGCGCCGAACGAGTAGTGGGCAAACGAGTTCATGCCCGGGTCCTGGAAACCCTTCTCAGGCGTCCAGCCGTCCCAACGTTCCCAAATGCTCGTCGCGCCATGCTTGATCGAAAAGCCCCACGAGGGGAACGTGTCGTTCAGCAGGAGTTTGTACGCGATCGGCGTGTTGCCGGTGGCCGAAAGGGTCGGCATCAACATGCTCGTGCCGACGAAGCCCGTCGAGAGGTGCGTGCCGCGGGCCTTGATGTTCTCGACGAGATACTTCACCGCGGCCGGGCGTTTCTCTTCCGGAAGCAAATTGAACGCCAGGGCCAGGATGTAACCGGTCTGGGTGTTTCCCTTGATCCGCCCGTCGGCGGCGACGTAGGCCTTGTTGAAAGCGGCCTTGATTTGGCCGAACAACTCGTCATATTTTTCCGCATCGGCTTGCTTGCCGAGGACCCGGGCCGCGTCGGCCGTCAGGTGCGTGCTCTGCGCGAAGAACGCCGTGGCAATCAGGGCCAGCGGCGTCTCCGACTTGATCGAGAGCCAATCGCCGTAGCCAGCGGCCGGACGGAGCAGGCCCTTGCTGTTCTTGCGGCAATATTCCACCCAGCGGGTCATCGCCTCGTAGTGCTTCGCCAGCAGGCGCCGATCGTTATAGACGCGGTAGATCGTCCAGGGGCAGAATGCGCCGGCGTCGCCCCAGCCGGCCACGCCCCCGTCCACGGCGACGACGCGCGGCGAGACGTCCGAAAACTGGCCGTCCGGCCTTTGGGCGTCGTCGACATCGACGAGCCATTTGGTGAAGAACGCGCCGACATCGGCGTTGTAGGTGGCGGCGCGCATGAAGTTCAGGGCGTCGCCCATCCAGCCAAGTCGCTCGTCCCGTTGCGGACAGTCGGTCGGCACCGAGATGTAGTTCGCCCGTTGCGTCCAGACGACGTTCTGGTACAAGCGATTCACCATCGGGCTGGAACACTCGAACGAGCCAGCCATCGGCACATCGGAATTGATCACGATGCCCGTGATGGCGTCCTTCGTCGGGCGGCCTGGATAACCGGTCACTTCGACGTAGCGGAAACCGTGGAACGTGAAGCGGGGTTGCCAGACCTCTTCGCCCTTGCCGCTCAGGAAATAGGTGTCGGTCGCCCGGGCGGCGCGGAGGTTGGTCGTGTAGATCGTGCCGTCGGGGTCCAGCATTTCGGCGAAGCGGAGCTTCACTTTCGTGCCGGCCGGGCCGCGGACCTTCAGTCGAGCGAAGCCCGCGAAGTTCTGCCCCAGGTCGAAAACGTAGACGTTCGGTGTCGGCTCGGTGATCTTTACGGGCCGAAGCTCGCCCGTCTCGCGGACGTTGACGCCTGGGAAGGCTTGCAGCTTGGCCGTAATCTTCCGCGTTGCGACGACCGGCTGCCACGCGCTTTGGTCGAGGCCGGGCGAGGACCAGCCGGGGATTTCATGCGCAGCGTCATAGGTCTCGCCGGCCAGAAACTCGGCTTGGCGATAGGGACCGTCGGCCACCTTCCAGGAGTCGTCGGTGACGATGGTTTGCAGCGTGCCGTCCGCACGTTCGATTTCCAACTGCGCGAAGAGCCGAGGCTCGTCGCCATAGTGATTGCGTTCGGAGAGCCAGCCGATGGCGCCGGCATACCAGCCCGCGGCAAGGACGCCGCCGATGGCGTTATCGCCGTCGCAAACCAGATCGGTCACGTCATACGTGTTGTAATAGACGCGATTCTTGTAATCGGTCCAGTCGGGCGTGAAGTAGTCCTGGCCGACCGCGTGGCCGTTGATGTGCATGCGGTAGACGCCCAGGGCGCTGGCGTAGAGCGTGGCGCGGCGGATCGCACCGGGCGTATGGAACTCCTTGCGCAGCAGGGCGCAACTGTATTCGGGCAGGCGTTTGGGCACGGTGGTGTGGCCCCAGGGCGCGTCGCCCATCTTGGCCACCTGCGCGGCGGCCGGCCACGCGGAATCATCGCATTCGGCCGCGTTCCAATACGCAACCTCCTTGTCGTTCGACTTCCACGATTTGTCGATCAGCAGAACCAACGGTTCGCCCCGCTCGAACTCGATGACCAGCTTGCCGGTCAGGCCGGCCGGCGAGGCGACATGGTTTTTCAGGAGGACGGCCACGCCGTTCTTGCCACCCGTCAATCGCGAGGTGACATCGAGCCGCGTAGCCCGTTTGAAGCCGCCGCCGGTCCCCACACTCATGTGGTTCACAAAGGCATCCCAGGAGTCGTCGCCGGCCAGGACGAACGTGGCGCGGGAGACGGTTCGATCTTTGGGAATCTCGAACGATCTTCGGAAGCACCGTTTGGAGGCGGGCGCTTTCTTTGTTGCATCGACACCCGGCTCGGCAGCCCAGATCCAGACGCAGTCGTCCAGCGTGATCGGCTTCTCTTGCTTGACGGCCGGATCGACCATTGGGCGATTGGGACCGATCCAGGCGGCCTGCACGTCCGCCGGATTAAGCAGCCCCATGGTCCACAGGGCCGGTTGAGCGTAGTCGGTCGGCGCACCGTCGCCATCCCAAAGTCGGACCTTCCAGTGACAGCGGGTCCGCGAGGTCAACGGACTGCCCGCATAAGCGATCTGCGTCGACTGGTCCGAGGCGACGCGTCCCGTGTCCCAGAGGTCGCCATCGTCAGCGGCCAGCTTTTCCGGCGTGCTGGCCACGAGAATCTGGTAGGCCGTCTGTTTCGCGCCCCGTCGGGCATCTTGCATCTCCCACGAAAGACGCGGCTCGGCAACGTCGATCCCCAACGGGTTGACGCGGTACTCGCACCGCAGATGGTCCGCCGTGGCAGGACTCTCGCTGGCTTGGACGGAAGCAGTCGCCAAGAGACCGAAGACCGCGCATAAGAGCGTTCGCATCGCGTGTACTCCGAGGATGTTGGAAGGCGGGAAAGCTAGAAGGTGGGAACCATAGACTGCGGTGACGCGCCGCAAACTATTTCAGGTAGCCGCTGTAAGCGGAGATCGCCGCCGAGGCCACGAGGAACAGCAGTCCAAGGGTCAGGAGCAACCGGGTCCGGCCGCTCGTGTTGCGCCATTCGCCAAGGAAGATGCCGAGCATCGTGCTAAACAGGATGGAGCTTGCCATGAGGACCGACCAGCCGATGTAGTCCAGCTTGCCCATGGCCGGTTCGCCCGTTTTGAAACAGATGAACTGCGAGCACCAGATGGCGCCAGCGAGGCCGGCGAAAATGATATTGGCGGCCACCGGAGTAGCTGACTTCACATAATCGCCAGTGGTGCGATTCTTCACATTGAGGAACAGACACCAGGTACCGTTGACGACAAACCCGCCTAACAGCACAACAACAAGAACGGACATTCCGCGCCACGTTAAAGACGTGATTTGTTCGTCAAGAACTGCGAGCTGGGGGCTCTTTACCTTGATGAACTGCGGGAAAGCTTTTTCTAGCAACAAGCGATTGAGCCTTGCGGTAGCGTTTCCGTCATGTTTCGCCAGCGCAACCTTCTTCTCTGCGTCAGAAAGCCCGACGTCGACGAAGCGTTCGACCCGGTAAAGATCGGCCGCTTGAGCAATACGATTAAGTTCCGCTGTGAGCAGGTCCAGAGTCTTCGCCGAATCACCCTTCTTGCTACCGCCTTTCGACAGCAGGTCTTTCGTCTTCGCGTCAAGCTCCGCATAAACAAAACCTGGCACGGAATCAGGTTTGCCTTTTCTCAAGTAGGAAGCGAATTCCGGCAGCTTAAGCTCATCGAATTGGGACGACGTGAATTGGGGGCAAGCGAGTGCTTCGACTGTCGCGCCGCCCTGAAGGCCAAAACTCATGCCGGCGCTCATCAGACCGGAGAAGATCGCGACCAAGAGGCCGAGCTTGAAGTTGTATTCGGCCACCGCCTTCTTCTTTTCCTCTTCGGGCAGCTCCTTTTCCTTGCTCATGCCCGCGCCGCCAACGAAGATGATCCCGACCAGCGAAACGGCGACTCCGGCGAGGGAAACCAGTCCGGCCGCGTTGTACTCTCCGGCGTTGTTATAGACCAGTTGCATGAACTGGCCCTTGATGACCGGTGGGATCAGCGTTCCGGCGGCGGAACAGAGTCCGCAGCCGATGGCCAGTCCGAGACCGACGCCCAGGTAGCGGATCATGAGGCCCCAGGTCAAGCCGCCGACGCCCCACATCATGCCGCAAAGGAAGCAGAAGCCAAGTTCACGAGGTGGCGCGGCCTTCAAAACGCTGAAAACGTTGGGCGACATCGTGAGCGCCAACGCCCAGGGCACGATGACCAAACCGAAAACGGCGTAGACCAACCAGTAGCTTTCCCAGGCCCAAGCCTTCACACGCTTGAACGGCAGGTAGAAGATCGCGCCGGCCAGCCCGCCGAGCATGAAGATCAGAACGCCCAGCATGGGGGCGGCAGTGGGTGCAACCGTTTCGGCAAATAACGACATGGCGATGCGACCTTCTTGTGGGGGCAGGTTGTCAACCTGCCGTGCTTGCTTGTCCTGTTGATGGCAGGTCAACAGCCTGCCCCACGAACAATCCTTACCCCCGCTTTCCCGTGACTTCCGCCTCGTATTCCTTCACCGCGTCGAGCCACTGACGGCCGACGGGCACGCCGCACTTTTGACAATGATAATCCCAAACGGCGCCGACCGGCAGGGTCTTCAGCTCTTCGAGCAGGACCAAGCGGGACGTGTAGTCGCCCTGGGCCTCGAGCTCGCGCAGCTTGGCCGTCGGTTCAAGCAGGGCCAAGAGCAGCGCCTTGAGCATGGCTCGGGTGCCGGTTACCCAGGCGGCCACGCGGTTGATGCTGGCGTCGAAGAAGTCCAGGCCGATATGGACGCGCCCGAGGAATCCGCCGCGGACGATCTCCTCGGCCGTCGCACGCAGATCGTCGTTCAGGATGACGACGTGGTCGCTGTCCCAGCGGACGCCCCGGCTGACGTGCAAAAGGATCTCGTCGAGGAACACCAGCGCCGAGGAGATCTTGTCGGCGATGGTTTCGGTCGGATGGAAGTGGCCGGCGTCGAGGGTCAGCAGCTTGCGATTGGCCACCGCGTAACCCAGATAGAACTCGTGGGAACCGACGACGTACGTCTCGGAGCCGATGCCAAACAGCTTGCTTTCGACGGCGTCGAGGTTGCACTTCGGATCAATCGCCGGGGCAAACAGTTCGTCGAGCGACCGCCTGAGGATTTCACGCGGTCCGAGGCGATCGACCGTCACGTCCTTCATGCCGTCGGGGATCCAGACGTTGGTGACGCAGGGCGAGCCCTGGCGACGCCCCATCGCGGCGCCGATCTTGCGGCACGCGATGCCGTGCTCGACCCAGTAGCGGCGGATGGCCGGATCGCGGTGCGAAAGCGTGAAGCCGTCGGCCGACTTGGGATGCGAGAAGAACGTCGGATTGAAGTCGAGGCAGACGCCCCGCTGGGCGGCCCAATCCATCCAGCCCTGGAAGTGTTCGGGCGCGACCTCGTTGCGCTCGACTTTCTTGCCGCCGTTTTCGAGGTAGATGGCGTGGAGGCTGAAGCGGTGCTTGCCCGGGATGAGGCTCATCGCCTTTTCGGCGTCGGCCCGGAGCTCTTCGGCGTTGCGTGCGCGGCCCGGATAGTTGCCCGTGGCCATGATGCCGCCGCTCAGGGCGGCCGAGTTTTCAAAACCGCCGACGTCGTCGCCCTGCCAGCACTGCATCGAGATGGCGATGGCTTTCAGGTGCTCCAAGGCGGCATCGGTGTCGACGCCCCATGCGGCATATTGTTCTTTTGCCAACGTGTAAGACTTTTCGAGCGATGCGGATGCCATGCCTGGACCTCGATGGAATAGAGAGCGGTGGGCTGCAAAGCGTTTCATGCTAGCACTTGAGCGCCGATTTGGCGATTGCTAAACTGTGCAGAAGATGTCTTTTTTGCGCATTTCCAGGAAGAACCGTTTGGGCGCTCAGCGACGGTCGGCCAGCGGCGACGAACACCAGGCAAGATACGGTCGGTTTTCCGCGAATTAAGCCACACGAAGTGACTTCGTCCGCTGGTCACACGGCCTGCGTCGGGCCAAACCAGAAACCCAGCTCCAGAGTGGTCAGATGTCGGCGTTGCTCCCAGAATACTTCCGCTACTTGCCCGTCAGCGAGCGGGATACCCAGTGGGATCTGTACGTGACGGGGGCCGGCACGTCGAGCGTCCCGCCGAGCAGTCGCTACCCCCGCAGCGTCCACCCCCAGCTCTATCAGTTCGCCTGGGAGCGCGGCCGGGTGCTGCCGGAGTACCAAGTGCTGTACATTACGCGGGGCGAGGGGGTCTTCGATTCCGCGCCGACTGGCGAGCGGAGCATCAGGACCGGCAGCGTTCTGCTGTTGTTCCCGGGCGTTTGGCATCGTTACCGACCGCTGCGGAGCACGGGCTGGGACGAGTATTGGGTCAGCTACAACGGGGACTACGCCCGGCGATTGGTCGAGCGAGGCTTCTTTTCGCCCGAGACACCCATTCTCCACGCCGACCTGGACGATTCGATTCTCGGACCGTATCTGACGATTCTGGACCGGGTCCGATCGGAGCCGCCCGGTTATCAGCAGTTGATCGCGGCCAACACGATCGAGATTCTGGCGGCCGCGCTCGCGGCCACGCGAACGTCTCGGACGAGCAATCGGGCGGCAGCGGCCGTCCGCGAGGCCAAGATCGCGATGGCCCAACGGATGGACGAGCCCGTGGACATGGCTCGCTTGGCAACCGAGCTGAACCTGAGTTACGCCCATTTTCGTCGGGTGTTCAAGCAGCAGACGGGCCTGTCGCCCTACCAGTACTATCTTCAGCTTCGGATCCATCGGGCACGCGAGATGCTGCACGGCACGACGCTGGGCGTCCGACAGGTGGCCTCCCAGTTATGCTTCGAGAACCCGTATCACTTTTCCAAGATTTTCAAGAAGAAAACGGGCATGTCGCCCAAGCAGTACCGACGGATGGGCGGGTGAGTCGTGGATCGTGGGCCAAAGACAGCGAGCGGCCATTGGCGCCGCGGCTGTGGCGGCCTGGGATAAATAGGGGCCAGTGGCAAGCTTCTGCCTGGCGAAATGGCCTGGACACGGCCCGTCCGTTTTGCGACACTCCCGCCCTGCTTGGCCAGTCCTCGGGATCGGTTTTCGCTGGTCAATTTTCTTGCAACCTCAATCCTCGGTGCGGTGATGCGTGCAAGGAATGGAAAAATCGTCTGGCTGGTTGCCGCGGCGATCGTCACGATGAACGTCGGACCGACTGCTTGCCAGGCCTGGTCGTTGTGGCCTTTTGGAACCGCGAGCGGCTCCAGTTCGAGTTCGCAACTTTCGACCCAAGCCACGGCGAGCCGCTCGCCGTCGACGTGGAGCAAAGTGACGTCCGGCACGAAGAGCTTTTGCAGCAAGGTCGGTGACACGCTGACGTTCAAAAAATCGACGGCCAAGCGGGCGACGGCGCAATACGCCGTACCGCGGTCGCCAGCGATTGCGACGAAAAAGACCGAGTCGAAATCCTGGTTTGGCTCCTGGTTCAAGACGTCGGAGCCTGCGAAGCCCAGGAACGTGGGCGAGTGGATGCAAACCAGCAAGCGCATGGACCCGTGACGCCGGACGGCGACGCGGCGTTCCCTGCCGATCGCACAGATAGAAAGCTCTCTTCGATGAGCACGCTCGGAACGAGTCTGCATCGCTTCGCGGTGGCCGCGTCGATTGGAGTCGCCGTCGCACTGGCTGGCTGCGCCGCGCCGCCGAAGAAGACGGTGCAATACGCGGTTCCGAGGTCATTGGGTTCCCAAACGTCGAAAGCCGAGTCGAAGTCGTCGGGGGCCAGTTCGTGGTTCAAGTCCTCGGAACCGGAGAAGAAACCATCGGACGTTCCGAGTTGGATGGAAAACACGAAGCGGATGGATCCCTAGATTCTGGGCAGCACGAGGGCACGGCACCGATGAACCTCCGTCACACACGCCGCATTGCCGTGTTCGCCGCTGTTCTGAGCGCGACGGCCGCGCTGGCTGGCTGCACCGCGATCGGCTCGGTCTGGCCGTTTGGCGACGGCCCCCAAGACAAGGCGCTTCGCAAGCAAGTCGAGGCCGATCCGTTCCCGAGCGCCAAGCAAACCGGCCTGCAACAGAAGAGCGATTCCTGAGCGGCCTCGATCATCGTCCGCATCGCAGATGGCGGAACAGGCCGTGCAGCTTGGCATTGCCCCATTTTCGCTTCTTGGCCGCGCGTCGTCTTGATACATGGCCCGAGCGGTCGCCGATCCACGCTTAAGACGCTCGCACGATCGGAAGGACCGATGAGCGCTTGATGAGCGAGAAAAGAAGTCGCGGTGAATTTCGGGTTAGGAATTCGCTTGGGCCGCGGGACCTGTTTGCGGACAGGGCCGCTCACCCCGTCGCACGCTCGTCAAGCGTCGGCGCAGCCAGCGGCACTCGCAGCGTGAACGTGCTTCCGAGGCCGACGGCGCTTTCGACGGCGACCGCCCCGTGGTGGGCAATCGCGATGTGCTTGACGATCGCCAGGCCGAGGCCCGTGCCGCCCAGCTCGCGGCTACGCGCCTTGTCGACGCGATAGAATCGCTCGAAGAGGCGCGGCAGATGCTTGGCCTCGATGCCACAGCCCTGGTCCTTCACGGTGATGACGAGCTGGTCGTCCCGGCGTTCGGCTTGAAGGAAGACGGTCGTCCCGGCGTCGCTGTACTTCACGGCGTTGTCCAGCAGATTGACGACCGCCTGTTCGAGCAGGGCCGCGTTGAGTTGTGCCGCGAGGTCTTCGGGGCATATCGTCTCGATGCGGACGCCCTTGTCGGCCGCCTTCTTCTCGCACATCTCCATCGCGCTCCTCAGAACGCCGTGGACGCGCTCGAACGCCAACTCAATGGTCTGGCCCTCGAAACCCTTTTCGATTCGCGACAGCGCCAGCAGGTCGCTGATGATCGCGTCAAGCCGGTTCACCTGACGAAGCATGATCTTCAGGAATCGGTGGGCGCTGTCACGATCATCGAGCGCACCGTCGAGCAGTGTTTCGACAAAACCTTTGAGCGACGTGATGGGCGTGCGCAGCTCGTGCGAAACGTTGGCCACGAAGTCGCGTCGCACGTCTTCCAAATGGCGCAGCCGCGTGATGTCGTGGAGAACAATCAGGACGCCAATGACGCCGCGCTGCGAATCGCGAAGCGCCGTGCCGTGGGCGATTAGCCACCGATCGCGCAGGCCGCGCATCTGAATCTCGCCATCCAACGGCGCGCCGCTCTGAATCGCCGCTTCGACGAACTCGAGCAGATCGGGCTTGCGAATCACCTCGTAGACGCTTCGACCTTGAAATCGCCCGGGCTCATCGCCAAGCAGGGTCGCGCAGGTCTGGTTGAGACTCAGGATCGTGCCCTGGTTGTCCACGGCCAGAACGCCCTCCTCCATGCTCGACAGCATCGCGTCGCGTTCCTCTTGTTGGCGCAACACGGTCTCGATGCGTTCCTGGAGTTGGGCCGCCATGTGGTTGAGGGCAACGGCCACGGCCGCGACTTCCTCGGGACCGACGACCGGCAGACGATGGTCCAGCTCGCCTGCGGCAAAGCGCGTCGCCCCGCTCTTGATTTGCTCGAGCGGCCGGCTCATTCGGCGTGAAATCAGGATGCTCAACGCGGCATAGCCGAGAATGCCCAGCAGCGCGGCCGCGAGGAAGTGGCGGCGGACGGCATCCAGCGTTCGGTCGAGATCCGTCCTGGGCAGCGACGTTCGCACGACGGCGATCGGGCAACTCGGTTGGCCCAGCGGAACGGCCGCGTAGATACGCACCTCTCGCTCGGTGGCGCTAGCTCGGCGGGAATAGCCGACGGCGCCCGCCAGCGCGGCTTCAACTTCCGGGCGGTCCTGGCCTCGGTGGTTCTCCATCCGCCGGGGATCCTCGTGCGAATCGCCGACAACACGACCCGACGGCAAGATGACCGTGAGCCGCATGTTGCCGGCGCGACCAAGTCGCTTACAGGCGGGATCGACTTGGTCGTAATCGCGATGCGTTACGAGCGATTCGATCTGCTCGCCGCACAGCCGGGCGCGATCGACCAACTCGGCGTTCAATCGCTCTTCGTAAAGGTCGCTGACAACGTTCCAACCGTAGAGGCCGACGGCCAGCAACAGGATGACGGGAACCCAGAGGTAGGCGAGAAACAGTCGTCGCCAGAGTCGCTGAGAACGCATTATTCGCCAATCATGCAGGTTTTAGTGATGTTTGCTCGGATCATGAACTGGCGCATCAATGTCTCCGCCCCTTTCCCGGCATCCCGATGGTCGGCCTCAGGTTCATTGGCTGTGCGAGGGTCAATCGTATCGTGGCGAGAAGGCTACTCCTTGAAGCGGTAGCCGACGCCGCGGACCGTCTCGATGTAGCTGCCGGCCGAGCCCAGCTTGCGTCGCAGACCGACAACCTGGACATCGACGGCCCGGTCGGTCGCGGCCAGCGTGTCGCCTCGGACGTGATCGAGAATTTGTTGACGGGTGAAAACCCAGCCGGGACGTTGCACCAAAAAATGGAGCAGCTTGAATTCGGTGGCGGTCAGATCAACCGACTCGCCCGCGACAGAGACCGCATATCGTCCGGGATGGATCTTGAGTTCGCGAATCTCGATGGTCTCGGACGGCTCGTCGCCTTCTTCCCGCGGCGTGCCGGCCGCCATGCGGCGAAAAACGGCCTGGATTCGAGCCAGGAGCACACGCGGGCTGAAAGGCTTGGTGATGTAGTCGTCGGCGCCCAGAGTGAATCCGCCTACGATGTCCGACTCCTCGCCCTTCGCGGTCAGCATGATGACGGGCAGCGACTGCGTCGCCGGATCGCTTTTGAGCTGTCGGCAGACGCTCAGCCCGTCGAGGTCAGGGAGCATCAGGTCGAGCAGAAGCAGATCCGGCGGCTTGGCGGCAACGGCTGCCAGGGCGTCTTCGCCCGACGCGACGGCCGCCACTTGGTAGCCCTGCTTCAGCAGGTTGTAGCTGACCAACTCGCGGATGTCGGCGTCGTCTTCCACCACGAGCACGGATTGTCGAATCATGGTGGCAGCCTAGCACCAGAGCATTAGGGCTTGGTTAGCATTCGGTCAGATTACCGTAACCGGGCGGGGCTGGCAAGTCGGCGGCAACTTGCGCCGTGCGAAGCGCGACGGGGGGGCGGGCGCTGGCCAACGCCGCCTTGCAGGTGCTGGGGCAATGCTTGATAATGCCTCGTGAGGGGAGAACGAGGACGCAATGGCCGAGTGCGCCACGATCGACGATCTTCTGGCCGGGCTAAATCCGCAGCAACGAACGGCCGCCACGCATGGCGACGGACCGCTGCTCATCGTCGCCGGGGCCGGCACCGGCAAGACGGCCACCCTGGTGCATCGCGTGGCATGGCTCATCGCCGGCGGCGTGGACCCGAGCCGCCTGCTGTTGCTGACCTTCACCCGGCGCGCGGCGGCCGAGATGCTTCGCCGGGCCGAGTGTCTGTTGCGCCGCATGGGGCGGCCTGGCGCCGGACGGGTCTGGGGAGGCACCTACCACTCCATCGCCACGCGCCTGCTGCACCGCTACGGCAAGGCCATCGGCCTCCCGCCGGATTTCGCCGTTCACGATCGGGCCGACTCCGAAGACCTGATGAACGTCGTGCGCACCGATCTCGACTTGGCCAAGACCGACAAGCGGTTCCCAAAGAAGGGCACCTGCATGGCGATCTACAGCCGTTGCGTCAACGCGCGGCAGAAGCTCGAAACGGTCCTGCGGGATCATTTCCCCTGGTGCGAGGAGTGGCAGCCGGAATTGAAGCGGCTTTTTGACGGCTATGTGGACCGCAAGGAGGCAACCGGCGTTCTCGACTACGATGATCTGCTGCTTTACTGGCGCGCGCTGCTGGGCGATGCCCAACCTTCGCCCCCTCGTCGTCTGGGAGAGGAAACGTCGGAGGGCGCTCACGCGAGCTCCCCCGCAAACAAAAACGGGGCCCGGTGCGTGGCCGACGCCATCCGCGGGCTGTTCGATTGCATTCTGATCGACGAGTACCAAGATACGAACACCCTCCAGGCGGACATCGTGTACGCGATGTCGCCCAACGGAAAAGGACTGACCGTCGTGGGCGACGACGCCCAGTCGATCTATGCGTTTCGCGCGGCAACCGTCCGCAACATTCTCGACTTTCCAAAGCAGTACCGCGACGCGACGGTGGTCACGCTCGAACAGAACTATCGGAGCACCGAGCCGATTCTGGAAGCAACGAACCAGGTGATTGCCTTGGCTCGCGAGCGATACACGAAAAACCTCTGGTCTGAACGCACCGAAGGACAGCGGCCCTTCCTGGTGAACTGTGAAGACGACGGCGATCAGGCGTCATATCTCATTCGTCGCATCTTGGAGCATCGCGAGGCGGGCGTCGATCTGCGGCGGCAGGCCGTCTTGTTCCGCGCGTCGCATCACAGCATTTTGCTTGAAGCCGAGTTGGCCCGGGCGAACATTCCGTTCCACAAGTACGGCGGGCTGAAGTTCATCGAGACGGCCCACGTCAAGGACATGATGGCCTTCTTGCGTTTGGCCGAAAATCCGCGGGACGTGGTGGCGGGCTCTCGCATTCTGCCGTTGCTGCCGGGCGTCGGGCCTGGCAAGGCGCGCCAGTTGATGGACGCGCTGCGGGCCTCCGGCGGCGACTTCGACGTCTGGTCCGAGTGGCGTCCGCCAGCCGGGTCGGTCAAGCTTTGGCCGAAACTGGTTGCGTTGCTGAAGAGCCTGGCGCGGACGGCCGACGCATTGCCGGCCCAACTGAGTCGCGTGCGGAAGTTTTACACGCCGCTGTTGGAGGCGAAATACGATCACGTCGAGCCGCGGCTCCGCGACCTGGAGCAATTGGAGTTGATTGCCTCGCGCTACCGCAATCGGGCGCGGATGCTGTTGGAAATGACGCTCGACCCGCCCAGCTCGACCCAAGACTTGGCCGGTTCGCCTCAACTGGATGACGATTATCTCGTGCTGAGTACGATCCATTCGGCGAAGGGGCTCGAATGGGACGCCGTTTACGTGATTCACGCCGCCGACGGCAACATCCCGTCCGACATGGCCACGAAGAACCCGGACGAGATCGAGGAGGAACGGCGGCTGTTTTACGTCGCGCTGACGCGAGCAAAGAACTGGCTCTACGTCTGCTACCCGCTGCGGTACTACTATCCGGGCCAGAGCGACCGTCACTCGTATGCACAGCGGACCCGGTTCTTGCCCGAGCCGCTGCTGAAGTGCTTCGATCAATGCGTGACGGACCCGTCGGATGCGGAGGTCACGGAGGAGTTCACCGCCTTTCTGCCGCACGATGCGGGCCGCGACGTTCGCCGGCGGATGAAAGAGCTTTGGGGGTGAGCCCTGGACGGGGCTTGGGACCGCGGTCAAGGCGAGGACCTTGATCGGCGCCGGCGGCTATTTCGCGTGCGATTTCCGGCCCGCATTGGTCGCGGGAGTCTGCGCGTGCGTGGCCGTTTCGGACATGGCGTTGCCCAGGGTGCTGCCGCTCGAGAAGTTGGCCATGTCGTCCAAGTTGGCCTGTTCATAGTCGCCGCCGGCCGGGTAGTGGCTGCCGCCGCCGAACTGGCCATCCTCGCCCGCGGAAAGAATCTGGAACGTGTGCGGATTGATCCAACTGTTGTCCACCGAGCTGCGGTAGGGGTGCGCCGAGCACCAACCGTTGTTGTCGCGATAACCGTGCAGTCCGCCGTGGAAGTAGACATAGGGCTGGCCGGCGCCGCCGGGCGGCAAGTACTGCGTGCCGCCGCCGACGGTTCGCAGGCGTTCTTTCGCAAACTTGATGAACGGTCCGATGCGGCGCGGCCCGTCGTCGAACGGATTGACCGGATTCGCGCTGAAGCCGTTGCCCTTGGGACCGCCGAGCCAGAAGTAAAGCGCCGTGGCCGGGCTCTGCTCCAAAACGTTCGGGAAGAACTTGGGTGAGCATTTCGGAAAATGGCTAACCAAGAACCGATGCGCCGCCACGGGGTCGTGGAAGTCGGGCGGATAATCGCCGAACTGCTGGCAGAAGTCCTCGACGGCGTCGTTCAGATTGCGAAGCTCCCAGGTCGTGCGTGTCTTGTTGGCCACCGTCACGGCCTTGATGCCGACCTGCCAGAAGGCGCCGGCCAGGATGGACGTGACCGCCATGACGGTCACCAGCTCGGGCAGCGACCATGCCCGACGGCGTTGGCGATTCGTGCCCATTTTTGACGTTTGCTTGGACGATGAACTGGTCGCCATGCGCATTTGCCCCCAAGTTTCGGCCTTCCGGTGGTCGGCCTCGGTTCATTGGCTGCGCCACGACCAAGAGCATGCTGTCGCCGGGTTGGTCGTGTCGATCGAGCGCGGACGCCTGCGCCGAACTATAGGTCGCTCGTCATGATTGTCAAAGGCCTTGCTGAACCGCACTTGGCGTTCTGCAAGTTGTCGGCCGTCCGGGAGCCGGCTATAATTCGCCCGGTTTCCGGCGTTGCCGACTTTCGGGGAGATCCTTGCGATGCGACTACTGATGATGGGCACGGGCCCCTTCGCGCTGCCAACGTTCCGCAAGCTTTACGAGACGCGGCATACGGTGGTTGGGCTGGTCACGGGACCGGTGCGAATGCATCGCGGGCGACCCGTCGAGCCGCCCAGTCTTCTGCGTGAGCAGGCCGCCGAGCATCGCACGCCGATTTTCGATCCCGACGATGTCAATGCGGCCGAGTTTCGCGGCTCGCTCGCGGCGTTGGCCGCCGATCTGCTGGTGGTCTGTGACTACGGGCAGATTCTCACGCCAATGACCCTGGGCGCGGCACGACGGGGCGGCATCAACCTTCATGCGTCGCTGCTGCCTAAATATCGCGGTGCGGCCCCCATCAATTGGGCCATCTACTGTGGAGACACGGAGACGGGCGTGACCGTCATTCACATGACGCCGCAACTCGACGCCGGGCCGTGCATCGCGCAGACTCGCGTGGCGATCGATCCCGAGGAGACGGCCGGGGAACTGGAACAGCGGTTGGCCGAGCTTGGGGCCGACCTGATTTGCGAGACAATTGACCGCCTGGAGTCGGACGACGTGCGGCCGATCGCGCAAGACCCGTCGCTCGCGAGCCGCGCTCGACGGTTGAAGAAGGCGGACGGGGCAATTGATTGGCGTCGCCCAGCCCTGGCAGTCAAGAATCAAATTCGCGCCCTGGAGCCGTGGCCTCGCAGCTCAACGTTCTGGCATCCGGACAACGGTCCGGCGGTGCGGCTCATTTTGTCGCGAGCGGCCTCGGACCGCGTTCGGACCGCCGAGACATGCCCGCCCGGCACGGTGCTGGAAGCCGCGGGCGATCGGCTTGTGATTGCGACGGGCGACGGCGTGCTTCTCCCCTTGTCGATCCAGCCGGCCGGCAAGCGGGAGATGTCGGTCGCCGAGTTCCTTCGCGGCCATCACGTGCGAGTCGGCGACCGCTTTGGGCCGGACGAGTGAGTCGGTTCGCGGCAGAGGCATCTTGCCATTCAGTCCAGGCTCACCGCTTGCTGCAACTTTTCTCGACCTCGTTCGGCGGCGTTGCCCACCGTGTGCAGCCGGCAGTCCAGGCAATGTTGGTTGACAACGCAGACTGCGCGCCCGCAACGGGCGATACGTGGTAAACCTCAATCCGCCAATGTCTCTTTTTTCGGAATAATCCTAATCTCTTGCCACATAGTGCGTCGAACCGTTGGAAAAGAGGCGGCGCGCCCCCCCCTGGCTGAAATTGGGTAGACCGGTGCGTCCCTCCTGCGTTGGCATGGGTCTCGCGGCTTCCGTAATTACCTCATCTTATGATGTTGCGTCATTTCTGACAGTTTGAATTGGTGGCCCGGATGCTTCACCTGTCTCGACGAAGCTTGAACGCAGTGGCGAGCTGTCTGATCCTGTGGACCGCCCTGCCGTTAATCGCCAGAGCCGAGGACGCCGCGACGGACAGCGCAGCCGGCGCAACGGCGACGCCGGCTGCGGACGCCAAGACGCGCGATCTCGACTCGCTGCTCGACATGGCCGACAAGGATCCATCCAAGCTGGCGGACGTTCGGGTGGACCCCTTTGGCGGCTCAAGCAACACCGGTGGCGCGGCTTCAAACTCGCTCGACACGGCGGAGGTCCGTTCGGCGAACGCCACGAGCACGGGGGACCTGCTGAAGGAGATTCCAAGCGTTAGCGGCCGCCGGCTTTCCGGCATCAACGTCGATCCGCGCGTTCGGGGATACAACTCCTCGCAGTTGAACGCCAACGCCGATGGGATGACGCAACTGCGAGCCATTCAGGACGTCGATTCCCTGCTCAGCCAGATCGACCCGGGCGTCGTTCAGAAAGTCACGGTCATCGACGGACCGTACACGTCCTTGTACGGTCCCGGCTTCGCCTTCATCTCCGTGGACCTGTTCAGTCCCAAGCGCTACGACCGTCCGGAGATGCACGCCGAGACGATCTTCAACTACGGAACCAATGGCCAGTCGATTTATGGGCGCGAGATCGCCTCAGGCGGCGGAACAGACTGGGGGATTGTCGCCACGTATGGTGTGCGTTCGAGCAACGACTACCGAGCCGGCGGCGACAATTCCGACTGGCTTGTGCCTTCCAGCTACCAGCGTTGGGACGGCATGCTGTCGCTGAGCTACGATGTCAGCTCTTGTTCGCGGATCGAGTTTGAAACGCTACACAACGAGTTCAACAACGTGCAGATGCCGGGCGTGATTTACGATCTTCAGAACTCGACGAACAACCAATACAACCTGCGTTACATCGTTCAAGAGGACCCTCGCGGCCCGCAACAGTTCGTGCTGCAGACCTGGCACCAAGAAACCTTCTTTTACGGCAATGCGCTGGAAAGCTCCAAGCAGGCGTGGTATCAGGACTTCATCGCGTCCACGCTGGTTGCGGAAGGCCACGAAGCGCCCGTGAATACGCTGGCCCAGGGCTATTCGATTTCGTCGGGCGTGCGTTGCCTCCGAACGTTCGGACACGAGTTTGGCCCCCAGTGGACCATTGGCGCCGACTGGCGACGCTATGAACAACGCTATCAGGAACGCGATGTGAACGCGGCAGGCGTCGACGTGATCGACGGTGAAATCTTCGGCAATCCGGAATCGAGCCGGGACGACGTGGGATTTCTGACGAACCTGGAGTTGCCGGCCGGCGATCGGGTGTCCTTCACTCTGGGAGGACGAATCGACTACGCCTGGACCTGGCTCAACGTGGATGACCCGATCGTCGTCACAGGATGGATGCCGGCCGGATGCGAGATGCCTAGCTACACGTTGGGCATGGCTTACGCCATATCGAAGATTTCGCTCAACGATCACGACACGCTGAGCGTTGGCACAGGGTTCGCCATGCGGGCGCCCGACCTCACGGAGTTGTACACGAACGAGCCGTACGTGCCCGTGTGTGGTCTTGGCAACAGTTATTGCGACGGGTACGCAACGATGTCTCCGGAGAAGAACTGGCAATTTGACCTTGGGCTGTCCAGCAAGAGGGGACCGTTCCGGTACGGCGCACGAGGATTTTACGCCACGATTTGGGATTATATTTCGGGACTCCCCTTCGAGCTCTGCGCGCCGGAATATTCGACGCATTACCTTGGTCGAGATTTCAGCGGCTTTTCGTCCGTGTTGCGAGGGGACCTCGGAAAGCAATCCGAGAACGGCGACACGTGTCACGCCGAGTACCAGACCTACAACATTCCGCTGGCGACGATGGCCGGCGGCGACTTGTTCGGCGAGGTGCAGCTTCGACCGGGTGTCACCGTGTTCGGGTGCATGTCCTACGTCCACGGCGACAATGTCCATCCTCTTCACATGACGATGGACAGCTCGGGAAACTACTACCCAGAAGCGAACGGCGGCTCCGAACCGCTGCCAGGGATCTACCCGTTCAACGGGCGTATCTCGGTTCGATTCTTTGATCCGGATCCGGAGAAGGACAAGTGGGGAATCGAATTCGTCGCCCGGCTGGTGCGCAGTCAAGATGAGGTGGCCGCAAACCTTTCGGAACTGCGCACGCCCGGTTTTTCGGTTTATGACCTGAAGGGGTACTATCGGGTGCGGCAGAACCTCCGCCTTTCGCTCAGCTTGGAAAACCTGCTAGACCGCGATTATTACGAAGCCGGTTCGCTGGTCTACTTGAACGCGGCGGGAGTTCCCACGTTCATTCGAGAGCCCGGTTTCACGGCAATTTTTGGAGTTGACGCAAAGTTCTAACGTCCAGTCTCACAAGCTTTTAGGTAACACGTTGGCATTATAACCCAGCCATCCTCGAAAGATGTCCAAACGTTGGACATCGGGGCGCTGGAGTAACCTAGACTTTTTCAGGCTTGGAGCGACCCCGCCCCAAGTGGCCCCCGGTGAGTAAGTTTCGTCCCTACATTCGTGACGATCGCGGGCGGACACGCCCAACTGCGAACCCACCGCATCGGACGCGTGGCTCGTCGCCGTGCGTGTCGAGACGGTCGTTCCTGGCGATGGGCGCGATCGGGCTAGCCTTCGGCGGGCTGCCGTGGTGCGATGTGGCCAACGCCAACGCCCAGGAACCGCCGGCGGAGTCGTTGCACAATGAATACGATCTTAAAGCCGTTTTCCTGTATACATTTGGCCGCTACATCGAGTGGCCGGCAACTGCGTTTGCCAATGCGTCCGCTCCGTTCGTCATCGGCGTTGTAGGAGAAGATTCATTCGCGGGGGCGTTGGACACCATCGCCAAGAAGAAGACCATCCAGAGGCGGCGGATTGTCATCCGGCGATTCACATCGCCGGCGGACTACGCCCAACCTTGCCAGATTTTGTTTGTCAGCCGATCGTTAACGGCCGAACAGCGAGCGGCCGTCCTTGCAAAGACACAGAAAGAATCCGTATTCGTCGTGGGTGAGGTTTCCGGATTTGCCGAGCAAGGAGCGATGGCGAACTTTGTAGTCGAAGGAGATCGCGTACGATTTGAAATCAATGTAGACGCGGCCCGACGGGCACAACTCCGCATGGACGCTAAGTTGCTGAGTCTAGGGATCCCGGTGAGCGGTGTGAAGGCGGCATATTCCAATTAGACGCCGCCTTGCCGACGAGGTTCCAACTCCGGCCTGCTTTGCGTCGCACTACGGCAATGTTCCGGAAGGAATTGACTCATGCGGTCCGTGCGCCATTGGTCGATCAAGTGGAAACTCATCGGGCTGTCCGTCGTTTCGGTGGGTGTTGCGCTGGCTCTATCCGCCATCGGCGTCATCGTGAACCAAGTGTACACGATGCGCGCCTTCAAGACGGCAGCGCTCGACAGCCAAGCTGAAATGCTGGCGTTCAACAGCACGGCCGTCCTCAGCTTCAGAGACATTCCGGCCGCGAAAACACTCTTGAACGCGTTCCAGTCGCAACCGTCCGTGCGACTGGCGTGCCTTTATGACGCGGACGACAAGGTCTTAGCGACCTATCCCGCCATCTGCAAGCCGGGCGACATTCCGCCGGCCGCATCGAGCAACGAGTCGCGTTTTACGGAATCGGGGCACGTCGAAGTCTTCCGCCAGGTGCTCGACCGGGGCGAACCAGTCGGCTCGCTCTACATTTGCGCCAGCGCCAATGATCTTCGCGGCCAGTTGCTGAGTTACATCAAGATCGTCGCCGCGGTGGTCTTCGCGGCGCTGGTCCTCTCGCTGGCAATCGCTCACAGGCTTCAACAAAGCATCTCCAAACCGATCCTGCAGTTAGCGACAACCGCCACCGCGGTGACGGCCCGCGGAGATTATTCGCTTCGGGTCGCGCATCAGTCCGAGGACGAACTCGGCGTGTTGTATACCGAGTTCAATCGCATGTTACAGCGGATTGACGCGTCGGATCAGGCCCTGAAAAAGGCACACGACGAATTGGAGGATCGTGTTCTCGAGCGCACGGCCGAGCTCCGCGAAAGCGAAGACCGCCGGAAAATCATCATCGACAAAATGCCGGCCGGCATCATGCTCATCGACGCCAAGATGCACACGATCGTGGACGCCAACCCCGTGGCGTGCCGGATGATCGGCGCGACGGAAGAGCAGGTGCTTGGCCGAACGTGCCATCAGTTTGTCTGTCCCGCGGAATGCAACCGTTGCCCCATCACCGACCTTGGACAACATATCGACAATTCGGAACGCGTGCTGCTGAAGTCGAATAGCGAACAATTGCCCGTGCTGAAAACGGTCGTCCCCATGACCATCCACAACCGGGACTTGCTGCTCGAGGTCTTCGTCGACATCAGCGAGCAGAAACGGGCCCAGCGCGAGATCGTTCGGGCGAAAGAGGCCGCGGAGGCCGCCAACATGGCCAAGAGCCGGTTCTTGGCGAACATGAGCCACGAGATTCGCACTCCGTTGAACGCCATCATCGGCTTCACGGATCTCCTGCGGAAAATGGGCCAGCAGTGCGAGGAGAGCATCCGCGAAGATTATTTGGACACGATCCACACCAGCAGCGGCCACCTTCTCAGCTTGATCAATGACATTCTGGATTTGTCGAAGATCGAAGCGGATCGCCTGGAGATCGAGCAACTTCGATGCTCGCCGCACGACATGATCAGCGAGGTCACCTCCGTCCTGCGCGTCAAAGCGATTGAAAAGGGCCTTTCGCTGGATTGCCAATGGCTGAGCGGCGTCCCCGAGACGATCTTGACCGATCCGGCCCGATTCCGGCAACTGCTGATGAACCTGGTGAGCAATGCCATCAAGTTCACCCATCGCGGCGAAGTCAAGGTCCTGGCAAACCTCGTCCAAGATCCAGACAAACCGCAACTGGTCATTCAGGTTCGCGACACGGGCGTCGGCATCCCCGCAGAAAAATTCGGGGCCATCTTTGACCCCTTCGTCCAGGCCGATACGTCCGTGACGCGAGAGTTTGGCGGAACGGGCCTCGGTTTGACGATCTGCAGCCGCATCGCCCAAGCCCTCGGCGGCCGGGTCGATGTTTCAAGCCAGATCGGAGTCGGCAGCACGTTCACGGTCGCGATTGACACGGGACCGCTGGACAATGTCAAGATCATTGCGGCGCCGGCAGCCGACGGCATGCGAAGCGCGCACCGCCAAGCTCAGGAAGGCAGCCTTTGCCTGACGGACATCAACGTTCTGCTGGTCGAGGACGGCCACACGAACCGGAGGCTCTTCACGGTCGTGCTGGAGGACGCCGGCGCTCGGGTCACACCGGCCGAAAACGGTCAGATCGGCGTTGACTTGGCCCTGAGCCAGCCTTTCGACTTGATCTTGATGGACATGCAAATGCCAATCATGGACGGCTACGCGGCGGCCGCCGAGTTGCGGCAGCGTGGCGTGACCTTGCCGATCATCGCCCTGACGGCGCATGCCATGAAGGGCGATCGGCAAAAGTGCGAAGCGGCGGGCTGCACCGACTACGTGACAAAGCCCGTCGACGCCAACGTTCTGATTCGCACCATCGCCAAGGCCCTGGGGATGAACGCCGCGACGGGTCAACCGCCGACTACGGCGGCAACGTCGCCGGCAGCCTCAGACCCTGGCGGATCGCGGAGCCGCGACATCTCCAGGCCGTCCGCGACGGCGACGGCCCAGCAGCAGGGCCCGATTTACTCCACCCTCCCCACGAACAATCCCAGCTATCGTTCGATCGTCGAAGAGTTCATTCCGCTGTTGCGAGACCAGCTTGCCGCCATAGAAAGCGCCATCGCAAGGCACGACTACATCGAAGTTGGACGTCTTGCACATTGGCTGAAAGGGGCCGGGGGCACTGTGGGTTTCTCCGCCTTTACCCAGCCCGCCAAGCGACTCGGTGCACTGGCCCACGATGAGCAGTGCGATGAAATCGAAGCGGTCGTTTCAGAACTTCTCGACCTGGCGCAACGAGTGGCGATTCGTCCGGATGACCGAATCGGGGCTCGGCCGTGACCGGTGGAATGTTAAATCCGGCATTCTCGGCATTCACTGACGCCTTTGTGGACGGGCGCAGCCGACGTTCTTTCGAGGGCCGGGAACTGGGCCCTATATTTGATTAGACGGCCCACAGGCTTGGCTCCGCGTGTGGTTGACGCTTGCCGCCCGAGTGGGACCGCGCATTCGTACCTCGGTTTGCGACTTTTTCCCACGCGATGACTCGCGTCCGTGCCCGGCAAGTACCTGTCATGATTCAAACACCCCAGATGCAGCTGGCCGATAGCGAAGCGCGACCGGCCGATAGCGACAAGTGTTCGGACATCGGATGTTGCCAGGCAACGCTTCCGCAGACGGACTCACCATCCGAGCCGGGCACCCGCGAGCTCTTCGAGACCGCCAAGATCATGATCGTCGACGATGAGCCGCTCAATATTCGAGTGGCCCAAACCCATCTCAGCCTGGCGGGCTACAAACACTTCGTGACGAGCACGGACCCCGGCCGCGTCATGGAGATGATCGCGGAAGAAATGCCGGACGTGATCATCCTCGACATCATGATGCCGAAGATCAGCGGTCTCGGCATTCTGCGCATGGTGCGAAGCGACGAAGCCCTGGCCCACATTCCGGCCATCGTGCTAACGGCGGCCGACGACGAGCAGATCAAGATCGAGGCCCTGGAAATGGGATCGACCGACTTCCTCAACAAGCCGGTGAATCTCACGGAGCTGTTGGTGCGGGTGCGCAATGCCTTGCTCTTCAAGACGTACCACGACTATCTGAAAAACTACGCGCGCGATCTGGCCGAGCAGGTGAGCCGCAGAACCGCCGAGCTGGCTGCTTCGCGTCTCGAGCTGATCCACTGCCTGGCGAGGGCAGCCGAGTACCGGGACAACGAAACCGGACGCCACGTGATCCGCGTTGGTCGCTATGTCGGAACGATCGCTCGGCAACTGGGCTTGGACGAACCATACGTCGAGCTTCTCGAACAGGCGGCCCCCCTGCACGACATGGGCAAGATCGGCATCCCCGACGCCATCCTGCTGAAACCGTCCAAACTCTCGCCGGATGAGTTTGAGATCATGCAGAAGCACAGCAGCTACGGCAAGCACACGTTCGAGCCCATGTCCGAAGAAGAGTGGCGAGCCTTCAAGGAACACACGGTCCTCGGCGAAATGATCATGGGAATCGAAAGCTCCCCGTTGATCAAGATGGCCGCCGAAATCGCGCTGACCCACCACGAGCGATGGGACGGCACAGGCTATCCGTTGGGGCTGGCCGGCGAGGACATCCCGCTCTCGTCGCGCATCACGGCCGTGGCCGACGTCTTCGACGCCCTGACGAGCAGGCGCCCCTACAAGCCGGCCTTCCCCCTCAATCGATGCTTGGAAATCATGCGTGACAACCGTGGCACGCATTTCGATCCCAAGATTGTCGATGCGTTTCTCGCTTGCCGCGACGCGATCATCGCCATCCGAATGGAACTGGCCGATATCGACTAGTCGTGCCGAAGACGCGGAAGAGACAGGTACCCTGCCGATTCTGCGTAATTTAACGCATTCCCGCATCGCATCTCCTGGGCAAGCGGCGCGGCGTCGCCGAGGCCGATTGTTCTGAGACGGCTCAAGTGGTCGATATCAGGGACGAGTCGCCTCAGTGTCTTTCAGCCCGATCATGCTCGAAAACCGCAATCTGAAGATCGATCTGCTGGCGCTTGTGCTGCTGGCCGGTGTCGTATTTCTTGCGGCGGCCCTGCTGAGCTACGACCCGGCCGACCCGCCGAGCAAGCTCGTTTATCCGGCGCATGGCCAGCCGGTTAATATGTGCGGCTACTGGGGAGCGGTAGGCAGCCGCCTGCTATTCGAGGCGTTGGGCCTGGGGACATACTACTTGCTCGTCTCGCTGGCGGCGCTCGATGCGGTGCTGCTGATCCGCCACGAGATCAATCAGCCCTGGTTGCGGACCGGCGGCTGGACCCTCTCGCTCCTGGGCGTCACGACCCTGTCCGCCATGGCGTTGCCAAATCTTTCGCCGGGGCCCGTCATTGGTTCCGGCGGTCTGCTGGGCGCCATGGTCAAGACGCTCTTGGAGATGCAGTTCGCTCGCCTGGGCGCGTTCATTCTGGCCATGAGCATGGTGCTCGGCGGGTTGCTGCTGGCGACCGATTATGCCCTGATCCGGTTGTTGGCTTGGGCCCTCGGGAAAGTGACCAGCGGTTTCGGGCGCGGCGTGCTGCACGTCGGAACGGCGTACGCCCAGCGGCTCGGCGCGTCACGTTCGGACCTCGACAGTTTTGACTTGGACGACGTGGCCGATGGGCCCGCCGTGCGGATGTCGGGCCGCGCGGTGGCTGAACAGATGGCCGAGCAAAAGAAGGAGGCGGAAACCAGCGAACAGATCGAGGAACCGGTGGCCGACGAGGAGGAGACAACGCCGGCCGAGGTCCGAAAACCGCTGGCATCGCGCGTCGGCGTCAGCCGTTCGAAGGGCAAGAAGCAGAAGCCCGTCCTCGACGAGATGAACGAATCGGACCTGGGCGGCAACCCGTCGGGATACGAGCTGCCAAGCCTGGACCTGCTGCTCGAAGGCGAGACGTTCAACTTCGAGGCCCAGGAAAAGGAGGTCCGCCGCAAGGCGAAAATCCTCGAAAAGACGTTCGCGGACTTCGGCTTCAACATCCGCGTCGTCGAGATTCAGACCGGCCCGGTCATCGCTCAGTTTGAAGTCGAGTTGGAGGCCGGGTTGCGGCTGAGCAAGATCACCGGACTGGCCGACGATCTGGCCATCGCCCTGCGAGTGCCCAGCGTCCGCATCGTGGCCCCGCTGCCAGGCAAGAACACGGTCGGCATCGAGGTCCCCAACACGGACCGGCAGATCGTCCGCCTCCGCGAAGTGATCGAAGAGGCTAACGGCAAGACCCAGAAGATGCGAATCCCGATCTACCTGGGCAAGGACGTGGCCGGCAGCCCGCTGATCGTCGATCTCACCTCGCTGCCGCACTTGCTAATCGCTGGCCGCACCGGCACGGGCAAGAGCGTCTGCCTCAATTCGATCATCACGTCCATGCTCATGACACGTCGGCCCGACGAGGTCCGCATGTTGATGATCGACCCGAAGATGGTCGAGCTCAGCCCATACCGCGTCCTGCCGCACCTGATGCACCCGGTCGTGACCGACATGCGGAAGGCCGAAGCCATCTTGGCCTGGGCGGTCGAGAAGATGGAGGAACGGTACCATCTGCTCGCCCGCGCCGGCGTGCGCCACGTCAGCGTCTACAACCAGTTGGGCGAAGAAGAGCTGATGGAGCGGATTCACCCGGAGGACGACGAGGAGCGAAAGCAGATTCCGACTCACATGCCGTACATTGTCATCGTGGCCGACGAGTTGGCCGACTTGATGATGACCGCGGCCAAAGAGGTCGAGCAGCACATCATTCGTCTGGCGCAGAAGAGCCGAGCGGTTGGCATCCACCTGGTGCTGGCCACGCAGAAACCGACGGTCGACGTCATCACCGGCCTAATCAAGTCGAACCTGCCCGCGCGAATCGCATTCCAAGTGGCCAGCCGCACGGACAGCCGCGTGATCCTCGACGAGATGGGCGCCGACAAGCTCCTCGGCAACGGCGACATGCTGTTCCTCTGGCCGGGCACGAGCACGCTCCTCCGCGGCCAAGGGACCTATCTGAGCGACGACGAGATCTCGCGCGTCATCGGGGCCGTGGCGACCGAAGAGCCGCAATTCGTCAAGGAACTGGTGCAACTGAAGGTGGCCGCGCCCACCGCCGACGGCAAGAAGCTTGCCAATCGCGATGAACTCTACGAATCGGCCATCGACGTCGTGATCCGCGAGGGCCGCGGCAGTGTCTCGCTCCTGCAGCGAGCGCTCGGCATCGGCTACGGACGCGCCGCCCGGCTAATCGACTTCATGGCCGAGGACGGCATCGTCGGCGAGTACAACGGCTCGCAGGCCCGCGAAATCCTGATGACGCTCGATCAGTGGCAGCAAATGACCGGCCAGACGGCCGACGAGCCGGCCAATGCGGCCGCTGCGACGAAACCGCGACGAACCAACAAGATTGTCATGGCGGCGACGGAAGAGGAGGAACCGGAAGAGACAGACGAGGACGACGTCGAAAAGGACGACCCGCCTTGGGATGAGGACGAGGAGTCGGACGAAGAACAGGACGAAGAAGACGAAGACGAAACCGACGCGGAGGATGACGACATCGATTCCGAAGACGAAGACGCCGAGGAAGAAGACGACAGCGATGCGTCGGACGACGACGCTCTCGACGAGGACGACCGCCCGGACACGCGATCGCCGCGTCGCCACTGGAAGGCCGAAAGCGCGTGACGCGCTTTGAGTCGAGGAGTCCCCGCACGTCTCTCCCCACACATGGAAGCGGGGCAGGGGGGAGGAGGACGATCGGCACTTCACGCCACCCGATCACTTGGCCTTCGACCGCAGCTTGATCGTGCGGCCATCGACGGCAAACATGCCGCGACCCAGGTGGTGGATCATCCGCGGGTGTTTTCTCGCCGGGTCGATCCAGGCCTTAACCACTTCGAGAATGAAGAGGCCGTACTTGTTGACCATTCGCGTGTCGATCACCCGGCACTCGAGGTTGGCGTAGCACTCGGCCACAAGCGGCGCATCGACCTGCGAGGCGGGCACGGCCGTCAGCCCGAACTTGGCGAACTTGTCCACCTTGCGGCCCGAGCAGTCCCCGCAGGCGACCACCTTTTCGGCCAGCTCGACCGTCGGAATGTTGACGACGCACTGCTTGGTGGCCTTCAGCGTGTCGAACGTGGCGTTGCGGTCGCTGATGATGCAGCCGAACGTGGGCGGCTCGAAATCGAACATCGTCTGCCACGACAGGGGCATGACGTTCGGCCGGCCCTCACGCACCGTCGACACCAACACGACGGGCCCCGGCTCCAAGAGGCTGTAAACCTTCGACAAGGGGAAGGACTTTTTCATGTCTGCTCTCCTTCGGACAATCCAGACTCCGCGTCATTGTTCGCTGCGAACGTCCCCAATGTCAAGCGGCCAATGCAGTTGTCGCAATCGCTCGTTTTGTGTATAACCTCTTGAAGCGGTTGCACTTGGCACCTGCCAAGCACGGCTCCGCCAACAGTCCGAAGCGACCACGGTCGCGGGGCTTTTTTCACCGACATCTGACCACTGATTACTTTCCATGTCCACCGACTCCGCCCCCGCCGAACTCCAGAAACAGTATGACCATGCCGCCGCCCAGGAGCGATGGTATCCGTTCTGGGAAGAGCAGGGCTATTTTCATAGCGAGCCCAACCCGGCGCGACGGCCATACACGATCGTCATTCCGCCGCCCAACGTCACCGGGGCCCTGCACCTGGGCCACGCCCTGAACAACACGCTGCAAGACATCCTCATCCGCCAAAAGCGGATGCAGGGCTTCGAGACCCTCTGGCTGCCGGGCGTCGATCATGCCGGAATCGCCACGCAGGCCATCGTCGAGCGGCGCCTGTTGCAGGAGGAAAAGCTGAGCCGTCACCAACTCGGCCGGCAGGGACTCGTCGATCGCATCTGGAAATGGAAGGACGCCTATCAGGCCCGGATCGTCGGCCAGTTGAAGCAGATGGGCTGCTCCTGCGACTGGGAGCGAACCCGCTTCACGCTCGACGAGGTCTGCGCCCGGGCCGTGCGCGAGACGTTCTTCACGCTGTTCAAAGAGGAAAAGATCTATCGCGGCAAGCGGCTCGTGAATTGGGACACGTTCCTGCAAACGGCCGTCAGCGACGACGAGGTCTTTCACGAGCCGGTCAAAGGCCATTTTTGGCACTTCCGCTATCCGATCGTCGATCCCAAGCCGGGCGAGCCGACGCACGTCACGATCGCCACCACGCGGCCGGAAACCATGCTTGGCGACACGGCCGTGGCCGTCCATCCCGATCCGGCCGCCGCGCTGGCCGACGCCGAGAAGGCACTTCGCCAACGCCTGGCCGACGCCCCGGCCAAGGAGAAGCCGGACCTTGAAAAACAGATCGAGGATCTCGACCAGCGCCGGCGCGAGATGCTGCCGCGGTTGGAAACGCTCCGCGACATGGCCCAGCGCGGCGTCAAGCTCGTGCTGCCGCTGACCGGCCGCCAGATTCCACTCATCACCGACCCCTGGGCCCAGCCGGGGCTTGGCTCGGGCTGCGTGAAAATCACGCCGGCCCACGATCAGAACGACCATGACGTCTGGCAGCGTCACCCGGAGATCGGCGCGATCAACATTCTGAATTCCGACGGCACGCTCAACGACAACGTGCCCGAGAAGTATCGCGGCCTGACCGTCAAGAAAGCCCGGGCGGCCGTCGTGGCCGATCTGGAGGCCGCCGAATTGGTCGTCGAGATCGAGGACCGCGAGATCGACCTGGCCCACAGCGACCGCTCGAAGACGCCGATCGAGCCGATGCTGATGGACCAGTGGTTCGTCAAGATGGACGAGTTGGCCCAATCGGCCATGGACGCCGTCACCGCAGGCCGCGTCAAGATTATCCCCGACCGTTACGCCAAAGGCTATCTCGACTGGCTTTCCGAGAAACGCGACTGGCCCATCGGCCGGCAGCTTTGGTGGGGACACCAGATTCCGGTGTGGAGTTGCAAGACACTGACCGAAGCCGAGTTGAAACGCGCCTTTGCGGGACGTAGCGACATCGCATGGCAACGCGACGAAACGCGGGATCAGTGGCTCATTTGCGCTCAGCAAGGAGAACTTGGAGCGAGCGACGTACCGGGGCACGAGTTGGTTCGCGAGTCCGATGTCCTCGACACCTGGTTCAGCTCGGCCCTCTGGCCCCATTCGACGCTCGGCTGGCCGGAGCAGACCGAAGAACTGAAATACTACTACCCAACCAACGTGCTCATCACGAGCCGCGACATCATCACGCTGTGGGTCGCGCGGATGATTCTGATGGGCCTGCACAATGTCGATCCGAAACGCTACGGCGTCAAGGACAGCCTTCCGTTCCATGAGGTCTACATCCATCCGAAGATTCTCGACGGCTACGGCGAGGGCATGTCCAAGTCGAAGGGCAATGGCGTCGACCCGATCGACGTAATCGAGAAGTTCGGGGCCGACGCCCTGCGGTTCGGGCTGGCCTATCTGACGACCGAGACGCAAGACGTGCGGATGCCGGTCGAGTTCGAGTGCCCGCACTGCCAGAAGCTGATCGAGCAGACCAAGGAAAACCGGGTGAAGCCGCGGATCAAGTGCAAGCACTGCGGCCACGAGTTTTCGACCCAATGGGCCGAGCAGCCGGAGGACACCGCGCTGCCGCGCGGCGCCGTGGTGAGCGACCGGTTCGAGCTCGCACGCAATTTCTGCAACAAGCTTTGGAACGCCTCGCGGTTCGCGCTGATGAACCTCGAAGGGTTCGATCCCGGCCAGGTGGCCGACGACGAGTTGATGGTCGAGGACTCGTGGATCCTCAGCCGCCTGTCGACCGTCACCCAACAGGTGACCGACGCGCTGGCCGAATATCGTTATGCCGACGCCGCGCGGACGCTCTACGACTTCGCCTGGGACGAGTTTTGCAGTTTCTATGTCGAGATGGTCAAGGGCCGGTTGCAGGACGAAGCCACGCGGTCGATCGCGCAGCGATTGGTCGCCCACGTGCTCGATGCGTTGCTGCGGCTGCTGCACCCGATGATTCCGTTCTTGACCGAGGACGTTTGGCAGCGGCTCGGCCAACTGGCGCCGGAGCGAGGGATCGAGACGGTCGAGCGGGCGGCCGAGAGCGTCATGGTCGCCCCGTGGCCCGAATGCGACCCCATGCGGCAAGACCCGGAAATCGAATCGCAATTCGCTCGATTCCAGGAAGTGTTGCGGGCCGTTCGCGACATTCGCGCCCGGCAGGGCGTGGCCCCGAAGACGACGATGCGTTTCGCGGTCCGCTGCGACGCAACGGTGGCCGACCTACTCGATCCGATGCGCGAGTATTTCGGCGCGATGGCCAATGCCGAGCCGACCCAATTCGGGCCAGAGACGACCACGCCCGCGTTCGGCGCCCACGTGGCCCTGTCGGGCATGGACGTGTACGTCGATCTGGCCGGCGTCATCGATGTCGAGGCCGAGGCCGCGCGGAAGCGTCAGGACGTTGAAAAACTGACCGGCTTCATCGCCGCGAAGGAAAAGAAGCTGGCCCAGAAGAACTTTGTCGAGCGGGCGCCGGCCGAGGTGGTCCAGAAGGAGCGTGATGCACTGGCCGACCTGCAGTCGCAATTGGCGGCCGCCCAAGAGGTCCTGGAGCGGCTGGGCCGCATGGATTGAAGCTCGACCGGATCATGCCGCCTGCTCTGTTAAGGCAGGAAATGGGGGTAGCCCTTGGCAGCCCGATATGCTTTGGTACAATACCGGGTGCAATTGCTCCGATGATAGGGTAGTTTGCCGGACGGCTCGACGTCGGCACGCGATGCGGCTGGCGGCCAAAACCGTTTTCGGCAAACGACTTAGAAACGCCTCCTTAGCTCAATTGGTCAGAGCATCTGACTCTTAATCAGAGGGTTGTAGGTTCGAGTCCTACAGGGGGCACTCATAAAGCCTTGCGTGACAACGAGTTACGCAAGGCTTTTCTTATGCGCCGAAAGAAGGTCGCTGCGTTGGTGCTATGCGGGTGCTATGTTCGGAAAAAAATCTAGCACCATGCCGGAAACCGGCCAAATAGCCCCTGGCGCATGAAAAGCCTCCCAGTCACTTAGGCTAGCGAAGTGTGTACCATATGATGGGTCGTAGATGGTAGTGCCAACGAGGACCACAGCGTGGCCGTCCCAGAAGTCATTGTGTGGAGTGTTATTCCCTTGAGCCGGCAAACTGGCTTTAACAATAAAACCCCTCCCCGTTCCATCAGAAATGTCTTTCGTTTGAATAGCTGTCACGACACCTGATGATATGCCTTGTGCTTTTAGAACGTCGTCAAAGACATTTGCCCACGCCGCACAGCGGCCATCTGCGTGTGCAAGAAGTCCGACCGTTGTGAACATATCAGGTTGGCCATCTCCTGATGCATATGTTCCCCAATACGTCATTTGCGTTCCATCCACTCGGCGTACGTCAAGGCCCTCGAAACCGTAGTCGAAAATGGTTTCCGCCACCAAGCCGGCTTCGCTCGGCGAGGCATCCAGGCCAGCGGCGGCGTTGCAACCGACGTAGAGACAGGTCTCGTACAGCGGGCTAAGCGTCGGATTGCTCCACGTTATATATACCTTGTTGCACGAATATCCCGCGCTGGCCCATGTCTTGCCGCCGTCGAGTGACACTTCCCAAGTGAACCAGAGTATATCGGATTCGATGGTGCTGGGAATCGCCTCCTGCGATTCCAAAGTCGCATGAATCTTGCCGTCACCGAGTGTCGCTGTCCCCTGCTGAACCAAATGGATGGTCGTCCCAGATGCCGCGCCTGTGGCTCTGACCTTCAAATTGGTTCCAGGATTGCCCAGCACGCGAATTGTAGTCGTGGTGTGAACATACACGCCGGCCGACGTGGCGCTGCGAGTGTAGCAAACCGGGTAGTCGTGCTCGCCGGAATCCACCGCGTCGCCGTCGTAGTTATCGTCTTCCCACTGTTCGCTCCCATACGTTCCGTTGTCCTGCACATTGCCGTTTGAATCCAATGTTGGATCTTTCGTAATCGCGTGGAACTTGCTGGGGTCGGTCGCGGCGTAGTCAACCGTATGCAGGCTCGCCTGCACCACGTGAACATAGACAATTCGATAATCCTCGTTAGTGTCGCAGGTGTTATTGAGATTCAGATCGGCCCAGACGGTGATCGTGAAATCGCGGTAGTCATTGGTGGCCGTCAACCCTTGGCCTGCGAAAAAGTTGGTTGCAATACAGCTCGTGTTCAGAATAGGTGTGCCGCCGTCGCTGCGCACAATGGTGATGTGAATGAACTTACCCGTGCCGTTAACGCCAAAGGTCATTGGCTCGAACGTCGTCTCCACGCCAACGGCCGCTTGCAACGAATCCTGAATGATGTAGAGACTCCCAGGCGTGTGGTCACTTGCAACAAGGACGTTCGCCGTTTTGTTCGCGTCACTTACGATCAGGTCGCCGAGTTTCAACACCGTGAATGTGACAATGTCGGTTTGGACGGCGATCGTGCCGTTCTTGACGGTCCACGTAAGCGTGGCAGCGCCGGTGGAATCCCCTTCCACGTATACGACTGCCGGGATCGTTTGATTGTAGAAGTCCCAGGTGACGTTCCCACCGGCTTGGCCGATAATCGCTTGCGTGCCGGCGGCGTCAGCCCAAACCGTGA
>JBDKSW010000014.1:0-369877 GCA_039698035.1 Thermoguttaceae bacterium | reverse complement strand
AACCATCCCGGCTTCATCGAGGCCGCGGCCGATCGGGTCGAGGCGGCGGTGGCGAAGCTTCCGCTCGAACGACGCGAGGCGGCCCGACTGGTTTTCACGGCCCATGGCATTCCGACGGCGATGGCCGAACACGCCCCGTACACCGCGCAGCTTCGTGAAGCGTGCCGGCTGGTGGCGGATCGCCTGGGTGGTCGGCCGTGGGACTTGGTTTTTCAAAGTCGCAGCGGGCGACCTTCGCAGGCTTGGCTCGAGCCGGACATCGGAACGCATCTTCAGGGTCTGCGAGAGTCGAACGGTGTGACGGACGTCGTTCTGGCTCCGATCGGCTTCCTCTCCGAGTGCATGGAGCTGGTTTACGACCTGGACATCGAGACAGCCGGGCTGTGCCAGCGGTTCGGGATCAATATGGTGCGAGCGGCGGCCGTCGGCAGCCATCCGCGGTTGGTCGCCATGATCCGCGAGTTGGTCGAAGAGCGGTTCGATCCGACGCGGCCGCGCCAGGCGCTTGGCACGCTCGGTCCCTGGCCCGACGAGTGCTCGGCCGATTGCTGTCGGCGCTAGGAGGCGAACCGCGCTAAACGGCCTTTTCGGCCATGTTGCGCAGGTCGCTGGACGTCTTCATCGAGCAGAACTTGGGACCGCACATGCTGCAATAGTGCGACTTCTTGTGCTCGTCGCCAGGCAGTGATGCGTCGTGCATCCGTTGCGCCGTTTCGGGATCGAGCGATAATCGGAACTGCTCGGGCCAGTCGAAGGCGAACCGGGCCCGGCTCATGGCGTCGTCCCGAGAACGCGCGCCGACGCGATGACGCGCCACATCGGCCGCATGCGCGGCAATCTTGTACGCAATCACCCCCTGACGCACGTCGTCGAGGTTGGGCAGCCCAAGGTGTTCCTTCGGCGTCACATAGCAGAGCATGGCCGCGCCGTACCAGGCCGCCATCGCCGCGCCGATCGCGCTGGTGATGTGGTCGTAGCCGGGTGCGATGTCGGTCACGATGGGACCGAGCACATAGAACGGCGCCTCGTCGCACCATTGCTGCTGCAACTGGATGTTCCGTTCGATCTGGTCCATCGGCACGTGGCCGGGGCCCTCGATCATCACTTGGCAGCCTCGCTCGCGGGCGCGGCGTCCCAACTCGCCCATCACCTTCAGCTCGGCGAACTGGGCGTCGTCGCTAGCGTCGGCCAACGAACCGGGGCGCAGCCCGTCGCCGAGACTCCAGGTGACGTCGTACTCGCGCATGATATCGCAAAGCGCGTCGAAGTGCGTGTAGAACGGGTTCTCTTGGCCGTGAACCGTCATCCACTTGGCCACCAACGATCCGCCACGGCTGACGATGCCCGTCACACGGCGATTGGCCAGCGGCAAATGCTCGCGGAGCAACCCGGCGTGGATCGTCATGTAATCGACGCCCTGGGCCGCCTGCTGGGCGATGGCGTCGAGAAAATGACGCGGCTGCATGTCGGCGATGTCCTCAAGCTGCTCGGCCACCTGGTAGATCGGCACCGTGCCAACCGGCACCTTGCTGGCGGCGATGATCCGGCTTCGCACGGCGTCGATGTCGGGGCCAGTCGATAGGTCCATCACCGTATCGGACCCGTGGCCGACGGCTACGATCAGCTTCTCTAATTCGCAGGCCGAGTCGCTCGAAACGGCCGACTTGCCGATGTTCGCGTTGATCTTCGTGCGTGCGGCGATGCCAATCCCGATCGGGCAGAGCCCTTTCGACAGGTGGACCTTGTTGGCCGGAATGACCATCCGCCCCCGGGCGACTTCCTGGCGGACCAACTCGGGATCAAGCTGTTCGTTGCGGGCGACCGCTTCGACCTCCGCCGTAACGTTTCCCGCCCTCGCACACTCGATCTGAGTCATGGCTTTCTCCGTCAAAGCTTGGCCCGCGCGTCCGCGCAGGCCGTCCGGCCGCCGGACAACCTGCCCGAACCAAGCCGTTTGGTCCAGTATAAGGACGATGCCGTGGGTGGTCAAACGCTGTCGCGATTACCCGAAGCGAGGGGGTTTGCTCGAATTCATGGGCGGTCCGGTGCGACGTGCATCGCGCGTCCAGGGAGGCCTTGTGGCCCTGCAGACGGCTTCGGTCGTCGCCAAACTCGTGGACCATTCGCGCATTATTCGCATTTTACCAATTCTCACTAATGCTCAAGATCGTCACATTCGGAACCGATACCTGTTTTCGAGAAGGCCAATGGGCGGTCAGCTTGCGCGCCGCTGCCACGGGCCCCGAGAAACGGGACAACGAAAATGGACCGACTAGGGATCAGAATTGTCGCGTCGTTTCCTGACGTGAACGTCGCTGGAGCGAGAACGCGAAAGGACGATGCGGTCGAGGTGGGCCAGCCATCGTCGCTCGGGCGATTGGTCAGCCAGGCCGTAGCATTTAAGTTGCTTGCTGGCTTGACGTTGGTGTTGCTGGCCATTGCGGCCGCTCCCGTCTTTTTTGGCCGCGGCAGCAAGCCGGCTGGGCCGCCTTCGGCTTGGTGCCCGACACCGGCGGCGAGTCCGAAGTCTGCGCCGACCGTGGCGGCCTCTCGGCCGGCGACCATCGTTCCGGCCACGCCGCGGCCGTCGCAGCCGCCAGCGACCGTGCCACCGACTGCCGAGACGGCCACGGCCCAAAAACTGGTCCCGCCGCTCGCGTCGTCGCGCTGGCCCGATCCGGCCCATGCTGTCGCCAGCGACAACCGTGCCAGGGGCGAATTCCCCAAGGCGGCATCCAACCAGCCGATGACCGTGCGTCCCACCGAGTACGAAGCGGACGTTCGGAGCGACAGCTCGAAGGCATCGGCTTGGCCCCGTTCCGACAAGCCTCTATGACCGCGACGAGGATCAACATGACCTCTCTGGATCAGGCATTGATTAGGGCGTTCCAACAACAGGGCGGCGGGACCGTTGCGGTCCCCCCGGCGCCACCGGCGGCCGCGCAGAACGTTTCGCGAGCGGCCGAGACGCGGCGAGAGACGCCTCAACGGTTCAAGCCGGCGACCATCGCAGAACTGACCAGGCAGCCGGAGCCTGCGCCGGCGTTGTCGCTTTCCGACGTTTTTAGCGGCGTGTTGGCGGCGCTCGAAAAGACGCCCTCTGGGCCAAGCGTCTCCGCCAGCGACGAAAAGCCAAGCGATGATCGGCCTGAAACGATCGCCATCGAATCGGCGAGGCCACCGGTCGCAATGCCAGCGACCGTCCCGCTTCGCGCCGAGGCAGCTCCGTCGCGAGCGCTGGGCGAAGTTTCGGCCATCCCGATCGATCAGCGATGGGCCCTGGGCGACCAACAGTGTGTCGTCGGCGTCGGTCCCTGGGACCAGGGAGTCTCGCAGTGGGCAACGGCCATCGAATTGCCAATCCAGCAACCTGAGTACCGCGCAACGAGCCCAGCGCCCTCGATCCCACAGGCTGAGCCCCGATTCCCGAGCCGTGAATTGGACCATGACTCCCGAACCTTGAGCCGTGCCCCAGAGCCGGAGATTCAAACCTCACGGATCGAGGCCCGAACCGCGAGCCCCGAGCTCTCGATCTCCAATCGCGATTTTCAGGCCCCAAGCTCCGAATACGGCGCCCCGAGCGCCCCGGCGCCGGTGGCGCATCCGCCGCTCCGCGTGGCCCCGCAGACCGACTTCAGACCGGCTTGGCAAGTGGATCGGTTCACGTGGCCAAGGATCTGCCGACGGTTGATGTCGCGGGCGGGCGACGAGTGGGGCCGCCTGTGCGACGCCCTGTTGGCGGCCGGCGAGCGAGGGCAAAAGGTGCTGGCCTTGGCCGGTTGCCGACGAGGCGAAGGGGCCACGACGCTTTTGCTCTGCGCCGCGTCGCAGTTGGCCGAGCGCGGCATCAAGACCGTGCTGGTTGACGCCGATATTCGACGTCCCCGGCTTGCCAAGCGATTGGGAATCCAAGCGCAAACCGGCTGGGATGACGGTTGCGACGCCGACGGCAGCGGGCTAGATCGCGCGATGATTGAATCGACCGCGAGCGGCTTGGCCGTCTTGCCGCTGTGCGAGTCGCCAGCGAGGAACGGTCGTGAGACGCTCGACTGGCCACGACTGGCCGCCTGCCTCGAACGGCTTCGCTACCATTATGAAGTGGTCTTGATCGACCTGGGGCCGCTAGAGAGCGTCGACTGGGCCGCCGGCATGCCAGCCTGGGCAACCGCCTCGGACATCGACTCGTTGCTGCTGGTCTGCAATCGACGCATGACGTCGGACGAGCAGTTGTCCGAAGTCCAGCGTCGTCTGAGCGCGGCCGGAATGCCTTTGGCCGGACTGATCGAAAACTTCTCCAGGACGGACGAACCATGTACGAATCCTACTGGCGACTGAAGCAGAAGCCGTTCGAGAACGCGGCTGATCCGCGATTCTACTATCCCGGCCAGTCGCACCAAGCGGCCCTGTTGAAGCTCCGCTATGCGGTCGAGAACCGACGCGGCGCCGCCCTGCTGGCCGGTCCGTCCGGCGCCGGCAAGACGATGCTAACGACCATGCTCCGCACGGCGATTGACGGGCGGTTCGCTCCGTTTGTGCATCTGGTGTTCCCGCAAATGTCGACGGCCGAGTTGCTGACCTATCTGGCCGAGGAACTCGACGGTCAGCCGACCGACCGCGCTGGCAATCAACCGCAAGCTCACGATGTTCAGCAGAGCGTTCGCCGCATCGAACGTTCCTTGGCGGCAAACACCGAAAAGGGGCGCCACGCCGTCGTGGCCATCGACGAGGTCCAACTCGTCCACGATCCGGAAACCTTCGAGGCGTTGCGGTTGCTGTTGAACTTCGAGCCGAGTGGCACGCCCGCCCTGACGCTGTTGCTGATCGGTCAACCGTCGATCTTGCCGACGATCAATCGGATGCCCCAGTGGGAAGAGCGTCTCGCCGTGAAGTGCCTGCTGCGCCCTTTTGGCGAGTCGGAGACGGAGAGCTATGTCGAGCACCGATTGCGGGCGGCGGGCGCCCAGCGGTCGATTGTCGAACCGGACGCCGTTCCGACGCTCCAGGAGTTGACGCACGGCATCGCCAGGCAAATCAATCGTCTGTGTGACTTGGCCTTGCTGATTGGCTATGCCGAGGAGCAGCAGACGCTTGGTGCCGGGCACTTCGAGGCGGTTTGCCGCGAACTGGTGGCCGTGACGCCCGATTAGGCAGACGCTTTGGGAACGCGCTTCCCGACAACATCCCCGGTCGTTGGGCAAGCGTCACGCGAGCGACACGCGGTGCAGGCTGGCCTGTTGGCCCGAGAACGTCGGGTCGCTTTTCTTCCGCCTAGCGGCGTCGGTACCGCTTGGCAGTCCCGGAAGTTGTGGTAGAATTGGCAGTGAACGTTGATCGGTCATGGGCGTATAGCTCAGTTGGTTGGAGCGCGTCCCTGATAACCCGTGAGTCGCGATCTTGAAAAGTTGCGGATGTCACGGAGAATTGCGACAATCTCTTGCCGTTTAGGCGCCTCGACGCCTTCGTTGCCGCTTTCCGTTAACCTCCGGAATGCCCCCTGTGGGCGTAAATGGGTGTCACTGTCGCCCGTTTGCCTATCTGATGCAGAGCGGTGTTTCCTCGACGAGAATCGCGGAAAGGAATTCGGCCAGTGCAATTGGCCGCGTTGAGCTTTCCAAGGAACTCCTAACGATGGAATTGGTTCGCTGGATAACACCGGCGACCAACTTGTAACAATAAGGCTCCGTGTCTGAAGAAGACCGCCACGGTTCCGTGAGACTGACTGCCAGAAAACACTCTGAAGGGATCTCTTTGCCTTGGTTCAACGTTTCCTCAGCCACGGGATCGGTGACCCTCAAATCATATTCATGTCCGAAAACCGTGAAACCCGCTCGCCATGCCTGAGAAGTCTTAGGGTCGCGCGCAAACCTGACGTTCGAGGATTCAATCAATTGCAGTGAACTTCGGCACGCCCTTGGCAGGGCCATCAATTCATCGGGCGATATTCTGTCCGTGTCGTTGTGAAGCACGGTTCTCGATAAGCTGGCATATTTCGAAAGGGATTCAACCCTGGCTTGGCCGATTTTTCTCCAAGGCATATCGTTTAGCCGCCAGTTTTCGGGTTGGTATTCCCCCAACGTCTGCTGTCCCGCAAGTGGAACCTCCAAGATGTCTAGCAACGATGGCTTCTCGCCGCCCTGAATCGCCATTGTCTCTTCTGGGATGGCCCCATCGCATCTGTCGGAAACAGGGCGAATCCACGTGTGACGTTCCATGTCGATGCCAGCAACGCAGAAGTGGCTGTGTTTTCTGGAAACCGCCAGACAGACGATTCGCGCCATCACGTTTCTCCATCGAAGTCATATTGCAAAGGATGGCAAAGCGCACAGCCACCCGTGACACGATGGGTGGGCGACAACGCCCCTCAAGACAATGCTGTGGCCTTGTTATGTCGGCGCATAGCGTCCTCACGGTCATCGCTATGCGGCCATTCTTACAAGTGAACGATTTGAATACCGCCGAGCCTCGACTGGAGATGCTCGGCGGCCAGCCGGCGGTGGCATTGGTGTGCAGTAGACTCGCTGCACAAGAGACATGCACTAGTGAGCAACTCAGCGGGGATTTTGTCCTCGACCCGTCGTGCCGATAAAAGATCGCAGTACTGCTTTGCGTAGCTCAACCAGTCGGTATTCCCCTTTTTGTATGCCTGCAACATCTCTTTTGTTGGGGCAAGGTCCAGGCGATGCTGATAGTTGATCCCAGCGATTTCCCGGAGAAAGAACGCGAGGTCTGGCTGTCGCGTATACCCCGCAAGTTGCGATGTTGTGAACAAGCGTACATCCAGTATTCGTGCAACGCAGGCGTCCCTTAAAATGCCAAAGAACGTCGCCGCATTCTTCCCGGCGAAGCCGATCGTGTATAGCCTGACATCCTCCATAAAACCCCGAGAAAGAAACGTCTGTTTCGTCGCGAGCGAAGTCCGCTCTCAAGATAGCAACGATTCTACCTCATCACTTCGTGCTTCCAAGATTTCTTTTTGTGCCATTGGCAGAATGCCTTGCCACTCTTGACGCGGAGGCACGGGGTGAGCAACATGACTTGAACATTCCGTTGGGGATAGTCTGACCGATTTGCGCTGCGTGGCCGCAATGAGACAACGTCAGCGATTTTCGACAGAGAAAAGCAGTCCCACTTGGCAATTCGTGATGCGTTGCTAAAATGGGGCTTGTTTCAATGCGGCACGCCTGGGGGTTGTGAGCAATCGTTGGACCTTCGGCGTGCGTCAGAATCAACATTGGCGTCGTCAATCGATAATCAGCGGTGGCTGATAATCATCGTAAGCAGGTGGTGTAAAGCAAGGGATAGTAAAGACTTGTGGTGCGTTTCGGGCGCATAGCTCAGTTGGTTAGAGCGCGTCCCTGATAAGGACGAGGTCTGCAGTTCGAGTCTGCGTGCGCCCACTAGGGTTGAAGGTTGCCGTTCAATGAGGCGATTTGGATTGCCTCTGGGGACTGGCTACCACACGGGAGTGTGGTGACGGTCTGGTCTCGCTTCCGATCGTTCGTCGCTGGGGAATGCCCCGCTGGCGCGAGCGGTCTCTTCTTTTTCCTGCCAGCGAGTGCGGAACGGTCTCGTCATTTGACGTAGCGTAACGGATGCCGGGAATGTCGAGCCTGAGGCTTTGGCAAGCGGTTCGCCAGACGTACGCCGGAATGGGACCATCGGCCGGGAGCATGAATCGACCATGAGCGACCAGTTCAGTCCGAGCTGTCCCATCCCGCCGAGCGACCATGCCACCGTCCAATTGGCCCATGGCGGCGGTGGACGGCTGATGCGCGGCCTGATCGAGAAGCTATTCCTGCCGGCCTTTTCGGATCCTGAAGCCGCGGCTCGGCCGACGCCGCCTCACGACGCGGCCGTGCTGTCTGCCGTTGGCTCGCGACTCGCCTTCACGACCGACAGCTTCGTGGTCAACCCGCTGTTTTTCCCGGGCGGCGACATTGGCCATCTCGCCGTTTGCGGCACGGTGAACGATTTGGCCATGTCGGGCGCCCGGCCTGCGTATCTCAGCGCAGGCTTTGTGCTCGAAGAAGGCGTGCCGATGGAGACGCTGCGCCGCGTCGCGGTCTCGATGGGCCAGTCGGCCAGAGCCGCCGGCGTGCGAATCGTCACGGGCGATACGAAGGTGGTGGACCGCGGCAAGGGCGACGGCATCTTCATCAACACGGCTGGCATCGGCTGGGTGCCCGACGGCGTTGATATCTCGCCGGCGCGGGTTCAGCCGGGCGATGTGATCTTGCTCAGCGGTGATCTGGGCCGCCACGGCATCGCGATCATGTCGGTCCGCGAAGGGCTTCAGTTCGAGGGCTCGCTGGAGAGCGACTGTGCCCCGCTTCACGGCCTAGTCGAAGCCATGTTGGCCGCCGAGCCGAACATCCATTGCCTCCGCGACCTGACGCGCGGTGGGCTGGCCGCGGCGCTCAATGAAATCGCCCTGGATGTCGGCGTCGGCATCGAGATCGAGGAAGCGGCGATCCCGGTGACGGAACCGGTGGCGGCGGCTTGCGAACTGCTGGGCCTGGACCCGCTCTATGTCGCCAACGAGGGCCGGCTGGTCGCCTTCGTTCCCGCCTCGTCCGCCGATCGCGTGCTCAGCGCCATGGCGGGCCATCCCAGCGCCATCGGTCCGACGCGGATAGGCGTCGTGACGGAACATCATGCGGGAACCGTGGAACTTCGCCTCCGGTTTGGCGGCGGACGCATCGTTGATCTGCTCTCCGGCGAGCAGATGCCTCGGATCTGCTGACGGCGCCGCAAGCGTTCAGCGCGGCCACGGACTTGCGCCGCCCAGCCCTAGGACAGCATCGCTCGGAACTGGTCGAACAGATAGCTGCTGTCGTGCGGGCCGGCCGAGGCTTCCGGGTGATACTGGACGCTGAAGGCCGGGACGCGACGATGGCGGACGCCTTCGATCGTGTCGTCGTTGAGATTCCGGTGGGTAATCTCCAAATCGTCGGGCAGCGTCTCGGCGGCAACCGAAAAGCCGTGGTTCTGCGTGGTGATTTCCACGCGGCCCGTGGCGTGGTTCAGCACGGGCTGATTGGCGCCGCGGTGTCCAAACTTCAGCTTGTAGGTCTTGGCGCCGCAAGCCAACGAAAGCAGTTGGTGGCCCAAACAGATTCCGAACATCGGCTTGCGACCCAGCAGCTCGCGGATTGTCTGTTGGGCGTAACCGAGCGGTTCCGGATCGCCGGGGCCATTGGAGAGGAAGATGCCGTCGGGCTGGTGCGAAAGGACCTCGTCGGCCGTGGCGGTGCCGGGCAAGACCGTTACGCGACAACCCATGCTGAACAGGTGCCGGGCAATGTTCCACTTCATGCCATAGTCGAGGGCCACGACATGCGGCGCGTCGGCGCCGGGAGCGGCGCACTCGATCGCATGGAGCTTTGCCCAGGGGCTTAGCGGACTGGTCCATTCGACCGGACCGGCCGGAATCACCTCGCGGACCAGATCCCGACCGACCAGCCCCGGGCTGGCCTTTGCCTTAGCCACCAAGCTAGCGTCGTCGAGATCGACCGAGGAGAGCACGCCCTTCATGGCGCCCAGAGTTCGCAACCGTCGCACCAACGCGCGGGTGTCGATTCCTTCGATGCCAACGACGTTCCAACGTTTCAGGTAGGTGTCCAGGTCGCCATTGGCGCGAAAGTTACTCACACGCCGGCTCTTCTCGCGAACGATGAAGCCGGCCAGATGCGGCCGTCGGCTTTCGACGTCCTCATCGTTGACGCCGTAGTTGCCGATTTCCGGATAGGTCATCGTGACGATTTGTCCGCGGTAGCTCGGATCCGTCAGGATTTCCTGATAGCCGGTCATCGACGTATTGAAGCAGACCTCACCGTCCACCTCGCCGGCGGCGCCGAAGGCCGTTCCAGCGAAGACGGTGCCGTCCTCGAGAGCAAGTTTCGCGGTCATGGACAGAGCCCTAGCGGGGCCTAAGTTGGCTTGGACTTATCGGATGGTGGGGCCGGCGCACGACATCCCCGCATCATTGTGAGCGAAACGGGTCGCAATGGCAACCGCACGCGCAAAAGGGGGGGCGCGTCCTTCCGGAGGGGGCTGAATCGCAGCCGTGCCGCTATTCGACCTTGATTCCCCGGTCCGCGGCTCGCAGAATCAAGCCCTGCTTGAAGTAGTAAAACTTCTTCTTCGGCTTCTTTTTTGCCCAAAGGAAGGTGCTTTGGACAAGGTCCAGGGGAAGCGTGCCGTTCTCGACCCGAGTCATGACCCGTTCGATGAAATCGCCTTCCTGGGCGGTGGCCGTGTGCAACGCGGCCTTCATCGTCTCGGCCGTCAATTCGCCGGTATTCTCGCCGAGGGCACAGACGGCGACAAACGCTGCAAGGACGAAAACGGATAGGAGAATCCGGTTCATTGAGGCGGTCCTTCCACGGGCGGCCGGGAACAAATGGGGCCGAACTGTTTCGCGGCTTGTACTGAAAAACGTCCTTGCGGGCAAGAGCAGTCGTTCGGGGTGCCCTTCTTGTCGGGGGTGGTGTCGTAAATCGCGTTCCTCATAAATTCAGCAGAAACCATGCGACCCCCTTCACCGGCTTGCCGATATGGTTTACATGCAGATCAAGGTATACACTCCCAAAACGATTGAGATTCCCAGCGAGTTCCTGCCGGCCCTGGCCAAGCGGGCAGCCGACAGCCTCGGGGATCGTTCCCATGAAGTCTCGGCCACGCGCGGCCATCTTGTGCGGCAGGCTGTCCAGGACGGACTGCTTCGCGAGTTCGACGCTCTCATCGGCGAAGATGGGACGGTCGATCTGGTTTGCGACCCGGGCATGGAAATTCCCCTGGATGTCGACAACCGCACGCTGAGCCTCGCGGAACTGCTCGATGCGCTGCAATACAAGCGGAATTGGTCGGACGGCCAAGCATCGGCTGAAGCAGCCTGATCGAGCGTGCGCCGGGTGGGAACTCGTGGGCCGAATCGCTTCCGGTCCGCGCGGACCGCTCGATTTCTGATCGTCGCGGTCGTTCTGGCGCGGCCAAGGACGGCGTTGCTCGCCCCCGCCGCGAGAGCGATTCACGGATAGTCGCAGCGAGTTCTTGGAGGCGATCGCTCTGATGTGGCACGGCATGGCCGGTGCGTCCGCCCATCGCCGGCATTTCTTATGGGCGCCCGTGGGCGCTCACTTTGCGAAAACAGCACGTTTCCCAAGGAGCTGTTGCGATCTTCTTGGCGCGACCGCTGGTCAACGCCGAACCGGGGCCCTTCGGATCTCCGCCGCGGTTCAGCCCTCGCGCCAGACTCGGACCAGGATGGTCGCGGCCACGAGATGCACGGCGCCAAACGCGGCGAGGATCAGCAACGACAAGCCTTCTGGGGACATGGGCTTCCTGCTCGCGGCAAGTGATCGCTGGTCGGGGGGGCGCAGCGACTCGGAGTTTTGACGGGTTCCAGCCATGTCATCGGCTACGACCTGAGCCGGGCTGAAAGCGACCGCTTGGAGACGTTGTGCCGAGCACAAGCGGATCGTGTCCGTCGATCGGCAAAGACACCGCAAACCGTCGTGCGGATGCGACTACTCGGCGGCCAGCCGTCCGCGGCGTTCGGCCTTTTCTTGCAGGATCCGGAGTTCCAAGTCGGCCCGTGTTTTTCCGGCCCATTGCTCCATCTTGGCGCACCACTCCAGGGCCTTCTTGTCGTGCAAGGCAAGATCGGAGATGCCGTGTTCGCGACTTCGTTGGGCCATGTCGCGGAGGATGGCTGCCAGGTCGAGCAATCGGAGGGCGAACTGGTCAAGCTGTTTCGGTTCGTAGGGCTGGAGCGTCATGGCTATTATTCTAGGCAAAATATTCCGTTTGTCCACTGCCACCGGGCCATAATGGCGACCGCTGGTGCAACGAAATTAGGCAATAATGGCCAAAAGTATGTTTGAAAAAATGACCGTTTTGTGCTACTCTGCCAGGCCGTGCGACTCGACGGCCATTCCGGGGTCGGGTGCCTGCCAAATGTGTCGGCAGACGGCGTCTGGCAAGCAGTGAGAACTTGGAATGCGCCCGAGAAGATCGAAGGAAATCGAGTCGTGGCCAAGAAACGCGGGAGGGTTTAGCACGATGATAGCGACCACCGTCGTGGATGAGGTGCGTCGGATGCTTCGCGAGGGCCAGCTTTCGCAGCGCAAGATTGCTCAGACCGTGGGGGTGAGCCGAGGGACGGTCAACGCCATCGCCTCCGGTCGGAGGCGGCTTTCGAGCGAGCGCAGGCCGCGACACGATGTGAACGAAGGCTTTGCGCCACCGAGGGGAAGATACCGGAGGTGTCCGAGCTGCGGCGGTCTGGTCCAGATGCCGTGTCTGCGTTGCTTCCTGCTGACCGCTAGGTCGTCGACAGCGAAACGTCTGGCTGATTCGCGACGGAGTCGCGGAACCATTCCAACAGCGATCGCCGGCTGATGGTGCCGGTAGGCCGCCCTTTGTTCGTGATGACCACGGCCCGGATCGAGACACGGCACAGAAACTCGTAGATGACTCGCACGGGTGTGTTTTCTTCGTAGCAGATGACGTTGGGTCGCATGACGCACGACACCGGCCTGTGCCAGCCTTCCGGCGAGATCATTGCGGTCATCAGGTCTTTCTCGGAAAGGAAACCGGCCAGGGCGCCGTCCGCCGTGAGGATGGGCGTCGATGAGATGCCCGATTGCAGCAAAAATCGAGCGGCCTCGGCAATGGTGTTTTGTTCCGCGAGGCAAGCAGCCAGTGGGCGCATGACATCCTTGGCGAGCTGACCTCCGAACAGTTGATCGCGTTCATCGACCTGCGGGGTAGGTTGCGCGGAATCGGCCAACGTGCTGTAGCAGACGACCCGGTCGCGACTAATGCGTTTGGCGCACAGCAATGCCTGATCGGCCAAGTCGACGAGTTCTTCCGAGTTTTGGCTGTTTTCGCTCCCCTGGGCGACGCCGAAGCTGGCCGTGATGCGCAAGTCCTTGATTCCGCCCGGCACCCGAAGCGATGCCAAACGACGTCGCATGCGTTCCGCCCAAGCGGCCGCGTCCATCTCGGTCGTCTCGGGCAGCATGACACAGAATTCCTCGCCGCCGTAGCGGCAAACCGTGTCGCTCACACGACAACTGTCGACCAACAGTTCGGAGACGACTTTCAGACAGGAGTCCCCGGCCGGATGGCCGTGAACATCGTTGATCTGTTTGAAAAAATCGAGATCGAGCATGGCGCAGCTCAACGGCACGTGCGACCGGCGGCAGCGTCGCCATTCCTTTTCCAGGGCCTCATAGAACGTGCGTTGCGTGACCAGGCCCGTCAGTGAATCGGTGTGCGCCAACAGGCTCAGGCGTCTTTCGAGCTCGAGCACTCGCGAACTGGCCCTCATGCGAGCCAGAAGTTCGCCTTCGGCGACTGGTTTGGTCAGGAAGTCGTCGGCCCCGTTCTCCAATCCGGCGATCATTTCGTTCGCGCCGGTGCGGACGGTCAGGAACACGATATAGACGTAATGGGGCAGCACCGTTTCCCGGACGCGCCGGCATAGTTCCAGGCCGTCCATCCGAGGCATCTCCCAGTCGGTCACCAGGAAATCGGGGCATTCCAGCTCGATGGCGTCCAACGCCTCGCGGCCGTCCGATGCCGTGCGGATCGAGTAGCCGGCCTTTGCCAACCATCGCGAAAGGAGACGCAGCATGGCCGGGTCGTCGTCGACCAAGAGGACCTTGTACTCGGCTGTCGTCGGTAGGTCAAATTGCCGCATGCCGTGTCCCGCGCGTGCTGGAATCGGTTGCTCGTACTATATAAGGGTAGCTTGACCTTTCTGCAGAAATGGCCGAAAAAGCCGCATTTGGGGTACGTTACCCAGCCGCTGAGGCAGTCTCGTCAATGCTAGGCCGCCTTCTCGGATAAATCGGTGCGACCGCTGCAAAGCGTCGCCGGTCCCGGAAAACGGTTCAGCCCCGAGGAGAAGGCGCACACCCGCCGCCGAATCGACCGATGGCGAGCCCGGATTTCCCGCAAACTCAGCAATCGAATCCGCCCGCGTTCTGCGCGGCGGGCGGCCCGTTTCGATCGGCAAAAACTGCCTGGAAGACGGCCTGGCGTCGCCGAAGACCGCCCTTTTCTTGGCAAGGATGGTGCGCAGCGCTGGCTAGTCGCAGGGCACCAAATCTTCCTCGATGAATTGCAGCAGTTTTGAGATGCAGAGCTTGTTCATGCTCGTATGGCGATCGTAAGCCTCGGCGCGCAATGCCTCATGCATGCTCTTGGGCAGCCGCACGGTGATGACCCGCGTCGGCTCGGAGTCCTCGTCCAGCGTCAGTTCATGTTGCCGGAGGTCGCTCAGCGTCCGCAGGATCTCCTGATAAGTGGGCGACTGCTCAAAGGCAGCCAGTGCCTCTCGCGATGGAAAGAGCTGACGGACTACCCCTTTGGGGCCAAGAATCTCGCGGTAGAAGGTGACCCAGTCCGGCTGTTGGGACAACAGCAGCTCGGCTGCCTGCTTGACTTCCGTTTCTTGCTCGACGACGACCATTCGGCGACTCCTTGCTTCTGCCGCAATACGGGACGGTTCGCGAACCGGTGGGGCTCACGTTTGCGGAAATCTTGAGGGTGAGTCAAGGGGTGAGGGAATTTCCAATTGCAGCAAGCACTTACGTCAATGCTAGCATGGTGCCATGAAAGTGGGCGTCGATGCGCATTGCGTGCGCAGCCCCGGTTGTGCCCAAACTTTGCGCGATGCGGAAAGTCTCATTTTCCAACCTGTCCAGTTTGGATCGCAGGGAGTTTGGCGTTTTAGGAAGGGCCGGTGCCCTGGGGGGGCGAGTCGTGCGATGGTCGCCGACAGCTATCCATTCCGACACAGGTTGCGGAGTTGGCGGGCTTCCAACCGCAATTGACACTGCCAACCTGTTTCGAGTACAAACCGTCCGCTTTTCTCCCGGCTCTTCGCTCAAACCTGGCTGAATAACCATGTCGCCACACCGAAACGGTTTCTACTCGAAGACCTTTGCCCTTCGGTCGTTGGTGGAAGAGGTCGTGCAATCGCTGGCCCTGCGGCTCGACGCCCAGGCGATTGAAACAACTCTCGATATCCCTTGGAACCAGATGTTGACCGCCGACCGCGAGATGCTTCGTCGGGCGGTGCGAAATCTGGTGCTGAATGCGGCTGCTGCGATGCCTGACGGCGGCTCATTGGTCGTCACGTCTGCCAGCACGCCCGATGCCGTCGAGTTGGAAATCGCCGACAGCGGCCCTTCGATGTCCGACGAGGGGCGGCGTCATGCCTTCGATCTGGTCGGAATCGACGAGCGGGGCGCGACGGGCTGCACGCTGGCCATCGTGCGACGCATCGCCGAATTTCACGGCGGCTCGCTGTCGGTGGCCAACTGCCCTGACGGCGGCGTTGCCCTGACGTTGCGAGTTCCGCATCCCATTGCCTTGGAGGCCGCGGCCTAATGGACTTGTTGCATCGCGGATACGTGCAATGGCACGGCCTATGGCGTTCCCTGTCGCCCGGCTCGCGGATGGCGGCTGGCCTGCTGGTGATCGCGATGCTGTTGGGCTTGGTCTACGTCGGCACGCGGCCCGCGCCAGGCCCGGACGCCGAGCTGTTGCGTGGCATGCCGGTTTCGGCCGGTGAATGGTCGGCGATGGTTTCGGCCTTGGCCAAAGCCAACTTGAAGGGATACGAGATCCGCGGCAACTCGATCTTTGTGCCGCGCGGCGAGGAGCCGACGTACCTAGCCGCACTGGCCGACGCGCAGGCGCTTCCGTTGGGCATTGGCGGGGTCATGCGCAAATCGGTCGAAGCTGGCAATCCGTTTGAGAGTCGCGAGCAACGCGAGCAGCGCACGAAGATCGCCCAGCAAGATGTGCTGGCTGGAATCATCCGCTCGATGGTCGGCATCGAGACGGCTTACGTCCTCTATGACATCGACAACCGGCCCGGTGGTTTCCAACAGAAACTCATCACGGCCACGGTCAGCGTCAAGGCGGTCGGCTCGGCCCAAATCGACGAGGATCGCGTCCTGGCCATTCGTCATCTGGTGGCAGGCGCGATCGCCGGCTTGAAGCCTGAGAACGTGACCATCGTCGATCTCAACGGCCGCACTTGGTACGGAAACACCAATGAGAGCCGCGGCGCGGACGAAAGCCTTTACGTGTCGCTCCAACAGTGCTACGAACGCGACCTGAAGAGCAAGATCCTCGGCGCGCTCAGCTTCATTCCCAATGTCACGGCCGAGACACGCGTCGTGCTCGACCGCCAGGAAATCGCGCGGACGCGACAGGCCAATGACAACGATGGCCGCGGCGACGCGGCGGTCGGAGCGAACACGGCTGCTGCGATCAGCGGGTCGTCGGCCGCTTTGCGGTGTGTGAAGGGCTCGTCGGCCCCCATTTCCACCCAGTCTCGCGTGACCGTGATCTCCGCTCGGGTGTCGGTGGGCGTCCCGGCCAGCTACTTCCGAAAGGTCTGGCAAGAGCAGCAGTCGCAGATGTCTGATCAACGGTCAGCCATGCCCGACACGGCCGCCTTGAAAAAGATCAGCGAGGAGGAGTCTGCAAAGATTCGCCGCCACGTGGCCCAATTGCTGCCGCCGACGCAAAGCGCCTCGGATCCTTCGGAGCAGGTCACGGTGACGACGTTCGAGAATATTGAGACTCCCAAACCGCCGGCCCCTCTGGCGGAGCAGGCGTGGAGTTGGCTCGCGGCGTCATGGCAGCGCGCCGCTCTGGCCGGGTTTGCGGTGGTTGCTCTGTTCGCGCTTGCGATTGCCATGCGAGCCGGTCGAGCGCCGACGCCCGCTGTCGACGACTCGTTGGGCGACAATGCGTGGCAGGAGTCGTCGCGCGTTCCGGCTCCGCACTGGAGTCGCTCGACGACGGGGCGAAGCCCGAATCGGTTGGCATCGATCGAGGACGCGGCCATCGCACGACATGTCTCTGAGCTGGTCGAGGCCGACCCCGAGGCGGCCGCAGGCATTCTACGAAACTGGATCGGACAAACGGACTGACCGATGGACGTGGCCACCAACGATTACGACGCAGGCATACGCAAGGCGGCCGTCCTGGTGGCCAGTCTTGGCGACGCCGTGGCCGATTTGCTGCTTGACGAGCTTGCGCCCGAGCAGGCCGAAGCCGTTCGTCAGGCGGCCGCCGCGCTCGATGAGATCGGCGACGAAGAGCGGCAGCGCGTTCTGGACGAATTTTGCCGAATTCGACCGATGGTTCCCAAGGGATCGCAGGCTGGGATCGAACTGAGCAGCTTGCCGGTGGCCAGGTCGTCGCTGCACGGCGGCTCGGAAGCGTTCCGAAGCGGCTTGACGCCGTTCGAGTTTCTGCAAGACGCCGACGAGATGAGGGTGGCCCAATTGCTGGCCGACGAGCGACCGGCGACCGTGGCCCTCGTGCTGTCGCAGCTTCCGCCCGAATGCGGCGGCGAGGTGCTTGCTCGGTTGGCCCCAAGCCTTCAGATGGAAGTTGTCCGGAGGTTGGTCAGCCTGGAGGACACCGATCCCGAGACGTTGCATCAAGTTGAACGTGCGTTGGAGTCGCGGCTGTCGCGGCAATTGGAGGCAGAGCGTCGTCGCGCGGCGGGGCCAGAGTCGGCCGCACGAATTCTTGCGGCCTGCAATGGGCCGGTGCGAGGTCGGATTCTCGATAGCCTTGCCGCCGAGGACCGCCGATTGGCCGAGCGGCTGGGGCACGCCACCATCGACTTTGACGACCTCGTGCGGTGCGACGACGCCACGCTAAGGACCGCGATTACGGCTGCCGGGCCGGAGCTGGTGCAGGCCGCGTTGCTTGGAGCCGCGCCGAAGGTTGCCGCCAAGTTGTTGGGCTGCCTTCCCAGAAAAGAAGCCAAATGCCTTCGCCGAAAACTGGCTCATCCCGACCCGATTCGGTTGAGTGAAGTCGAAGAAGCGCGGCAGCAAATCGCCGCCCTCGTGGTCCGCCGGCAGGCAGACATTCAACGCCCGCGAATCGCCGCCTAACGAGTCAAGCGACTGCAAACCGAAAGACGCCCGCCATCCTATGGCCACCATCATCCGAGCTGCCGACGTTGCGCGAAACACCGAGGCCACGGTGTTCAATCTGGACGATATGGCCGAGGAGGCCAGCCAGTGCTTGACCAAGGTGCGGATCGACGCGGCGCATATCCTGACCGAGGCTCGCGACGAGGCGGATGCAATTCGCCATCAGGCGGCCGAGGCGGGCTGTCAGGCCGCGCTCCGTGAGGTGGATCGGATGGTGGCCGAGAAGACGGCCCCGGCAATTGCCGCAATCCAACAGGCGGCCGACGACCTTCAAGCCGCTCGTCAGGCATGGCTTTCGCATTGGGAGAAGGCCGCCGTGCGGTTGGCCGGCGCGATGGCCGCCAAGATCGTGCGGCGCGCGGTGCGCGAGCAGCCCGAAATCACATTGTCGCTGGTCCGCGAGGCATTGGAACTGGCCGCCGGCAGCCCGAGCGTGCAATTGCAGTTGAACCCGGACGACTACGAAGCGTTGGGCGACGAGGTTCAGACGCTGCTGACCACGATGTCATCGCTTGGAGACGCCGAGGTGACGCCCAACGCGGCGATCGGCCGCGGCGGCTGTCGCGTGCAAACTCGCTTTGGGGTGATCGATCAGCAGATTGAGTCGCAACTCAAGCGGATTGAGGAAGAATTGACCGCCTAGCTCGTGACTTGCGAGCGGCGCGTGACGACCCATGTCCGACCTGACGGAACAGCTCGACCGAATCATGTCCACGGCCCTCTGGGGCAGCGTGGCGCAGACGGCCGGCACGACCATTTCGGCAGCCGGGTTTCCCGCGCCGGTTGGCGCGGTGGCCGAAATTCAGCGTCAAGCCGGCCCGCCGCTGATGGCCGAGGTGGTCGGCTTTCGCGACGACCTCAGCGTGCTTTATCCGTTGGGCGATCTGAACGGCGTCCGTCGCGGCAACCGCGTCCGTTTGGTTTGCACGGCCCATTGGCTTCGCGTCGGCCCCGAACTGTTGGGCCGAGTCATCGATGCCGAGGGCCGCGCCATCGATGGCAAGCCGCAGCCGGCGCTCGACAACCGCACGTCGCTCTGGCAACCACCGCCCGATCCGTGCCAACGGCCGCGAATCGACGAGCCGATCGGTACGGGTGTCCGCGCAATCGACGGAATGCTCTGTTGCGGCAAAGGGCAGCGAATGGGAATTTTTGCCGGCTCGGGCGTCGGTAAAAGCGTTCTGCTGGGCATGATGGCACGATACACGACGGCCGAAGTCATCGTCATCGCGCTCGTCGGTGAGCGAGGCCGCGAGGTCCGCGAGTTCATCGAGCGCGACCTTGGGCCGACGGGTCTCGCCCGAAGCGTGGTCGTCGTGGCTTCAAGCGACCAGCCGGCCATCGTCCGCACGCAGGCGGCGGCGACCGCCACGGCCGTTGCCGAGTATTTTCGCGACCAAGGCAAGGACGTGTTGCTGCTGATGGACTCGCTCACCCGACTCGCGTTGGCGCAGCGAGAGATTGGTCAGGCGGCCGGCGAGCCGCCCACGACGCGCGGCTTCACGCCGTCGGTCTTCGCGCTGTTGCCCAAGCTGGTGGAACGGGCGGGCCGGGCGCCGCGAGGCAGCATCACGGCGTTTTACGCGGTGCTCGTCGAGGGCGACGACCCAAACGAACCGATCAGCGACGCGGTGCGCGGCCTTTTGGACGGACACACTTGGCTGTCGCGCAACCTGAGTTCCCGCGGCCACTGGCCGGCCATCGACGTGCTCGAAAGCATCAGCCGCTTGATGCCCGACTTGGCCGACGAAGAGCATCGTCGGGCGGCCAGCGCGGTGCGCGAGCTGCTCGCCGCCTACCGCGATCACGAAGACCTCATCTCGATCGGCGCCTATCGCCACGGCAGCAATCGGGCGGTGGACGCGGCCATCGACTTGCGGCATCGGATCGACGACTACCTGCGACAGCCGATCGAACAGTCCTCCACGCCGGCCGACGCACGCCAGGGATTGCTCGAACTCTATCGGAACATTGTCAACGCTCAAAGCTAATCGCCAAGCACGCAATGCCTGAATTTCGCTTTCATTTGGAAACGCTGTTGCGGCTTCGCCGGATCACGCGCGACGAGTGTCGGCTTCGGCTGGCCGAATCGCAGCGGGCGGATGCCGCCTTGCAAGAGCAGCTTTCCGCGTTGGCGGCCGAATCGAATCGTTTGCGAGCGCAGTGTCGCGAAGTCACCGGGCCTGGCGTGGTCGATCTCGATCGTCTGGCGGGAGCCGAACGTTACGCGACCCTCCTGCGGACCAAACAGGACGAATTGCAGCGCGCGAGAGAAACGTTGGCTGTCGAAATCCAATCCCGCCGCGCGGCACTGCTGGAGGCCGACCGCGACGCCAAGGCGCTGGAGAAGCTGCGCGAGCGGCAGAAACACCGACACCGCCGGGAAGCGGAACGCCACGAAATGAAACGACTTGACGAGGCCATCATGCCACGGTACTCCGCGCGGTGTGCGTGAGCAGAGGCGGCGGACCAACCGCCTGCGACGAAAAACAACGAGAGGAACGCCGTGATCGACCATCAGGCAGCCAGTCTACTCGCCCAAACCGATCAAACGATCGGTGCGGTGATGCCGCCGTCGTGCAGTGAGCCGCAAGGCACGGCCGGAGCTTACCGGCTTGAAGCGTTCGATCGTCGGACGCCGCCGGTGCGTCCGGCGTCCTCTGCCGCCGAGCAGCTCGACCTGCGGCTCGAACTGGGCCATACGCGGATTCGGCCCGGCGAGGCCCGACAGCTGCGGAGCGGATCGGTGGTCACGCTGGACAAACTGGCTGGCGAGCCTGTGGACCTTTGCGTCGGCAGCCGCCGTGTTGCTCGCGGCGAGCTCTTGGTGCTGGAAGGCAAAATCGCGGTTCGCATTGTCGAACTGGCGGGAAACTGAGTCATGCGTTTAGCGGCAACGATCGTCGGATTGCTTTTACTGTCGGCTTGGCCGATCGAGGCCCCCGCGCAGTCTGGGCCGGCGTCTGCCGAGTCGTCGCGCGAGCGCGGCGGCAGCCTCGCCCTGACGCCGCCAAGCCAGAAGGCGCGCGCCGTGGAGCCCGGTAAACCGATTGCGCCGCAGTCGCCTCTGACGTTGGTCATCGGCTTGACCGTTGTCTTGGGGGTCTTCTTCGTAGTCGTTTGGCTGCTTCGCCGGACCATGCCCGGTGGGCATGGGCTGCTCCCTGCCGAGGCGTTTGCCGTGCTTGGCCGGGCCCCTTTGGCGAACCGGCAACAAGTCCAACTCATCCGGTGCGGCAACAAGCTGTTGCTGGTCTGCGTGAGCGGCGTCGGCGCAGAGACCTTGACCGAAATCACCGACCCGTCCGAGGTTCAGCGATTGGTCGACGCTTGCGGTGCAAGTCGAAACCGCGTTGTCAGCGCGGCCCAGGCAGCCCCGGGATCGGAGAACCGCGATGCCGGCTGACTGCCCACGAAGCGAGTTCCCAGCAAGAGCGACGGGTTGCCCGGTCGTGGCGTCGGCGGATCGCCTTTGCGCCATGCTCGGTCGGCGTTTGCTTTGGGTCGTGCTCGCGCTGGCGTGCCTCGGCGTTGGACGAACGTCCCTCGCCGCCGAAGAGCCGGCCAGTGTGCCGCCGAATCGTCCGGCGTCCGTCGGAATCAGTGAGACGTTGATTGCCGGGCCGAAGACGTGGACCAGCCCCGAAGGGCTCAGTTCCACGCTGAAAGTCATGCTTCTGCTGACCGTGCTCAGCCTGGCGCCCGCCGCGTTGCTGATGACCACCTGCTTCGTTCGCATGGTGGTCGTGCTCAGTCTGCTGCGGCAAGCCATCGGGGCGCAGAATCTGCCGCCGACGCAGGTTATCACGACGCTGGCCATGTTTCTGACGCTGTTGGTGATGACGCCCGTCTGGAAACAGGTCTACGATCAGGCGGTCGTGCCCTACGAGCGACACGAGATGACGACCGAGCAAGCCTGGGACGCCGGCGTGGCCCCGATTCGCCGTTTCATGAGCATGCAGATCGAACGCACGCGGAATACCGAGGACGTGTGGCTGATGATGAGCTACATGCCGAAGCAGCCGCGGCCCCAGAGCTACGACGACGTGCCGCTCCAGGCCCTGGCGCCAGCCTTCATGCTCAGCGAATTGAAAACAGCCTTCTTGATCGGCTTCCAGATCTATCTGCCGTTCGTCATCCTTGACATGGTCGTCGCCAGCGTGATGACGTCGATGGGCATGTTGATGGTCCCGCCGGCCTTGGTCTCCCTGCCGCTCAAGTTGCTGCTGTTCGTGCTGGTCGACGGCTGGCACCTCGTTGTCGGAATGTTGATGCAAAGCTTCCAGGCCTTCACCTAGAAACGGGGGCATCGGAGAGGGGCATGGGGCTGATAGACCCCGACGAGCCCTGAACCCTGAACCCACGAACCCCACATGGACGCTCAAGACGCGGTTGATTTGGCTCGGCAAGCCTTGTGGACCATGCTGCTGATCGGTTCGCCGGTTCTGGTGGCCAGCATGGTCGTCGGGCTGGTGATCGGCCTGTTGCAGGCGGTCACTCAGATCCAGGAGCAGAGCGTCGTTTTCGTGCCAAAGATCATTGCCATGTTCGTGGTGCTCAGTCTGACACTGCCGTGGCTTGTCAACCAAATGTTGCATTACACGAGCGACCTGATCGGCGGCATCCCCGGACGGTTCTAGACAAAACCTCGCTCTCTGGGCCGTATGAACGGCGATGGCCTCATCCTACTGACGTTTGTTTTCGCCCGGGTCGCGGGGCTCGTCCTCGTCGCCCCGATCTATGGCGGCGCGGCCGTTCCCATGCAGGTGCGTGGGCTTTTCGCCGCCGGTTTGACGCTCTTGGTCGCGCCGTCCCAGTGGCATGCGAAGCCGGTGGCCTTCGACGGATCGCTGGAATACCTCGGCTTGTTGGGCGTGGAAGCTATTCTCGGCGCATGCCTCGGCTTGGGCGTCCTCATCCTGATGCACGGCATGACGCTCGCCGGCGAACTGATCGGGCGGCTGAGCGGCTTGGGAATCGCCGAGGCGCTTGATCCCGACCTGAACGAAGACGTTCCGCAGTTTTCGCGGCTGCTGTTCCTGACGGCCCTCTGCGTGTTCCTTTGCATTGGCGGTCATCGGATGGTGATGGCCGGCCTGCTCGACACATTTCAGGCCATGCCGCCGGGCGGTGGGTTGCTGCCAAGCACGTTGGCCGATCGACTGACGACGCTCGTCTCGCAAAGCTTTTCGCTGGGCATTCGAGCGGCCGCCCCCACGCTGGCCGCGCTGCTGGTGGCCACGCTGACGCTCGGGCTCGTTGGCCGCACGATGCCGCAGTTGAATCTGCTGGCGATGGGCCTCGGCCTCAATGCCATGTTGGCCTTCGCCGTGTTGGCGTTCAGCCTTGGCGCGGCCGTCTGGGTCTTTCAAGGTCAGATCGAGCCGGCGATGGAAACCATCCTGGACTCGCTGAAAACACCGCTGCAATCCCAATGGATGTCCTGACGCCGTAGCCGCCGGTCGTCTTCACTCCGCACTTTTCACCGCCCATGTCCGACTACGCTGGCGAGAAAACACTGGACCCGACGCCGCACCGGCGACAGCAGGCCCGGCAGGAAGGTCACGTGGCCAAGAGCCACGACTTGGGCTCGGCCGCGATGCTTTTGCTCGGCGTGGCGGTGCTCGTGACGCTCGCCGGCTCGCTGGCCGCGTTCATGGTCGAGTATTGCCGCGGCCAACTCGGCGGGCAGGCGTGGCTCTCGACCGATCCGGCCGCCATGACGAGTGAGTGGAACACGCTGATCTGGTCGCTCGGCCGGCGTCTGTTGCCGATCCTCGGGCTGCTCTGCTTGGCCGGCGTGGCCGTGAATGTCGTGCAGACCGGCTTCCTGTTCCTTCCACAACGAGTGAGCGTCGATTTCGGCCGAATCAGCCCTGCCCGGGGCTGGCAGCGAATCTTCTCTTCGGCCGGCTTGGCGCAGCTTGGCTTTGGCATCGTGAAGCTTGTCGCCGTGCTGGGCGCGACCGGAACGATTCTCTATCAGCAGCGCGGCGCCATGCTGGCGCTCGCCACGTTGCCGACGCCCGAGCTGGCCAGCGGACTGGCGGGACTGTTGCTTTGGACCGGTCTGAAGCTCGGCGGAGCGCTATTGGTCCTGGCCATCTTGGACTACGCCTACCAGCGGTGGCGGCACGAACGCGATCTGCGAATGACGCCGCAAGAGTTGCGTGAGGAGATGCGCAATCTCGAGGGCAATCCGCAGGTCATCGCGCGAAGGAAACAGGCCCAGCGAGAGGCGGCCGCCAGCCGCGGCGTCGCACGCTAAAACGGATTGCGATCGCCTCAGCGGCGCTCGGAGAAAAACGCGATCGGGGCATCACTGCTCGTCGGTTAGCACAGCGGGCACTAGGTAGCACGCGTCATCGCGTCGCGGGGCGTTGGCCAACGCGGCCTCGCGCGGAAGACTCGGCTGCACGGCGTCGTCGCGGAACACGTTGGCCAAGTCCAGCGAATGGGCCATCGGCTCGACGTTCGCGGTGTCAACCTCCGAGAGCAGGTTGACGTAGCCAAGAATCTCGCCCATTTGGCCGGTCAATCGATCCAGTTCGTCTTCCGAGAGACGGAGCCGGGCCAAGCGGGCAACCTTTTCGACCTCGGCGCGCGAGATGGGCATGGGACAACGGCGAAAGCCGTCCAGGCCTATTTCCCAGTCGTTGGCAACTTGAACGGGGTCTGACGAATGCGCTTCGTCACCGCTCCGCTGCGGATGCACTGGGCACAGACGGACACCGTCTTATGGGTGCCGTTGGGCGTGCTGATGTGAACCCGTTGCAGGTTCGGCCGGAACTTGCGGCGGCTGATCCCGGTAACCTTGGTGCCCACGCCGCCGAGATACTTCGCCTTACCGCGGTGAGTCACTTGGTTGCCCAGCGCGGGCTTCTTCCCACATACTTCGCAAACTTGGGCCATCGCAAAAGCTCCGTCAGGGCATCTTCGAGGATCGGCCAGGCGCCGGACGCATCCCCGGAACCCGAAAGGTCACTGGTAGCAAACCCTCTACTATAACGAATCTCCGGCGGCTTGCAAGATGTCGTTGCAGGGGCCAACACGTGGAATCGAAGGGGTCATGTCTGGGCCCAGCCGCGCCACAACGTGGTCAAATAATACCCATCGGGTGGGGTGTGCGGTTTCGTCACCGACTCTTACCGGCCCAGCAGCCATCGGGTATACTAGCGACGGTTCGTGTCCTTCCCCGCCACCGCTTCCTGCCCCATCTTCTTCCGCCAGGAGACTCAATCATGGACCGTCGCTGCTTTCTGAGAACCGCGAGCGCTTTGGGCGCCGGCATGGGATTGACCCTTCTGGGACGCCCTTGGTCGATGGCTGCGCCGTTGGCTGTCGGGGCGCCGAACGCCGAAAAGCTCGGCTGGCGGCTCGGCTGTCAGGCATGGACCTTCCGCCTCTTCACGCTCGAAGAGACGATCGGCAAAGTGGCGTCGCTCGGCCTGCGATGCCTCGAAGCCTTCCCGGGCCAGAAGCTCGGCAAAGACCGGCCGGGCGTGACGTTCAACGTCGATTCGCCGGTCGAGGTGCAGCAGGCGGTTAAGAAGCGACTTGATGCGGCCGGCGTTCGGCTCACGAACTTCGGCGTGGTCGGCGGCGACATGGTCTCGAAGGACATCGCAAAAAGTCGGAAAACGTTCGAGTTCGCCAAGCAGATGGGCATCGAGACCATTACGGCCGAGCCCGAAGAGGATGCCTTCGACACGCTCGAAAAGCTCTGCGAAGAGTATCAGGTCAACTTGGCGATCCACAACCACCCGATGCCGTCGCACTATTGGAATCCCGACGCGGTGCTCAAAATCCTCCGAGGCCGCAGCAAGCGGATGGGCGCGTGCGCCGACACGGGGCACTGGGTCCGTTCAGGGCTTAAGCCCGTTGAATGCCTCAAGAAGCTCGAAGGTCGGCTCATCAGCTTTCACTTCAAGGACGTCAACAAGCTGGCTGCCGACGCCCACGATGTGCCGTGGGGGACGGGCGTCTGCGATGTCCAGGGAATGCTGACCGAGATTCACCGCCAGGGCGTCAAGGCGGTCTTCTCGATCGAGTACGAGCACCACTGGGAAAATTCGCTGCCAGAAATCGCCCTGTCGATCAAATCGTTCGACGCAATTGCCGCCAAGTTGGCCGCCAAGGGTTGATCGGCTGGGTGGCGTTAAACTTTCGCAGCGTTACCCGGCTTCATGGTTTTCCGCTGAAGTTCTCGTGGCAGGCGGTACGATCTGTAAAGAACGTCGTTGTGTGCCTTGCCCCCCTTTTCAGCGGAATCATTGCCATGGACTCGCCCTTTTTGCCGGAGAGCCTGCTGTCGCTGCTGTTCCCTCGGCGTCAACGCCATGCGGTGGACCAGGCGGGGGGGGAGCTCGCGAGACAGTGCCGCGCCGACGTTTGGCGTCGGCTCCGTCTTCATGCCTTAGAGATGAGTCCGGCCGAACTCCGGGGTTACGCCCGGGCGTGCGCCGGCGAGCTGTTGGCGGCCGAGGCCGAACGGATTCTGGACGCCCGCTTTCTTCGGCCTTTGATGCGTGAACGGGTGCTTGGCGCGGCCATGGACCAGGTCATCCCGATGGCCGTGCGGGACGTGCTCAGCGAGCCGTTGGCGGCCACGCGACCGATGGCGGCGTAGCCCCTCTTCTTGCGAATACCCCGGCCGAGCGTTAAAATCGGTCGTTCGCTCTCGTAGTGCGCGGTTCACGAGCTTGCCACGGGTCTTTCGGCGAGCCAACGACTTGCCCCATGCTGAGGGGGCGAAGGAACTCACATGCATATTGCGCGGAATCTAGTGGTTGCCCAGAGTGGCGGACCGACGCCCGTTATCAACAGCAGTTTGCGGGGGATTATCGAAGCGGCGCGAAACGCCTCGGCCATTGGGACCGTCTATGGCGCCCGGCACGGAATCGAGGGCGTGCTGAAGGAAGAGCTGCTCGACTTGTCCGCTCAGAGTGCGGAGGAGGTCGCCCTGCTGCGGTTTACGCCGGCCGCCGGTTCGATCGGTACGTGCCGCTACAAGCTTCGGTCGCATCAGACCGAGGATTTTGAGCGGGTGATCGAGGTCTTTCGGGCCCACGAGGTCGGTTATTTGCTCTACATCGGCGGCAACGACTCGATGGACACGGCCAACAAGATTGCCCAGTTGGCCCACCAGCGCGGGCTGGATTTGGTGGCCGTCGGCGTGCCGAAGACGATCGACAACGACGTGGGCGACAGCCAGTTCCGGCTGATCGACCACACGCCCGGCTATGGCTCGGTGGCTCGCTACTGGATGCAATATGTGCAGACGGCCAACGAAGAGAATGCCGGCAGTTGTCCGGCCGATCCGGTGTTGGTGATGCAGGCGATGGGACGCAAGATCGGGTTCATCCCGGCCGCGGCGCGGTTGGCCGACCCGGGACGCGAAATGCCGTTGGCGATCTATCTGGCCGAGAGTCCTTGCAGCTTGCAGCAACTGGCCGACCAGGTGAATGACCGCTTGCGACGCGACGGTCGGTGCTTGGTCGTCGTGAGCGAAGGCTTTGACGTCGCAGGTTGCCAACCTGCCATCGCCGAAGTGAAAGACGCCTTCGGCCACACCGCGTTCGGATCGGCGAAGGTGACGGCGGCCCAAGCAGTCGTTAGCTACCTGAACAAGACGGGGCTTGCCAGCAAGGGCGCCGCGCGGGCCGACATTCCCGGCACCGACCAGCGGCGCTCGATTGCATTTGCTTCGTCGGTTGATTTGGACGAGGCATACCACGTCGGGCGAAAAGCGGTTGAACTGGCTGCCGCAGGCCAGAGCGGCTTCATGGCCACGATTCTTCGCAACGTTGGCCCCACCTATAGCGTTCGCTACGACAAAGTGCCGCTGGCGGACGTGGCCAACAGCGAGCGGACTTTCCCCAAACAGTGGATCGCGCCTGATGGCTGCGATGTCACGGACGACTTCGTGCGCTACGCCAAACCGCTCGTGGGCGACGAGATGATCCGGCTGCCGATGGTCGACGGCCGGCAGCGCATGACGCGATTCCAGCCGATTTTTGCGGAGCAGAAGTTGCCGACCTACGTTCCGCAGGCTGACAGGAGCGCGGCAGGTTGTTAACCTGTCCGTGAAGCGAACGTAGCGATGGCAGGTTGACAACCTGCTTCACCCTAACGGAGTTGCAGTTCTCAATTTGGTTGCCATGATCGATTTCACACCCAAGCACGACTACCTCGTAGGCATTGATTCGGACGGCTGTGCGTTCGATACGATGGAGCTGAAGCACAAGGAGTGCTTCATTCCGAACACGATCAACTATTGGGGGCTGCAAGGCGTAAGCAAGTACGCCCGCGAGGCGGCCGAGTTTGTCAACCTTTACTCGCACAGCCGGGGCATCAATCGCTTTCCCGCCTTGATCGAGGCGCTAGAATTGACCAACGAGCGGCCCGAGGTCAAGGCACGCGGCGTGCATGTCGAGATTCCCCGGGCCTTGCGCGATTGGATGAAACGGGAAACCAAGCTCGGCAATCCGACATTAGAGAAGGAGGTCGAACGAACCCAGGATCCCGACTTGACCCACGTCCTGAAATGGTCGAAGGCGATCAACGAGTCGGTTACGAAGATGGTGCGCTGCGTGCCGCCATTTCCGCTGGTGCGCGAAAGCCTGGAGAAGCTGAGCCAGAAGGCGGACGTGCTTGTGGTGTCGGCCACGCCGCATGAAGCGCTCAAGCGGGAATGGGAAGAGCACGACTTGGCGCAATATACGACGATGATCTGCGGCCAAGAGATCGGCACGAAGAAGGAGATGCTCAGGGCGGCCTCGCGGTACAAACCGAATTGCACGTTGATGATCGGCGACGCGCCGGGCGACCATCAGGCGGCCGTGGCCAACCAGGCCCTGTTTTTCCCGATCAACCCGGGTGCGGAGGAGGCCAGTTGGCGGCGGTTCTTCGACGAGGGAATCGACCGTTTCCTTGCCGGCCGTTTTGCCGGAGACTATCAAACGGCGTTGCTGGCCGAGTTCGAGCGGCGTTTGCCCAAGGACCCGCCGTGGCGGGTCGAGTAACACGCGAGACAATAACGAGGGCCGAGCGATGAAGAGGGAGTTGATCGTTCAATTGCACGCCAGCTTCGAGCAATTGGTCCATCGCGAAGAGGAAAGCGGCGTCGAGTTCTGGCTGGCTCGCGACCTCCAGGGCGTGCTGGGGTACCAAACATGGCGAAGTTTTGAACAGGTTGTCGCAAAGGCCGTAACGGCTTGTCAGAAAGCTGGTTATGACCCGAACGACCATTTTGCCGAGATCAGCAAAAAGGTCCCTCTTGGGTCGGGTGCGGAACGCGAGGTCGGTGACTACATGCTCACCCGCTACGCCTGCTATCTGATCGCGCAGAATGGCGACTCGGCGAAAGCTCCCATCGCATTCGCCCAAACGTATTTTGCCGTCCAGACTCGGAAGCAAGAGTTGATCGAGCAGCGACTTGCGGAGGTCGAGCGACTCGGCGCGCGCCGGAAGCTGACGATATCGGAAAAGGAGCTATCCGGCATCATCTACGAGCGCGTCGGCGATGAGAAGAGCTTTGGGCGGATTCGCAGCCGCGGCGACCAGGCGCTCTTTGGTGGCCGGACCACGCAGCAAATGAAAGAGCGGCTCGACGTACCCGAGAGCCGCCCCTTGGCCGATTTCCTGCCGACCATTACGATCAAGGCCAAGGACTTCGCTAACGAGATCACCAATTTCAATATCAAGCGCGACGACCTGCGGACGGAACGCTCGATTACGACGGAGCACGTGAGGAACAATTCCGAGGTGCGCAAGCTGCTCGGCAAACGCGGCATCGTGCCCGAGCAATTGCCGCCCGCGGAAGACATCAAGAAGATCGAACGTCGCGTCGAGTCGGAACAGAAGAAGCTGCCGAGGGAGGTAAAGCGACTTGAGCGCGAAGAGCCGGGAGCTTAGGACGCCGGTTGACGGGCATGAGAACACAACTCCAGAATACAGCACCCCGGCCCGTCGCAAACGGCCGTGACACATTCAAGCGGGAAAGGACGGTGGATGTCAAATGTACGATCGGAACAGTCACTTTGTCGAAAAGTTCGCGAGCGCAGCTCAACATCTGCACGTGCCACCGCATCAGATCGTTTCTCTCAAACTGCGGGGCCCAGTGCCGTCCTACGACCAGTATCAAGAACTGCTTCATGCTCTCGAACATGAAGTGGGGGTCCACTGGGTAAAGGTAGCAGGGAATCTACAAGGCCAAGGCTATCTCTTGGACCATGATGGTACCAAGGCCATCGTGGTCGAGCATGAGTCTGGCCTCGAACTGCTTTACATCGCCGGCTCAATAGCGTCGTTGGTTGGCTTGGTGCTAGCAGTGCTTCAATGCTGGGGGGCAGTCCGCGGTTACCTCGATCGTGGTCACGCTCGTCACTTTCACGACGTTGAAATTCGCCGTATCGACGACAGTGGTAACGTTCAGGAGGACCATTCGTGCGGATTGGGCGGCCCGTCGACGTTCCCGCTGAGCATTCTCAACAAAGGGTTGTTGGCTGCGGCGAGGATCATTGATACCGACGTCTGCGCCTTGCGAGACGAAATCCGTTTGCTCAGCGAGCGACTTATCACCGTAGAACGGCAGCTCAATGGTAAGGAGGCTTCGTCGCAATTGACGCGGCCAAAGCGTTCGACCAAAATAACCCGTCCTCCCGCCGCAACGACACCGTCTCGGGCCGCAGCACGGAAGCCAAAGTCGGCAAACTAGTTAACAACCCCTCAACCTCTCGTTACTATGACCCCTAATTGCGACATCGGACTGATCGGCCTGGCTGTGATGGGCGAAAATTTGGCCCTGAACATTGAAAGCCGGGGTTTCAAAATCGCGGTCTACAACCGCACCACCAGCAAGGTCGATGAGTTGCTGAACGGCCGGGCGAAGGGCAAGAACTTCGTCGGCTGTCATTCGCTCGAAGAACTGGTCGGCAGCCTTAGCTCGCCGCGCAAGGTGATGCTCATGGTCAAGGCCGGGCCGGCCGTCGACGAGTTCATCGAGAAGCTGATCCCGCTCCTCCAGCCGGGCGACGTGATCATTGACGGTGGCAACACGCTGTTTAGCGAAACCGAACGACGCACGCAGTACGTCGAGTCCAAGGGGTTGCTCTACATCGGCACGGGCGTTTCCGGCGGTGAAGAAGGCGCGCTAAAGGGCCCGAGCATGATGCCCGGCGGGAGCGAGGCCGCGTGGCCGCTAGTGAAGCCAATCTTCCAGGCCATCTCGGCCAAGGTGGGCCCGAACCACGACATCCCCTGTTGCGAATGGGTCGGGCCGCGCGGCGCCGGCCACTACGTCAAAATGGTCCACAACGGCATCGAGTATGGCGACATGCAGTTGATCTGCGAGGCCTACTGGATGCTCAAGACGGCCGCTGGGCTCAGCAACGACGAACTCTACGATGTGTTCCAGCAGTGGTACGAGGGCGATCTGAACAGCTATCTGATCGAGATCACCCGCGACATCTTCAGCGTGAAGGATCAGGAGACGGGCGGTTACTTGGTCGACATGATTCTCGATACGGCCGGAGCGAAGGGCACCGGCAAGTGGATGAGCCAGTTGGCGCTCGATCTGGGCGTGCCCAGCACGCTGGTGACCGAGGCCGTCTACGCGCGGTGCTTGTCGGCCATGAAAGAGCCCCGTGTTCGCGCAAGCAAGGCGCTCAAGGGCCCGACCGGAAAGTTTCGCGGCGATCGCGCGAAGTTCATCGAGCAGGTGCGTCAGGCCCTGTACGCCTCGAAGATTTGCAGCTACGCCCAAGGCTATGTGCAGCTTCAGGCGGCGGCTCGCGAATACGGCTGGCCGCTGAAGTTCGGCGAGATTGCCCTGCTCTGGCGCGGCGGCTGCATCATTCGGGCCGTGTTTCTCGAACGGATTAAGGAGGCCTTCGACGCGAAGAAGCCGCCGGAGAATTTGCTGTTGGCCCCCTATTTCAAAACGGCCGTGCGAAAGGCCCAGACCGCGTGGCGCAACGTGGTCACGACGGCCGTGCGGCTCGGCGTCCCGACGCCCGGCATCAGCTCGGCGCTGGCCTATTACGACGGCTATCGCTCGGAGCGGCTGCCGGCCAACCTGTTGCAGGCGCAGCGAGATTACTTTGGCGCCCACACGTACAACCGCACCGACCGCGAGGGCGTTTTCCACACCGACTGGCTGCGACTCAGGAAGCAGCCGCCCGCGTAGTCGGAGGTGTGCGGAGAGTTTCAACGAGTTTTCCCAGAAACGTTACTGTATCTCATGATGTTGAATTATCTTGAAAAGCTTTTCGGACTTACTGGTCAAACGGCCGTCGTGATCGGGGGGGCGGGCGTGCTCGGCGGCGCGCTGGCGGCGGGCCTGGCTCAGGCCGGCGCCAAGATCCTCGTCGCCGACCTGACCGAGGAAGGGTGCCGTGCGCGGGTCAAAGCGCTCGAGGAGATCGGCGGACAAACCGACTATTGCCTGGTCGATGTGACACGGCGTGAATCCATCGAGAACCTGTTGAAGGAAACGCTTGAAAAGACCGGTCGGGCCGATATTCTGCTGAACTGCGCGGGGGTGAACGTCGGAAGCGATTTCCTCGACGCCACCGACGCCGACTGGGATCGCATCATGACGATCAACCTTCGCGCGGTCTTTCAGGCGTGTCAGGTGTTCGGCCGACACATGGTCGAACAGGGCGGCGGCTCGATCGTGAACATCGGCAGCGTCAACAGCCATCTGCCGCTGTCGCGTGTGTTCGCCTATGCCGCGTCGAAGGCTGGCGTGCTGAACCTGACGCGAAACATCGCACAGGATTTCGGTACGAAGGGCGTCCGCGTCAATGCGATTTGCCCCGGCTTCTTTCCGGCCGAACAAAACCGCAGACTGCTCGATGCCCAGCGGATCGACAACATCATGCGTCATACGCCGATGCGCCGTTTCGGCGAGCCCGAGGAACTCATCGGCGCGCTGTTGCTGCTCGTTTCGCCGAAGGCCGGCAGTTTTATGACCGGCGCCGCGATCAACGTGGATGGCGGCTTTACGGCCGCCTGGTTCTGAGTGGTAGAATCGACTGGTTGAGCAGCCGCCGGCACGGCGGCCGCATGGGGGGGCATTCGCAATCCGGACACGCAAAGAACGCCACGACGGAGCGACACGCATGGCTCACACGATCGTCATCTTTGGGGCTTCCGGCGACCTGACGAGCCGCAAGCTGATTCCGGCCCTCTACGAACTGCATCGCAAGAAGCGATTGCCACAAACCACGCGGATCGTCGGTTTCTCACGCACGAAGTTCACCAGCCAAGCGTGGCGAGACAAGCTGGCCGAGAGCACGGCCGAATTCGTGGGCGACAACTTCGACGCGGCCGCGTGGCAGACGTTTGCCCAGTCGATCTACTACCATCCGGGCGACATCGGCAACTCGGACGATTTTCCGCGGCTCGCCCACTTCCTCGCGGAGCTCGAGGCCGTCGGGCAGGTCGGTGATGCGCCTCATGAATCGGAACGGTCGGCCGACGGTCTGCCCCGCAAGGAAACGACGCGGGTCTATTATCTTTCGATCGCGCCGCCGCTCTACGCCCCCGTGGTCGCTCAACTGGGCGCGGCCGGCTTGGCTCGCGAGGACTGCGGCCCGCGGCGTCTGGTAATCGAGAAGCCGTTCGGCACGGACTTGGCTTCCGCGCGGCTCTTGAACCAACAGGTCCACGAGGTGTTTGCCGAGCGCCAGATCTACCGGATCGACCACTATCTGGGCAAGGAAACGGTCCAGAACGTGTTGGTCCTGCGGTTTGCCAACGCCGTGTTCGAGCCGATCTGGAACCGCAATTATATCGACCACGTGCAGATCACCGCGGCCGAGGACCTGACCGTGGGCCATCGGGCGGCCTACTATGATTCGGTGGGCGTCCTGCGTGACATGTTTCAGAGTCACCTGCTGCAATTGATGACTTTCACGGCGATGGAGGCGCCCGCCCGCTTCGAGGCCGAGGCCGTTCGCGACGAGAAGGTGAAAGTCCTTCGGTCGATCCGCGCGATGAAGCCCGAGGAGGTCTATACGGATACGGTCCGCGGTCAGTATCGCAAGTACCGCGACGAGCCGGGCGTTCCGGCGGAAAGCGAAACGGCCACGTTCGCCGCCATCAAGTTGCACATCGAGAACTGGCGGTGGCAAGGCGTGCCGTTCCTGCTCCGCAGCGGCAAGGCCATGTCGTGTCGCACCACGCAGATCGTCATCCAGTTTCGCCAAGCGCCGCACATGATGTTCGAGGGCGGACCGCATAGCGCGTTCGAGTCGAACCGCCTGGTGATCCAGGTGCAGCCGGCCGAGGGCATCCAGCTTCACTTTCAGACCAAGGTGCCCGATGCCGGCATGAAACTTCGGATGACCGAGCTAGGCTTCAACTTCCGCGACAAGTTTGCCGGCGGGATGCCCGAGGCCTACCAGCGGCTCCTGCTGGACGTGATGAACGGCGATGCGAGTCTCTTTTCGCGGGCGGACGAGGTCGAGTTGGCCTGGTCGGTCATCGATCCGATCCAGCGCGGCTGGCAGCAGCCCGGCTGGCCGCCGCTGGCGTTGTACGAGGCCGGCGGTTGGGGGCCGCCCAACTCGGTCGAATGGATGTGCCGCCAGTACCGCGAGTGGTTTGACGCTTGCCCGGTGCTGAAGTAGCGGTGGAGTGCGCGAACCATGGAACCATGTTGAGCGGCCGCCAGCACGGCCCCCTTCATCGCTGATGACGACGACACAGCCCCATCTTCATCTCGGTTCGGTTCCGATTGGTTTTCCGGTCGTGCAGGCGCCGCTGAGCGGCTATAGCGATTGGCCGATGCGGGTGATTGCGCGACGCCTCGGGGCGTCCTATACCGTTTGCGAGGTGATGCTCGACCAGTTCATCGTCAATGTGACCAAGGGACGCAAGGCCAAGCGTTTCCTTCGCGTCACCGACGAGGAGCATCCGTGCGGCGGGCAACTGATGGGCGCCGTGCCCGAGGAGTTTCCGCCGGCGGCGCTCAAGTTGGTCGAAGCCGGCTTCGACGTGATCGATCTGAACTTCGCCTGTCCGGTAAAAAAGGTGCTGGGCCGATGCCGTGGCGGCTTCTTGATGAGCGACCCCGACACGGCGTTGGAGATTGTTGCCCGCGTGCGTGACGCGCTGCCGCCGCACGTTCCGCTGACAATCAAGCTGCGCCGCGGCATGGACGACAGCGAACAGAGCCGCGAGCGGTTTTTCACGATCTTCGACGGGGCCTTCCGGCTGGGCGTCGTCGCGGCAACGGTCCACGGCCGCACGGTTCGGCAGCGTTACGAGGGCATCAGCTCGCGCGAGTTTCTCCACGAGGTCAAGCAGCACGCCGGAGAGCGGACCGTGCTGGGCAGCGGCGATCTCTTCACTGCCCGGGACTGTCTCGACATGCTGCGCGAGACGGGCGTGGATGGCGTCTCGGTCGCCCGTGGCGCGATCGGCAACCCGTGGATCTTCCGCCAGGCCCGTGCGTTGGCCGAGAATCGCGGAGCAGGTTGTCAATCTGCCTTACTCCCACCAACGCTGTTTGAACAACGCGACGTGATTGCCGAGCACTATCGGCTTTCCGAGGAGATCTACGGGCCGAGCCGCTGTTGCCGGGTGATGCGAAAGTTCGGCATCAAGTACGCGCGGCTGCATCCCCAATATCAAGCGGTTCGCGACGCCTTTGTGGCCGTCACCCAGCCGGCCCATTGGCGGGCGGTCCTGGAACGCTACTACGCCGAGGACTTGCCGGGCGTCGAACCGCCGCCACCGGTGGACGGTTACTACGGGCCGTGAGGCCGAGCGATTTGACAAAATCAGGGAGCCGAACGCTGGTTGCCGCTATTCGCCTGGCCCCCGATAGACTTGCTGCATCAGGATGTTCTTCTTCGAGGTTACGTGGCCGGGGTTGGTGTCGTCGCGAAGGACACCGACCATCATCGCGTACTTGGCGTCGAGGTCGTCCGCTGCATGGACGAGCATTGCCTCGGGCGTCATTGGCGGCTTCGGCGAGCCCCACTCTGGGCGACCCTGATGGGTAATCATCAGGTGTTCGAGACGCAAAAGCCGATCCGGTTCGAGCGGCGAGCCGTCCATGGCGGCGGCCGCCTCGCGGACCATGTCGCGGCCGATCAGGATGTGACCGATGAGCGAGCCTTCCGGCGTGTGGGCGGTGCCTTCGGGCCGCTGTTCCATCTCACGAAGCTTGCCGATGTCGTGAAGGATGCCGCCGGCAACGACCAGTTCTGTGTCCAACGGCGGGTACATCTCGGGATAGTAGTCCGAGTACTTTTCGGCCAGGAAGACACAGGTCTTGGCGACGCTCAGGCTGTGTTCCAGCAGCCCGCCGACATAGGCGTGGTGGTTTCGTCGCGCGGCCGGATGTTTCAGCAGCGCCTCGCGATGGTCGGTCAGCAGCGACTCGACCAGCCGCAACAACGAGGGGCTGCCAATGCGCTGGCGAGCGATGGTCAGCAGCTCGTCGAACATCTGCTGCGGATCGAACCGCGACCGAGGCAGACAGAGCGTCGGCTCAAAACCGTCGGCCGTGTCGGCGTCGACGACCTCGCGGATCTTGCGAATTTCCAACTGCGGGCCGAAATCCGTTTCACGATAGACCGCACGGACCTTGTAGAACGTGCCCGGATTCCAGCAATCGCGGCAATCTTCCGCCCAGAGCGAGTCGCTCCAAATGGGGAAACTCAACTCGCGGCCGCCATCGCGGAAGCCGACGCGATAGTACGGCTTGCCGGTCTTCGTTTTAAGCTCCTCTTTTGCGTTCATTAGCAGAAACAGGTCGGCCTCTTGGCCGGATGACAGTTCGGCAAGTGTGGCGATGGGCATGGCAGCGGGCGGTGAAAGTGGGTAGTGGGTAGTGAACCGTGAAGGCGAGGATCGGCCAGAGCGATCGCACCGGAATTGGGAACGCGGAATATATGAGACTTCATGCCAGTGTAGCGAAATAGAGCGATTACGACGAGTGGCTGGGCGGACTGAAACGGGCGAGACAAATCGGCTGGAGTCTTCGCAACCTTTTGCCCGAAACGAAAGATATGCCCAAAGTGCGCCGCCGATTGCTGGTGCCGCAGCCGCCACCGCCTGCGGTGATGGTCAAGTCGTGGCTCGATGGGTTCATCGCCTACGCCGCGGGCGAGTGCCATTTGGCCGAGAACACGGTCGCGGCCTATGGGCGAGACCTTCGGCGTTTCTTCGTCTGGCTCGAAGGGCGAAGCATCGCGCAATTGTCGATTCGCCACCTGGCCGACTACGTTGCATGGCTGCACGGTCAGCAACTTGCCCCGGCGTCGATCGCGCGGCACATCGTCTCGCTCAAGGTGTTCTATCGCTACCTGCAACTTGAGGGCGTGGTCACCGACAATCCGGCGGAACTGCTTGGAAGCCAGAAGCTCTGGGAGCGCGTGCCAAAGGTGCTGAGCCCCGAGCAGATCGATCGGCTGCTTTCCGCTCCCCACCGAACGGACCCCTGGTGGCGGCGCGACCGGGCTCTGCTTGAACTGCTGTACGCCACTGGCTGCCGGGCCTCGGAGCTTTCGGGGCTCAAACTGCACGATATGCATCTCGACGACGGTTATTGCATCTGTCGCGGCAAAGGGGGCAAAGAGCGGCTTGTTCCGCTCGGCGGCCGGGCAGTTGACGCCATCCACGGATACCTTGAGGAGGAGCGACCGACGCTTGCCGCACGACGCCGGCCGCCGGCCGACTGGGCGCTGCTGACGTATCGTGGACGGCGACTCCGTCGCGAACGGATTTGGGAGCTGGTGAAACGCTATGCCGGTCGTGTGGGCGCGCCACCCGACATGAGCCCGCACACGCTGCGGCACAGTTTTGCGACGCACGTCTTGGCCGGTGGGGCCGACCTTCGACAGGTTCAGGAGATGCTTGGGCACGCGAGCATTGCCACGACGCAACTCTACACGCACGTCGACCTGACGCGGCTCAAGGCGGTTCACCGGAAGTTTCACCCGCGTGCGTGAGCGCGCGAGGCATCAAGAAGCAAAGCGGGACGCGACGCCCCTTTGACGCCTGCCCACCGCCCGTCCCGTGACGCTCCAACGGGCGTGCAGCGCCAAATTGTGGGCCGCTCGCGTCCCTATTGCGACCTGCCTTGCCAATGAACCGTTCAGCGGCCACTGCAGTCGGCTGGAACAGCCGTGTTTGCGGCCGAACGGAAATCATTGACGATGTCGGCATCAATCACTCCTAGGCCCAATGCCCACGCCGTGTCTTGGGCGGGCCATCGAGCTGCCATCGGCGGTCAGCGTTTGTAGTCCTCGCTGGGTTGCTTAGCGAGATACGGGCGGTAAAACTCGTTGATCGAGATTGCCCATTTCTGGTTGCTGAAGTCGGGCCACTGCCCCTGCTCGAAGCTGGGGGCCTTGGCCAGCGTGTTCTTGTCGACATTCAGCGTGCAATACGACTCGGTCACGGCTTGCTCGCCCTTGGCCATCGAGATCGTCTTCAAGGCTCTCCAGGGAACGGGAACCAGCTTGCCGCCGAAGCCCAGCGTCGTGCCAAACGAAACGACGACATAGTGGACCCGCCCGGTGTTCTGATCAATGGCCAAGTTTTCGATCTTCCCGAGCTTCTCCTGGTCTTGGCTGTGCACGTTCATGCCGATCAGATCGCTGCTGCGAACGATCTTTTGCTGCTGCGTCATGCCTTGCTCGGTCTCGCTCTGCTGTTGGGATTGCTCGGACATGCCGGGTTGTTGCTGCGGATCGGCGGCCTGAAGCACGACCGACAGAACCAGGGCCAAGCCGACGGCGAGCAGAGCCATCAATAGGGTGCCTCGCATCTTACTCACTCCTTGCGAAAAACATTGGAAATGGCCAATGCCGCCCACTTGGCGGCGACTGACCAATGCTAGGCGCAGGTCAAAACGTGGGCCATCCGGCGTTTGCCCCGGGCGCCAATCGTCGCTTGCCTTAGAGGCGTCGAGAGCGCGAGGAACGCGTGCGAAGTCTACTTCTCGACCCGCTTCGTCCAGGGGCTGTCCTTGTACCGCTCGCGGAGCGTCTGGCGGGCTCGATTGGCCCGCTCGGTTCGGTGCGACCGATCCCACAGTTCAGCCAGATTGGCCAGCGCTTCGGCGTGCGATTCTGGCACGTCCGAATAGAGGAGATCGACGTGAAGGAAGGCCAGCAGGGCCTCTTTGTCGCGGCCAGCCTGCCGGTGGGCCGCACCGAGGACGTTGTACGCGCGAGCAACCAGCGGCGCATCTTCCGACGTCGCATCCGTGTCAGCGCCTTTGAGCAACTCCTCGACCTGTTTGACCGCGTCGTCGGGCTTCTTCGTGGCGACCAACACGGCTGCTTTGCCGACGCTGGCAGCCAAGTGTTGACGTTTGGCCGCCGGGCTATCCGTCCGATCGTCGAGCACCTTCTCGAACGCCGCCAGGGCCTCGGCCGTCTTGCCCTGTTCGAGCAGCGAGCGGCCGTTGGCGACGTTTGCCCGCATCTTGAACTCGGGCCAAGGCGATTTGGCCAGCCGGGCGTAGTAGTCCGAGGCCGGGGCATAATGGCGGCTGGCGACCAAGAGATCGCCGACGATCTCGGAGGCTTGGAAGTAATGATAGTTCTTCGGATTGGCGTCCACGAACGCCTTCATCATTCGGCCGGCATCGACGATCTTCCCGCTGCCGGCCAACGCGAGCTTGGCGCTGACAAGCGCCTTGTAGAACTGGATGTCCTGTTGAATCTCGGGACGGCTTGGCTCTTCCTTGATCCGACCGAGGGCGGTAATCGCTTCGGCGTAGCGGCCCTCCAGGATGTGCTCTCGCGCCTTGCGCAGGTCGCGCGGCTCGCCTTCGTACTGAATCAGTTGAATCAGGTTGACCGGGACGTCCTTGACGGTTGCCGCGGAGCCCTGCTGCAATTCGACGTTGACCGCGTCCATCGCCGTGATGCGACCGCTCAGCGAGGAAGGCGTGCCGTGGGTCCTGATGGTGTCCAGCCCGACGGCCGCGCCGCACAGCGCCAGCACGACCACGCAGGCCAAAGCGAACTGAACGGACAACGACTGCCGAGGTGACGGCATGGTGAACGGTCCTATGGCTCTCGGAGGATTTGCGGCCGACGGGCGACGGCGTTCACACCGCGGCGGGCCGCATCGCGCATACAGTGTATTCTACCCTACTCAGGCGAGGCACGACGCCGCGTGGACGGAGCTAGCTTAACGACAGACGCCAGCCGTAACGGCCGCCTGGGCGACGGCCTGCGCCACGGCCGGGGCAACCCGCTCGTCAAACGCGCTGGGAACGATCATGTCGGGCCGAAGTTGATCCTCGGGAATGACTGCGGCAATGGCCTCGGAGGCGGCGATTTTCATCGACTCGGTCACGCGGCGGGCACGCACGTCGAGCATCCCGCGAAACAGGCCCGGGAAGCAGAGCACGTTGTTGATCTGATTCGGATAATCGGACCGGCCCGTGGCCACCACGCTTGCGTACGGCAGCACGGCATCCGGATCGATTTCGGGATCGGGATTCGCCAGTGCGAACACCACGGCATCCTTGGCCATGTGTCGGACGTCCTCGACCTCGAGCAGGTTCGGCCCCGAAACGCCGATGAACACGTCCGCCCCGCGCACGGCGTCGGACAGCGTACCGGTGACGTTTTCCGGGTTGGTGTTTTCGGCGATCCAACGCTTCACGGGGTTGGTGTCGCCTGCGCGGTTGCGGCCGATCGCACCTGTCCGGTCGCAAAGTACGATCTGCCGACAGCCGACGCTCAGCAGCAGCCGAGCGATGGCCGCTCCTGCCGCGCCTGCCCCGCAAATGGTGACGCGAAGGTCGGCCAGCCGCTTGCCGACGATCTTCATCGCATTCCTGAGTGCCGCGAGGACGACGACGGCCGTTCCGTGCTGATCGTCGTGGAACACGGGAATTTCCAACTTTTCGATGAGCCGTTGCTCAATTTCCACGCAGCGCGGCGAGGAAATGTCTTCGAGATTGATGCCGCCAAAAGTGGGCGCGAGCAACTCGCACGCGCGAACGATCTCGTCCACGTCCTGCGTATCGAGACAGATCGGAAAGGCGTCGACGCCGGCGAAGCCCTTGAAGAGCATGCACTTGCCCTCCATGACGGGCATCGCGGCCGTGGGGCCGATGTTGCCGAGCCCCAGGACGGCCGAGCCGTCGGAAACCACGGCGACCGTATTGCGCCGGATCGTCAGGTCGAAGCTGGACGCCGGATCGTCGTGAATCGCAAGGCAGACGCGCGCGACGCCCGGCGTATAGACCATCGACAGGTCGTCTTGGGTTTGGACCGGTGTTTTCAGCCGGACTTCGATCTTGCCGCCTTGGTGGAGCTGAAACGTCCGATCGGCCGATTCCAGGAAGGTCACGTCGGGGATGGCCTTCGCCCGCTCGATGATCCGCTTGCAATGCTCGGCATCGCAGGCGCTCACAACGATTTCGCGGGTAATTTCGCCTTGCCGGACGCCCAGGTCCCGGATGTTGCCAATCAGGCCGTTGACCTCGCCCAGGGCCGATGCAACTCGGCCCAACATGCCGGGCCGGTCAGGATAGCGGAGACGCAAAACGATACTGTAGGAAGAACTGTGGCGTTTCATAGAGCGTCCAATGTATCTGTCGCTCGGTAGACGGTCAAGCGGCTGGGCAACCCTTCTTGCCACCGGTCGGTTCGCCAGCTAAACTAGGTTGTCAGCGTTCCGGAGGGTACGCGAATGGTTAGCAGTCTGACTCGAAATCAGATGCGGCGCAAGCCGTTGAGGGTTCGAATCCCTTGCCCTCCGCTTGAGGAAACCTTGCGCTCGGATGGTTGCGCAAGGTTTTTTTATGGCTAGGCCGCAGTCAAGTGGCCGCCTTCTTGCTCTTCGGGCGTCTGCTGCGATTTCCATTTCAAAATTGCGCGGCCGCATGACGAAATTAAGCGGAATGAACGCCGCGTGTCGACCGTTCGTGGTTGCCACGGTCAACCGGCGGGCAATTGTTTGACTTTTGTCGTCCTTTTAACTAGCATGAAGCCGTGGGCTGGGGGGGCGCTAAGCCAGCGGGGATCGGTCATGGCACCACTGTCCAAAGTCTTTTCGTGGCTCGTCGTCGCGGGCTTGGTCGTTTTCAGCTCGCCGGCATGGTCCGTGGCCGACATGTTGGTCCGCGGCTATCAGGCCGGCAGCGACGGCTACGATCCACGCTACGATCGATTCGCCAATTCTAGCGAGTTCATCGGCGATGGCTTGGATTTCTCCGGCGTCGGTCAGGACGCGTCGGGCCACTGGGCCACGATGATCTCGTCGCATTTCTTCGTCACGGCGGCACACTACTCGGCCAACGGAACAATCACCTGCTACGACACCAACTCGCTGGCCGGCGGCTCCCAGCAGTACACGATTCTCGGCGGCACGGTGATCCATGTTGATGGCGCAACCTACTCGACCGACATCTATGTCGGTGTGATCTCGGGCTCCGGTGCGTCGACGTACTATTCCATTCTGGACTCAAGCCTCCTCACGGCTGGCACCTCCCTGCTCGTCTATGGAAAGCCCAACCGATTGGGCACCAACACGATTTCGTCGGTCGAGACGATTCAGTTGACGAGTGGAGCGAGCGTCGTCGCAGAGACGATGAGCTTCATCTACGACTACCCTCAAACAGGAGTCGATGGCGAGGCTCAGCTCGAGCCCGGTGACTCGGGCGGCCCGTCGTTCGTCCAGGTTGGCAGCGACCTGGTGCTCGTGGGCACCCATTCGGGCAACGACACGTCGAGCTATCCGTATCTTTCGGCCGACGCGGCGCTTTCGTATTACGTCGCTGACATCAACGCCGCCATGAGCTCTCTCGCCAGCCTCTACGGCGTGGGTGCCGGCGAGCAGGTGAGTGTGGTGACGCCAGAGCCATCGAGCCTGGTCCTCCTGGGCGTTGGGCTCATCGGATGGTTCGCCATCCGGCGCAAACGAGTCGCCTGACGCCAACCGAGCACGGTGGGCCCCGCTTCTGCTTTCGGTGTTCTGTCGGCATTGCGGCCGCCGCTTTTGGCTCGTCGTCCCGCGCCTCCAAGGGGGCGTCCCCCCGGTTTGCCCCCGTGCCACTTGGGCTGACACAGCCTACAATGTGTCTGTTGAAAACTCTGTCTCATCGTCCGCCGCGTCCCAGCGTTTTGCGTGAGCGTTTGCTCTGACGGTCGTCCGCGGCGGCCATTCCGCGATGTACGCCGAACTCCACTGCAAGACGAACTTTTCGTTTCTCGAAGGCGCTTCGCATCCGGCCGAGCTGGTTTGTCGCGCGGCCGAACTGGGCCATACCGCGCTGGCGATCACGGATCGCAACAGTCTGGCAGGCGTGGTCCGGGCGCATGGATCGGCGAAAGCGGTCGGTTTGAAGCTGATCATCGGCGCGGAAATCACGCCTGACGATGCGCCGCCGCTGGTGCTTTGGGCCACGGACCGGGCCTCCTACGGACGACTTGCTCGGTTGATTACGTGCGGGCGGCGACGTGCCGAGAAGGGCGCATGCCGGCTGCGGTTTGAGGACGTTGCACGGCATGCCGAGGGCCTTTTGGCCGGGATCGCCGAGCCGAGAGCCGAGGAGCTGGCGGCGAAGACCGTTCCGTGCGGTTTGGGGCCCTCGGTGGTTGGCCGCGCGGGACTCGCGGCCATCCGCGACGTGTTCGGCGATCGCTGCTATCTGCTGGCCGAGCTGCATCGCGGACCGGACGATCGGCGCCGGTTGGCGCAGTTGCAAAAGCTGGCTCGGCAGACACGCATCCCGCTGGTGGCCGCCGGCGACGTGCATTATCACGTGCCCGGACGGGCGGCCCTGCACGACGTGCTGACGGCCATCCGCTGCAACGCGACCGTCGCCGAGGTGACGCGGCACTTGTTTCCGAACGCCGAGCGGCACCTGCAGTCGCCCCAGGCGATGGCCGCGCTGTTTGCCGAAGCGCCAGACGCCCTGCGGCGCACGCTGGAAGTGGCCGACCGCTGCACGTTCTCGTTGGAAGAGCTGCGGTACGAATATCCTGAGGAGCTGGCTCCGTCGGGCATGACGCCTGGCGAGTATCTCGCCCAGCTTGCTTGGGCCGGGGCCGCACAGCGCTACCCCGACGGCGTGCCGCCCAAGGTCTGCGGCTTGTTGGAACACGAGTTGAGGCTGATCGGCGACTTGCATTACGAAGCGTACTTTCTGACGGTGTGGGACCTCGTGCAATTCGCGCGGCAACGGGGCATTCTCTGCCAGGGTCGCGGTTCGGCGGCTAACTCGGCCGTGTGCTACTGCCTGGGCGTCACGGCGGTCGATCCCGACCGGATGGACGTGCTCTTCGAGCGGTTCATTAGCCAAGAGCGGCACGAAGCGCCGGACATTGACATCGATTTCGAGCATCAGCGACGCGAGGAGGTCATTCAATATCTCTACGAGAAGTACGGACGCGAGCGCGCCGGCATGACGGCCGAAGTGATTACGTATCGGCCCCGCTCGGCGATCCGCGACGTCGGCAAGGTCCTGGGGCTGCCGGCCGAGCGGATCGACGCCTTGGCCAAGCAGGTCGAGCATCATTCGGGCGAGGATTGGAAGAAGGCGGCCGCGGAGGTTTTTCTTAGCGAAGTGCCGGCGGATGGCTGGCCGCCCTCACCCCCGGCCCCTCTCCCACAAGTGGGCGAGGGGTGGACGTGGCACGCCTCACCGCCGGCCGATCTTCCCGAAGCTGGCGACGGGGGAAGTTCGTTCATCGAACTTGTCGGCCAGTTGATCGGATTTCCGCGGCACCTGTCGCAGCATACGGGCGGCATGGTCATGACGCGCGGGCCGCTGTGCGAGTTGACGCCCATCGAAAACGCCGCGATGCCGGACCGCACGGTCATCCAGTGGAACAAGGACGACTTGGACGAGCTGGGGATTCTCAAGGTCGATTGTCTGGCCCTGGGAATGCTGACGGCCGTGCATCGCTGTTTCGAGTTGATCGAGCGGCACGAGGGCCGAAAGCTGACGTTGGCCAACATTCCGCAAGAGGACGAAGCCGTCTACGCGATGATCCGCCGGGCCGACACGATGGGCGTATTCCAGATCGAGAGCCGCGCGCAGATGAGCATGCTGCCGCGGCTTCGACCGCGATGCTTCTACGACCTGGTGATCGAGGTGGCGATCATTCGGCCTGGCCCGATCCAGGGCGGCATGGTTCACCCCTATCTGCGCCGCCGGAATGGCGAAGAGGCGGCGACGTACCCGAACGACGCGGTTCGCGGCGTGCTCGAAAAGACGCTCGGCGTGCCCTTGTTTCAAGAGCAGGCGATGCGGCTGGCGGTGGTTGCCGCCGGTTTCACGCCGGGCGAGGCCGACCAGTTGCGGCGGGCGATGGGCGCCTGGCGGCGGCCCGGCGTTATCGACCAGTTCCGCCGCAAGCTGATCGACGGCATGCAGGCCCGGGGCTTCTCGGACGAATTCGCCGAGGCCGTGTTTGCCCAGATCCGCGGGTTCGGCGACTACGGGTTTCCAGAGTCGCACGCGGCCAGCTTCGCGCTGTTGGTCTACGTCTCGGCTTGGCTGAAATGCCACCATCCGGCCGCGTTCACGGCCGCGCTGCTCAACAGCCAGCCGATGGGCTTCTACGCTCCCGCCCAACTCGTGCGAAATGCCCGCGAGCATGGGGTCCAGGTGCTGCCGGCCGATGTCAATCGGAGCGGTTGGGAATGTCGGTTGGAGAGGGCCGAGGAAGGAGAAGCCTCGCAAGGGAGTTCGCCGGCCCTTCGACTTGGCTTCAACATGCTCCGAGGCGTGCCGTCAGGACAGGTCGCCTGCATCGAGCGGGCGCGGCGACAAGGACCGTTCGAGTCCTTGGAGGATTTCGCACGGCGCACCGGGTTGCGGCGGGCGTCCGTCGCTCGGCTGGCGAAGGCCGGCGTGTTCGGATCGTTGGCCATTGACCGTCGCAACGCGCTTTGGAACGCGTTGGAGCAAGACCCCAAGGAGATGCCGCTGTTCGAGCAGGCAGAGAACGAAAGGCGAAAGGAAGACGACTCCGCGGAGACCCTGGGACCAAAGCGGCGGCGCGAAACGGCGCAACGGGCCGCGCTGCCTCCGATGTCGCTGGCCGAGGAGGTCTTGGCCGATTATCGCACGGCCGGAATGTCCTTGCGGGCGCATCCGATGGCGTTTCTCCGCGAAAGACTTGCGGAGCGCGGCGCGGTCACCGCGGAATCGCTTGCAACGCGACCCAACGGCGCGACGGTCCGCGTGGCGGGCATCGTGTTGGTCCGTCAGCGGCCTGGCACGGCCAAAGGCATCACGTTCGTCACCTTGGAAGACGAGACCGGCACGGCCAACCTGATCGTTCGGCCCGGCGTCTGGCGGCGATGGTGTGAAGCGGCCATGCAAGCGATCGTCCTGCAGGCCGAAGGACAGCTTCAACGCGAGTCGGGCGTCCTCCACGTCCTGACGACGAAGCTCGAAGACCTTTCGGCCTGGCTTCAGCAGCTTGGTCCGCAGTCGCGGGATTTCAGTTGACCTTCAGTTCCTCGAACCGCACCGCCTGGGCGCGCTCAAAGACCCGAGCGGGGTTCAGCCGGCCCGTTTCGAGCCGAGCGAGATTCTCGGATGCGGCCGCTATGCCGATCTGCACGGCCTCGACCATCGGGCGGCCCGCGCGAATGGCCCAGGCCAGGGCGGCCGCCATCGTGTCGCCGCTGCCGATCGGGTTGACAACTTTTTCGGCCTTCGGCGGTTGCAGCCGGTACCCGTTGGACGCCGACGTGAGCAAGACGGGGCCGGCGCCTTGGGTCACGACGACCCACTGGGCGCCGCCGGCGTTGAGCGACCGCATGGCGTCCAGCACGGCCACGTCGTTTTCCAAGGGGCGTCCCACGGTCTGCGCCAGTTCCTCGCGATTCGGCTTGACGACCAGCGGCTTGCAGGCCAGCGCGGCCAGCAGGCCCGGGCCACGGAAATCGAGCACCAGGGGACATGCCGTCCGCTCGACCAGTTCGCGGTAGAAGTCGTCGGACGTTCCATGCGGCAGCGAACCGGTCAGGATGGCCACGCTGGCCCGAGCCGCCTCTTCGGCATAGACGCGGCGAAACGCATCGAGCTCCGCTGGCAGCAGCGGCCTGGCGTTTTCGACCAACTCGGTCATTGCACCGGTTTCGCGGTCGAGAATGGTCGTGCAAACGCGCGTTGTCGAACGGACTTCCACCCAGCGCCGCGGCACGCCAAGCTCGGCCAGCTCGCGGTCAATCTGGTCGAGCGGCGGTCCGCCCAGCGGGGCCAGCGTCAGGCTCGGTCCACCGAGGCAGTGCGCCGCGATGCCGGCGTTGATGACCTTTCCCTGGGCGTGCCAGCGGACCTCCTCCGCGCGGTTGACTTCGCCGTAGCGAAAGCCGCGAAAGAGCATGATTTGTTGCCAAGCGGGCGAGAGACCGGCAGCGAGAATCATTGTGCGAGGCCAATCGGCAGACGGGCTGAAGACAATCGAAAGCGACACAAAACATCCCGATTGTAGGTCAATGCGATGCGCGCTTCAATGGAACGCGACGCCGCCCGGGTTCAAGAAGTGTGGGGCTTGGCGAAGATCCTGCTCCACAAGACTGCACTTTCACCAAGCCTCCCAATTTGCGATACTTTGGACACCATTTAGCTCGGACGGAGTCGTTATGCGAGAAGCCAAACCGCCTGTGATCTTCTTTTCCGTCGGGGAACCGAGCGGCGATTTGCACGGGGCGAACCTGATTCGCCAGTTGCAGGAGCAGTGTCCCGGGCTGCGAGCGGTCGGATACGGCGGGCCCAAGATGGCCGAAGCCGGGTGTCAACTGCATGCCGACCTGACCGCGCTGGCCGTAATGTGGTTCGCCCGGGCGCTGGTGAACCTGCACAAGTTCTGGGCCCTTGTCCGACGAGCCGATCGATACTTCCAGGATCAAAGGCCGGATGCCGTGGTGTTGATCGACTATCCGGGCTTCAATTGGTGGATCGCGCGGCGAGCCAAGGCCCACGGCATCCCGGTCTTCTACTATTGCGCGCCGCAGATTTGGGCGTGGGCCCGCTGGCGCGTCAAGAAGATGCGGCGGCTGGTGGACCACGTGTTGTGCAGTCTGCCCTTTGAGGAACCGTGGTTTCGGCGGCATGGCTGCAACGCCACGTTCGTCGGTCACCCGTTTTTCGACGAGGTGTGCCGCCACCATTACGACGAGCCGTTCATGGCCGAGCATCGCGGACAGCCCGGGCCGCTGGTGGCCATCCTGCCAGGCTCTCGAACGCAGGAGGTGACGAACAACTTGCGGTTCTTCATCAAAGCGGCCGAACTCGTGCGACGCAGGGTTCCCGAGGTGCGTTTTGCGATTGCTTCGTTCAAACCGCAACAGGCCGACATCGCGCGGCGGATGGTCGCCGACAGCCGGCTTCCGATCGAGGTCTGCGTTGGCCGGACGCCCGAACTGATGAAGCTGGCCGACTGCGCGATGTCGGTTTCCGGCTCCGTTTCGCTCGAATTGCTCCATCACACCGCCCCGACGGTGATCCTGTATTGGATCAGCCGCTTCGCCTATTTCGTCCAAGGCTTTTTTCGCAAGGTGAAGTACATTACGCTGGTCAACCTGCTGGCGACCGGTGGTCTGGGCGATGAAGAGCAACATGGGGCGTCTGTGACCGGAAGTCCCACGTCGGGCAGCGATCCGCGAGTCCTCTTTCCCGAGTTTCTGACCTGCGAAGACAAGTCGGCCGAGATCGCCGACCACGTGATCCGATGGCTCACGGACCCGGCGGCTCGGGCGGCGAGTGTCCAGTCGCTCGAATCGCTCAAGGCCCAGGTTGCGCACGGCGGCGCTTCGCGGCGCGCGGCCGCCTATATTCTCGACGCCCTGGCCTGGCGCCCATCAACGTTCCATCCACACCACACGGCCACGCAGCACGCAGCCCACTGACGACCCACCGAACACACATGGCGGCATCGTTGGGTTCGTCGGGCGTGATCCTCGTATTTTTCATCTTTGGGAGCGATTTCGGTCATGTTCGGTGAACCTGCACGCAGCCAATGGGACCTGAACTTCATGCTGTTTGGGATCCCGGTGCGCATCCATCCTTATTTTTGGCTCGCGGGGCTCCTGCTGGGGCCGCATTCGGCCGGTGCGCCAGTCATGGTGATCTGGATGGCCGCGTTTTTCATCGGCATTCTGTGCCACGAACTGGGGCACGCGATGGTGATGCGGGCTTACGGCTACTACCCGTGGATTACGCTTTACGGGCTGGGTGGTCTGGCGTCGCACGACAACGCACGCGGTTCCCTGGGCGGATGGCCGGACCGCTGGCGACAGCTTCTGATTTCGGCCGCCGGCCCAGCGGCCGGATTTCTCCTGGCAGCGCTCACCGTGGCCATTATCCGCGCGAAGGGCCACGAATTGGTCTACCTCGTCGATTTTCCCTGGGGATTGCAGGTCATCGATCTCGAAATTCTGAAACATTCGCGATTGGCGTGGTTCATCAACAGCCTGTTGTTCGTAACGATCGTCTACGGCATTTTCAACTTGCTGCCGATCTATCCGTTGGACGGCGGACACATGGCCCGCGAGCTCTTCTTGATGATCAATCCGCGGGGCGGAATACGTCAGTCGCTTTGGCTTTCGGTTCTCGCTGCAGGCGGAATCGCGGCCTATCTTGCGGCGCAGGCGTTGCGACCGTTGATCCAAAATCAGGAATCGCATTGGCAAGACGCTTGGGCCATTCTGTTCTTCGGCTATCTCGCCTATGCGAGCTATCAAACGCTTCAGATCTACAGCAGTCGTGGGCGGTGGTACTGAGGCGAACGCCGCGCTGCGATTCGCTGGGGAACAAAATTGGTCGTTTGTCAGCATTTCCCCTTGCATGATTTTTGAAGAACGCTACAACAATACGCCAGTGGGTGGGCAAAGTGTCGGGCTTCCGATGGTCGGATGGCCCGTTGGACGCCCGCCCAAAAACTCTTGATGGAGGAATGACAGTGGCTAAGAAGAAGGTTGCCAAGAAGGCTCCCGCGGCCAAGAAGGCTCCTGCGGCCAAGAAGGTCGCCAAGAAGGCCCCCGCTGCTAAGAAGGTCGCCAAGAAGGCGCCGGCCAAGAAGAAGGCCACCAAGAAGGCTTGCTGCTGCTGCAAGTAAGCGACTCTCCCCCCAACAGCAACGCACAAGGGCCGCCATGAGAACCTTCTCATGACCGGCCCTGATTTATTTCTTGGGATCGTTGTCCGACGGCAACGCCCACGGCGCCGCGAGCGTATAGAGCCGATAATGGCCGACTTGCTGAAAAGGTGCGTCGCCAAGGTCGATGCGCGGGGCGCCGCGTTTCGCGGCCGATTGTGGCACGGCCACGACATGGCCCGCTTCCAATTGCGCACGCTGTCCGGCAGCCAAGGCGCGAATCTGATCGGGTCGAAGCGAATCGCGGAGCCCCGGTTCCAGGTAGAACACGATCGATCCGACCCGCTGTTCCGCGAGCCAGAGCCGTGGCGGAAGTTGCCCAACCTGGTTGAAATGATGGGCCAAGTCGCGGGCCGAGAATTGCTCGACGACCGGCGGCAACACCAGCGTCATGATCGCGGCGAACTGCGCGGCCATCGAAACAGCCCCCATTGCGAGAACCATTTCGCGATACGCCGCGGCGCCGGCCGCGTCTCGTTGTCGTTCGGCGACACGCCAAACCGCCAGGGGCAGCGGGGCCAGGGCCGCCGCGATGCAGACGACGAGCCAAGCGCGCCACGAAAGCTGGATATGGAACACGATCTGTGCGATCCTGACCGTCGCCGGCAGCAGGATGGGCCCGGTCCAGGATGAGCTGACCAACGTTTTGGCGAACGCCTGACGCGCGGACGTGCCGAGCGTTCCGGCAATCAACCGCGCCCAGACGACGGCCACCAAGATGGCCATCGGCGGAAACGCCGGCCAAAGGTACGTCGCCAACTTGGACCGCGACAACATCAGCAGCGCCGGCCATCCTAGCAGCCAGCACCAAAGCAATGGGAACGGAGACTGCGTCGAGGGGCGTTCCGTCGCCGCGCGTTGGGCGGCCGCGCGACGCCGCTCGAACGAGTCGCGGACGGCGATTGGCAGATAGCCGATCCAAGGCAGCCCACCGCCGATCAGGATCGGCAGGTAGTACCACCACGGCTGATGGGCGTGCCGCTGGCTGTCGGTGGCGAAGCCCAGCAGGTGCCGATCCACGAAGTAATAGACGAGGTAGCCGGGGTTTTGCCGCTCGACCGCCAAGTACCACGGCGCGGCGACCAGGGCGGCCGTCAGCAACAGAAGCGAACCGCGCGCCAGCACGTTCCAACGAACTTGTCCGGAAAACAGCAGCCAACCGCCATAGGCCAGTCCGACGACGGCCACGCCGACCAATCCCTTGGTCAGAATCGAAAGCCCGAGGAAGAAACCGGCCGCGACCGTGCAACCGACCGTCGTCCGGCCGCTTGTGCGGCGATGCGATTGCCAGAGCAGCAAGAGAGTGAGGTTGATCCAGGGCGCCAGGGCCACGTCGTGCGAGGCGGCCTGCGCCATCGCGGTTGGCAGAATCGTCGTCGCATAGAGAAGGCCGGCGATCCAGCCCGTCCGGCGGTCGAACATCGCGGCCGCCAAGAGCCCCGTGGTGATCGCGCCCAGCAACCCGAACATCAAGCCGGGCAGTCGAACGGCCGCTTCACGGTCGCCCAAGCAGAGCAACGAGACGGCCTGAGTCCACGAGTAAAGGATCGGCTTGTCAGAAAACGGTTGGCCCAGAAATCGCGGAATGGCCCAGTCGCCCCGTTCGACCATTTCCTGGGCGATCGAGGCGTGCAGCCCCTCGTCGGGATCCAAGAGCGGAAAACCGATCCCCAGCGGCATGACGAAAATGACCAGCGCGACCACCGCGGCGGCGGCGATCAGCGATCGCGACACGGGGATATCCCCGACAGGGCACGTAGCAAAAGGAGAAACAGCCAGCGACGATCCGGGGATCGGAAATTCGTCGTTCATTCGGTGTCCTTCGGGGCTACGGCAACTCCTTGAGCCGCAAATTGCGGAACGCGACCGGGTCGTTGCCGTGGCCGAGCAGCCCGATGAAGCCCTTCGCGTTGTGCAATCCGGGGTGTTCGCGGCCGTCGACCGTCTTGGTGATCTTGCTCAGGTCGGCGTCCGTAATCACGACCCCATTGAGCGTGACCTTGATGTGGCTGCCATCGGCGATGATTTCCTCGCGGTTCCACTCGCCTTGCGGCTTCAAGAGTCCGCGTTTGGCCGCCGCGACGCCGTAGATCGAGCCGTGGGCCTGATAGGGCTGAAGGCCCTTGTAGCTGGGATGGCCGTCGTCGAGAATTTGGATTTCCATGCCGTGGTAGGCGGCGTCGACCCGCATCGGCGTGCGGATGCCGATGCCATTGTTGCCCGCCGGAGGCAGCCGGAACTCGAATCGCAGCACGAAGTTCGCGTACGGCTTGGCCGTGTAGAGGTTCGTGCCATGACAGACGAGAAGGCCGTCCTCGACGCGGTAGTTCGCGACATCGCCCTGCCAACCGTCGAGGCTCTTGCCATCGAAGAGCCGGACGAACCCCTCGCTGGCCTCTTTGGCGGTCGAATCGTCCGCCGGCGGCTGTTGGCCAACGGCCAGACTCACGAGAAACATTGCCACGGCAACGAAAGCGCATCGCATGGATCAACTCTCCTACCCAACTGGGTCGTCAACCGGGTCCCATCGTACTGCCAGCTGCGTCCGGTGTAAACGGGACAAGGTTCGCGGCCGGCCCTTGAGGGACCGGACGTGCCGAGTTCAAGTCACCTCGACAAATAGGGAGGGAAAACTTGATGATCGAGGAGCTGGACGCCGAATTGTCTTGGGCTGTGCTTGCTTGGCCGGCGATGCCGTTCGTATCGTCACAAGGGGGGGGAATTCGTCCCTCTGATAGGCCGAGTGTCGGGTTTCGGGGTACGGCCCGAGTTGACACCGTTAAGCTCCAGGCTTAAGATGACTCGTTTAACTTGATGGAATCAGCACCGCCCAAGCAGGGCGTGTAGGAGACCACTCATGGCCGTTCCGAAACGCAGGCAGAGCAATGCCCGCACGGGGAGCCGCCGGGCCCACGACTTCAAGAAGCCCAAGCAGCTCTCGTATTGTCCCCAATGCAGCACGGCGGTGCCGAGTCACACGGTCTGCCCGAACTGCGGTCACTACATGGGCCGAAAAGTCATCGAGACCGAATCTTGAGTCGAGTCGCATTTCTGTTTCCTGGACAGGGTGCACAGACGGTCGGGATGGGCAAGCGGCTGGCCGAGTCGCTGCCCGCCGCGCGCCGGCTCTATGACCGCGCCTCGGAAGTGCTCGGCTATGACCTGGCCAAGCTCTGTTTCGAGGGGCCGGCCGACGAGTTGGATTCGACCGTTTGCAGCCAGCCGGCCATCTTCGTCACCAGCCTCGCGGCCTTGGAATCGCTCCGCGCCGAGTTGCCCGACGTGGTTTTGGCCTGCGAAGCCACGGCCGGCCTCAGTCTTGGTGAATACACGGCGATGGTTTTCGCCGGTGTGATGGAATTTGAAGAGGGGCTGACTGTCGTGCAACGCCGTGGCGCGGCGATGCAGCAGGCGGCCGACGCCACGCCGGGCGGCATGGTCAGCATCCTTGGGCTCGAACGAGTTGAAATCGAATCGCTGTGCGAGGAAGTCCGCAACGGCGAGGTGCTGAAAGTCGCCAACCTGCTTTGCCCGGGCAATATCGTGATTTCTGGAAGCCTTGGCGCCTGTGAGCGGGCGGCCGGGATTGCCCAGGCCCGGGGCGCCATGAAGGCCGTGCCTTTGGCCGTTGCCGGGGCTTTTCACACGGAAATCATGCGGCCGGCCGATCGGCAGTGCGGCGAAGCGTTGGCGCAGGTGCCGATGCACAAGCCGCGGATTCCAGTCATCTCGAACGTCGACGCCCTGCCGCACGACGACCCCGAAGAAATCCGACAAATCCTTGTTCGGCAGATTCTTCAGGCGGTTCGTTGGGAAGACTCGATGCGGTATCTGATTCAACAGGGCTTCGACCAGTTCTACGAAGTCGGCCCGGGGCGCGTGCTGCGAGGGCTTCTCCGCCGCATCGATCGCGGCGTGTCGTGCCAGTGCGTGGAAGTTTGAGCCGCCGCCCGCTGGCGCGCTCTGGGAAGGGGCATTGGCAACCATGGGACGCAATGAGGCGTAGGTGCGTCGAATCGCACCCTAGATCAAGGAGAACACGATCATGACCGATCAAGTAACGAGCCGCATCAAGACCGACCTGGCTGGACAAGTGGCAATCGTCACCGGCGCGGCCCGGGGCCTGGGCCGCTGCATCGCCCAGACGCTGGCGGGCGCCGGGGCCAAGATCGCCTGTGTCGACGTCAGCGCCGAAGTACTGGCCGACACGGTGGCCGCCATCCGCGCCGCGGGCGGCGAGGCCGAGCCCATCGCCTGCGACGTCACCGACTCGGCGCGCGTGGCCGATGCGGTGGATGAAACCATCAAACGATGGGGTAAATTGGATATTCTGGTGAATAATGCTGGCATCACCCGCGACAACGTCATTGTCCGAATGAAGGATGACCAGTGGGACGCGGTAATCGCCGTCAATCTGCGCGGAACATTTCTTTTTACCCGCGCGGCGGCCAAGCCGATGATGAAGAGCCGGCAGGGCCGGATCGTCAACGTGGCCAGCGTGTCGGGCTTGATGGGCAATCCGGGCCAGGCGAACTACTCGGCGTCGAAGGCCGGCGTCATTGGTTTGACGCGGACGGTTGCCCGCGAGCTGGCTGGCCGGAACGTCAACGTCAATGCGGTGGCCCCTGGGTTCATCGCAACGGACATGACCGCCAAGCTGGGGGAAGAGGTGCTGACGAAGGTCCGCGAGGAGATTCCGCTGGGCCGGCTCGGTGCGCCTCAGGACATTGCCGATGCCGTCCTGTTCTTGGCCAGCCCGGCGGCCTCGTTCATCACGGGCCACGTGCTGACCGTCGACGGGGGGCTGACGTCCTAGCGGCGGTGTCTCGGGCGGTCGTTTGCATCGCGGAGCCAGTCTTTCTTGGAGACTTTTTCCAATTTGCGATGCTGGGTGGTCTGCCCAGAAAAATTGCCCGACAGATATAGACACGGATGAAGAAAAGCTGTATATCTTGCACGACTGATGGAAACGGGGTAAAACGTGGGGCTTAGAATCCCGCGCAAGTAATTTGAATGGCGGGGATTGCCACGGGAGCGCGTCCCCAAAGGAATACTTTTTTGCGTCAGCAGGAGGACCCTCACGGTGGCCTCAGTTCAAGAACGAGTTATTGATATCGTTGCCGAGCAACTTGGCGTCAGCAAAGACCAGATCACCCGCGAAACCTCGTTCGTCAATGATCTGGGAGCCGATTCCCTCGATACGGTCGAGTTGGTGATGGAACTCGAAGAAGAGTTCGACATCAACATCCCGGACGATGTCGCGGAAAAAATTCAAACCGTTGGCCAGGCCGTCGAGCATATCGAAAAGGCCGTCGAAGGCGCCGAAGCATCCTCTGCCTGATCGATTCGCATGAAACGCCGCGTTGTTGTTACGGGCTTAGGCGCCGTCACCTCGCTCGGATGCAAGGTGGACGAACTCTGGACTCGCATCTGCAATGGCGAGAGCGGGGTCGGTCCGCTTGAGCGTCTCGACGTCTCCAATTACCGCGTCCGCTTTGGCGGCGAGGTTCGTAATTGGTCGGTTGACGGCTACATCGAAGCTAAGGATGTCAAGCGGTTCGACCGCTTTGTGCAGTTTGCCATGGTCGCCGGCGTCAATGCGGTGGCCGATTCGGGCATCGACTTCACGAAGGAAGATCCGTGGCGCTGCGGCGTCGTGCTTGGCTCGGGCATCGGTGGGCTCGAAACCATCGAGCTTCAGCACGAACGACTCCTGGGCAAGGGGCCCGAGAAGGTCTCGGCGTTCACCATCCCAAAGCTCATCGGTAACGCGGCCAGCGCCCAGTTGGCTATCCAGTACGGGCTTCGCGGTCCCAACCAAGTCGTCGTGACGGCTTGTGCGAGCGCCACGAACGCCATGGGCGACTCCTACAAGCTGATCCGCGACAACGAGGTGGACGTGGTCATCAGCGGCGGCAGCGAGGCCGCGCTGACCCACATCGGCCTGAGCGCCTTCGCCTCGATGCGGGCGCTGTCCGAGCGGAACGACGATCCGCAACGAGCCAGCCGCCCGTTTGATCGCGATCGCGATGGTTTCGTGCTCAGCGAGGGCGCGGGTTTGGTGGTGTTCGAGGAATTGGAGCACGCCAGAGCCCGCGGCGCTCGGATCTATGGCGAGGTGATCGGCTACGGCGTGAGCTGCGATGCCGGACATATCACCGCGCCCGATCCGCACGGCGTCGGCGCGGCCTATGCCATGGCCCGGGCGGTCCAAGACGCAGGCATCAGCCCGGACCAGATCGACTACATCAACGCGCACGGCACCAGTACGTCCCTGGGCGATGTGGCCGAGACGCTTGCCGTCAAGTCGGTCTTCAAGGACCACGCTCACAAGCTGAGCATGTCGAGTACAAAGAGTCAGTTGGGCCATCTGCTCGGAGCCAGCGGCGGCGTCGAGCTGATTTTCTGCCTCCTGACAATCCGCGACGGCGTCATTGCACCGACGATCAATTTGGACAACACCGACCCGGCTTGCGATCTGGACTATACGCCCAACCAGGCTCGGCAGCGGGCCGTCTCCATGGCCATGTCCAACAGCTTCGGTTTCGGCGGCCACAACGGTTCGCTGATCGTCAGCAAGCTGCGATAGCCGCCGAGAGGCGGTGTTCTTGTGAGCGCTCTTGGCTTGGCCGCGTCTTCGAGCGTGTCAGCGCAACAACGGCTCGGCGTGGAAAAGAAAAAAGCCCTCCACCGCAATGCCGTGGTGATGCTGTTTTGAGAGCCCGTTGGTGCTAAGTGGGCGGCCCGGACTTCGGGTTGTGTGATCCGTTGCCAGTCAAGACCGGTCAACGGCTATACACGCGGCCAAAGTCTTTCGTTCAGGCGCCCGACGGGCATACATATCGGCTCACCAAAATGATCGCATCGACAGCACGAGCATGGTAGAGGACTCGCAATCATTCTACCACCTAGAGAACCCGGGGCAATAGCGAGCGGGAGGACGGCGGTGGCCGGTTTTGCGGCGCCGCGAGCGGCCTGCCAGGCCGTCGAGAGGACTTTGCTGCGAGCAACCGGCCGGCAGACAGGATAACCCGATCGGGCGACCGCCGCACGTTGCTACTGTACCAACCGCAACTTGGGGTTCGTGATGATCGCGTTGAAGATCTTCTTGAGGTTTTCTTCCGCGGTGGTCGAGTCGCCGGCCGTCTCGGGGGCGGTGCCGGTCGTGGGATTGGCCGTTGCGCCCATGCGGGCGAGGCGATCCAAGAAGTCGGCGCTGCAATCGAGGCCGACGCCCACGGCATAGGTGTACCAGCCGTCGCCCTGCATGGAATTGGCTTGCATGAGGGCCGCTTGCTGCTCGGTTGTGTAGCTGCCGGTGACGCTCCAGTTGTTGACGGTCACCCCCGTGGTTGGGTTTGTCCACGTGCTGGGGTTCGCCGCTTTGTACGCACTGACTGTCGTGGTGCTGCTCTGCTTCAGGTTCGGTTGACCATCGGTGAGCAGCACGACGATTTTGTTGGTGCGCTCGCGGCCGGCGCCTCCCAGACTGGCTGCTTTGATGTGATTCTTGGCCAGCGCAAGTCCAGATTCCGTGTTGGTGCAAAGCGAGTTGTTGGCGCACGCCTCGAGCTTGGTGCAGGAGGTCATCACCGTGCTGTAGTCGCTCGTCAACGCCTGCAAAATTTGCGGGCTGCTGGAGTTGACCTTGTCGAAGGTGATGATCGACACCCAGTCTCGCTGGTTGACATCGGAGACGACAGAGTTGCGTTCTTCAATGAGCTGCAGCGCGGCGATCAGTGCGCGGCGGCAGGCGTGGGCCGGCATTTCTCGTGGCGGGAACTGGAAGGCGGTTCCTCCGACGGTCTCGGAATGCAGCGGACAGGCGCAGAGGTTGCTGTTGATCGACAACGGCGTGTAGTTGGAACCGTCCGGCCGGCCGTCTCGGCCGTAGGTCATCATGAATTGCAGATACGACTTATAGCCCATCTGCAGGCCCCTGCTGCTCAGGAAACTGAAATAGCTTCCCCAGTAGCTGATCGACGCCGAGCTGGATGTGTCCGGAGTGGGAATCACATTGGGCATCAGGGGCAGCAACTGGTTGGTCATCAGCCAAGCAGTGGTCTTGCTCGACTTCTTCGACGCAGACGTGCCAGGATATGCGCCAAATCCGAAATCGGTGTACACATCTTGCATTAAGGTGTCAGAGCAACTGTCGCTGCTGGGGTTGGTGTCGTTGCTCATCGAGCCCGACAGATCGACAACGAACGCGATGTCGCGCGGATTGACGCAGGCGACGGCCGAGGCCTCTTGGTTGAGCGTTGAAACGTTGAAGAGTTTGCCGAAGAAGAGGGCCGTCTTGCCGCCGCTGTCGTCGGCGGTTCGCACGGTGACTTTCACCGCCGTGCCAACGGACGTGCCTGGCACGAAGGTCCGTGTGGCGGCGTCCCAACTGCCGAGTTGTACGTCGGCCGCGCGAAGCTCAGCGGCTCGCCCGGCCACCTGATGGTAACCGGCGAACGCTTGGGCGACGGACGTCATCTGGGTGCTGGACAGGCCAGAGGCGCCGGCCGCGGCCAGGGCAGCCGAGTCGGCCGCCGCTTGAAGCTGTGTCCGCACGAGGGTGATGTAGCCAAGGTCGATGGCAAAAGCGACCATGGCGAACAATGCGACCATCAAAAAAGCGGCAAGCACGGCAATGACGCCGCGTGGGCCGTGCCGCCGGGGTTTGGGGGCTGAGCGTTTCATGGCATCTCTCGCGAAGAGGAGTTTGCGGGCCGGTGGCGTTCCGGGAGGCCCAAAAACAAACCTCGCGAGCGCCGAGACGCACGCCGACCCGTTCTGGCCCTTCGAGCGGCGCCTTCGGCTTCGGCGGCCTGGCGAACTCCCAACCGGGAGTCCCATGGCTTTGCGTCCCGACCTCGCGATCGGTTTGCCTTTTCGGCTTTCGGCCCGCCCGGGTTTGGACCAGAACGAACCTAATCCCATCCATGAATTCTCTAGGTCACAAACGGCCCTCTGTCAAACGGCCGGAAGTGCCCCGCAACGGATGGCAGCGTCGATTTCCGCAAGAAAACGCCACGTGGCGATCGGAATGGCCGGTCTACCCGAGCAACTGGCGATAGAGGTTCGCGTGCCGATCGACCATGTTCCGCACACTGAACTCCTCTTGCACTCGCTTGCGAGCCGCCTGGCCAAGTCGCAAAGCCAAGGCCGGATCGTTCAGCAACCGCTCGGCGTATTTGGCCAAGCCCGCACGGTGGCCGACTGCCACCAGATAACCGGTCACGTCGGGAACGACCAGCTCGCGTGTGCCTGGAATGTCGGTTGCGACGACCGGCAGGCCCGCGGCCATGGCTTCCAGAATGGCGTTGGATTGCCCTTCATAGCCGCTGCTGGACCAGAGCAGGTCGCAATGCGGCAATATCTGGTTTACGTCGTCTCGATGGCCGAGAAAATGAACGTAGTCGCGGACGCCCGCCTGATCGCGGAACTGTCGGAGCCGGTCGTGTTGGGGACCGTCGCCGATGATCAACAGATGGGTGTCGCCGCGAATGACGCGCAACAGCTCGGCCGCCCAGATGGCGTCGCGCAACCGTTTTTGCGGCCAGAGGCGGCCCACCGCGGCAATTAGCCGGCTCTGCTCCGGCAGTCCCAGCTCGACCAGCAGTTGGCGGCGTGTCAGCTCTGGCGCGGCCGGCAGCGCGATGCCGTTCGGGATGAGCCGAACGCGATTGGCCGGCGTCCCGTGGCGGACGTAGAAGTCGCGCACGCCCTCGCTGTTGACCACCACGGCGCGAGACCGTCGGGCCATTGCCCGATCGATGGTCAATTGCAGTCGGCTCTTCCACGGATCCACGCACCGCTGGGCGATCACGACGTTCGAGACGCCGCAGAGTCGGGCGGCCGCCAAGCCATACGCGTTGGCCGCGAACATCCACGTATGGACCAGATCGGGTCGCAGCTCGGCCACGTACCGTCGGAGTCGCCAAAACGCCTGGGGATCGACCTTCCAGCGTTTGCCGATCACGCGGAGCGGCACCCCCGCGGCGTTCAACTCGGCGGCCAGCGGGCCGCCGCGCGTTAGCGCACACACGTGGACCTCGAACTCCTCGCGGGGCAGGCCCGTGGCCAGCAGACACAGCTGCTTCTCCGCGCCGGCGCGGTCCAAGGTCGGAATCACTAGCAGAATGCGCTTGGCCATGAAGAATTGAGAAATCCGGGTTCTTTCGAGGAATGCAGTTGAACCATCGAGCGTGCGGGAACGGGCGTTTCGCCTGGCGTGCTTTCAACTTCCCTTAGCGGTCATGTCCTCGGGGTCCAACGCGGCCAAGTACGGCAGGCTTCGATACCGATCATTATAATCCAAACCGTAACCGACGACGAACACCTCGGGAATTGTGAAACCGACGAAGTCCGGCTTGAGCGGAACCTCAGTTTTACCAGCCTTTTGGAGCAGCACGGCCGTGCGCACGCTGAGCGGCCCGAGGTCATCGATCTGCGGAATCAGGTCCCAGAGGGTGCGGCCGGTATGAAAAATGTCGTCCACCAGCAGGACGTGGCGACCGCGGACGCCGAATGAAAGCAGGTCTTCGTCGATCACGAGCGGCCCCTGGCAGATGCCCTTTTCGCGGTCGCAGCGGGCGTGCAACAGTTCGGCCCGCAACGGCGCGTCCAACAGTCGGATCAGGTCGGCCAGCAGAACAACGCTGCCGATCATGACGCCAACCAGCGTGAGCGGCTTGCTGTCATAGTGTTGTTGGATTTCCGCGGCCAAGCGGTGGATGCCGTTGCGGACTTGCTCCTCGGGAATCAGCGTTTTCATCGGCGGTCCCTTTCATTGAAATATACGAGTCTCGTCTATTTCGCCGGCAGCGCCACGGGCGTTTGGCCCATATTCAACGATTGGCCGCCCTCCACCCTAAGACCGTGCGTCTTGGGCCAATAGAGGATTTTGCGAGCCACGCTCTTGTCCTGTTCATCTCCGGCTCGCAACTGGTGATGCAACACCGCGTATTCGCGACCGCCTCCTTCCAAAACGAGCATCCCCTTGGCACTGTCATAACTGATGCGATTCGCGCGCGCCGTGAACGTTGTTCCTTCAACGACCGCATTCCCGAGCGCGGCCAACTCGAACGAGCGAGTTGCGGCTCCTGGCACGGGCATCTCGGCCACGGAAAGCTGATCGCAACGAGCGGTCATCCCCTGCGGGCCGAGCTTGTCCGGGTTGTTGACCGGAATCGTGGCGTCCCAGCGATCGACTGGCGCGTAGGCCCCCCGGACGTGATCGGCAAAGATGAGGTTCAACAACGGCCCGCCGGTTCCCGCTTTCTGAAGTGGAAGCGTGCCCGTGATCGATGTCTGAAACGTCACGTACATGCAGGTGAGTTGGTTTTGATCGCGGGCCTCGGAGCGTGCGGCCGCGACTCCCGGTTCACCAAGGACGTTGGTCGAACCGCGACGAACGCTGCGAAGCCAGCCGGGCCCCGTGGCTCGCACTTGCCCGCTGAGTGTGTTGACCCCCATGCTGGGAACTTGGAGTTGCTCCCAACTGAGCGGTTGCCCTTGTTGATCGCAGGTGCGATTTTCGATCCAGACGCCGCCCGAGCATCCGATCTTCTCGACTTCGGGCTGCTGTTGCGAGCTGGGCGTGGAAAAAACGACGGGGCGAGACAACTGCACCGCCATGGTTTGCGTTTGCAGTCGTTGTTGCGAGGGCTGACCGCTCACGGCGGCGACCACCGAGTCGGCGAAAGTTGCCGTCTGGCCGTCGAACAGCATCCCGCGCTGCCACGTGACGGCCAGCGATCTGGGCGACGGTTGGCCCTGGGCGGCCGGCAGCGGCATGTCCATCTGGCCGGGACCGTCGATCTCCAGCCGGTTCTCGCCGCGGTTCACGCGAATGGTGGCTCCCGTGAGACCGAGCCCTCGGGCTTCGCAATGGGCTGGCCGGCCCACCACGGTTGCAACGGCGTTGGGCGCCGTTGCGTCGGTCAGCTCCAATCGGTCGCCAATGATCTGCAGCAGCCGTTGGGCATTGGGGTCCCCGGACGGCTCTTCAAAAAAACGAACGCCGTCCTGGATAACCAAGCGGGCTACGCCCGGCTGCGCGCCGCCAAGCAGCACGTGGGCCTGAAGCGCTCGCCCCATGACGCCGAACCGCTGCGTTGCGCCGGGTTGCGCCGAGGGCACCGCGACCATGCCGCGCGGCGGGGCGTTCGTCATGCCGGGCCCTCCACCGCCTTGCGCAGGACTTGTCGCAAAGCCGCCGGCCACACGGCCCAGCACCGGGTCGGATGTCTCGCGCGGCAATCCCGAGACGGGGGCAATCTCCTCGAACCGCACGTCCAGTTGCTCGACCTCGCCGGAAAGCTGGGGCGAGTTCATGTGAACCGCATTGCGGGCCGCCAGGTGATCCGGCCGCAGTCGGCGCGACGCGCCCTTGGCGACCGGAGGCATCTCGTTAAGCCAAAGCAGGATTTCGTTGGCCTGAAGCTGCCCGACGCCTGGACATCGCAGCTCGGCGCCTCCGCTCAACGAGACCACATGGTTTTCGCCGTCGGGCGCCACGCGGAGTTGCTCGCGCCAGACGGCCTCAAGCTGTTGGCCGCCGCGGTCGGACTTGCCGCGGAGCCAGCCCGGCCCCTCGGCCAGGACCCGCCCGAGCCGATCCTGACCGGCCGACTGATAGTTGAGGGTGCGGGCGTGAATCTCGTTCGTGGCTTGCTGGAGGAACACGTCTTGAGCGCCGTCGAGCGTGATCGATTGACTGAGCAAGTTGTATTCGATTCGCGGGCCCTGGGCGGTCACGTTCTGGCTTGGGGCCTTGACGACGACCGGATTGCCGCGGGCTTCGAGTCGTTGTGCCACGAGGTCCAGCGAATCGGGTTTGGGTTTGTTGCCGCCCGCCGGGACGCCGTCCTTGCGTCCAACGAAATGCACCGAGAGCACGTCGCAAAGGACTTGATCGGCCGGGCCCGTCGCGTTGAGCTTCATGACGTTGACGCCGTCGCGAAAGCTGGCCACGCGTTTCGGGACGTCGAAGCGAAACGGCCCACGGCACTGAATCTCGACGGGCATGCTCTCGCGCGGCCCCGCCTTTCCAGACTTGACCTGGCCCATGTCGAGCCGCAGCAATTCGACGTGCCGCATCTCGAACGCGCCAATGCCGGCGATATTGGGGCCGGTCACTGAGCTGCCCGGCTTCATAGGGGCCTTCAACAGCGTGATCATCATGTCCCGACCACGGCCAAAATGCGGTCCCCATCGGAAATCAACGATATGCGGCGTATGGACGATCTGGTCCAAGAGCTCGACATCGCGCGTCACGATCAGCAAGTCGTCTTCGGGACCTGGCAGTTTCCAGTCGCTACGGATCGTGATTGGCCCCACCAGTCGTCCGCCCACGAGTCGGCCGAACTTCGGCCGGGCAAGGTCTAGCGGCGGGTCGAACTGGAGGAGCGCGCCGCCGGGCGCTTCGAGAACAATCGACTGGCGGATTCGCTGGTCCTCGTCCTCGGCCGGGCCGTCGTAGGGAAAGACCACCGTGCATGGATGCAGCTCGATGCGCCCGTCGGGATGATTGCGGTAACTCTCGAAGATCAGCTTCGCCCGATTGCTCTCGAGAATCGTCGGCTTTTTTGACTCCCAGGCGTCGGCGCGGAAGAGCTTTTTGATCCAGTCCATTTGCGGGCGGATCGGATCGTCTGGCGGCTCGGGTGGGTCGTCCTTGGTTGTCCCGTCGGTTTGTGCAACGGCTCGACCAATTGCCAGGTCGGCCGGCGGCTCGATCCAGGGCACGACCGCCAGCGCGTAGACCCAGTAGGCGACCACCACGATCGCAAAACTGGCGGCAATGCGGCGAAATCGGGTCATGCCAAGCTCGGGAGCTATCGGTAGGCTTGGACCAAGTCCTCCCAGCGCGACTGGGCCTTCAGAATCAACTCGATCGTTTCGCGAATCGCGCCGGCGCCGCCGCCAAGCTTCGTGACGTAATGGGCCGCCTCACGCAGCTCGTGGCAGCCGTCGGCAACCGCGACGCCAAGCCCCACGGCGCGGACCGCCGGCAGGTCGGGCAGGTCGTCGCCCAGATAGCAGACCGCCTCGGGCGACACCTGCAACTCCTTCAAGATGGCCTTGATCGCCACCAGCTTGTCGTCGATCCCCTGGCGGATAACTCCGATGCCCAACTCGGCCGCGCGCATCTTCACAATGTTCGAGCTGCGATGCGTGACGAGGCCGAAGCGATAGCCGGCCCTCTGCCAAAGTCGGATGCCCAGGCCGTCGCGCACATGAAACCGCTTGGTCTCGATGCCTTGGTTGTCGAAGACCAGGCGTCCATCGGTCAAAACGCCGTCGACGTCGGACAAGATCAGTCGAATGGCTCTGCAACGTTCGTTGAGCGTCATGGGGTGCCTGGTAACCGTTTTAGAAGATGCTGCCGAAGAATGCCAACAACGCCGGGCGTTCGGCGCTCGCTCAAGGTTCCGTTTTTGCAAGAGCCCTTTACGGCGTCAAGTGTTCCTCATCGGACCCGCCGACAACGCGCCACGCCGTCGCGCCGCGCATGGGAGCCTCCGCCTCTTTCGGCAGCAGGGCCACGATGTCCGTGACGTCGATCAGACCGATCGGCTTGCCGTCCTCGCTGACAACGGGCAATTCACTGATCCTGCGCGCCGCCATGATGGCCACGGCCTCCGTCATTCGCGAGCCAGACTGCACGCGCAACGGATCTGGCGTCATGACGTGCCGGATCGAATGATCGAGGTCCTGGTCGCCGCGCCGTTCCAGGAGTCGGGCCAGATCGCTGTCGGTGAAAATGCCTGCGAGTTGCCCCCGCTCGTCCACGAGCATCGTCGCGCCCGTGCGACGGCCTGGCACGCTCGTGCCAACGAGCACCTCGCGGACCGTTTGATCCTGGCTGGCCACGCGACACTGCTCGAGCGGCCGCATTTGCTCTTCCACCTTGCTCAATTGGTAGCCGAGATTGCCGGCCGGATGATAGCGGGCAAAGTCGTCGCGGCCGAACCGCCGCATGTGGCTGACCAGCAGGGCCAGGGCATCGCCGACGGCGAGCATCGCGGTCGTGCTTGTGCTGGGCGCCAATCCCAGCGAGCACGCCTCATGCAGTTCGCCAAGTTCGATCGTGACGGTCGCGGCGCGGCCCAACGTGCTGGTGGCGCGAGCCGTGATGGCCACGAGCGGCACGCCCAGCTCGGCCAGCGATGGCAGCAGGCGTGTGACCTCGTCCGTTTCCCCGCTTTGCGAAAGCATCAGCAGAACATCGTTGCTTCGGACGCGGCCCAGGTCGCCGTGAACCGCCTCGGCCGGGTGCAGGCAGTGGCTCGGGGTGCCGGTCGAGGCCAGTGTCGCCATGATCTTCTGGCCGATGAGGCCGGCCTTGCCCATGCCGCTGACGATCACGTTGCCTCGGCAGCCGAAGATCAATTGGACGGCTTGACAGAAGTCGTCGCCAAGCCGGTTGGCCACCGCTGCCAGGGCACGGCTCTCGGTCAGGATGACCTTTCGAGCGAACCGAAGTTGCTCGAACGGACTCAGCGTATCGGAGGAAATTGCGGCTTCCATGCTCATCACTCGTCCATCCGTGAGCGAGGTCTATCGGGAAGGTCGGCCAAACCGTGCGATTCTAGCCGTTCAGGCGGTTTGGGGCAACGCAGACATTGTGCGAACCAGTATCGTTGGGGGGGGCTGTTCTGTCCTGGAGTCGCGATGCCCCAACGGTTACGGGGACTGTCGACCGCGGACGTTGGGGACAATGGTGCGTTACGCGGCGTGGACCGGGTTTCGGCGAGCGTTGCGGTATGACAACCGCCGAAGTGTGCTGCAAGCTGGCTGCGCCAAGAAACGCAAAACCCCGGTTCTTCCGGGGTTTGCAACGCTGTGTGAGCGTCGGTGTGGGCGGTAGAGGGCTCGAACCTCCGACCCCCAGCTTGTCGAGCTGGTGCTCTAACCAACTGAGCTAACCGCCCATTGTGTCAGCCACGAGTGGCCACGCCGCCCAAACCACGGTCAGACGGGTTTCGTCCTGTGGATTATAGGCAGTGACTGAAAAGAGTATGACAGACGCGGCGTCGGTCGTCAACCGGGTGTCCGCTGGATGCCCAATTGGCCTGCGGGGCCAAGGCGATGGCCGCCCCTGGCAGGGCCACCCGGCCTGGGCCGCTTGATGGCGATTCTCGCCTCGGACGGCACTGCCAGCAGGCAATCTTTTTCGCTTTTTCAGGTAGAGAGGTTGGGCGAGGGCGGCAGACTGCGGCCTTTGTCGCCGGCTGGCTGCGCCCCCTAAAGCCGGGTGGAAAGAAAGGGTATAATAGCTGGTTCCGTTTCATTGGCGACAGCGCCTGCCGCGGAATGAGACACAGGCCTTTCCAAGAGACCCCTCGAGCCGACGATGTCCACCGATCATCCTTCTGAAAACGTCTCCCAACCCACCGACTTCATCCGCGAGATCGTCCGCCAGGACAACCAGACCGGCAAGCATGATGGTCGGGTCCAGACGCGGTTTCCGCCCGAACCGAACGGTTACCTGCACATCGGACACGCCAAGTCGATTTGTCTGAACTTTGGCATCGCCAAGGACTTCAGCGGGCTGTGCAACCTCCGATTCGACGACACCAATCCGTGCAAGGAGGATGTCGAGTACGTCGATTCGATCATGGAGGACGTTCGTTGGTTGGGCTTCGACTGGCAGGACCGGCTCTATTACGCCTCCGACTACTTCCAGCAGATCTACGAGTGGGCCGTGCAACTCATCAAGGCCGGAAAGGCGTATGTCTGCGACCTGACGGCCGACCAGGTGCGCGAGAACCGCGGCACGCTCACGTCGCCCGGCACGAACAGCCCCTACCGCAACCGTTCGATCGAAGAGAACCTCGATCTGTTCGAGCGGATGAAGGCGGGCGAGTTCGCCGATGGCAGCAAGACGCTACGGGCCAAGATCGACATGGCCTCGCCCAATCTGAACATGCGCGATCCGGTGATGTACCGCATCTTGCACGCCACGCATCACCGCTCGGGCGACCAGTGGTGCATCTATCCGACGTACGACTTCACGCATGGGCAGTCCGACTCGATCGAGCGGATCACCCACTCCATCTGCACCCTCGAATTCGAGAACCATCGCCCGCTCTACGACTGGTATATTCGCGAGTTGGGCATCTTCGCCCCGCGGCAGATTGAATTCGCCCGGCTCAATCTGACCTACACGGTGATGAGCAAGCGATTCTTGTTGCAGTTGGTCAAAGAGAGCTACGTGAGCGGCTGGGACGATCCGCGGATGCCGACGATTTGCGGGCTGCGCCGCCGCGGCTACACGCCCGAGGCCATCCGCGATTTCTGCGCGACGATCGGCGTCTCGAAGGTCGATAGCGTCGTCGACATTGCCCTGCTGGAGCATTGCCTGCGGACCGACCTGAACAAGCGGTCGCCGCGCGTGATGGGCGTGCTGCGGCCGCTCAAGGTGATCGTCGACAACTATCCCGAGGGCCAGATCGAGGAAATGGACGCCGTGAACAACCCGGAAGATCCGGGCATGGGCGCACGCAAGGTTCCGTTCTCCCGCGAGCTGTGGATCGAGCAAGACGACTTCCGCGAGGTGCCGCCGAAAAAATATCACCGCCTGTGCCCCGGCCAGGAAGTGCGGCTTCGCTATGCGTATTTGGTGACCTGCACGAGCGTCGTGAAGGACCCGAAGACGGACCAGGTGACCGAGGTCCATTGCACCTACGACCCGGCCACTCGCGGCGGCAACACGCCGGACGGGCGCAAGGTCAAGGGTACGATCCATTGGGTCTCGGCCGCGCGGGCCATCGAGGCCGAGGTGCGGCTCTACGACCACCTGTTCACCAAGCCCAACCCGACCGACGTGCCCGAGGGGACCGACTACAAGGTGAACCTCAATCCCAACTCGCTCGAACGCCTGACGGCCTTTGTCGAGCCGAGCTTGAGGGACGCCGCGTCCGGCTTCCGCTGCCAGTTCGAGCGGCTTGGTTACTTTTGCGTCGATTCCGACTCGACCCCCGGAAAGCCCGTATTCAACCGCACCGTCTCGCTGGTTGACACCTGGGCGAAGATCGAGCGGAAGGGGTGAGAATGGTTCTCGTTGGCCGGTCCGCGGTCAGGTGACATCCGGTCGTCACTTGCGCGCTGGTCGGGCTAATCCCGCACCTCCAGCTTGATCTCGTCCGAATTGCCCTTGAGGTCGGGCGCGTACATGGCCGAGACGCGGGTTGGGAGGGCGGAAAAGCGACCGGGCGTTTCGGCCCGCATCCGATAGCTGACGCTGTGCTTGCCGCGCGCCAAGGTGCGGGCGAAGAACACCACGCGGTTGTCGCGAAACTCGACGTAGGCCCCAATCGCGTTCCCCGTGTAACCGCTGCGAAGGTCCACCGGCTCGAAACCGGCCGGCTTCATGTCCTCGAAGATCAGATGCTCGTAGTCGTTCTTGCTGTCGATCTCCAACTCGATCTCGACCAGGTCGCCGCTCTTGAGCTGGGCGTCTGACGCAAGCTCTTCACGCGCGTATTTCTCGGTGCGCTGCTCGACGGGTTGGCCGCGAGAGCCGGCCGCCTTTTCCAGCTTGGACGAGCCGATCAGCTTGTAATACTTGCGGTTCACCTTGATCTCCAAGCCGGCCCGATGAATGAAGTCTTCGAGCGTGAAGGTGCTCAAGCAGCCGGTGTAATAGAGCGGGCCGACGCCCTGCTTGCGAAGCTCGATCGTGTGTTGGCCGGTCGCGAGGGCGTGGCCTTCGAGGACGAACCGATTATCGAACGTGAAGAGATTGTGCGGCGTGATCTCGACCGTCTTCTGGAGGCGGCCATCGAAGTAGACCTCGACGGCGACCTGCGGTCGGTTCTCGCCGCTGCGACGGAGAAAGTCGGCCATCGCCTCGATGCACAATGCCGTGTCGCGGGTCGAGTTCCAATAGGTCGCGTGCTTGCGGTTGTTCAGCAGATATTTGACGATCCGCGGGGCCAGTGAACCGTGCGGATCGGTGCGGGCCAGCAGCTTCAGGTAGTAGGCGTGGGCCTCGAACTCGCTGCCATACCAGTGCCACCAACTGTCTTGCGGCAATCGCAGCCAAGCGGTTTGGTTCTCTTCGTCCTCTTGGACATACTGCCCGAGGTTGCGGAGGACCATCGCGAGCTTTTGCTTTTCGCCTTGCTGTTCCAGGGCCATACCGTACATTGTCAGCGCATAGACGGCCAGCCGGGTGCGGTCGCGGTAGAGAAAGTCCCGCATCTCGGCGTTTGGCTGCCCGGCGTCCGTCAGCACCATGGCGACGAAGGCGTCCAGATTGTCGGCCGACGCCTTGCGTGGCCGCCGGTCGATCGGCTGATCGTGCTGTTCGGCCGCACGGTTGAGCAACTCGAGTTGCTCGGCCTCATAGCGGACGAGCCATGCGACGCCCCGTTCGAGGACGCCCGGCACCAGGGCGACGCCGTTCTGCTGGGCGATTTGCAGCCCGTGGACGACCAGCGCCGTGGTATGTGCGTCCGAGTGTTCGCCCCAGCCGGAGAACCAACCCCAGCCGCCGTCGGAGCATTGCATTTCCGTGAGCCGTTCGACGCCCTGCTTGACCATGCGCGTGACTTCGGCCTGGTCGAAGATGCGCTTGTTGAGGCGGTTGGCAACCTGCCGCGCGTTGCGATCGCCGTCTTTTCCTCGCTCATTTGCGGGAGAGGGGCTGGCGGTGAGGGCGGCCCCGCCATGCCCCGCTTTTCCTTCCATCTCCAACAAAATCTTCTGCGTAAGCACGGTCGGCAGGAACCGATTCAACGTTTGCTCGGTGCAGCCATAGGGATAATCGACCAGGTACGGCAGCGCGTCGATCATCGCGCCAGCCAGCGTGGGCGACCAGCGCACTTCAAGACGCGACTGCTCGGGCCGACGCTTTTCGGGAATCGTGAATGTGAACCGGCCGGACGTGTCCTGCCGCCCGAGCGCGCCGCTGTACGACTCGGTCTTGGGCATCCCGTGGACATAGCACGGGAACCGCTGCTCCATCGCGTCGGACTCTTCGTCGGTCAACGCTTTGACGCGAACGATCGCGTGGCCCTCTTCGAGAACTTTGACGCGCCAATCGACGCGGGCCTCGCCGTTGGGTTCGATCTCCCTGGACTGACCTTCGGGCGACAGGAGGACGGTGTCGGGCCGGACCAGCTCGCGGCGCACCGGCAACAGCGGCTCCAGACGGCCGCCTTCGAGTTCCAGAACCAGACGCACATGTTTTTTGGTCTTCAGGTAGTTGTGCGCAATGGCCGACAGCACGACCTCATCGCTTTGCACAAAGAACCGCGGCGATTCCAGCCGGACGATCAGGTCCTTGCGAGTGATCACGTCGGCAAAGCCTTGGCCGACGCGCGTGCCCTGGCCGAGCGCCCAGACCTTGATACGCCACGTGGTCAGATTGTCGGGCATGTCGAGCGAGACCTGGGCCGTGCCGTCTGCGGCGGTCGTCACGGCGCCGACCCAAAGGGCCGTGTCCGCGAACTTCCTGCGAACGGTCGGCTCGATCCGTGGCGCCGCATCGCTCGGGCGCGCTGCCGTGGCGGGGCTGGCAGCCATGCGCGGCATGGCCCCCATGCCGTTCGCGCCGGCTTCAAACCGACGTTTTGGCTCTGCGTCGTCGAAAGGAATATCGAAACCACCGAGGTCTTCCATGCCGATGGTGTTGGGCGGCGCGGTATTGGGGAACCAACGGTCGAGGGTCGATTCGCCTTGCGGTTCGTGATGACGCCGCCAACGCCAGAAGAACTCCCGGATGTCTGGCACGTTGCTGCCACCGGAAACGTATTCAAGCGACTTGTCGTAAATGGCCACGACGCTCGAGCCGACGAACGGGCGGCCGGCCAGATCGGTCAGTTTGAGAAGAACCTTGGCCTTTTCGCCCGGCTTGTAGACTGCCGCCGGTTGCAAGTCGGCGCGGCCGGGCTGAATCTCGACGTTCAGGATTCGCTTCTCGGGCGGGACGAATATTTGCCGGACTTCGGTGTAGAGCCGACCGTCGGCAATCGTATCGGCTTCGATGAAGAAATTTGGCATGTCCCGCGCCGCGACGCCGATCTCCTCGATGACGCTCTTGCCATCGAGGTGGAGAACCTTGGGCTGCAAGTAGACGCCGTTGACCGGTCGGACAAACAGCAGAACCGTGCTGCCAGGGCGGTCGGTGTTGATCTGGAGCTTGACCGCGTCGCCCGGGGCGTATTCCCGCTTGTCGGGGATCAGTTCCAGGTGGTTGAAGCGGAACTGCGAACCGTCGAATTGGTCGCCGACGATGGTGAAGACGCAGCCGCCTTCGATCGTGGCGGTTGTTGTCTCCGCTCGCTTCGAGGGAGGGCCGATTGCCGTCCCCTCGACCCCTTTCCCGCTTGCGGGCGAGGCGAGTTGAGACGTCAGCTTGTACGAGAGGCGATACTGCCCCGACTGCGAAGCCATGAGTTGCTGCGAGGCCAGCCCTTCGGCATCCGTGTCGAGCGTCCACGTTTGGACGGGCGTTTCCACCGGCTTGCCTTCCCGGTAGGCAATCTTCAACAACCGCAGCTCGCCGTGGCCTTGGACGGGGCGACCATCGAGCGTGCGGGCCGAAAAATGAGCGGTCGCCGCGTCGCCGACACGAAGGTAACCGCGATCGAGCCAGGCCTGGACGGTGAACGGTTTGCGAGCGACCAGCACGTTGCCCGTGCCGACGATCGTGCGGCGCGATGCGTCCACGACCTCGGCCGTGATCGTGTAGGCGTGGTCCTGGTCGGGATGGATTGCCTTGGCGACCGCCGTGTCGATCTCGACGTTGACGACGCCGTCGGGCCCCATGGGAACCTCTTGCTCCACGACCACTTCGGGCGGGCTTTGGCGACGCGGCCACCATGCAGGCGCTGGACGCGGACAGCCCCACGACTGCCAGCCGGGATACCAATCGTAATCGCTAGCAAACCACCCATAGCCCGGACCGTAGAGCCAATCCCAGGAAGCCGCTGGAAACCACGGTTCGTCGCGGCTGGTTCTGATCACCTTGCACTTCACCTTGGCCTGAGTGACCGGCGAGCCGAAGTAGTATCGCGCCTTGATCGTGGCCGTGATTTTCTGGCCGAGAATGATCGGCGTGGCCGGCGCATCCACGGTCACCTCGAACTCGGGTTTCTTGTACTCCTCGACGCGGAATCGGCCGCCGCCAAGTTGCACGTTTCGGTGGGGCAGCTTGGCGACAATCGCAAAGACGCCGAGTGTCGCGTCGGCCGGAATGAGGTAGTCCCCTTCGATGCCGCCAAAGGCGTCGGTCCGCTTCGTCTCGGAAAGGACCTTGTCTCCCTTCGGATTGTGCACCTCCACTGCAACGTCACGGTTGGCGAACTCGCACGTCTCGGGCGCGTCATACCGGGCGCGGCCGATCCAGAACTTGTAGTGGACCTTCTGTTCGGGCCGATAGACCGGTCGATCCGTGAGTGCGTACGCTTTCGTGGCGTCGTAGCGCGCGTCCCGGCGCACGCCACGCCAGATCCGGGTGAAGCCGAGATAGGCGAAACGGCCCTCGGCCGTTCTCGCCGTGATGAGCCACTGGCAGTCGGCGACTTGCTGGTCGGGGTCGGGAATCACTTGGCCGTTGGCGTCCGTCCGTTCCGCGAATTGCCGGGTTATGGTCGCCGGCGGCCGGGCCCGATTGACGCGGCCATGCTGCCAGCCGAAGAACTCCACGTTGGCGTTGGGCACCGGGCGGCCGGTCGCCGCGTCGGCCACGAAGTAGTAGGTCTTGCCATCGAGCGGCTTCTTCAGAATCACCGTGTCGTCAACCCAAACGACGACAAAACACGTGTTGCCGCCGGCCATTTGGGCCTCGACCAGATACGCGCCGGGCTTCTGAAGCCGTGTCGCGACGGTCGTTCGCGTGTCGAAGTGGTTCTGCCGCGGCTCGAGCGTCAATTGCCACCGGGCGACCTCCGGCCCCAAGTACTGCCGCTGGTTGTCTCGCACGATGCGATAGCCCAGATTGTCGAGATTGAGCTGCCCCCAATCGAGCTCTCTGGGATTCGACTTCAGATAGGCCTTGATGTCGGCCAGCAGTTCTTCGGTGTTGAGCTGGTGGGCCGTGAAGGTGACTTGGCGACCGTTGCGGAAGCGGTATTCGAGCGTCGCGTCGCAGCCGGCCGGCTGTGTCTGGTTCGGTTCAAAGCGGCCCCAAGCGCCGACGATCCGGTCGAGCCGCAACCGCCAGCTCTCACGCCGTTCCTGCTTTTCATCTGGGAAGTCGTCGAGCAGGCGGCGCCAATAACCGGCCGCCTTGGGGTATTGGCGGCGGTTCTCGAAGACTCGGGCCAGAGATTCAAGGGCGTCGATGCGCGACTTGGCATCGCCGTCGTCGTTGGCCATCGCCTGATAAATCTTGATGGGGTTGAATTCGTCCGGGAGCGAGAATCGCCGGATGCCGGTGGCAAGTCGGGCGATCGTTTCGTTCTCGGCAAGCGTGTGCAACGCGTAGGGACCGGTTTGATCCTCGCGGGTGTCGTCGGTTTGCTCACGACCAAAGGGCCACCCCGCGTCAGCAATCGTGTGGACGCCAAACTGGCTTTCCAGGAAGCTGGCCAGCCGCATGCGGGCCGAGTTGAGCCGCTCGGGATCGCGCTCGGCCACCTGTTGAAGGCACCAGCGCCACCGCTGGCCGTCGTTCTCCGCGGCGTCGAGGCTCGTCGGAACGTGGTAGAAGATCGGGCGGCCCTCGGCGTCGACCGGCGCGCCCCGCGACTCCTCGGTCGGACGCCAACCCCAACGCCGGCCACCCTGTTCATAGTCCGGCAGGACCTTGAGATCGCTCAGGTATTGGAGTCGCCAGGCCTGGCCGCCGCTGCGATCGAAGCCGAGCACGTCCACGAAGTGGAGGAAAAAATCGCTCACATCTTTCGAGTGCTCGTCCTTCAAGACCAGCGGCATGGCCTGCACCATGAGTTGCAGCGCGCGGACACGATCCCGTTCGTCGCTGCCGACGGGCTGCCCGCCGCCCCGTTTGGGGCCGCGCTGGAACGCGCCGGCCACCAGGAAACCGTGATGGGCCACGGTGTTGGCAGTGTAACTCTGCGCGGCGCTCAAAAGGAGCCGCCAATTTTGACCATGCGACCGGATGGCCTTTTCCAGCAAGGCGTCAATCTCATCTTGGCGGTCAAGCTGAACGAGGCACCGAACGGCCATCTCCAGATCGCTGCCCACCCGGTCCGTGTCATTCGCGGGATCGATCGCCAGCGATCGGAAGCCCTCGTAGGCGTCCTTGAAGTTGCCGTCGTTGAACGCTTGTTGCATGAGAGCACGTTGTCCCTGATTTTCGGAGGCCGGGGTGGAAGACGCCACTGCCATGAGCACGAGGGGCGAGAGCCAGCGGAACCATCGGGCCGTGTTCATGCGAAGATCCTTGGGGGTATGGTTTACCAATGGGGGACAACTTTTCCCGTCCACAAAAATAGACGCTGGTCATCGGATTAAAGTTCCCGTCGACTATTTTCGTGCCGATACCATCCTTGACAAGGGAAATATACATGCGTACACTTATCTTGGAGGGTGTTGGTCGTGGAATCGCGGACCGGAGTCATCGGGCTCGACGAGTTGCGGCGACGGGTTGCCCGGCTGGAGACTCGGCGGCAATCAGGCCGCGAGAAACGACTGTCGAGCGGCTGCGAGGTGTTGGACCAACTGCTCCCGGAGAAGGGGTTTCGGCGAGGGACGTTGGTTGAGTGGCTTGCGGGTGATGAGGGGGGTGGGACGGTCGCGTTGTCGCTGTTGGCCGCCCGTGAGGCCTGTGAAAAATCGGCCGGGCCGTTGGCCGTGCTTGATTGGCGAGGTGATTTTTATCCGCCCGCGGCGATTCGCCTGGGGATTTCCACCGAGCAGTTGCTCCTCGTTCGGCCGCAGGACGTTGCCGATCACGATTGGGCGGCCGACCAACTGTTGCGTTCGGTGGCCGTGGCGGCCGTCTTGATTTGGCCCCGGACAAGCGACGTGCGAACCCTTCGCCGTTGGCAGTTGGCTGCCGAGCAGGGCGGCACGCTGGGGCTGCTGTTGCGGCCCGCGGCCGTTCGCTCCGAGCCGTCTTGGGCCGACGTGCGATTGCTGGTCGAGCCGCTGCCGGGAATTGCCTGCGAGGGGCCGTGTCTGCGGATCACCGTGCTGCGGTGTCGTGGTGCGACGGCCGGTCAGAGTGTGGAGGTGGAACTCGACGATGAAACGAATCGCGTGCGTTCGCTGGAACGACGCTTGCACGTTGCTAGCGGACAGTAAAGAGCGTGTCGCGGGCGTGAAGCGGCGGATTGCCCAGCGATGCGGCCGGTTCAGTCCGTTGGTCGGTTGGGATGCAACCGATGGCGACAGCCTGCTGCTGGACATCGGCGGCGTGGCCCATCTGTTTGGCGGCGAGCCATCGCTGTGCAACGCGGTGGCCGCCGACTTGGCATCATCGTTTGGGCGATCGGTTCGTGGTGCGGTGGCGGACACGTTGGGGGCCGCCTGGGCCGGCGCTCGATATGGATTCCACGGTCCCCTTGAGAGCGGTTCGGCGGCGTTCCTAATAATTGCACCCGGCAAAACGGCCGCCTTTCTCGAGCGGCTGCCCGTCGAGGCCTTGCGGCTGTCGGCCGAGACCGTGCGAGTGCTCCACGAGTTGGGACTTCAGAGCGTCGGGCAGCTCGAGGCCTTGCCGCGTGAAGGGTTTTTGTCGCGATTTGGACCGTTGTTGCTGCGACGGCTCGATCAGGCGTTTGGGCGGCTCGATGAACCCGTGCCGGCCAGCCCGTCCCCGAGGCAATTTGCGGCTCGGTGGTCGGACGACGATCCGATCGCCAATCGGGAAATGATTGAAGCGGTGCTCCAGCGGCTCGTCGAGCAGTTGGCCGCCCAACTGGCCGACAGCGGTCAGGGCGCATTGCGGCTGGAATGTCGGTTGGATTTCGAACTGGCTGCCACGGTCAGCCTCGCGGTGGACGAGCGAGGCGGTCGAAGACGCACTATTTCAGTCGGCCTGTTCCAGCCCTCGAACGTCAGTGCCCACTTGTTTGAATTGGTGCTGCTCCAATTGGACCGGCTGCGGATTGCCTCGCCGGTTCGGGCGATCGAGGTGGCGGCCACGCTGACCGCGCCGCGAGAACGGCCACGACAAACAACCTTATTTGATCTCGGCCGTGTTGGTCCGGCAGGCGGCGCATGCGGAGAAAAGCCAGAGCAGCGTTCCCGGCATTGGACCATGCTCGTCGAGCGGCTCGGCAGCCGGCTCGGAGCGGACGCCGTGCTTGGCGTGCGGTTGTGTCCCGAGGCTCAGCCGGAATTGGCTTGGCATGTCGATCCGCTTGTGGGAAACCGGCGTCGTCGTGCGGCGAGAAAGAATGGCGAGCGCGCGAGAGGCCAATCCGAGCGAGATGAACCTGGAAAATTGCCGCCGCGTCCGTTGCGGTTGTTGCCGAGGCCCCGGTTGCTCGATTGCGGCGGTGGGGCGTCGGTGCTGTTCGATGTCGGTGAGACGCCTGCGCCAAGATTCTCGCCGCGGCGATTCCGGCTGGGCGGCCGAGAGCTCCGGATTGCACGGCATTGGGGTCCCGAGCGCATCGAGACCGGTTGGTGGCGCGGCCGGCCGATCGGTCGCGACTATTTCCGCGTCGAGACCACGGACGGCTGCCGTTACTGGCTTTTTCGCCGCTTGCGGGATGGGCAATGGTTCTTGCACGGCGTGTTCGACTAGGGCGGCAAGCCGGAAGACGCCGGACCCCGCAACCTATTGGTCCGTCGACGCATCGGCCACCGCATCGTGGCGCTGCAAAAGTTGTTGCTCTTGCTCGGGATCGAGCCCGTTGTGCATGGCCATCGTTTGGACCGACATGGCCCCGTTGCGGACGAGAATCTGGTCGGCCTGCGCCTCTTTCAGGCGATCGCGCACGGCCAGCCGCGGCGGAATGCCTTGAACACTGACGTTCGAGAGGGCGTCGAGCGGGAGCCGCCCGGCGGAGACGGCGTGGGAAATGACCCGGCGAAGCAACGCTAGGTCGTTGGCGATCATTTCATGTTGCAGGCGTTCGAACATCTTGACCGCCGGGCCCTCGGCCACCATCGTCGATGAGTAGTTGGCATTGCTGGCGTCGCTGCTGAGCATGAACTCGGGCATGACCAATCGGCTGGCAACGGCCCTCAGCTCGGCTTGCAGCACGGTGACATAACGGGCCGCGTCGATGCCGGCGGCCGGAAACTGATAGTCGGTTCCGGCGGCCGCGTCGAGGATCGTCCCGGGGGCGTACCTCCGGTAATGGCTCGTGCGTCCGGTCGTCGGTTGGTGTACGCTTACGTCGGCGCTGGCAGCGACGAAATCGGCCAGGCCAGCCGCCGTGACGGCCTGATGCTTGCGGATGATGGCGATGGCGGACTGAATCTCGGCCACGATGCTCATGTTGCGCAGCAGTTTTTCGGCGCGCCGCAGATTCTTGCGCACCGGGAAGAACAGGGGTAGCCCTCGCTTCACGTTGGCGTCGACGTTCGCCTTTCGGTGCTGAATCTCGGCCGCATCGACCATGCGTCCGCCGATCCAGTAGCCAAGAACGGTTTCTACGTCCTCGGGGTCGGTCTGCACGCCGAACGTCGCCGACGGGTCGGTCGCGCGGTCCAGTGGGGTCGCCACCTCGGCCGGCTCGACAAAACGGATGCGCGTCGTGCCGTCGGCCGCCGGAAACAGCCGGAGAAAACATTCGCCGTCGCGGTCTTGGCGGCGGACGATCTCCTGCTGCCGCTGCTGCCACTGATTGAGCTGAACGAAGTCGTCCACCACGGTCTGAACGTCGCGGAGGAGCGGTTCGTCGACAGGCTGGCCCCTGCGTGGGACAACCCGATAGATGTGTCCGCTGCCGACGATGTAGCTGATTCGGTTCTCGTGACCGTTGATGGCGAATTCGTTCACGACGGCCAGCGCGCGACACTGGTCGCGAATCAGTCCGAGTTGCTGCTCGTTGACGAACGGCATGCCGGCCATCGGTCCCCGGCCTTCCACGCCTAGGGGACTCCAGGGAGTGCCATCGACGTCGCACACGGCGTCGGCCGGATCGACAAAGCTGTCCCACAGTTCGTCGAAGGCCTCGAGCAAACGTCGCTCCAGGTGTTTCATACGCGGAGAAACGCTGGCGGCGACATCTTCGTTCTCGGGTTCGGTCGAGGCAGTTGCAATCATGGCATCAGTCCTTGGAGAGGCCCTCTTGGGATGGCGATCGGCGTCGAGCGTGCGTCCGGCGTGCAGGATGCGAATCCGCGCGACCAAGTTAGCAGCGGTCCAGGCCCGATTCAAGGAAACTTTTCGGGCCACTTGACATGCAACCGACAGCTACGGTGGTTTAACCGTTGACGTTTGTTGACAATATTGCATCAAACGCTACACTGGCGCTTGCCTTCCCGGCCGCTTTCGAACGGCCGCATTCCCACCTTCCACACTCTCGTTGCACAGGAGCCACGCATGGCGATTCAATTTCCAAACCGGTCGAACTGCTCTTGTTGTGTGAATCGGCGTGGTTTTTTGGCGGCCGGATGCACGGCCTGCGCTGCGTCGCTGGCGCCTGCCGCGTTGCTGTCGATGGCATCGGCCGAGGAAACGTCGAATGGCCCGGCGTCCGATCGGCCGCGAGTTCGGCTGGTGTTTGCCTGTCATGCGGTCAAGCAGAATCGGGCCACGTGGCCTCACCTCGGCTACGACTTCACCGCTCAGATGGAATACGTCAAGTCATCGCTAAAGAAGCTCTGTCCGGAGGTGGAGCTGCTGCCGGTCTTGGCTCACGGGGCCGACGATGCCAAGAAGCTGCTGGCGGCCGATCGGGCGGACCGCATCGACGGTTACGTCGTCTACCAGTTGAACAATTGGGTGGATGCGATGCAGCCGATCGTGGCCTCGGGCGTGCCGACCATCGTGGCTGATTTCCTGTTCGGCGGCAGTGGCGGCGTGCCTTGTTTCACGGCCGGTCTGGCGAGGAGTCACAAGAATTTCTCCGTCGTTGCCTCATCGAACATCGAGGACTTGGCCCGCGCGGTGCAGTGTTTCGGGCGGCTGAAGAGCGGTGGCACGACGGCCGATTTCGTCGCCGCGTGCGGCCGCCTGCGCCGCGAGCATACGCCGTCGCCGACCGGCGAATCGTGCAAGGGCGACCCGCTGCCTAAGGCCGACGTGGGCCGATGCCTTGAGGCGATGAAGCGGTCGAAGTTGATCGTCGTGGGGGGTGCGATGAGCGGAGGCCTGGGGGCCAAGGCCCGAGAAATCATGGGCATCGAAGTCGTGGAGACCGACTTTGCGGAAATCAAGGCGGCTCACGAAAAGGCCGACCGCGACGAGGCGCACGCGATGGCCGCCCGTTGGAAGGCCGAGGCCCGCTCCATCGCCATCGACGATGTCGACGGGACGCTGGAGAAATCGGCGCGGAATTGCCTGGCTCAGCAGGCCATTCTGAAACGCCATCAGGCGGACGCCATTGCGATCAACTGCCTCGGCGGTTTCTACGGCGGTCATCTGCAGGGGTATCCGTGCCTTGGGTTCGTGGAATTGCTCAATGCGGGCCTGATCGGGGCCTGCGAGGGCGACATCGAATCGAGCGTCACGATGATTGCGATGAAACACCTGATTGGACGTCCCGGTTTCATCTCCGATCCCGTGTTGGACACGGCGCGACGGCAGATCATCTATGCTCACTGCGTTGCGACGACCAAGCCCTTCGGCCCAAGCGGGCCGGCGAATCCGTATGAGATCCTTACCCACAGCGAGGATCGCCGGGGCGCGGCGGTCCGTTCGTTTCTGCCGACCGGCTACATGACGACGACGCTCAAGTTCAATCTCGGGCGGCGAGAATTGCTTTGTCATCGGGCCAGGAGCGTCGAGAACCTCACCGAGGACCGCGCGTGCCGCACCAAGCTGGCTTGCGAGGTGATCGGCGACATGGAAAAACTGTTCACCTTCTGGGATCAATTCGGCTGGCACCGCGTCACCTATTACGGTGATCTTTGGGAGCCGGCCAAGGAATTGGCCGCGGCGCTGGGAGTGAAGTTCGTCGCCGAGGCGTGATTCGGCTCCTCGGTTGACCTGGGGCCATCGGTGGTTCGTCTGGTGTATTTGTGACCGCTGAGATATAATCCCGCCGGGATTTTGCGTTCATTCCGAAGCTTTTCCACGGTGGGTACGGGTTGCCATGCGCGCGTCACGTTCGTTCAGCGTTGGGGCGGTCGCCGACCTGATCGGTGTCGTCGCCGCGTACGGTTTGGTGTTTGCCGCGGCGGCGACGTGGGCCCAAGGTCCGATGGGCGGCGGCCGCGGCGCGCCGGGCGGGCCCGGCGGTTCGGAGCGTCGCGACACGTTCGCCGACCACTACCGCGGCTCGGCCCCCGCGGCGCCGCCCGCGCTAACATTGCATGGCGGTCAATATTTTGGAATCGGCGACTGGCGCTATGAAGTGGTCTATATGCCGCTTCAGACGCGCATCTACGTGTACGACAAATTGCTCAAGCCGCAAAGCGCTCGCGAGATCCAGGCGGAGATGTCGCTCCGGTTTCCCGAAGAAAAGAAATCGCGTCGGATTCCGTTTCAGTACCTTGATGTGCCTCGCGGACCTGGCGAGCAGGACTACTTGGTCGCCGTGTTCGACATTGCTCAGTTGAAGGAGAAGGACACGCCAATCACGTTCCTGTTCTCGAATCCGCTGGATCGTGAACACCCGACGGCTTCGTTTACCCCGGTTTTCACGTCGGCAAGCGTTCGCCCCTATGTGGCTCAGGTGCTGGCCACGACGGCCGACACGGACGCTGTCACGCGGCAGCGGACGTGCCCTGTCTGCGGCGAACCGCTGGGCGTCAAACGGCCCCTGCTGAAGCTGCTGATCGCCGAGTACCCGCTCTTTGTCTGCGATCGGCGTTGTGTCGCGGCGGTGCGCGAATCGCCCAAACGCTATCTGCCGCGGACGCCGCCGGGACGTTAGGCGATCGACGCGTCTTGACGATGGCGGCGCGCGGGCCCGAAGGGCGTCGCGGAACCCAAGGTTGCCGGACCCATCACGCCTGGAGCCGCGCTTTCACTTCGGCCAGACACGTGTCCTTGGGGACGCGCCACTGCTGAAGCGTGTCGCGGTCGCGGATCGTGACGGTGCCGTCCTGCAGGGTTTGGCTATCAACCGTGATGCAGAACGGCGTGCCCACTTCGTCCTGCCGACGATAGCGGCGGCCCACGGCCCCCTTCTCGTCATAAAAGACGGTCATGTGCGGCTTGAGCGTTTTGTAGACTTCGCGGGCGACCTCGGGCATGCCGTCTTTCTTGACCAAGGGGAAAACGGCCGCCTTGATCGGGGCCAACCGCGGATGGAACTTGAGAAAGACCCGCTTGGTCGGCTTGCCGTTCTCGTCGGGGGCCTCGTCCTCGTTGTAGGCCTCGCAGAGGAAGGCCAGCGTTGCGCGGTCGGCGCCGGCCGACGGCTCGATCACGTGCGGAATGAACCGCTCCTTGGTCAGCTCGTCGAAGTAGCTCAGGTCCTTGCCGCTGCCGCGATATTTGGGCTTGCCGTTGGCGTCCAACTCGACGACAAGCTGGTCGCCCTGATGGGCCAGCTTCCCTTCCATGTGGCTGCGAAGGTCAAAGTCGCCGCGATGGGCCACGCCCTCCAGCTCGCCGAAGTCGCCGGCCGACAGAAACGGGAACGCATATTCGATGTCGGCCGTCCCGCACGAATAGTGGCTCAACTCGTCCTTGTCGTGATCGCGCAGCCGCAAGCGGTCGCTGGCCAATCCGAGCGCGGTGTACCAGCGATAGCGGCGGTCGCGCCAGTAGCGATACCACTCGGGCGACGTGCTTGGGTGGCAGAAAAACTCGATTTCCATCTGCTCGAACTCGCGCGAGCGGAATGTGAAGTTTCGCGGTGTGATTTCGTTGCGGAAGCTCTTGCCCATCTGAGCGATGCCGAACGGAATGCGGACGCGCGTGCTGTCGCAGACATTCTTGAAATTGACGAAGATGCCCTGGGCCGTTTCCGGACGCAGAAAGACGGCGTCCTCCTCGCCGCCGAGCGCCCCGGCGATCGTCTTGAACATCAGGTTGAACTCGCGCGGCTCGGTCAGCGTGCCGAGCGTCTTGGCGTCGGGGCCAAGCACCTGCGGAAAGGCGGCCGGACCGACCGACACGAGCGACACGATCGGCCCTTCCCACGCCAGTTCGTCGGCGTCCTTGCCACGAAGGTTGAAGAACTTCATCGCCTTGTGCTGGGTCAGCTCCAGGCCCTCGTTGCCTCCGGCGTCGCTGGCGACGAAAATCCGCTGGCCCTTCGCCGTGACCCAGCGGCCGCACACCTGGTCATAGCGGTAGCGTTTCTTCGACTCGCGGCAATCGGTCATGAAGTCGTGGAACAGGTCGTAGTGGCCCGAGCACTTCCAGACCTGTGTGTGCATGATGATGGAACAATCGAGCCCGGTCATCTCGTAGGTCGAAGGGGCGCCGGGCGACACCTCCAGCTCGTTGTGCGAGGTGACCATGTCGCGCCACCAGGCCTCGCGGACGTTTCGCTTCAGCTCGACGCCCAGCGGGCCGTAGTCCCAAAAACCCTGCAATCCACCGTAAATCTCGCTGGATTGGAACAGGAATCCCCGCCGTTTGCACAACGCCACCAGTTGATCCATGTCCATGGGCAATCGAACCCTCCGGGTCTGGGCCGCGAAAACCAGTAGTCTACATCAGACGGGGGGCCGGCGACAGAGGGAACGACGGCAAAATGTTTGGACCCGTTGCGATTCGGCGCAGTCCCACGCGAGCACGTGGGGACAAAACCGATTTGGCCGCCAGAGGACTCGTTAGCCGGCGACAAGGTCCTTGACGAAGCTCGTCTCCCTGGTCACTTGGTCCGGGCGAATGCCGAATTGCTCGGCCACGATCCGGCGCAGGGTGTCCCACACTTCCGCATCATTCGCCGATTGCCTGGACTCCGCGACCAGCGGCTGGTAGTTGCGGGCGACGATGGCCTTGGCCAGTTGTCCGACGGTGGCGACGTCCGGCGGCAAGCGAACCGCCAGAAGCTCGGTGACCCAAGCCAGCGGGAATGCGGAGGCGAAAGCCGAGAGGAGCCCCACGAGGACGCCGCCGCCGAGCGGTTTGAGCCCGAGAGAATACGGAACGGCGAAGCCAAGCCCCAATGCCGCGACGGTGGCGAGGCGCACGACCCAGGGCGGCCTTCGGAGAAATGGGAGCCGACAGCCCGTCGCACGTTCGATCGCCCGCCACGTTCGTCGCCGGCGTCGCGGAAAAATTGCGGCCAGATCGGTCGAGACCCGCACGGCGTCTCGCGGCAGGTCCAACACCGACATCAACGCTCGGCGGACTTTGTAGAACGCGATGCTCGTCAGGCAGGCGTCTTGTTTTTCGCGGAACCGATGGGCGAGCACATAGTCGTAGAGCTTGCCGACGGTCGTCAGGCTGGCGGTGTCCTCATCGGCGATCGAGAACCCGAAGGTATCCTCGACATCGAGCACCAGTTCGACAAGCTCTAATCCCATGGCTGCCCTCCTGGGAGTGGTGTTGGACGTTTTGCTCAGCTTGCTCAGCGAGTCAATCGTGGCCACCGAACGGAGGACTGGCCCAACCGTCCAATGGGGCACCTATCGCACGTTGCGGACATTATGCTCAGCGCGGGGCGGCGGGTCAATCGGCCTTGAAGCGACGTTCGGCCGTCCGGCTCGCGGGAATACGGCCGCTTCTTTTGGAAAGTCTCCGATTTCAGCCAGCAGACCCCTTGGCGCGTTTGTTCCTGGCGTTATAATGCGTTAATACATTAACACAACCAAGCCTTGGTCATGCCCTCCAAAGCCTACACCGAACGCAACTGGCGAGAGAACCCGGCCTTCAGGGCCTTGTGCAAGGCGCTCTGCTCCTGCAAAACACCGGCCGCCGTGGCCGACCTGTTGCGGGACATCGGCACTCTCAGTGAGCTTTGGGCCTGGAGCGAGCGGCTCGAAGTCGCCCGGCTTCTGGCCCAGGGCAAGCCGTATCGCGAGGTGGCCGAGCTTACCGGCGCTAGCACCACGACGGTGACCCGTGTTGCCCGATTCGTGCGCGAGGGCGAGGGCGGATACCGCCGCATCCTGAAGGCCTACGACACGCCCGAGGAAGTTTGACACAATCATGCAATCCAACGGAACCATTCGCATCGCCATCCAGAAGTCGGGCCGTCTGTCCGAGGCTTCCGTTTCGCTGCTTCGGCAGATGGGCCTCCAGTTCGAGACCCATCCAGAGCGGCTATTGAGCCCTTGCCGGAATATGTCGATCGACATTTTGTTCCTTCGCGACGACGACATTCCCGAGTACGTTCAGGACGGCGTCGCGGATCTCGGCATCGTCGGCAGCAACGTGCTTGACGAGCGCAGCGCGAGGATCGAGCGACTGCTGCCGCTGGAGTTCGGCTTCTGCTCGCTCTGCTTGGCCGCGCCCGAGCGAAGCGAATGCCAGTCGGTCGAGCAATTGCAAGGCAAGCGAATCGCCACGAGCTATCCCGAAACGCTGGGCCGCTACCTGCGTGAGCGAGGGCTGGTTGCCGACGTGATCGTGCTGAAAGGCTGCGTCGAGATTGCGCCGACGCTGGAGGTGGCCGATGCCATTTGCGATCTGGTTGCCTCGGGCAGCACGCTTCGCACACACGGATTGAAGGTTTTGGACACGGTTGCCCGATGCCAGTCGATCCTGATTGGTCGGCCGAACCTTTCGCCCGAGGGCCAGAAACTCACCGACCGATTGCTGTTGCGGGCGCGAGGCGTCCAGGAGGCCCGCAAATACAAGTACATCATGTTTAACGCGCCGGCGGCGTCGATCGAGCCAATCAAGGCCGTGCTTCCAGGTTGCAAGAGCCCCACGATTGTGCCGCTGGCCGAGCCGGGCTTCGTGGCCATCCACTCGATGGTGCTCGAAGAGACGTTTTGGGACGTGGTCGAGAAGATTCGCGAGTGCGGCGGTTCCGACATCCTGGTGACTCCCGTGGAAAAGTTTTTGCGATAAAACGGCGAGACGCGCGAATCGCGGCAGGAGTCGATCATGCGTATCCTTTCTTTTCCGCCTGCCGACAAGACCGAGGTGCTGGCGGCCCTGGAGCGGCCGACTCGGGACTTCGCACTGTACCGGCGGCAAGTGTTGCCCATTCTTGAAAGCGTGCGTCGCGACGGCGACGCCGCCCTGCTGAAGCTGAGCAAGCAGTTCGACGGCGTCGAGCCCGCGTCGATCCGAGTGTCTCGCGACGAGTTGCAGCGCGCGATGGACGCCTTGCCGAGCGATCTGCGGTGTGCGCTCGATGCGGCCAAGGAAACCATCACGCGGTTTCATCAGCCAGAGGAAATGATCGCCGAGCCGGTCGAGACGCGGCCTGGCGTTTCCTGTTGGCGCGAGACGCGGGCCATCGAGAGCGTCGGTCTCTACGTGCCTGGCGGGACGGCCCCGTTGGTTTCGAGCGTTCTGATGTTGGGTATTCCGGCCCTGCTTGCCGGCGTGCCGCGGATTGCGCTTTGCACGCCGCCCGGCAAAGACGGTCGAGTGTCTGACGCAATTCTCGCCGCCTGTGCGCTGGTCGGCATCGAGGAGGTCTACGCGGTCGGCGGGGCCCAGGCCATTGCCGCGCTCGCCTACGGGACGCAGACGGTGCCGAAGGTGGCCAAGATCGCCGGGCCTGGCAATGTCTATGTCGCCGCGGCCAAGGCGGAAGTGAGCATTGACCCCAACGGCGCGGCCATCGACATGTTGGCCGGCCCGTCCGAGTTGCTCGTCATGGCCGACGACGCGGCGCGGCCGGCCCTGGTCGCGGCCGACATGCTTTCGCAGGCCGAACACGATCGGCAGAGCCAGGTGGTGCTGCTGAGCACGAACGCCGCGCTGGTCGAATCGGTGTGGCAAGAGCTTGCGCATCAAGTGAGTCAGCTGCCGCGGCGCGAGATTGCCGAGGCGTCGCTGGCCGGAAGCGTTGCGGTCGTCGTCGAGTCGCTCGACGCGGCGGTCGAACTGGCGAACGCCTATGCGCCCGAGCATCTCAGCATTCAGACGCGGCGGCCCGAGTCGCTTGTCGCTCGGATTCGCAACGCCGGCAGCGTTTTCCTTGGGCCGTTCTCGCCCGAGGCGGTCGGCGACTATTGTTCCGGGACGAACCACGTGCTGCCGACCTCGGGCGTCGCCCGGGTGCAAGGCGGCGTCAGCGTCCGGACTTTCCAAAAGACGTTCACCGTCCAGCAGCTTTCGCGCGACGGGCTCGCTCGGCTCGCCAAGGCGACGACCTTGCTTGCCAGGAGCGAGGGCCTCGAGTCGCACGCTCGGGCCGTCGAATCGCGACTTTGCGAGCCATGACTACGATGAATCCATTGCCGTCCCATGTCGCGTCGTTGAAGCCGTACCAGTCCGCCCGCTCCGTACGGAAGGGTGACCAGTGGTTGTTCATGGACGCCAACGAGTCGCCGGCCGCCAGTGCGGCGGCGATCGGTCCGCTGCCGCCGATGAACCGCTATCCCGACCCAACGGCCGACGGCCTGCGTGACGCCGTGGCTGGGTTTTACGGCCTGGATCGCTCGCGGGCGATGATGGCCAACGGCTCGGACGAGTTGATCGATCTTTTGGCACGATGTTTCGTGCGGCCGGGCCGCCGCGTCGTGACGCTCGCTCCGTCGTATGGCATGTATCGTGTCAGTGCGGCCTCGAACGGCGCGGCCATGTCCGTTGCCCGGCTGACGGCGGACTTCAAACTGGACGGCGATGCCCTTGTGGCGGCGCTCGACGATGCCGACCTCGTGTTTCTTTGCTCACCGAACAATCCGACCGGGCAGGTGATCGAGCCGGGAGTTGTCGAGCGACTCGCGGCCCGATTTCCCGGCGTGGTGGCCGTGGACGAGGCCTATGGCGAGTTTGCCGATGCCGAGGGCGTTCCGTCGTCGATCGAATTCGTCCGTCGCGGCGTGCGGAACTTGGTCGTGCTGCGAACGTTCAGCAAGGCGTTCGCAGCGGCCGGAATTCGGCTGGGTTACGCCCTGGCCCAGCCGGCCGTCATCGACGTGCTGTTGCGAATGAAGCCGCCGTACAACGTCAATGTGCTGACGCAGGCGGTGGGCCGTTCGCTCTGGAGCCAGCGCGACATCATGGAGCGGAACGTTCGCGGCCTGATCGCCGAGCGCACGCGGCTTGCGGCCGGATGCCGGCAGCTCGGTTGCGAGGTGTTTCCCAGCAAGGCGAACTTCTTCCTGCTTCGCCCGCCGGCCGGCGTCGTCGCCAAGCAATTGTACGACGAGTTGATCGAGCGGTTCTCGCTGGTCGTTCGCCGGTTCGATGGCTCAGCGCAATTGGACGGCCTGTTGCGCGTCACGGTTGGGCTGCCCGAACACAACGACTTCCTCCTTTCCTCGCTGAGGCAACTCCTGCCATGAACATTGCACTGATTGACCGCGACGGGACGTTGCTCTGGGAACCGCCCGAGACGGAGCAGATTGACAGTCTTGCCAAGTTCCGGGTGCTGCCGGGCGTTTTCGAGGGTTTGGCAGCGCTCGTGCGTCGCGGCTACACGCTCGTGATGGTCAGCAACCAGGACGGCCTTGGCACGCCGGCCTTTCCGAGAGAGGCCTTCGAGGCGCCCCAGGCGGAGTTGGTGCGTCAGTTGGGTGAGCATGGCATCAAGTTCGCCGAGACCTTCATCTGCCCGCACCGCCCGGCGGACGAATGCGTGTGTCGCAAGCCGAAAACGGCGTTGGTCGACGATTTTCTAAAGCGGACGTCCGTCGATCGCGCCGCGTCGCTGGTGATTGGCGATCGGGAGACGGATCAACGGTTTGCCGAAAACCTGGGCATCCCGTGCGTGAAGATGGAGACGAACGGGCGTTTCCCGCGATTCGCGTCCTTGCGACGAAAGACCCGCGAAACGGATATCGCGGTGTTTCTGAACGTCGATGGCAGCGGGCGGACGGAGATCGCCACCGGCCTGGGTTTTCTCGACCACATGTTGGAGTTGCTGGGGCGTCACGCCCTGATGGACCTGACGCTCCGCGCGGACGGCGACCTGTCCGTCGATGAGCATCACACGGTCGAAGACGTGGGCCTGTCCCTGGGCGCTGCGCTGGCCGAGGCCATCGGCGACAAGCGAGGCATCGAGCGCTACGGATTTCTGCTGCCCATGGACGAGTCGCTGGCCGAAGTGGCCATCGATCTGTCCGGCCGCCCGCGTCTGGTTTTCGAGGGCGCGTTCCAACGCGAGCGCGTCGGCGACCTGCCGACGGAATTGGTCTCGCATTTCTTCGGGTCATTCGCCGATTCGCTTCGCTGCTCGCTGCACATGACCGTGCGACGCGGCGAGAATGACCACCACAAGATCGAGGCTCTGTTCAAGGCCCTGGGCCGCTGCCTGCGCCAGGCGTTCCGGTTTTGCCCCCACGAGCAAGGCGTTCCGTCCACGAAAGGCTCGCTATGATCGGCATCTTGCGATACAACGCGGGCAACTGGGGGAGCGTCGCGCGGGCCATCCGGCGGCTCGGCATTTCGGCCGCGACGGTCGAAACGGCCGACGAGATGGCGACCGTCGACGGGCTGGTCTTTCCAGGCGCGGGCGCCGCCCGATCGGCCATGGACGACCTGCGATCGCGCGGTCTTATCGACCCGTTGCGGGCGTTTCGCAAGCCGTTTCTCGGTCTGTGTCTTGGAATGCAACTGCTGATGGAGTTTTCCGAAGAGGGGCAAACCGAGTGTCTCGGCATCGTTCGCGGCCAGGTCAGGCGGATGCCCGACGGCGTCATGAGCCCACACATCGGCTGGAACAGGCTGAGCACGGGTCGGTACGCCTATTTCGTTCATCGCTACGTTTGCGTGCCCGAGGACCGCCGCGTCGTGACGATGACCGTCGAGCATGGGGCGACCCTCTGCGCCGCCATTCGTCAGGCGAATTACTTTGGCGTTCAATGGCATCCCGAAAAGTCCGGTTCGACCGGCGATCAGTTCCTGCAATCTTTCGCGGCCCTGTGCGGCCATTCGGCAACATCGCCGGCCCTGCCGACGGCCCCATCTTCTGCCTGCGGGCGAACGGAGTCCTTCGCCTGACACCATGCAAGTTATCCCTGCCATCGACGTGTTGGACGGTCGAGTCGTGCGACTCGTGCAAGGCGATTTCGCGCGGGTCACCAACTTCGGCGACGATCCGCTCGCAATCGCCGAGCGCTATCGCCGACTTGGCGCCGTGCGACTGCACCTAGTGAACCTTTCGGCTGCGCGCGACGGCCGCGACGACGGTCGCTTCCTGCAACTGCTCGCCCAGCTCTCGCAGTGCATCGAAGTCCAAGTGGGCGGCGGCATTCGCAGCCTCGCGGCCATCCAGCGGCATCTGGACGCGGGCGCGTCGGCCGTTGTCGTTGGCACGATGCTGTTTTCGGATGCTCGGGCGACGCAGGCCGCCGTCGATCTGTTCGGTCCGTCGGCCATCATCGCCGCGCTCGATGTCCAGGACCAGCAGGTCAAGACCCACGGCTGGCGGACGGGCACCGGCCGCACGTTGGCCGACGCGATGGGGCTGGTCTACGCGATGGGCATCCGTCAGACGCTCATGACCGATATTTCCCGCGACGGCGCCGGCGCCGGTCCGAACGTGGACCTGTACACTGAGTGGAAGCGGCGCGTGCCCGAGCTGCGCATCACGGCCAGCGGCGGCGTGCGTGGTCCCGCGGACATTCGGGCGTTGACGGTCGCCGGCTGCGACTCGGTCGTCGTCGGCCGGGCGTTGCTCGACGGTTCGACCGATCTCACGTCCTTGGTCGAGGCGGCCGGCGAAACGTCGCCGCGCGACGGCTCCGGCGACGAAAGAGCGAAAACCGGGCTGGCCGTCCGCATCATCCCGTGCCTCGACGTGACCGACGGCCGCGTCGTGAAGGGAACCAATTTCCAGAATCTCCGCGATGCGGGCGATCCGGTCGAATTGGCCAAACGCTATTGCGATGAAGGGGCCGACGAGCTGGTGTTTCTCGATATTACGGCCACGTCGGACGCCCGGCAGTCGGCCGTCGCGTTGGTTGCGCGGGTGGCCGACGCGGTGAACGTGCCATTTACCATTGGCGGCGGCGTTCGAAGCGTCGAGGACGCCCGTCGGCTGTTGGAAGCCGGCGCGGACAAGGTGGCGGTCAACTCGGCCGCCGTGAAAAGACCGGCGTTGCTGGAGGACATGGCCCAGCAGCTTGGGACGGCCAACACGGTCTGCGCGATCGACGCGCGGCGGAAAGGCAACGGCTGGACGGTTCTCGTTCGCGGCGGTCGCGACGAAACGGGCGTGGATGCCATCGCCTGGGCCCAAGAGGCCGTGCGACGCGGCGCGGGCGAACTGTTGGTCACCTCGCACGATCGCGATGGCACGGCGGCTGGCTTCGATACCGAGTTGCTTGCCCGAATCAAACAGGTGGCCGCAGCGCCGCTGATTGCCTCTGGCGGGGCCGGCTCGCTCGAGTCGTTCGTCGACGCCGTGCGGCTGGGCCAGGCTGACGCCGTGCTGGCCGCCAGCGTGTTTCACTTCGGCGTTTTCTCCGTCGGCGATGTGAAGCGGGCGCTGCAAAAAGCCGGATTGCCAACGAGACTTGAACTCTGACAAGAAGATTGCCAACAACGGCGAACACTCCGATGACTGAAGACCTCTCTAAACTCGATTGGTGCAAGAGTTCCGACGGCCTGCTGCCGGCGATCGTTCAGGACGCGAACACGGCACGGGTGCTCATGCTGGGCTACATGAATGAAGAGTCGTTGCGGCAGACGCAGCGGAACGGCCGCGTCACGTTCTTCAGCCGCTCGAAGGGCCGGCTCTGGGAAAAGGGCGAGTCGTCGGGTCATACGCTCGAATTCGTGTCCGCCGCTTCGGACTGCGACGGCGACACGATCCTCGTTCGCGCGATCCCGCATGGCCCGACCTGCCATACGAACGAGCCAACCTGCTTCGGCGCGGAAGAGCTCGGCCCCGAGACGCTTGGCGAACTGACCGAGACAATCCGTCGCCGCGGCAGCAGCGAGGCCGAGGCCTCGTACACAAAGCGGCTCTTGGAAGGCGGGGTCGAGGCCTACGGGGCCAAAGTGCTCGAAGAGGCGGAGGAGGTCGTGCGGGCCGCACGAGAAGAAGGACGCCAGCGAACCGTCGAGGAGGTCGCCGACGTACTCTACCACCTCTTTGTCCTCTTGCGAGGGCAAGGCATCGAGCTGGCCGACGTTGCCGAGGAGCTGCGCCGCCGCAGACGGCCGGCTGGCGGGGCGACCAGCCGCCGCTCGTAGCCGTCTCTGATGCGGGCGGCCCCGTCGGGCGTCGAGGGACGGCCCCGGCCTGTGTTTCTCCGCGCTTTTGATGAACCGGCAGAAGGCCGATCGGGCCCCGGTGGTTCATGGCCGTCGGTCCGCGCTACCCCCCGGCGAGTACGCTGGACACCGGGCTACGAATTTGCTATGCTCGAACACCTCTCCGTGGTTATTTTGGGGTTGCCGAAAGAATTCACAAGGCAACACGTCAACGGTAACTGCATCGGGAAGGGGTTGGAACGACGATGTCCAGGGATCGTTTTTGTCATGTGCTTGTCGTCGAGGACAACCCCGGCGAGCTGACCCTTGTCTGCGATCTCCTTAGGACCGAAGGCTTTCAGGTCATCGGTTGTGGATCCGCTTGTGAGGCGCTCGAACACGTGCAACAGCGTGACTTCGACGTCGCGGTGGTCGATTACCGGCTGCCCGACCTGAGCGGAACGCAACTCCTGGAGCAGATCCGCGATTTCGACGATTACGTCCGCGTGATTATTTACACGGGCGTCGGCTCTTACGACTCGATCAAGGAGGCGCTCAATCTTGGAGCGTTCGCTTATCTCGAAAAGCTGACGGACCGCAGCGAGCTCTTGCGAAATGTTCACAGGGCTTGCCACGAACAGGTCGGGCGTTACGCGTTGGATTTGGAAAAGGCCGTCGCCAGCCGTACGGCCGAGCTCGCCCGGAGCAACAGCGAACTGGAGACGTTCGCTTCGGTGGTCGCTCACGACCTGCGATCTCCGCTGTTGACGATCTCGGGCTACTGCCAGGTCATCGCCGACGAGTACGGAACGAAGCTTGACGAGACGGCCCACGAATATTTTGGGCAAATCGTCGGTGCGGCGGATCGAATGAACCGATTGATCGACGACCTGCTGCAATATTCCCGGGCCGGCTGTCGCAGCGAGCCGCTCAAACCAGTGGAAATGCAGTCGGTTCTGGTCGAAGCGACGGCCAATCTCGAAGGCCTCATTCGGAAACACGAGGCGCAAATCGAGATCGGCCAAATGCCGACTGTCATCGGCGACGGAACGCAACTCGTGCAGCTCTTTCAGAACCTCTTGGGCAACGCCGTCAAATTCCGCCGCAAGGAGCCTCCGAAGATACGCGTCGCGGCGGCCGCCGAGACCGACCGTTGGCGATTCACCGTCGAGGACAACGGGATCGGCATTGCCGAAGACCAGTTCGATCGCATTTTTCAGACGTTTCAGCGGCTCAATGGACACGCGTATCCCGGCACGGGAATTGGGCTGGCCATTTGCCAAAAGATCGTCCAGCGGCACGGCGGACGCATCTGGCTCAGCTCGGTTGTTGGCCAAGGCACCAAGTTCCACTTCACGCTTTCCAGCAGGCCTGGCGATGCCGCGCCGATGGCCGACGCGCCGGCCGCATGCGATACGCCCCCGCGTGCCTGAGTCGCTTGTGGGCAAAGAGTCGGAATGCGCGGTCGCCCTTCTCGGTTCCCGCCTCAACCGAGAGCCGCTATACTACGCTCATGGAACTGGAAGGACTGACCGAGGCGCAGCGAGAGGCCGTCACCCACTTCGAGGGACCGCTGCTGATCCTTGCCGGGCCCGGCAGCGGCAAGACTCGCGTCGTCACGCATCGCGTCGCCTGGCTTCTTTCGCAAGGCGTGCCAGGCGGCCAGATTCTCGCCCTGACGTTCACCAATAAAGCGGCCAACGAGATGGCCACGCGGATTGAGCGGCTCGCCGGCGAACCGTCGGTCTGGGTCGGCACGTTCCACCGCTTCTGCGCGCGGTTGTTGCGGAAATACGCTCAGTTCGTCGGGCTGCGAGAAAACTTCACGATCTACGACACCGACGACTCGCTTCGCGCCTTGCGACAATCGCTGGCCGGGCTGTCGATTGCCTCGGAGCGGTTCACGCCCGAAGCGATCGCCAAGGGCATCAGTTGGGCAAAGAATAACTTGATTTTGCCGGAACAGTATCAGCCGCGGCTGGGCCACGCCTTGGGCGCCGTCATTCAGCAGGCCTACCCGGCCTACCAACGCCAATTGGCCGCCTCCAACGCCACGGATTTCGACGACTTGCTCCTCCATGTGGCTGCGTTGCTGCGCGACAACCCGGAGGTTCGCGCCAGCTTGGACGAGCGCTATCGGTTTGTTCTCGTGGACGAGTACCAGGACACCAACTTGGCGCAATACGCCATCGCGCGGGCCCTGTCGATCGACTATCCGAACCTGGCCGTCACGGGCGATCCGGACCAATCGATCTACGGCTGGCGCGGCGCCAACTTAAACAACATTCTTGAGTTCGAGCGGGACTATCCGACGGTTCACGTGGTCCGCCTGGAGCAAAACTATCGCAGCACGCAACGCATTGTGGCCGTCGCGGCTCGGCTGATCGCACACAACAGCCGGCGGAAAAAAAAGGACCTCTTCACCTGTAACGGCCCCGGCTCGCCGGTCCGGTTGGTGACCTACGCCACGCAGAAAGACGAGGCCGAGGGGATCGCGGCTCGGATTGCCGCCGACGTTCACTCGGGCCGCCGCCGGCCACGCGACTTCGCCGTCTTCTACCGCGTCAATGCGCTGAGCCGAGCCTTGGAGTTTGCTTTTCGCCAGCAAGGCATCCCGTATCAACTGGTCAACGGCCTGGAATTCTTCCAACGGAAGGAAATCAAGGACATACTGGCCTACTTGCACTTGCTCTGCAATCCGGACGACGGCGTTGCCCTGTCGCGGGTCATCAATACGCCGGCGCGCGGCATCGGCAAAACGACCGTCGGCCGGCTTATGGAGTACGCCGCCGGTCACGGACTGGGCGCCCTCGCAGCGACGCGCCACGCGACCGACATCCCGGCGATCGGGCGTCGGCCGGCCAGCTTGCTGGCGAAGTTCGCCGCCCTGTTCGACCGACTCGCGGCCAGCGTGGAGCGGCCCGTCGAGGAGATCGTGGGTCTCGTGCTCAGTCAGACCGGCTATCAGCAGCAGTTGCGTGAGTCCGAGGACGAAGAGGACTTGCAGCGGCTGGCGAACATCGAGGAGTTGCTCACCGTGGCTCGCGACTTTGACGAGCGTCATGGCGGGGCAGGCCAGCTCGAAGCGTTCCTCGAAGAAACGTCCTTGGTCAACGATACGGACGCCTGGGAAACGGAGGCCGACCGCGTGACGCTGATGACGCTGCACGCTTCCAAGGGGCTTGAATTCCCCGTGGTCTTCTTGACGGCGGTCGAAGAGGGGGTGCTTCCCCACGAGCGCAGCCGCGATCAGCCGGATCAGCTCGAAGAGGAGCGGCGTCTGATGTTCGTGGGCGTCACGCGCGCTCAGCAGGAGCTTCAGATCAGCACGGCCCGATACCGCGACTTTCGCGGCCAGCGAAAGCTTACGATTCCCAGCTCCTTCCTGATGGAATTGCCGCGTGAGGAAATGGAGATCGAGCTTGTCGGTCAGGAGGGCGACGAATCGCCCCACGGCGAAGAACACGGCTGCCAGATCGCCCCGGAGAGACAGGAGTGGGAGGAGCCCGCACCCGCGCCCGAACCGCGGCGCAACCGCGAGACAATGGGCCTCAACGGCATTCGCCTGACGACGGCCGCCGCGATGGCCCAGGGCGGCACGCCGACGCCGGCCGCCGCCGAGGCGTTTAGCCAGGGCCTCTGGGTGCTCCACCAAGAGTTTGGCCTGGGACAGATCGTTGCCCTGAGCGGCAGCGGGCCAAGCCGGCAGGCGACCATCGACTTTGCCGCACCGGCGGGTCGCCGGCGAGTGCTGCTGGCCGACGGGACGTTGCAGCCCGTGGGCCGATGAACCCGAGCCGCAACGGTTAAAGCCGCTTGCCCGTGGGATCGACGCAAATTCGCGTAACGGCCGTAGCGCGGCCCGTCTGCGGATCGATGTCCACGATGGAACCGTTCAGCCGCACGTCGTCGGTGGCTACGTCGTAGTGCGTCGGCCGAAACGTCCTCGTGGTCTCCATAACGCGCTCGATGCGGCGGCCCAGGATGCTTTCGTGCGGACCGGTCATTCCGACGTCGCATTGGAAGGCCGTTCCGCGGGGAAGTATCCGTTCGTCGGCCGTTGGCACATGCGTATGCGTGCCCAGCACGGCGCTGGTTCGGCCGTCCAGGTGTCGCCCCATCAGTTGCTTGTCGCTGGTGGCCTCGGCATGGAAGTCGACCAGGATTACCCGGACGTCCGAAGGAAGCGAATTCAGCACGCGGTCGGCCGCCTGGAAAGGACAATCGACCGGCGGCATGAACACGCGGCCCACCAACGTGAACACGGCGACGTTCACCTGTTGCCGCGTGCGGAGGATCATATAATCGTGGCCGGGCGCCGCCGCCGGATAGTTCGCCGCGCGGACGATCTTTCGTTCGCTCTGGAGAATCGGGAAAATCTCGCGGCGCCGGAAGGCGTGGTCGCCCAGCGTGATTCCGTCGACGCTCGCGGCAAGCAGTTCATGATAGATTTCAGGCGTCAGGCCCGACCCGCCCGCCGCGTTTTCCGCGTTGGCCACCACGAGATCCAAGTTCTCCTCGCGGCGCAGCACGGGTATGGCCTTTTGGCAGACGTCCCGCCCGGGCTTGCCAACGATGTCACCGATGAGAAGGATTCGCATGGGAGGAGTGGGTCGTGAGTCGTGAGTCGTGGAGAGAAGGCAGCAGGGATGCCTTCCGAGCTCACGGCTCGCTATCGGGCCATTTCGATGTGTCTCGTTTCACGCAGGACGGTCACTTTGATTTCGCCGGGGTACGTCAGTTGTTGCTCGAAGGCGGTGGCGATATCGTGGCAAATCTTGGCGGCCGTTTCGTCTGTCGTTTCCTTGGCGCTCACGATCACGCGGATTTCACGGCCAGCCTGGATTGCGTACGCCTGCTCGACGCCGGTGAACTTGTTGGCGATCGACTCCAACTCCTCCATGCGCTTGACATAACGTTCCAGAGTTTCTCGCCGGGCGCCGGGCCGCGAGGCGCTGCAAGCATCGGCCGCCGCCACGAGCACCGTGTAGGGGTTCTCTAGCCGCAGGTCGTCGTGGTGGCCCATTGCGGCATGAATCACTTCGGGCCGCTCGCCGTAGCGTTTTAGCAAGTCGGCGCCGATCTTCGGATGGCCGCCTTCGATCTCGTGGTCGGCCGCCTTGCCGATATCGTGCAGCAGGCCGCACCGCCGGGCGAGCTTCGCGTCGTAGTTGATTTCGTCGGCCAACATGCCGGCCAGGAAGGCCACCTCGACGCTGTGCCGCAAGACGTTTTGGCTGTAGCTGGTGCGGAAGTGAAGCCGCCCGAGCAGGTTCACCAGCCGCTCGTGCAGGCCATGCACTTCGGCTTCGAGACAAGCCTGCTCGCCCAGCTTCTGGATGTGGCGTTCTAGCTCTTTTTGCGTGCCGGCCACGATTTCTTCGATGCGCGTCGGGTGGATTCGGCCGTCGGCGATCAGCTTTTCGAGCGACAGGCGGGCCACCTCGCGGCGAATCATGTCGAAGGCACTGACGATGACCACGCCGGGTGTATCGTCGATAATGACGTCGACGCCGGTGGCCTTTTCAAACGCCCGAATATTGCGCCCCTCGCGGCCGATGATTCGGCCCTTCATCTCGTCGTTTGGAATGCCGACCGTGCTCGTGGTGCTTTCGGCCGTGTGCGGCGCGGCGTACCGTTGAAGCGAACTTAAGAGCATCTCACGGGTCTTCTGCTCGCAAATTTCGGCAAGCCGATTTTCGTGAGCCATGATGACCGCGCCGGTCTCGCGCTGAAGCTGGCTGTCGAGCAGTTCGAGCAGCCGTTGGGTGGCCTCTTGTTGGTTGAGGCCGCTGAGTTCGTGCAACGTCTGGCGCTGCATGTCCAGCAGCTTGGTGAGCTCCTCCTTCCGATGGTTTGCCTCCTGGATTCGCTCGGTCAGCTTCCGCTGGCTTGCCTCGACGATCTTCTCCTGGCGGCGGACCACTTCGGCCTGCTCTTCCAACGCGTCTTGCCGCTTGTCCAGCAGCCGTTCGCGTTCGTGCAGCTCACCGCGGATTCGTCGCAACTCTTTTTCGCTCTCCGCCTGCTGGTGGAGGGCCGTTTCCTTGATTTCCAGTTCGGCCTCGCGACGGCGATTTTCGACCTCCAACTGGGTTCTGTGAACCAGTTCGCGGGCCTCGCTCTCGGCATCGCGGAGCCGCAGCCGATCGAGGACCTTGATCAGAACGAACGCAGCCGCGAAGGCAAGTACGCACAGAAAAACGACGCCGAACGCCTCAGTTGCAGTCAATACGGCCAGCACGGGAATAGGTCCTCCGCCAGTTCGACGATGGGGGGAAGCTGCCCGACAGAAGGCCGACCGCAGCCAGCAAGAAGCCGGTCGTTGACTAGCGCAGGTAGTCGTCGCCTAACGGCGCGAACTGCCTGTCGTTCAATGGCACGCCATGCGGCTTGGTCCCCACCCCTGGGGCGGGAAGCTGTCGGTCGTCGCGCACGCTCGCCGCAAGGCCACGGAAGCCGTTGCCGCGGAGACGCAAGGAACTGGTTCAAGTCGCATTGTCATCCAACCGAAGACACCGGACGCATCGGCCAAGCGGTAGCCCGTCGATCGCGGCCAATCGGCCGTGCCGACCGGAACCGCTTCCCACGGCCGTCGGGTCGACGTACCGCCCAGACGACGGTCGGCCAACCACCGGACGATGATCAGCAATAGGTCAGCCATCGTGGTCCTGTGCCTCGGATGGTTCTTGCCTGCCAAATTCACGCTAGCCAAGAACACTCAGTATGCTGTTGGTCGACTTCGATCGGGCCGGCAAGGCCCATCGAAGACACTTTGTTGTCACTTAGAACAATCTTACCAGAGCGTTGCGAATCTGCAAATGGACGTTCCTCACGTGGGAGAAGCTTGTCGCCGCGGCGGCTAGCCGGCGTCGGGCTATTCGTCATCACCGGCGGGCGCGTCGATCTTTTCCAAGCAATCGCCCAAGCCGTTCCCCTTGGTCTGGGGGTGGTCTTTGCAACGCCATCGACGCATAACGGTAGCATTCCCATGGCGCACCCCATCGAATCCCAGTTATCGCAATCGTGGCCGCCGGACCAGTGGGCCGACGTGACCGTTCTGGTGGCGCTCTCGGGCGGCTGCGACAGCGTGGCCCTGCTGCGGGCGATGGTCGCCATTCGAGCGGCGGGCGTCGGTCGCCTCCGAGCGGCCCATCTGAACCATCGGTTGCGGCCCGAGGCCGACGCCGACGCGCGGTTTGTCGCCGAGCTATGCGAGCGGCTTGACGTGCCGTGCGAGGTCGGAACGGTCGATGTGGCCGCCTTGGCCAGCCGCCGTGGCGAGGGAATCGAGGCGGCTGCCCGGCACGCCCGGTATCGGTTTCTGGGAGAGACGGCCGGCCGCCTGGGCTCGCGATTCGTTGTCACGGGCCACACGGCCGACGATCAGGCCGAGACGATCCTCCATCGAATCGTGCGTGGTACAGGCATCCGAGGCTTGGCCGGGATGGCCCGAACCAGACCGCTTGGCCACGCCACGTTGGTTCGTCCCTTGCTGGGCGTCGCTCACGCGGCGTTGGAGGCGTATCTAGAATCGCTGGACCAACCCTTCCTCAGCGATCCGAGCAACCGCGATTCCCGCTTCACACGCAATCGGATCCGGATGGAACTGCTGCCGCGACTGAAGGCCGACTACAATCCCGACGTGGCCGCCGCCCTGCAACGGTTGGGTACGCTGGCCGGCGAGGCGACCGCCGTGCTGGACGGTCTGGTGGACCAGTGGTCTGACCGTTGCGTGACGAGCAGCAGCCGCAACGCGGCTCGGATCGAACTGGTCGCGCTCATGGGCAAGCCGTCGTACCTGGTGCGTGAACTGCTGATGGCCGTTTGGCGGCACCACGGTTGGCCCCTGCAGGCGATGGGCATGGCCAAGTGGGACGAACTGGCCACGCTGGCCCGCAATGCCACTTCCGCACGGCGCGACTTCCCTGGCGGCGTGGCCGTCGAGGTGGCCGACGCCGCAATGTGGCTCCGACGGTCGGATCGCCATGCAACACGATCGTCGGATCGCGTCGCGTGAGCCTTCCGCCAAGTCGCTATTTGTTTTCCACGCGGTGCTTGCCGACCAGCCAGAGCAGGATCGGGGCCGCAATGTAAATCGAGCTGTAGGTTCCCGTGATCACGCCGATTAGCAAGGCGAACGCGAATCCGTGCAGCGCCGTTCCGGCGCCACAGTACAGCACGATCACGACGATGAACACGGTCAGCGAGGTGAGCAACGTCCGGCTTAGGGTCTGGTTGGTGCTCGCGTTGACCATTTCTCGCGTCAGGTTGGGGTCCTTGCCCCGGACCTCGCGGATCCGGTCGAACACGACGATCGTGTCGTTGACCGAGTAACCGATGATCGTGAGGAACGCGGCCACGATGGACAGGTTCACCTTGACCGGCTCGACCAAGAGGAAACCAAGATAGGGCGCGATGTAGATGCTGACGGCCACGGCCCCGAGCATCACCAGAATATCGTGGACCAAGGCCACCACGGCGGCAAATCCGAAAGCCACGGCTTGGAACCGCACCCAGAGGTAAAGGATGATGCCGATCCAGCTTGCCACCAGGGCATAGACGGCCAGTTCACGAGTCTTGCCGGCCACGACGGCGCCGATCGTGCTCGACGCCGGGAAGATCGGCTCCGTCGGCATTTGCTGGGCAAGCTGTGCCAACACGGCCTTCGTCTTCTCCGGCGAAAGCATGATCTTGAGGTCCCAGCGGTCGTACTGGTCCGATTGGCCCTCGACGTATTTGGGGTTCGATAGCGAGAACGCGACCGATTTCGGATCGATCTTCAGGGCTTCCAGCCCGGCCGTAATGAATTGCCCCGCGGCCTGGTGGCTTAGCTCCTTGCGGAAGTTCAGCCGCGATTCGCAGCCTCCGACAAAAGACTCGGGCATCGTGACGACCGAGTTTTGCGTGGCCGTCGATGCCGGCTCCGATGGCTGGAGCGGAGACGACTCGGGACGGGCCGTTTTGGCGTCCTGTCCCGCCGGCAGCTTGGCGGCCGGAGCGGTCTCCTTGGTTGCCTCGCGTTTGGTTGGCGCGGCGGCCTTCGGCGCGCTGGGCGTCGACTTCGCGGGCTCGTCGGTCAGCGCCAGGGCCAGGGCGTCGCTGCCGGCAAAGGCCAACATGCGATCCGCCGACAACTCGGCGCGGGATTGCTGTTTGCTGGCCGGTTGGTCTTTCTTTGGCGCCGGCTCGGCCTTCGCGGGCGGCGTGGTGGGAGACTTCTTGGCCGTCGGCTTCACGGCGGCAATCAGCGTCGGCTCGGTGAACTGCAAGGCATTGTGCGCCAGCTTATTGCCAAACACCTTGTTGAGCACGCGCTTGACATCTTTCATGTCGCCGGACGTGTTAATGCTGAACCGCAATCCGGCCTTCTCGCCAGCCATTTGCACGTCGCTGATCGCCAGGTCGGGCAACTGGTCCGCTTTCGGCACCTCGCTCAGCAGCTTGCGAACCGTACTGGTCTCTTGTGGTTGGTCGAACAAGACCTGGACGGACACGCCGCCGGTGAAGTCGATGTCGAAAAGCCCCTCGCCGCGATGGAACGACACGGCGATGGCCATGACCGAGATCAGGAGCGAGCCCGCAATGCAGTAGGGGGCCATGCCCATGAAGTCGATGTTGGTGTGACCAATCCACCGGGCCATCTTGACCTTGGTGAGCCACTGCCGCTTTTCGGCAACGTCGTAGATCACGTGGGCGACAAAGACGGAGGTGAACATGCTGGTGACGACGCCGATCCACAACGTGATGGCGAAGCCGCGAATCTGGTCGCTGCCAAGCCAGTAAAGCACGGTTGCGGCGATCAAGTGCGTCGTGTTGCAGTCAATGATCGTGGCGCCGGCGCGATGGAATGCGTTGCGAATGGCCATTCGGACCGTGGCCCCGCGGTCGCGTTCTTCACGCAGTCGCTCGAACACAAGAATGTTGTTGTCGACCGCCATGCCCACCGTCAGCGCGAGGCCGGCGAACCCGGTCAACGTGAACGCCGCCTTGAAGGCCAGCATGATGGCGAACAGGATTAGCATGTTCATCACCAACGCGATGTTGGCGACGATGCCCGAGAACCGGTAGTAGTACAGCATGAACAGCACGACCAGGCCGGCGGAAAGCAGCATGGCGCGGGTGGCGGATTCGATCGTGTCCTGTCCCAAGGTCGGGCCGCTAAATAGCTTGCTGACCGGCTCTTTCATCAGCGCGGCCGGCAAGCGTCCGGCGTCGAGCACGTTGACCAGATCCTGCACCTCCTGGTCCGTGAAGTTGCCGGTGATTTCGCCGCTGTCGGTGATCGTGCTCTGAATCGACGGCGCGGAGTACAGCTCGTTGTCGAGGACAACGCCGAGCTTGTACGTGAAGTTGGTCAATTCGACCGGCAGGTGATTGTGGGTCAACAGGCCGAATCGCTTTCCACCGGAGGACGTGAAGTTGAAGTTGACGCAGGGGCGGCCCTGGCGGTCCTGGGCGGGCCGCGACGAGGTCAGGTCCTGGCCCGTGACGTTGTAGCGGTCGTTGAGGACAAGGATTTCGGTGATGTCGCGGTTGCCCTGCTTGCGCGTGCGTCGAGCGATGCCGTTGTAACCAGGACCGCTAAAGCTCTTCTCCTCGTCGGGCTTGACCGGCACCCACCAGGCCAAGAGCTTGCCTTGACGATCGGTGAGCTTGGTCTTCGACGGGTCGGCCATCGCGCGGTCGATGATGCTCTTGGTGTCGGTCTGGGGATCGTTGATGTCGGCCAGGATGCGGAATTGCAGTTCGCCGGTTTGGGTGATGATGCGCTCGATCCGGGCGACTTCTTCCTCTTTCTCGGGGATGATGATTTCCACGGCGTTCTGGCCGTAACTGCGAACGGTCACTTCCTTCTGACCGCCGGGATTGACGCGCTTGGCGATGGCCGTGACAAGCTTGTCCATGTCGACCGGTTCGCCCTTCTGCTGGGCTTCGTCGACTTGGTAGACCAGCAGCGCGCCGCCTCGCAAGTCGATGCCGTACTTCAGCGGCGGGCCCATCAGCAGGGTGACCGAGCTGGCCAGAATCGCGAAGAAGCACAGGCCGATCTTCCAGCCGTGGTCGGGCATGCGAAGCTGCCGGCTCAGATACCCGCCAAGATAAAAGGACAGGACAATGACGCCCAAGGTAGCCAGAAGGTTCAGATAGGGGCCGTAAGCGGTGGCGCCAGGCGTTGTGGCAGCCTGGGCTTGGGCAAATAGCGAGCTAACAGACCAGAGCATGACGGTTGGTTCCCTGTGGAATAGATACACTCCCCACGCTCCGCGTGAGGCGAATAGGTTCTTTCGTGCCGCGTGTGACGGCCGAGCGGGACGTGTCCTCTTATTTCGTGCCGTTTTCGTCCGACGGGCCGTCGCCCAACACGCGGGCAATCGACCGCAAGGTCACTCGCAGTTTGGTGTTCGTCGTCTCATCGACCTTGATAGTGACTTCGTCGGCCTCACGGTGGACGTTCGTGACGACGCCATAGATGCCGCCGATGGTGACAACGCGGTCGTTCTTCTTAATGGCGTTCAGCATCGACTGATGCCGGGCCTGGTCGCGCCGCTGAGGGCGGAGAATGATGAAGTAGAACAAGGCAAACAGGAGTACCAGCAAGGGGATTGGCCCACCAAGCAGCGAGGACAAGCCATCGGCCGGTTGGGCGTTGCCAGCGCCAGGAGCCCCGGCGGCGCCCTTTTGAGCGAACAAAGCCAGATGATTGACGAGTCCCCAGACGGCAGTTCCCACGGCATTCTCCATGATTAGACGACAATAAGCCCGCTATCATAAGCGCTCCCCGGATAAGCGGCAAGGGGAACCGAGACGGCAGCGATGGCGGCCGGGCGGCTTTCTGCGGCATGCCGCTCCAAGGAGACGTCGCTGCCCGAATGCGGACGCTCCCGTGTCATGGCTGAAAGCGGATTACCAAGAGCTAAATGGCGTGTTCTGCCCATCAGGGGGGAGAATTGCGGCTTCAGGCGGAAAGGCGTAGAATGTGCGATTCCGACGTGCTGAAGCAACGGTTGATGGCTGCGGGAGTTGAGCGTCGTGCATCTGGATCACTTGCCTGGTACTTTTTTTGGCCCCACGAACCTGGTGGAGCTGCTTCTGCACCGTGCGCGATGCCAGCCCGAGGACATCGCTTTCACCTATTTGGTTGATGGCGAGAACGAAGAGATCCACCTGACCTATCGCGAGTTGGACCGTCAGGCCCGAGCGATCGGGGCTTGGCTCGAGGCGCACGGCCTGGTTGGTCAGCGGGCGTTGCTGCTGTACCCGGCCGGCCTGGAGTTCATTGCCGCGTTCTTCGGTTGCCTTTATGCGGGCGTCGTCGCCGTTCCCGTTTATCCGCCGCGTCGAAACCGGTCGCTTGGCCGCATCCAGGCGATTGCGGACGATGCCGAGGCCCAGGTGGCGCTGACCACCGAGCAGGTGCTCAATCGGGTCATGCCGCTGATCGACGAGACGCCGCACCTGAAGCAGCTTACGTGGCTGCCGACGTGCCAAGTGCCAGACGGCATCGAGGAGCAGTGGACGATGCCGGACGTCCACGGAGACACCCTTGCCTTTCTGCAATACACGTCGGGTTCGACGGGTACGCCGAAGGGTGTGGTGCTGAATCACGCGAATTTGGTGCATAATTCGGCCCTGATCTCGCACACGTTCGAGCACGCCCGCTCCTGCACGGGCGTCTTCTGGCTGCCGAGCTATCACGACATGGGCTTGATTGGCGGCATTTTGCAGCCGCTTTATGTGGGCCGGCCCAATGTGCTCATTTCGCCGATGAGCTTCCTGACGCGGCCGTTTCGGTGGCTTTCGGCCATTTCACGCTACCGCGGGACGACCAGCGGCGGCCCGAACTTCGCCTACGAGCTTTGCGTCCGGAAAATCACGCCGGAACAGCGCAAGACGCTCGACCTGAGCTCTTGGCGTGTCGCGTTCAACGGGGCGGAGCCGGTTCGGTCCGACACGCTGCGTGAGTTCGCCGAAATGTTCGCCCCTTGCGGCTTCCGGCCCGAGGCCTTTTATCCTTGCTTCGGACTTGCGGAAGCGACGCTGATCGTCTCGGGGGGGTTCGTCCATAAGCCGCCGCTCGTTCGCACGTTCGACGCCGCCGCCCTGGGGCATGGCCAAGTGATTGACGCCAAGCCAGGCGATCCGGGGGCCAGAGACCTCGTCGGTTGTGGCGAGAATCTCCCCGATCAGCAGATCGCAATTGTCGATCCCGAGACGCGAGCCGTCTGTCCGCCAGGCCGAGTTGGCGAAATTTGGGTTCATGGCCCCAGCGTCGCCCAGGGCTATTGGCGAAACGACGAGACAACCGAGCGGATCTTCCGGGCGAAGCTCAATGGCGATACGGCCGTGTTGCCGTCTGAAACCCTGCAACTGGCCGGAAGTTTGCCGATTCCCGAAGGGCCGTTCCTGCGAACCGGCGACCTCGGATTTATCGAAGACGGCGAGCTGTTTGTCACCGGTCGGCTGAAAGACCTGATCATCATTCGAGGCGTCAATTACTATCCGCAGGACATTGAGCGGACGGTGCAAGAGAGCCATCCCAGGCTGCGCCCCGACTGCGGTGCGGCGTTTGTCGTCGAGGCGAACGGCCGAGAGCAGCTCATCATCGCCCAGGAAGTCGAGCGGCATAAGCACGCGGACTTTGACAGCGTTTTCGATACCATCCGCCGCGCGGTTGCGAGCGAGCACGAGTTGACGCCCGATGCGATCCTGTTGCTGAAAGTCAGCAGCATTCCGAAGACATCGAGCGGCAAGATCCAGCGTCACGCCTGCCGCAACGGCTATTTGGCCGGGACCCTGGACGTGGCTGCCGAGTGGCGGGTCGGCCAAGCCGCTCCCGTCGCGACGCCCGTAAGTCGTGAAGTTCCCGCGAAGGACGATCGTGAACCGACGGCTCGGGGCCAGGACGCCTCCATGCCGCGGTCCGGCGTCGCAAAGGATCGGCACGCACCGCTCGACTCGCAGCCTCAGGCGCTCGATTCTCAACGCTCGACGCTCGACATCGTGGTCGAGGAGATTCGCCGGGTCGCCAAAGATCGAGCGAACGGGATGACGCTCGACTCGCCCATCGTCGAGACCGGGATGGATTCGTTGGAACGGATGGAAATCTTGGCCTCGCTCGAGGACCGGTTCGGCGGCCGGTTGCCCGAGGAGATTTTCCCGGAACTCGAGACCACGCGTCAGCTGGTGGCGGCGGTCGAAAACCACTTGGGTCGCCAGCCGCGCCCCGCGAGTGGGCTGACGGCGAACAGCGAAATCCCCGAGGCGGCCTACCGCATCGAATTATTTCCCGAGTATCTCAAACTGCGGAGCAGCCTCGACATGGCCGCCGCCGCCGGGTTGGGCAGCCCCTTCTTCGCGGTTCACGACGGCCCCTCACGGGAATGCACGACCGTCGACGGTCGCCAGTTGATCTGTTTCTCGGGCTACAACTACTTGGGCATGTCGGGCGAAGCGGCCGTCAACGCGGCCACCAAGGAGGCCATCGATCGCTATGGCACCAGCGCCTCGGCCAGCCGGTTGGTCTCGGGACAAAGACCGGTTCACGTCGAGCTTGAAAAGGAGCTTTCCGAGTTCCTGGGCGTCGAAGACACCATCGCTTTCGTCGGCGGGCACGCAACGAACGAGTCGGTCATCGGGCATCTCATGGGCCCCGGCGATCTGATCCTGCACGACGCGCTGGCCCACAATAGCATCGTCGAAGGGGCGTTGCTGTCCGGCGCACGCCGACGGCCGTTCCCGCACAACGACTGGGAGGCGGCCGGCAAGGTTCTCGATCAGTATCGCCACGAGTACCGCCGCGTGCTGCTGGCGATCGAGGGCGTCTACAGCATGGATGGCGACATCCCCGATCTGCCTCGGTTCGTCGAGCTGAAGAAGCGGCACCAGGCCCTGCTGATGATCGACGAGGCCCACTCGATGGGCGTCCTCGGTCGCTCGGGCCGTGGCATCGGCGAGCATTTTGGCGTCGATCGCCGTGACGTGGACGTCTGGATGGGCACCTTCAGCAAAACGTTCGGCAGTTGCGGCGGCTACATTTCGGGCAGCCACGCGCTGGTCGAGTACCTTCGCTATACCGCGCCGGGATTTGTCTTCGCGGCCGCCATGGCGCCGCCGTTGGCTGCCGCCGCGTTGGCCTCGTTGCGGTTGCTGCGGTCAGAGCCGCAACGGGTGGCTCGGTTGCAGGAGAATGCCCGGTTCTTCTTGGACTTGGCCAAGCAACACGGGCTGAATACGGGCACCAGTTGCAATTCGCCCGTGGTGCCGGTCATTCTCGGCAATTCGTTGCACAGTCTGCGGCTGTCGCGAGCCATGCTGGCCCGCGGCGTTGACGTGCAGCCGATTGTTCATCCGGCCGTCGAGGAACACGCGGCCCGGCTGCGTTTTTTCATCAACGCTCGACACAGCCAGCAGCAACTCGGCTACACGGTCAAGGCGTTGACCGAGGAGATTGCCGGGATTAGCGGTTGATGTCCACGCCGATCGTCAAGCCGTTCACGAAGACGTTCTCTTTGTTGTCGGCCGTATTGATGCCCATGGGCCGTCCCTCGTCGTTCGCGATCGTGTAGTCGATCACGCTGCTGGCGCGAGCGATGTTGCCCATCCACAGGCCGCTCCAGCCGGCGTGGGCGCAGATCGCATTGGTAATCTGATACCGGAACTCGAGCCGCAGCTCGGCGCCTGGCGTAAACTCGCGTTCGTAAGCGACGTAGGTTGCCGATTCGTGGCCCAGCCGAGTCGGCTGGAACGGCGTGTAGCTGCCGTCGGAATTCACGCCTGGATTCAAGTTCGGGCCGATGTCAACGACTTGGCGAAGGTTCTGGCAGTTCAAGCCGGCCAGGAATCGGCCTTCGGTGTTGAACGTCCATCGGCCTTGCTTCTTAAACCAACGCAACCCGATCTGGCCAGCCGCGATGTGGTTCTGCGCTTCGGTGTCCCAGTAGCTTCCGCCCAGGAACGACGGCACTGTCAGCGTTCCGGGGTCGGCGCCCGTGGTCACGTTGAACGTGTCGTCGAACTGGATATAGCGGGGTCCCAGGAACAGGTCGAAGGTTCCGCCGTTATGATTGGTCATGAACCGATGGATGTAGTTTGCCTCGACGCCCCACGTCTTGATGATCTCTTGCATCGTCACGTTGGCAAAGACCGTGGGCAGGTTTCTGATCACGGCGGGCGTGTACGGCGGAGACGACGACGTATTGGTGTTGACGTTGCCGGTGAGCAAACCGCCGCCGCTCGGCCCATTGTCGGGATCGTTGAAGACGATGTCGGCCGAGGCAGCCGTATAAGACTGCGACTGGTCGCGAAGCTGGTAGAAACTGACGAACCAGCCGTTCCGGTCCTCGATGCGGCCGAACTCGAATCGGTTGCCGATGCTGAACTGGCCGCTCAATACCGACGTATCGAGCGTGTTGTACTCGGTTCGCACGTCACTGCTGCTCGTGCCGTACGACACGTTGCGCGTGCCGGGATACCCGATCGAGTGGGTGTGCGGCGAAGTGATCATCCAGTAGAGGCCGTCGTAGGAGAAGAAATACCCCTCCTTAGGCTCCGGAGCGCCACCGTAGGTGCTCTCGTCGTCCAGTGCAAAAATTTGCATGCCTTGCGGTCCCTGGCCAAAGGCTGGCGTTGCTGACAGCAGGAGCAAGAGCCCCAGGGCCATGTACGTACGAGTGTGTTTCAGCGGCATAGCTCGCTCCACCTTCTCATTCTGCGCCCAACGATGGACGTACCCCAAACCTTCCGTTAAGGAGGTCTGTATTCTGGTCGTGACGATAGTATCGGACATGCCGGTCGCGTCAGTTGAGTAAGAAAGGCAAAGGCTGAGGAAAAAAGAAACCGAACGCCCAGCGATTTACGTGCTATACTTGCTATACGGCCTCTTTTGACCCCTAGTCTACTTGTCTGGCAGGGCATTGCATAGCCCGCCGGGTGGCCAGGCGACGCACCCTCTTCACTGCACTGCGCAGATTCACTTTGTTGACACGGACGCTCGTCATAATCATCATGAACCCAGGGGACTGCGCAGCCGGGCGCAAGGATGTAAGGTGCCCAGGCCGTGGACCCCGTCTAGCCGGCATTTTGCAAACTGTTTGACAGTCCCGTTGACATCCGCTTAAATGACTGCACCGTGCATGTAGTCCGTGGCGGCTGGCCGGGCGACCTCTGGGGCCAGTAGGCCGTGACGATGCACGAGAAACAGAGAAGCATGGCAAGTCAGACCGTGACGCATGATCCGGTTGCCGTCACTTGTGCGGCGGCGCCGGGCTTTCAGCATTGGCTCGCCCAAGCCGGCGGGACCGTCGCTGTTTCTACGTACCAGGCCGGCAAGGTCGCCATGATCGGCTGGGACGGTCGTCAGACCACGCTGCTGATGCGCGAGTTCGACAAGCCGATGGGCATGGCGGTCTCCGGACGGCGGCTCGTCTTGGCCACACGCCACGATCTCTGGGTGCTCTCGGACGCGCCCGCTCTGGCCGGCGACTACATCGAAAACCAGCCAGGGCGTTACGACGCGCTCTATCTGCCGCGCGCGAGCTATCACGTCGGCGACGTCAATGTGCATGACGTGACGATGCTCGACAACGAAATCTGGATGGCCGTCACCCGGTTCTGTTGCTTGGCCAAGCTCAGTTTCGACTTCAGCTTCCAGCCGGTTTGGAGACCCTGGTTCATCACGGATTTGGTGCCCGAAGATCGGTGCCATCTGAACGGGCTTGCCGTTCGCGACGGGCGTCCTCGATACATGACGGCCCTGGGCACGACCGACACGGCCGGTTCTTGGCGCGAGAAAAAGGCTACCGGGGGAGTCGTGATCGACATCGAGCGGAACCAGTTCGTTCTCGATGGCTTGGCTATGCCCCACTCGCCTCGTTGGCACGATGGGCGTCTCTGGCTCCTGAACTCGGGGGCTGGCGAACTGCTCCTCATGGACCCGGACCAAGGCGGCCGTCCGGAAGTCGTGTGCGGTCTGCCGGGTTATTTGCGTGGCCTCTGTTTCTGCGGCCCCTATGCCATCATTGGCTTGTCGCGGATCCGCGAGAAGCACATTTTCGGCGGGTTGCCCGTGCAGCAACGCTATGAAAAACTGCTTTGCGGCGTGGCCGTGGTTGACACCCGCGACGGTCGTCAGGCAGGCTTTTTTGAGTTCACATCGGGGTGTGAGGAGCTTTACGACGTGGCCTTCTTGGACGGCGTCCGGCGTCCGGCGCTGCTGAACCTGGACAAGCCTGTCGTGCGGCAAGCCGTCACGAACCCCGATTCGAGTTTTTGGTTTCGTCCGAGCAGCGAGATTCACGAGTCCGCTCCGGCGGGAGCGGCCGTTTCGGCTGGCGAGGATGCCGGTTCCCTATCGGCCCTGGATGCGGCGAGTTGAAGGAATAGCCCACGAACATTACTCCGGTCACCGGAAAATCTGCGAGAGGAATGGCAGCCATGTTGCGATTGCCTAAGTTTCAAACCGTCAGTTCCGCATGGGAGCGTCTGTGCGACACGTTCTTTCGCGCCGACCGGCGTCATCGGGAGCTCAAGCCCCGCCGCTTGATCATTGACCAGCTCGAGGAGCGCCAACTCCTCTCCGTCTCGGCTTACGGCACGGAGACGCAGATCGACAATACCACCGACGCCGCCACGACGACGGCCGGCGACGAGGCAGTTGCCGTGGACAACGCGGGCGACTATGTCACCGTCTGGACGGCCGCCGACGTCGAGGGCACGGGCATCTGGATGCAGGTGAATAACGCCGACGGGACGGTTCGCAAGGCCGCGACGCTCGTCAACACGACGACCGAAGGCGACCAAAAGGAGTGTTCCGTTGCCATGGACGACGACGGCGATTTCGTCGTCACTTGGTCCAGCGTCAGCGATTACACGAACACCTCCGAGATTTATGCCCAACGGTTCAATTCGGCGGGAACGGCGATCGGCTCCGAAATTCTCGTCAACACGAACACGGCCAACAATCAGACGGGGCCTTCGGTCGCCTGCGACGGCGCCGGCGACTTCATCATCGTCTGGTCATCCATGGGCCAGAACGTCACTGGCGAGGTGAAGGGCCAGATCTTCAGCAGCGATGGCGAGCGCGTGGGCGGCGAATTCCAGGTCAACGGGATCGATGTCAGCGCCACGACCGAGTATGACAGCACCGATCTGAGCACCAAGATCGACATCGCGCCGACGGTGGCCATGAGCGACGTCAACACGTTTGTCGTGGCCTGGAACTACGTTGTTACAAAGAGAAACAGCATTGCGTCGAATTCCGTTGTTAAGGCCCGGCTCTTCAGTTGGGACGCGACCAGCGGCGCCACGGCCGTTACGAGTGAGTTCAGGGCCGACGTCGGAGGCACCGATGTCATCGCCGACTCCGAAGCCGAGGAGAGTTTTGTAGCCACGTGGTATTCGAGAGACGCCAGCGTGGCCATGAACTCCAGCGGCACGTTTATCATCGGATGGCAATCGCAACGCGATGTCGACACCCTTGCCGCGGATTCCGCCGACCAGGAACTCAGTTGGGGTATCTACTACCGCGTGTTCGACGCCGACGGCACCGCCCAGACCACCATCGACTGTCAAGCCAATCAGGTCGTGACGTACAGCGAGGACGATGGAGACAGCGCTGCGGTGAAAGGCGCTTCTGCCGCCTTTGGCGGCGACCAAACGGGCGTCTCCGTGGCCATGGATGACAATGGCGACTTCACCATTGCGTGGAGCGGCAACGGCGCCGATAGCCAATCACCGCAGAGCCCGGTGTATTCCTACATGGATCAGGACACCAGCGGCGTCTGGGTACGGCGGTTCGCAGCCACGTCGAGCGGCTATTCGACGACGCCTGCCGTTTCCGCGGCGTCCCATGCCAACCTGACGACGGCCAGCGACCAACAATATGTGTCGATCGCCGAGACCAGTTCCGGCGATTATGTGGTGGTCTGGACGAGCAATCAGATTGCCGGCACGAACCACGTCTTCGCCCAGGCTTACAACGAATCCATCGACACGGTGGGCCCCATCGCGACCGATTTCTTGACGTCCAGCGGCGATTCCATCTCCGACGTCGGCACCATCACCACCGCGATCCAGGCCATCATCCTCACCTTTGATGAGCCGCTGAGTTCGACGGCCGCCACCAACGTCAACAACTACGTCATCATGTACAACGGCACGGCGATGACGGGCATCATTGCCAGCGCCGTCTACGCGGGTCGCGACACGGCCTACGGTCTGAGCAGCGCGATCAAGGCCACGTATGGCATTACGGTCGACGCGCCCACCTACAAGTTCCAAGTCGTGTTGCTGCTGACGACGCCGTTGGCTGACGGCACGTACCAAGTTGTCGTGAAGAACAGCGTTCGCGACGCCGCGGGCAACCCGCTGCAAAGCACCGGCAACGTGCTGGACGGCAACGTCTCCTCGGAGACCTTCTACGTCAACAAGCCCGCGGGCGAGAGCACTGTTTACACAACGACGTCGGCTTCGACCACCGCGAGCGCCACCGCCTCGGACGGCAAGGGCGATTACGTCATTGTGTGGGCTGATTCCACGGGCGTCTGGGCCCAAATTTGCACCCAAACAACCACGATCGCCACCGACCTGACTCGGACCGCCACTGTGTCGGTGAAGAAGACGATGTATCTCGGCTTTGCTGGAGCGAGCGATGTTGCCGTGGCCATGGACGACGACGGCGACTTCGTTGTCACCTGGGCCCTCGACGGCGACATCTATGCGGAAGTGTTCAACGCCAATGGCGTCGATAAGCTTGGGACCGGCGAGTTCCGAGTGAATGCTGACGTCACGGGCACCCAGGCTTTGCCTTCAGTCGCCATGGACACGACTGGCAACTTCGTCATCACTTGGCAAAGCGCCGCGTCGGCGTCCGACGACTACGACATCCACGCCAAGTACTACTATTCCGATGGCACTCCGCTGAATGGCGCCAACGCCACACAGACGCTGACCATCGCCGAAGGCGTCACGGGATCCTTCGCCCTCGTTTGGGACGACGATGGCGTCGAGCTGACCACCGACTCGATCAGTTATGGTTCGACCATCTACGAAACGGCCGAGAACGTCAAGACGGCTCTCCAAAACGTCGGCGCCGAAGTGACCGTTGAGGTCCTCAGTTCGACCAAATTGATGATTACGTTCATCGGGGCCGACGGCTGCAAGGCGCAGGCCCCGCTGGTCTCTTCGTCCTTGAGTGTGACCGTCGAGACGGCCACCGGCGGCTCGTCGGGAGAAGTGGTTGTCAACTCGACGACCGACGGCAACCAGTTGTACGCAGACGTGGCCATGTCGGACACCGGCTACTTCGTCGTCACCTGGACGAGCTACGCCCTGAATTCGTATTACGGCGACATCTACGCCCGACAGTTCGCTGTCAGCTCGGGAGTTCTGAACACCACAGACGAGTTCAAGGTCAATTCCGATGACACGGATGACAACGACTCGAACGAGCAGAGCCATTCGTCCGTGGCGATGGACGCCGACAGCGATTTCGTCATCACGTGGACCAGCTACGGCCAGGACGGAAGCAGCGGCCAGCACGGCTCCAGCTACTCCGGCCACAATGGCGTTTTCGCCAAGATTTATCTGACTGACGGCAGCGCCAGCTACGTCTTCATGGTGAACGAGACGACCACCGGAAACCAGCAGAACGCCAGCGTGGCGATGGATGCCGACGGCGATTTCGTCATCACATGGGAAAGCAACACGTCCATGGATGGCACGAGCTACGACGTCTACGCTCGCCGTTACTCGAGCAGCGCCGCGACGAGCAGCGAGTTCATGGTCAACTCGACGACGACCGGCTCGCAACGGTACGCCAGCGTCTCGATGGACGACACGGGCGACATCGTCATCGCTTGGACGAGCACGGGCGGCACGGTTGGGGTTCTCGATCAGCGGTTCGTTCAGGCGGCCGACACGGCCGGCCCCACGGTGACCGCGGTGGCCACCAGCACCAGCGGCAGCCTCGTCGAGATCCAGGACGGCGACACCATCAGCAGCAGCAACGCCACCCAGATCATCATCACGCTGAGCGAAGAGGTGTCGGCTAGCACTATTACGAACCTTTCCAACTGGACCCTTTACAAATACGTAAACGGCTATTACACGGCCGTCACCGGCGCCATCGCTAGCGTCAAGTATGGGCTCAACGAGGCCAGTGTGCTGGGCCTGGGCACGGCGATGGGCAAGTACGAAGTCGTCATTACCCTGGACGGCAATACGTCGGTTTCCGGAAACCAGTCGCTCGCCTCCGGCGACTACTACTTGGTCCTGTCCGACAGCGTCAAGGACCGCTCCGGCAACCAACTCGACGGCGATTACGACGGCGCGACAGGCACTAGCTTCCAATTCTCGTTCACCAACGTTGACAGCTCGACGGGCACGGCGACGGCCGTTGACTCGACCAGTGGGGCCGCCACCTCGGCCACCACGAACAACGCCGTTGCGTCCGACGCGGATGGCGACTACGTTGTCACGTGGACCGACGCTTCCGGCGTCTGGTTCCAAACCTACAAGCAAACGACCACCAATTCCAGTTCCACCCGGACCACCTCCGTCGCCACCGGCGTTAAGCGATTGATCTCCGGCACCGCGGGCGCCAGCGATGCGGCCGTCGCCATTGACGCGGACGGCGACTTTGTCGTCACCTGGTCGTTCGACGGCGACGTGTATGCCGAGCTCTTTGACGCCAACGGCATCGACAAGCTGGGCTCCGGCGTCTTCCAGGTGAATTCCGTCTCGGCGGGGACCCAGATCTATCCGTCCGTCGCGATGGACACCGCCGGCAACTTCGTCATTACGTGGCAGACGCGGGCCTCGTCCACCGACGACTACGACATCGTGGCCAAGTACTATAAGGCCAATGGCGAGGTCTTCGATGGAACCAACGAGTCGCAGACCATCACGTTCGACGCGTCGTTCGCGGGCTCCTTCTACCTGTCCTGGGACGAGGACAACGATGTGTCCACGGACAACAGCCTGACGACGGCGGCCATCGCCTACGGCTCCGACATTTACGAGACGGCTGCCAATGTGCAGGACGCCTTGAACGCGATCCACGGCGGCGAGGACCGATTCACGGTCGATGTGGTCGATTCGGCCACCCTGACGGTCACTTTCATTGGCGAGGAAGGCAACAAGGCTCAGGCGTTGCTGCAAGCGGTCGATTCCGCGGGGAATGATCTCGCCGGCATCACCACCGAGTCCGTTACCGCTGGCGACTCGGGTGAGTTCGTGGTCAATGACACCACTTCCGGCGACCAGGAGTATGCCGACGTTGCCATGTCCGATGGCGGAGTCTTCGTCATCACCTGGACCAACTACAGCCAAGGCGAAGGCTCCAGCTACGGCGATGTCTACGCCAATTTCTATATGCCGACCACCGACGCCTTCGCTTACTCCGGCGAAGTCCTCGTCAACAGCAGCTATACCACCAACGATCAAAGCCATTCCTCAGTGGCGGTGGATGCCGCGGGCAATATTGTCATCGCCTGGACCAGTTACGGCGAGGACGGCAGCGGAAACGGCGTCTACGCCAAGCATTACACCCTCGACGCCGCGAACTTCAACCTCACCGTTGGCACGGCGTTTCAAGTCAACGAAACGACCCTCGGCAACCAGCAAAGTCCTTGTGTCGCGATGGATGGCGACGGCGATTTCATCATCACGTGGGAGGGGAGCAACGCGGCTTCGCCGTATGATATCTACGCTCGGCGATATTCCTCGTCGGCCGTCGCGGCCTTCGGCGAGTTCGTCGTCAACTCGGCCACCGGCGACAGCCGACGGCACGCCGGCGTCTCGATGGATGACGCCGGCGATGTGGTCGTTGTTTGGGATGCCGTAGGAACGGGCACGACCGAGGGCGTGTGGTCGCAGCGCTACGCCTCCTCGACGGACGTCGCCGGTCCCCTCGTGACGGATGTCGCCGCCGTGACAGACGGCGTCCTCGTCGCCATTGAGGACAATACGGTCGTCAGCACCACGGCCACTCAAATCGTCCTGACTTTGAGCGAAAACGTTTCCTCCAGCACCATCACGAACCTGTCGAATTGGAGCTTGTACAAGGACGTCTCCGGAACCTACACGCTCATGAGCGGCGCTGTCGTCAAGGTGCAATACGGCCTCAACGAGTCCTATGTCCTGGGCCTGACGACGACCATGAGCGGAAAGTACGAGGTCGTCGTGACGCTCGACGGCAATTCCACGCTCTCGGGCAACCAGATCCTCTCCACCGCCAACTACCTTTTGGTCCTCTCCGACAGCGTCAAGGACCTGTTCGGCAACAAACTCGATGGCAACGACGACGGCACGGCCGGCACCAGCTACACGTTCGCCTTCACCGGCATCGATCGATCCACCGGCAGCGAGCAACAGGTGAGCGATTCGTCCTCGACCACTTCGTCCACGACGTCCAACGCCACGGCGTCCGACGCCAAGGGCGATTATGTGGAGGTCTGGACGGACTCGAACGGCGTCTGGTTCCGAGTTTATACGCAAACGTCGACCGTCAATGCCGACTCGACCCGAAGCACCAGCGTCGTGGCGGGCGCCATCACCGCCGTGTCGTCCGACGCCACGGCCTGCGATGCCTCGGTGGCCATGGACGACGACGGCGACTTCATCGTCACCTGGTCCGCCTACAACAGCGTGACCGGCTGGGACATCTACGCGGCCATCTACGGCCTGAATGGAATCCAGACGACCGCGACTTTCCGAGTAAACTCGGTCACCGCCGGCACCCAGTCATGCTCCTCGGTGGCGATGGATACGTTTGGCGACTTCGCCATTACCTGGCAGAGCCGGACCACCGCGGCCGGCGACTACGACATCATTGCCAAGTACTATACGTCGGACGGCAAGGTCTTTGGCGGCACCAACGAAACCCAAACGATCGCCTTCAGCAGCGACGCGACGGATGTCGCATTCCAATTGCAGTGGGACGAGGACAACAACACGGCGACTGCCTCGCTCGTCACGGCGACGATCACGTACGGCGGCAATGCGTACAATATCGTCCAGGACGTGGAAGACGCCCTGAACGCCTTGGTCTCCGGCGGTGGATGCTTCAGCGTCGAGGCGATCAGCGCCACGAAGCTTGCGGTCACCTTTATCGGCGCCCAAGGCAGCAAGGATCAGGCCCTGTTGCTGGCCGTCGACCCCACCACGAAGATGTCGTTGGCCGACGTCACGGTCAAGACGGCGACCAGCGGCGCTTCGGGCGAATTCACCGTCAATACGACGACCAGCGGCGACCAGGTCTGTCCCGACGTCGCTATCTCTGACACGGGACTTTTCATCGTCACCTGGACGAGTTACGGCCAATACGAGAGCGTCGAGTACGGCGACATCTTTGCCAATTATTTCCAGGTGACCGAGACCACCAGCGGCAGTCAGTTGTCCAGTTCGGGGGCGTTCCTCGTCACGACGAATGACGGTACGACGGACGACGAGTCGAACGATCAAAACCATTCGTCCGTCGCGATGGACGCCGACGGCGATTTTGTCATCGCCTGGATGAGCTACGGCCACGACGGCAGCGGCAGCGGCATTTATGCCAAACAGTACGGCACCACGGCTGGCACGTCCTTCCTCGTCAACGAGACGACCGTCGGCAACCAGCGGAAACCCAGCGTGGCGATGGACGCCGACGGCGATTTCACCATCAGTTGGGAGGGAAGCAGCGCGGGCGGCGTCTACGATGTCTACGCCCGCCGGTACTTGGCCTCGGGAACCGCGAGCACTGGCGAGTTCGTCGTCAACTCGACGACGGCAGGGAACCAGCACAGCGCAAGCGTCTCGCTCGACGACGCCGGCGACTTGGTTGTCGTCTGGAGCGGCGCCGGCAACGGGGCCAGCCAGGGCGTGTTCTATCAACGATACGCCGTGACGACGGACACCGCTGGCCCGACTGTGACCGACGTGGTCGCCGTCGAGGACGGCAATCTCGTGCAAGTCAGAAACGACGGCAACGTCGCCAGTGACAGCCTCACCCGAATGATCGTCACGCTTGGCGAGAACGTTTCGGCAAGCACGATTTCCAACCTTTCCAATTGGACGCTTGTCAAGAATGAGAGCGGCACCTACACCACGTTGACCGGCGTCATCGTCAGCGTGCAGTACGGCTTGAGCGAAGCCTACGTGCTTGGCCTTACCACGACGGCCAGCGGCAAGTATGAAGCGGTCGTCACGTTCGACAGCGACCTGGTCACCTCCGGCAAGCAGGCCTTGGAAGACGGGGAGTACGAACTCGTTCTCTCGGACAGCGTCACCGACCTGTTTGGCAACAAGCTCGACGGTAACTACGATGGCACGGCCGGCACGAGCTACTCGCTGGTGTTTACCGTCGAAGGCGGTGATTCCGGAGTCAACACCACCACCTATGGCACCGAGACAACAGCCGATTCGGATCGTTGCGTCGCCATGAACAACGCTGGCGGCTTCGTTGTTGTCTGGGTCAGCTATGCCGACGACAACGCCGACGTCTATATGCGGCTCTACGACAGCGACGGCAACGCGATCACCGATGAGACGTTGGTGAACACCTGCACCGCGGGCGACCAACTGAATTGCTCGGTCGCAATGGACGGCGACGGCGACTTCGTCATTGTTTGGGCCAGCGAAGGCCAGGATTCAGCCGACAGTAGCTGGGGCATTTACGCTCAGCGGTTCAATGCCACCGGCGCCAAGGTCGGATCCGAGATCCACGTCAACACCAACGTCGTCAACAACCAAACCTCGCCGTCGGTCGCTGTCGACACCTTCGGCGACTTCGTCGTCGTTTGGACGACGTCCGGCCAGTCGTACAGCTATTACAACGACATCAAGGGCCAGGTCTTCAGTCGCGAGGGGAATCGCGTTGGCGGCGAGTTCCGCGTCAACTCCGTCAACATTCCCGACACGGTCAACGGATCCTATGGGTACGGCAACCAGGTCACGCCGTCCGTCGCCATGAGCGACATCGGCACCTTCGTCGTCACTTGGACTGCGGTCGTCGCCCAGACCAACGGCTACGCTACGAACACCCTCGTCATGGCTCGGCTGTTTAGCTGGAGCAATGCCGGCGCCTCGGCGGTAAGCATCAATGGCAGCAGCAGCGAATTCCAGGTGAGCGTCGGCGTCGCTGGCTTCATTGCCGATTACCAAGCCATTTTTGCAGATCAACTCAACGCGATTGCTTCCCTCTCCTACAATGCCCAGGTGGCGATGAACGCCTCGGGTACCTTCGTTATCACGTGGGTTGCAACTCAGGACAACGATCTTATCACCGACGATGACAAGCCTGACAGCGCGGGTATTTACTACCGCGTTTTCAACGCCAACGGCACCGCTCAGACTTCGGTGGATTGCCAGGCCAACCAGGTCGTTACGACCTATGACGAAAACCAACCCTACTCGCAGGCCGAGTCCGACGCTTACGCCGGGGACCAAACGAACCCCTCCGTATCGATCGACGCCGACGGCGACTTCACCATCACTTGGGACGGCAACGGCTCCAATGGCGGCATCAGCTACTATGGGACGGATTCCCAAGGCGTGTGGGTTCGCAGCTTCCATGCCACGCAGACCGGCTATACCAGCACGCCGGCCGTTACGTACCAGACTCGCGTCAACTCGTCGGTGGCTGGAAGTCAGGCCTACTCGAGCGTTGCTATGAATGCTTCGGGCGATTACGTGGTCGTTTGGTCCGGCTATACCACGACCGACAGCACGGGCGTCTATTTCAGCATTCACAACGAATCGACCGACACGGCGGGCCCGACGGTCACCGACATGCAGCTGCCCGACGGCACTTCCATCACAAGCTCTGTCCAGGTCACCGAGGCCCTCACGGGAATCGTCTTGACGTTCGACGAAGCGATGCAAGACAACTCGACGAGCACGGGCAACGCGGTGACGAATGCGTCCAACTACAAGCTGCTGAAGGACGGCGTCTATTTGTCCAGCGGCATCTCGAAGGTCTACTACTTCCTGAACAGTTCCTCCCGGACGTCCGATTCGCAGTGGCAGGCGTTGGTCGCCGCCCACTCCGAGTTCGCCAGCATGGCGGTTACCGACAAATACACCGCCGTGTTGATTCTCGACTCCAACGGCGTCAGCACGGGCGTCATGCCCCTCACGAACGGCCAGTACGAGGTCGTCATCAGCAACTCGCTCCGCGACGTGGCCGGCAACGCCCTGAACAGCACTGGACCGGGGCCCAACGGCAGCTTGACTTCCGCCATCATCTATGTCACCGTGCCGAGCGGCACCGAAACCAAGGTGGCGAGCGGAACAACGGCCGACGATTCCACCTACGGCAAGTACACCTATGCGACGACCGCCGACGCGGTCGCCAGCGACTCCGATGGGGATTACGTCGTCGCTTGGACCGACACCACCACGGGGCACAAGGGCGTCTGGGTCAAGATGTACGAGCAGACCACGGCTTCGGACGGCACGACCTCCGTGTCCGTGTGCTCGCCCATCAATCCGGCCACGGGCGCGGCGTGGGCCAACAACGAGATTTGCGTGTCCTCCGACACGACGGCCACCGATATTTCGGTCGCCCGGAACGACTCGGGCGACTTCGTCGTCACCTGGTCAGCTTGGGATGCTACGACCGGATGGGACGTCTATGCCCAGCGTTATGACGCCACCGGCCAAGCCGTCGGTTCCACGTTCCGCGTGAACTCGACGACGGCCGATACCCAGCGGAACTCGTCTGTGTCGATGGACGCCGAAGGCGACTTCGTCATCACTTGGCAGAGCGAGGACCAGGACGGCAGCGGCTATGGCATCTATGCCCAGGCGTACAACGCCAATGGCAAGATCGTTGGCGGCACCAACGAGGTTCAGGCCATCGACTTTACGAACGGGTTCACCGGTTCGTTCGTCATCCGCTGGGACGACGACAACGATTCGACCACGGCCGACAAGGTCACGGCGAGTGTCACGTTCAACGGCAACTCGTCCAGCATCTTGACGACCCTCGAAGAGGCCTTGGCCGCCATCGGCGCCAACGTCAAGGTCGTCTCGAACGGCGTCAGCGGCGTCCTGATCGAGTTCATCGACGGCTCCGGAAATGCCGACGTGCAGTCTCTGTGGATCGCCTCGAGCGACATCCAGAATACGAGTGGCATCTCGAACGCCACGGTCAGTTGCAGGACTGTTACGGCCGGCGAGGCTGGCGAGTTTCAGGTCAACGAGACCACGGACGGCGATCAGGTGACCCCCGATGTGTCCATGGATTCGACCGGCGACTTCGTCATCACCTGGACCAGTTACGGACAAGACGGCGACGACGCCACAGACTCGAATGTCTACGCCAAGCGCTACAGCAGCACGAGCATCGTGTGGAATTCGGCCGATGTCGATTCGAGCGACGTCGACTCGGATGTCGACCTCCAGGTGACGACGATCGACGATCCGAACGATTACGTGGTCACGAGCACCAGCTCCGATTACGAGAGCGTCGTTCAGATCATGGTTATGGACTACGATGGAAGCACGTACTCTGGCTCCGGTTCGCTGTTGGTCAACGGCAGCGAGGAGACCGGCTACTGGATCTTGACGGCCGCCCACGTCGTCTGGTCCGAGGTTCTCAGTACGAAGTTGGCCGCTTCCCAGGTCATGGTGTGCTTCGACACGGCGGATGGACGTGTGACCTACGTGGCCGAGCAAGTCATTGTCAATCCTGGCTGGACGGGCCTCGACGCGTTAACCGACGACATTGCGCTGATCAAGTTGAAGGAAGTGCCGGACGGCGTCGAAGGGCTGCAGATCAACACCGACACGGACGAGGTCGGTCAGACGTTACAGCTCATCGGATATGGTAGTTACGGCACCGGCACCACGGGCAACGTCTACACGACGGACGACCAAAAGCGAACGATCTTCAACATCTACGACACCACGGCTACCATTCTGGGCTACACCGAGAACCAGTTGGCCTTCGACTTCGACGACGGCACTTCCGCCCACGACGGCTTCGGGGTCAACTACGGCATTTACAACACCGACTCGGCGCTCGTCGCTTCCGGCGAGGAAGGCAATTCGGCCTCGGGTGACTCGGGCGGTCCTGAGCTGATCGACGGCAAGATCGCCGGCATTGTTTCGTTCGGCCTCACGCATGCGGCCAGTGACAGCGACGGTGTGGACAACAACTCGACCTATGGCGAATACAGCGTCTCGACTCGCATCTCGTCCTACGCCGACTGGATCGACAGCATCAGCAGCTGTCTGACGGGAGACCAGTTCACGACCGGTGGAGAATTCTTGGTCAACAAGGATGACATCACCGCCGTGGTGACGAACGAGGATGGAGAGTCGCTTGGCTACTATCTGGCGCGCGACAATCAATCTGGCAAGCAGTGCCAACCGTCGGTCGCGCTCGACTCGGATGGCGACTTCGTCATCACGTGGACCAGCTATGGCCAAGACGGCGCGGCCAACGGCTATGGCGCCAGCGGCAGCGAAGAGAGCAGCATCTATGCTCGCCGTTACGACTCCAACGGTAACCAAGCCAGCGATGTCTTCCAGGTAAACCAGACAACTACGGGCGCCCAGCAGAACTCCAATGTCGCCATCGACGCCGACGGTGATTTCATCGTCACCTGGGAAAGCAACCAAAACGGCACGTATGATATTTACGCCCGCCGTTACGCCAACACGGCGGACACCACCTACACGACCACAGCCAGTTCTCTGGAGCCCCTGCATGCCTTTGTGCGCTCCGGGCAGAATTCCCTGTACACCACCGACTCGTTCTCGACGCCGGGCGTCTATATCTTGGAATACGACGGCGCCACGATCCTTGGCAGCGCCGGCACCCTCGACGTTTCGGCGAACAACGGCGCCCTGGGCGCGGAATTCCGCGTCAGCACAACCGTCGACGGCGATCAGCGTTACGCCAGCGTCGCCATGGATGCCACGGGCGACGCCGTGGTCGTCTGGAGCGGCAACGGAGACCAAACCGGCCAAGAGGACGGCCAAGGCATTTTCTATCAACGCTATGCGCAGACCAGCGACACGGCCGGCGCCCAGATCGCAAAGGTCTACAACGTCGAGACGTCGGATGACGGCAGCACGTCGTTGGCGCTGGTCACCGATTCGCAGACGCTCGACAACTCGCCCACGCAGTTCGTCATCGTGTTCAGCGAGGATATTTGTGTCAAGAATGGCACCAGCGGCGCCAACAGCATTCTGAATCTCAGCAACTGGACGTTGACCGAGAATGGCGCCGTGTTGAGCGGTGTTATCGCCAAGGTCGCATACAGCTACAATTCGGAAACCAATCAGTACGAAGCTGTCATCACCTTCGATAGCGACATCAGCACATCGGACTACGATGCGCTCGAGAGCGGCTACTACGAGTTGACGATTTCCAGCGCCGTCAAGGATCTGTTCGGCAACAAGCTCGACGGAGACTACAGTGGAACGCCCGGCACCGACTACGTGCTCGACTTCACCGTGAGCGGCACGGGCGGCTCGGAAACGGACGATGGCAACACCACGACCATCGGCGATCCAACCACTGATAGCTCTGACATCGCCACCAGCTCGGGCACGACGAACAGCACCGATGTCACGACCGATATCGCTATGAATTCCGCCGGCGATTATGTCATTGTCTGGACGACTGACCATTACGGCGACGGCGGCGACATTGCCTTCCAGCGGTACGACCAGTATGGCGAGAAGGTTGGTTCGGAAACGATCGTCAACGCCCACACCACGACGATCGACACCAGCGGCAACGTCGTCTACAGCGACAATGGTGTTCAGACGAACTGCGCCGTCGCGATGGACTCCTACGGCGACTACGTCATCGTCTGGTCCGGTTCCGGCAATCTGACCGGTACGTCGAGCGACAGCAGTCTCGACAGCACAGGTATCTACGCCCAGATTTACGACAAGAATGGCGACGCCGTGGGCAGCGCTATCCTGATCAATCAGACGACTGCCGGCACGCAGTCTCTGCCGAGCGTGGCGATGGACGCCAATGGCGACTTTGTCGTCACCTGGACTTCCGAGTCGCTCGACGGCTCGGGCCTCGATGTCTATGCCCGACGCTTCAGCGTGCAGGGCACGGCCCTGAGTGATGAGTTCCTCGTCAATACCACGACGACGAACACGCAAAAGAACTCGTCGGTGGCCATGGACGACAACGGCGACTTCGTGATCGTCTGGCAAAGCTCTGGCCAGGACGGCTACGATTGGGGCGTCTTCGGACAGTACTATGCCTCGAGCGGAACTAAGTCCGGCAGCGAGTTCCAGGTCGATACGGTCACCAGCGATAAGCAAATCAACGCCTCGGTGGCCATGGACTCGGACGGCGACTTCGTGGTCGTCTATTCGAGCTTTGGCCAGGACAGCAGCGGTTACGGCGTCTACGCTCGCCGCTACACGTCGGCCGGCGTCGCTCGCGACACCGCCGAGTTCCAGGTCAACGAAACCACGTTGAATTGGCAGGTCAACCCGGACGTCGCCATGGCGGACGACGGAAGCTTCGTCGTCACTTGGTCCAGCTTCGGTCAGGATAACTACGATTCGAGCATCGCCAATCCCACGAAGGACTACGGTATTTACGCTCGCATGTACACGGCCAGCGGGGCCGACGCGACCGACGCCACGGGCGACGCTTATGGCGAGTTCCGTGTCAATGCCGTGACGGCGGGCGACCAAGCTCTGCCGGCCGTTGCCATCAGCGACGATGGCACCATCATTGCAACTGCTTGGACCAGTTCCGTCAGTGCCACCGGGGCGACTTCCAGCTCCACCTACGTGCTCTCGCGTGTCATGAGCACCGTGACGACTGGCGGTCCCAAGATTAGCAAGGTCGTTGTCGTGGCCAGTTCCGGCACGATGACCTGGAACGCAGTCGACTCGGACGGCGTGGCCACAGCGAAGTTGGTCATCGACGGGACGACCACCGGCAAGGTCTACGGCCCGTATACGGCGTCCTCCGGCGTGAACTTCTCCGCCTCCTTCGGGACCCTGTCGGCCGGCAAGCACACCTACGTCATCACGGCCTATGACGAGTTGGGCCACGTGTCCACCTACACGGGCTCATTCACCGTGGCTGCCAACGCCGGTCCAACGATTAGCGACGTGGTCGTCTCGACCACTAAGGGTACGATGAGCTGGAACGCCTTGGATTCCGACGGCGTCGCCAGCGCGACCGTCACGGTCGACGGCTCCAGTGTCTCGAAGGTCTACGGTCCGTACACGGCCACGTCGGGCGTCAACTACTCGGCGTCCTTTGGCACGCTGTCGGCCGGCAGCCATGCCTACGTCATCACGGCGAAGGACAAGGCCGGCAATACGTCGACCTACAGCGGCACGATTGTCGTAGCCGCGAATGCCGGTCCGACGATCAGCAGCGTCGTGGTCTCGCCGGCCAAGGGCACGATGAGCTGGAACGCTCTGGATTCCGACGGCGTGGCCAGCGCGAGCGTCACGGTCGACGGCTCCAGCGTTTCGAAGGTCTACGGTCCGTACACGGCCACGTCGGGCGTCAACTACTCGGCGTCGTTCGGCACGCTGTCTGCCGGCAGCCATACCTACGTCATTACGGCGAAGGACACGCTCGGCAATACGTCGACCTCGACCGGCACGTTCACGGTGGCCAGCGCCGCCACGAACGCCGGTCCGACAATCAGCAGCGTCGTGGTCTCGCCGGCCAGGGGCATCGTGAGCTGGAACGCTCTGGATTCCAACGGCGTGGCCAGCGCGAGCGTCACGGTCGACGGCTCCAGTGTCTCGAAGGTCTACGGTCCGTACACGGCCACGTCGGGCGTCAACTACTCGGCGTCCTTCGGCACGCTGTCTGCCGGCAGCCACTCCTACGTCATCACGGCGAAGGACACGCTCGGCAATACGTCGACCTACAGCGGCACCTTCACGGTGGGTTCGTCCAGCGTGGCTGCTGCGGCACACAGTGCTGCGTTGCAGTCGGCGGCCGTGGCGAGCTCTGCCAAGGCAGCTTGGCTCTGGGACGAGACCGCCGTCTCCGACGACTCGGATGACAACACGACCAACGCCGTAGACGCCGTGATGGCATCGTACTCGGCGTAACACTTGAAGAAAGCTGCGAAGAGACCTCCCGTCGCCCAAAGGTGCCAAGCGCTTGGGTGGCCGGAGGTCTTTCGCTTGGTCAACGCTGGCCCGACCGCGCTGTGTGGAATCGCGTTCCGGCGGCGAGAATCGTGTGCCCGAATTTGCCGGTGAGCTGCGCCGAGGCGAAAAAAAAGGCCTCCGCAGGTGGGGCAGGAACCTGCAGAAGCCCGCCTCACGGAACTAACGTCCCGCGAGAGTGTAGGTAGTATGCATCATCTTTCGGCAAACGCAAGACGTCTTTCTTAGAAATTGCCAGCCTGCTAGCGACGCTGCTGACAGCGTTCTGCGGTTGTCCACACCGGCCGCCAGTAGCCCATGTGGGTCTCTGCAAAAACAGGCCGTTTGTCGGGCCTCATTGCAGCGACGGTTTCGCCGTTTTCAGCAAGTCCGCCGAAGACTATACTTCCCTTGGGCACTGGGCACGCGTTTCAAGGACCGTAACCATGGGGACATTCAAGCTGCCATTCGTGGCGCTCGTGACGTGGCTGGTCGTGGGCGCCGTTGCGGCCGCGGCCCCTCCCGCCGGCGAAGCCAAGGACGCGAAGCAATCGTGGATCCGACTTAGCCGCGACGACAATGGCCGCCCGACGGCGCTCGAAACGGCCATCGTGCATTGCGTGCCGATCAACGGGAATCGCCGGATGCCGACGGTCGATCTGGTGGCCGCCATTCATATTGCGGACATGGCCTACTATAAGCAGCTCAACAGCGACTTCAAGGGCTATGACGCCGTGCTTTACGAATTGGTCGCCACGGAAGCGACTTCGGTCCCGCGGCCCGGCCGTTCCACAGAGAACAACCCCATCTCATTTCTGCAAAACGCTGTGAAGGACGTTCTCGACTTGAGCTTCCAACTTGATGGCATCGACTACGCCGCGAAAAATATGGTTCACGCGGACATGTCGCCCGAGGAGTTCAGGAAGTCGATGAAAAAACGGGGCGAAACGGCCCTAGGCATGGTTGCTCGGTTGCTTGGGTACGCCCTGACGCGAGAAAGCCAATCAAACGACGCCGTGGATAGCCTCAAGCTGCTGGCCGCGCTGATGGATGAGAATCGCGCGCTGGCGCTCAAACGGATCGTCGCCGAGCAGTTGCTCGAAAGCGATGACGCTCTGGCGGCCCTTGAGGGGCCTCGCGGATCGACTCTGATCAGTGGTCGTAACGAGGTCGCTCTCGAGGTCCTTCGCAAACAGCTCGCGGCGGGAAAGCGAAAAATTGCCATCTTCTACGGCGGCGGTCATATGCCCGATTTCGTTCGCCGGCTTCGCGACGACTTCGGACTCCGTCCGGTGGAAACCCGGTGGCTGACCGCCTGGAACTTGAAGTAGTGGCGAGGCTGCCGACCGCCATCGCGTGAGAGGATCCACCGATGCCGCAACTGTCGATCAGTGAAACAACCACCTTCCGTTGGTCGCTGGAACAGGACGTCACGCACTATGGCGCCGCCGGCATTCCGGCCATCGGCGTTTGGCGTCAGAAGCTCTCCGACTTCGGCTTGGCCCCATCCGTCGCGCTGCTGCGTCGGGCGGGCCTGAAGGTCTCCCACTTGTTTTGGGCCGGCGGCTTCACCGGCAGCGATGGGCGCACCTATCGAGAGAGCCTTGAGGACGCTGGCGAGGCCATCCACGTGGCCGCCGAATTGAGCTGTCCCACGCTGGTCCTCTACAGCGGTCCGCGCGGCGGCCACACCTTCAACCACGCCCGCCAGCTCTTTCAGGCGGCCTTGACCGAGTTGACGCCGCAAGCGGACGCCGCCGGTGTGACGCTCGCCGTCGAACCGATGCATGCCGGATGCGCCGCCGAGTGGACGTTCTTGAACGACTTGGACAATACGCTCTCGCTGTTGGCCGCGGTCAATCACCCGCGCGTCAAAATGGTGCTGGACACCTACCATCTCGGTTTCACGGGGCCGATGGACGAGCCGTCTGAGCAGGTGGATGACCTGTCCCGCAAGATTGCCGCCGCGGCCTCGCAGATCGCGATCGTGCAACTTGGCGATGGACGCCGCCCGCCCAACGGCGAACAGAATCGTTGCCGGCTGGGCGAGGGCGTGGTCCCCTTGCGACAGATCGTCGCGGCCCTTCGGGCTGGCGGTTACGACGGCTACTACGATGTCGAACTGCTGGGCGAAGAGTTTGACACGGTCGACTATCACGATCTGCTGGAACATGCCAAGGCCGCGTTTGCCCAACTCGGTTTGTAGCGGTGCAACTCCGATTGGCGTTTTGTTTACCGCCGCGACGCTGGAACGTTGGCCTTGCGTACCAGGTCGAGGACTTTCGGTCGGGTAGCCGTCTGACGCGCTGCCGAGCCTGTTGGCCGCCTGCTGGTCGATGGCCGCGTTGCCTGGCCTGCGATCGGGCGAGTTCCACGGCAGCCGAGTCTCCTATTGCCTGCCCGCTTCCAACATCCGGCGATGCTTCTCGTCGGCGATAGACGCTGGCCCCATTGGCTTCGCTTCCGTCGACCTGTCCTCATATCTATAGAATGCGCGGCGGGCATGGGCTGTTGCCAAGGTTCGTGGGTGGTGAATGGCACGTGCGAGAGCCGCCGGTCGGCGTCTTGGGCTTTGGGTTGGGCGGAACGCAAGGCGGCAAAGCGGTCGAGTTGGGAGGCGCGATGGGACGGCAAAAGGCGATTCCCGGGAGACGCCGCGATGGAACGTGGGCCGCGAGGCTTGCCAAAACGCCCCAAGCCGGAGCCGGTATGGTGAATCGGCCCAAGGTCTGGCGGTGTCAAACTGGCGGAAGTTTACCGCTGGGGCGAAAGCTACGGCGTCCGATTGCCAGTTTTTTGGCCGCAGAACCGGCAAAGTTTCACCCGTCTGCGCTGATGGAAATCTTTGCGCAACGGGAGCAGTAAACCTTTTAATAGAAATAGGTTGCGCCGGCTCAAGGCGTCTTTGCGGCACGGCCGATACCACAGGTGACCCTTAGCTAATTGCACGTGTCCCACGGAGGGCACGCCTCGAGGGTGCGTCAGGTAACCGGATCGGGTTTTTGCATCGAGCCAAGGAATGGCTCGACGGCCCTGGCGCAGTACACCGTATGAACTGTGGATAGCGACCCAGCGTTCTCAATTCACGGTTCACTGTAAAGGAGTGGTTGCTCAATGAGAAGCAAAATGATGATCGGAGCGCTCCTGGTGAGCGCAGCCCTGTGCAGCCAGGGGTTCGGCTTTGAACTCTTGGATCGCATGCTTGGGCTGAACTGCGGTGGCTGCGGCGGCTGCAACACTTGCAAGGTCGCCTGCTGCGAAAAGGCCAACCCGGCGAAGTGCTGCCCACAGCCCTGCGCCAAGACGGCCTGCGAAAAACCCTGCATCGAGGGTTGCCAGAAGGTGAAAAAGTGCCGTCCAACCCCGGTGCGCGACCTGTTCGGCAACATGGTCGACCTGTTTGAAGCCAAGGCCTATGTGTGCGATCCTTGCACCACGAAGGCTTGTGGCTCAGAGCAAGGCTGCTTTGCGAAGGCAGCTGCTTGTGAGAAGGCCTGTGGCGCTTGTGAGAAGTGCTGCAAAGTGAAGCGCTGCCGTCGGGTTGCTTGCGAAAAGCCGTGCGGCGCTTGCTGCCCGGCGACCTGTGCAAAGCCCTGTGCGCCGGCCTGTGTCACGAGCTGCGAAAAGGTTCGCCAGCCGAAGTGCCACAAGCTGTATCGCCGCCCGGTGGTTGAGCTGCTCGAGAAGCTGTTCGGTGAGCGTCGCTGCGTCGCCTCTTGCGGCAACGTGTGCGAGACCGCTTGCGGCGGCTGCGAAGGCACCACCGCCCCGGCCAAGAAGGCTGCTCCGACCACGGCCCCGGCCAAGGCCCCGGAAGCCGCTCCGCTGCCGGCCGCCCCGAAGGCTGATCCTTCGGCCGCCGTTCCCAGCCGCGGCATCTACCAGGCCTCCCGTAGCTTGGTCCGCAACTAACGCCTGACTGAATCCAGTCAATTTCGCAGGTCTGCCCGAGAGCAACTCTCGGGCAGACCTGTTCGTTTCTTGGGTGTTCGGCAGCCGCTGTCGGACGCGGGAAGCTGCGTTCCAAACGTTTTCAGCCTCTCGGCGTCGCTTGCGAAGTATTCCCGGGGGCGGCCAATCACCTTGGCCCGGGATACTTCGGACATCTGAAGTTGCCCGAAGAGCCGGGAGTCGACGGTCCCGCAGCGGATCGAATCTATTCCGCTGGGCGATCACGGTTCACTGCGGTCATGGCCCTGGCGTCCTGCAACTTACCGCTCATGCCACACATCGGGCCTGGAAGAGGCGGCAAAACGCTGCGGGCATTTTGGGGGCTCGAAAAGTGGCGGAGGCCGTGAGGCCGGCCAAGAAACGAAGACGCCGCAGGCGGTTCAGGCCTGCGGCGATCGATGACAAAGTACACCCCAGAGGGCTCGAACCTCTAACCTTCGGTTCCGTAGACCGATGCTCTATCCAATTGAGCTAGGGGTGCGTCTTAGCGCCGTCTGTTGTATCGGCGCGCGACAAAGGCTTTCAGCAGCCTTCGGCCAACCGGCACATGTTGAACGACTTCTAGCAGGATACCAGCTTCCGGGCCGCCGGCCAAGGCCCCCTTGCCTGTTTCGCACGATCGACCATCTCCCATTGCAGGTGTGCGACTGGCGGCCGTTTCGGTGGGGCCCTCGGGATCGTGGCGAAGAGGCTTTTGGCAGAGCCTCTTGGCATAAAGTCCATCATTCCCGTCGATCCTGCGAAAAACCCGCCCGATCGCTGCCGATTTGGGCCGGGGCCGTGGCGCGTCTCACCGATCACAACCGCTTACAATTTCACGCCTTGTGGCAAACGGCCTGCAAAAAATTATCTGCTATTTACCGAAACGCCGGGAACGGGCAGAATACCGCCTCTTTGGGAGATTCATTCGCTGACCCAGTCGGTGAGGCGTCCGATAGGAAGCGGCCGCTGTCAGTCAAGGAAGACCGACGTAACAGCAAGGAGTGCTGACGTGAAGAAATGCCTTTGTTTGGCCGTGCTGGCGGCGGCGATGTTGCTCGGCATGCACTACTCCACCGGCATTGGGCAGGGTCTGCCGGGCGCTGGCCCCGGCGTTGGGCAGCCGATGCCCGCCCAGGCGTCGCCTCCGCCGACGCGCACGGCCTTGCTGGACGTGCCCTTCGTCTTTAAGAACCACATCCGTTTCAAGATGATGATGGAGCAACTGAAACGGGACGTTCAGCAAGCCGAGGCCGACTTCAAAGCCAAACGCGAGCAGATCAATCACATGGCCGAAGAGCTGCAGCAGTTCCAGAAAGGCACTCCGCAGTACAAGGAAATCGAAGAGAAGATTGCCGATCTCCAGGCGAGGCTGGCCGTCGACACCAATCGCCAAAAGGCTGCCTTCCTGCAGCAGGAAGCCAGGAACTACTACGCCGTCTACCAGGAAATCTGCCAGGCAACGGACGCTTTCTGCAGGCAATACGGCTTCGACCTCGTCATCCGCTTCAATCGCGACGAGGCCAATCCAGAAAACCCCGAGAGCGTGTTGGCTTCGATCAATCGGCCGGTCGTTTGGCAACGCGGCCTGGATATTACCCAGAACATCGTTGACGAGTTGAATCGCAACGCACCGGCCAACAACCCGGGCACGGCCGCACGGCCGGCAATGCCCTACGGCAACCAACAGCGATAGCGAGGGCGACGCGGCAGGACGCCGCGCCGACTGGCGACAACTGAGCGATCTCTTTTCCACGGGTCACGGACGACTGGCGCCTTCGGAATGGAAGCGACACGAAATCAACGGACGATAGCCGCCCCTGTTGCCATTGAGGGGGTTGGGTACTGGAGTGGGCGGAACGTGCGGGTCGAGTGTCGGCCGGCCGCGGTCGATACGGGCGTGGTCTTCGTTCGCCGCGACCTGCCTGACTGCCCACGAATCCTGGCGACGATTGCCAATCGTGTCGAGACGCCTCGACGCACAGTGCTTCGCTCGGGCGACGCCAGCGTCGAAATGGTCGAGCACCTGATGGCCGCGCTCTGCGGCCTTCAGATCGACAATTGCGAGATCTGGGTCGATCAGCCGGAAATGCCTGGCTGCGACGGCTCGTGCTTGCCGTTCGTCGAGGCGATGCAGACCGTTGGCGTCAGCGAGCAGTCGGCCCCTCGGCGGCAATATGTCGTTCGCAACGTCATTCGCCTCGGCGATGGCAATAGTTGGATCGAGGCGGGGCCGTGCGTATCGGGCAAGCGCGTGGTTCGATACGAGTTGGATTACGGCGCAAGCAGCGCCATTGGTCGGCAGTCGCTCGAAATCTCGTTTTCGCCGCGGCATTTCCATCGGAACTTGGCGCCAAGTCGAACGTTCCTGCTCGAATCCGAGGCCGAGCAGTTGAAGGCCTCTGGGCTAGGCCATCGGGCCACGTTCCGCGATTTGCTGGTCTTTGGGCCTCGTGGCCCAATCCAGAACCAGCTTCGTTTTCCGGACGAGTGCGTTCGCCACAAGATCGTTGACATGGTCGGCGATCTGGCCCTGGCCGGCTGCGACCTGATCGGTCGCTTCGTCGCGTTTCGCAGCGGTCATCGACTCAACGGCGAGCTCGTCCGTGCGATTGTCAACCAGCAAAAAGCAGCAGATTCGTTGAAGCGTTGCGCATAGTCTCCAAACCACAGCGCGTTTCGCGCACCACACCCCACGTGAAGGAGTCGCCAACATGTCCCATTTTTTTGCCCAGAACAGCGTCATTGATCCGAGGGCGGAAATCGACGATGAGGTGGAAATCGGTCCGTTCTGCGTGATCGGCCCAAAGGCACGGATCGGTCGCGGCACCCGACTGGAGAACAACGTCACGCTGATGGGCAACGTCACCATCGGCTGTGAAAATCATATTTATCCGAATGTCGTGATCGGCGGCGATCCGCAAGACATCAGCTACCGTGGCAGCGACACGAAGGTTGTCATCGGCGATCACAACATCATCCGCGAAGGCGTTACGATCAATCGGGCTTCGGAGAAAGAGGACGGTTACACGCGCATCGGCGACCACAACTTCCTGATGGCTTGCAGCCACGTCGCGCATGATTGCCAGTTGGGCTGCCACATCACGATCGCCAACGGCACGCTCTTGGCCGGCCACGTCCACGTCCACGACCACGCCTCGCTTTCCGGCGCCGTGGCCATTCACCATTTTGCGACGATCGGCGCCTACAGTTTCATCGCCGGTGTCAGCGCCGTGCGTCACGACGTGCCGCCGTTCATGCTGGTCGAGGGCTATCCGGCTCGTCCGCGTTGCATCAACGCCGTTGGTCTCAAGCGAAACAACTTCTCGCCGCAGGTCATCCAGGCCCTGGCTGAAGCCCACAAGTTGCTGTACCGCTCGAAGGTCGGCCTCGAAAACGCCTGGGAAATCCTTCGCGCCAACGGTCAACTGGTCCCGCAGGTCAACCACCTGCTGAGTTTCGTTCAGGGCCAGCACGAGGGCCAGCACGGCCGTGGCCGCGAGCGTCGCCGGGCAGCTTAAGCAGGCGGACGGCGATTGGCTTAGCCAGCAGGCCGCCTGTGCCTTCGTAGGGGGAGCGCTCAGCGTCAGCTCGGCCAAGCGACGAGAACGGCACAATTCTCCGGGAACTTGAAGACGGGACACCCTGGCTTTTGACATCGGACTTCTCAGTTCTTACCGCCAATGAAAAACCTTCGCATTGCCGTCGTCGGCGCCGGACGTCTGGGCGGGTTTCATGCCCAGAAACTGGCTGCCCGTAAGGATGTTGAACTCCTGGCCATCGTCGATCCGCTGGCGGCCAATCGCGAGCGCGTGGCGGCCGAATGCCACACGGCAGCACGAGCCGACTGCGCTGACCTGCTGGGCCAGCTTGACGCGGCCGTGATCGCCGCGCCGACGACGTTGCACCATCACATTGCCCGCCGGCTCCTCGATGCGGGCGTCCACCTGCTGGTGGAAAAGCCGCTCTGCTCGACGCAGTCCGAGGCCGACGAGTTGGTTGCCATTGCGAAGCGTCACGGCGCGACGCTGCAAGTCGGCCATGTTGAGCGATTCAATCCAGCCTTTCATGCCGCCGCCGATGCGCTGCGGGCGCCAAAGTACATCGAGGCCACTCGCACCAGCGGTTTCACGTTCCGTTCGACCGATGTCGGCGTCGTGCTGGATGTGATGATCCACGACATCGACCTGGTCTTGTCGATGGTCCGCAGTCCTGTGCGAAAAGTGGAAGCGCTGGGCTTCTCGGTGCTCGGCGGTCACGAGGACGTGGCCAACGCCCGGATCGAGTTCGAGTCTGGCTGCGTGGCATCGCTTTCGGCGTCGCGCGTCAGCTACGAGCAGATTCGCCGGATGCAGGTGTGGTCGGCCGATGGGTTCGCGGCGGTCGATTTCGCGGCACGAACCACGACGCTGGTGCGTCCCAGCGAGACCTTGCGTCGGCGGGCGTTCGATGTGGCCGCGTTGTTGCCGGCCCAGGTGGACTATTTTCGGCAGCATTTTGCCGAGGAGCATTTGCCCAAGGAAACCCGCACATTTGACGCCGTCGACGCCCTGGCGCTCGAGCAGGACGATTTCATCGAGTCCATTCGCGGGGCGCGCCAGCCACGCGTGACCGGCGAGGCGGGCCGCGACGCCTTGGCTGTGGCCGAGCAGATTCTCGCCCGCATCAACGGCCATTGCTGGGATGCCACGCTAGACGGGCCGACCGGTCCGTTGGGCTTGCATCGTCCGCACGTCATCCCCTCGCCGCACTTCACTCGCGCGGCCGCAACCGCGCCAGCGCTTCGTGAACGGGCGAGCTAGGTTGTCAAAACACGCGTGGCCCCTTGGGCGAGCGTATTGTGCAACGCATTTGTCGGGCGGAGCCATCCCTATGAACCGTCGAGATTTCCTTCGCGGCGCTTCCTTGGTCGCTTCGACCGCCGTGCTGAACACGGCCGGCTGGGCGGCCGAAGCGTCGTTCCCCGTCGTTCGCACGCCGCGAGCCAAGCGAAAGTTCCACAGCGAGGCCGTCGAACGGACGATCGCGGAGGTCAAGTCGTCGATTGGAAACAAGGAGCTCGCTTGGCTGTTCGAAAATTGCTTTCCGAACACGCTCGATACGACGGTCGATTACGCGATGACCGGTGGCAAGCCCGACACGTACATCATTACGGGCGACATCGACGCCATGTGGCAGCGCGACAGCACGGCCCAGGTGTGGCCGTACGTTTCCTTGGCCAAGCACGATGAGCCGTTGCGGCTTCTGGTCGAGGGCACGATCCGCCGGCAGACCCGAAACATTCTCGAAGATCCGTACGCCAATGCCTTTTACAAGGATGGGTCGAAGCAGGGCCCTTGGCGCGGCGACCAGACCGAGATGAAGCCTGGCGTTCACGAACGCAAATGGGAAGTCGACTCGCTTTGCTATCCGATTCGACTGGCGCATGGCTATTGGAAGGCGACGGGCGATCGGTCTCCGTTTGACGAGTCGTGGCGCAAGGCGATGTCACTGGTGCTGCAAACTTTCCGCGAGCAGCAGCGCAAGAGCGGTCCGGGGCCCTACCGGTTTCTGCGATGTGGCTGCTCGGCGACGGACACGCTGGCCGGCCATGGCTATGGCCGGCCTTGTCGGCCCGTGGGATTGATCTACTCGATGTTTCGTCCCAGCGACGACGCGACGGTGTTTCCGTTTTTGGTTCCGTCGAATTGCTTCGCCGTGGTCTCGCTACGGCAAGCGGCCGAGATGCTGGAGAGCATCCACCGAGACGCCGACATGGCGTTGCAGTGTCGGACGTTGGCCAGCGAAGTCGCCAAGGCGTTGCGAGAATACGCCGTCGTGAACCATCCGCAAGCCGGAAGGGTCTACGCGTTTGAAGTCGATGGATTTGGCAACCACTATTGCATCGACGACGCCAATGCACCAAGTCTTCTTTCGCTGCCCTATCTCGGAGCGGTCGAGAGGAACGATCCCATTTATCAATCCACGCGGCGTTTGGTCCTCTCGGAATCGAACCCCTATTTTTCGAGAGGCACGGCAGGCGAAGGGACCGGCGGCCCGCATGTGGGGCAAAACATGATCTGGCCGCTCGGGATCACGATGCGCGCCTTGACCAGCGACGATGACGACGAGATCCGAGCGTGCCTCGTCCTCCTGCAAAAGAGCAACGCAGGCACGGGCTTCATGCACGAAGCGTTCGACAAAGACGATCCCGCGAAGTTCACGCGTCCCTGGTTCGCCTGGGCCAACACGCTGTTTGGCGAGTTGATCTTGAAGCTGTTCCGAGAACGCCCACGGTTGCTGAACTGACGCGGCCGGTCCGCAGTTTGCGGAGCGATTTCGCCTTACGGTGTCGTGTCGCGAGTCTCCTCAATCACTCGTTGGCACGCTGGGCAGTACCACGGAGCGGGCGTCTTGACGGGGGTCGGACTTCGTCTGCGGCACTTGGCGCAAAGAAACCGCTTGCCTTTGACGGCCGTTTTGGGACGGGCCTTTTTTCCTGTCCTGGGGAAGTTCTTTCCCATCGGAACCTCGCTTCGTCACGCCTTATAGCCGATTTTCCGCAGCAAGTCCTTTCGCCATTTGATTTCCTGGTCGTCTTCGATGCCCTTGGGCTGGAAGCCATCGACCACGCCCAGGACACCTCGGCCCTGTTCTGTCTCGGCGAGAACAACTTCGGTCGGATTGGCCGTGGCGCAGAAGATGCGACAGACCTCCGGCACGAGCTTGATCGTGTTCAGCACGTTCAATGGGTAGAAGCCTTCGCCCAGGAAGATGATGAAAGTGTGGCCGGCGGCGATTGCCTTCGCGTTCTTCTGCGCCAGCGTGATCATGGCGGGATCGGTGCCCGACCACCGCACCAGGCACTTGCCCGACGCTTCGCAGAAGGCCACGCCAAACTTGATTCCCGGCACGGTGCCAACCAGGGCTTCGTGGAGGTCCTCGACGGACTTGATGAAGTGGGTCTGGCCGAGGATGAAGTTGGTGTCCTCGGGCTTGTCGATTTTCACGGTGACGAGCTGCACGGGAACGCTCCTTTCCAGTTCAAGATTGGCAAAGTCGTCTTGCCCTCAATTCTACCAAACCCACTGGCGAACCAGAGACGGAGACGCCGAACGGCAGGCTGGTTGTTGGTCAAGGCGTTCGGGCTCCAAGAATGGTCGTTCTTGCCCGGCCCGGTGCGGCTTCCCTTTCGGCGCGCGCTCCAAAGGCTTTGAATCGGGGGCTTACGGAGAACTCAATAAAGAAAGCCTTTCGCAACCGATGGCCACGAAAGGCTTTCGCTGAGCGGGAGACGGGGATCGAACCCGCGACGACCAGCTTGGGAAGCTAGCACTCTACCACTGAGTTACTCCCGCAAGTCGCTGCCATCCAACGCATTGCGCCGCGACGTTTCGACGGCAGGCCGAATGGGCTGGTGACCTGGTGTTCCGTCGCACTACGACCCAACACCCAAGTCACCACGGTTCTATGATAACACGCCCCGGGACGCCAGCAAGGGGGGGCGAGTTAGGGGCAGGCGAATGGTCAAATCTCGGTCCGGCCGGCCATCGAACCGGCCGGGGGCTCTCGGGCTGTTGACGGCTCATTGAGCCGCCGGGTCGCTAATCAATGGACGTAGGTGTCGTAAAGGCTTCTGATCCGCAGCGATTTCTCGAACGTCGCTTTGTCGAGCGGCTTCGCCGGGCGAACCTCGATCTGTCCTGGCGACTCTTGCGACAGGTGGATGAAGTTCTGCGAGAATCGGGCGTCCGTCCCGTCGAGGTCGATCCATGTCCAGAGGGCCGGGTGTTCCGACCGGAGCGTGACGAGGAATGCCCCGTCCTTCTCCGTCACTTCGGCCGAAAGTTTCGGATCCACCAGGTTCAGCTCTTTCGGATAGACGAGCGTCACCAAGTTGTCCGAGACCGTTTGGCCGTCGATGTCCAGCCTGAGCCAAACCAAGGCATCCTTCGGCAGTTTTTCGAGCGAATGCACCCGGGCGCTCTTGCGAGCTGGGATGTCAAGACTCAAACGGCCATCGGTCAGCTTCTTGCCTGACGGGTCCGTCACGGTCCAGACCAGGGTACCCCGGCAATCCTCCAGCCGATCGCTGGTCACGTAGACCTCGACGGTCCCCTTCTTGGCGTCTTCGATGCCGGACACGAGCACCGGCGCGTAGAACTTCTTGGCCATGAACTGCAGGGCCTTCCAGCGGCCGAAATAATCGATGGAAGACCACGACACGGCGGGCCAGATGTCGTTGAGCTGCCAATAGACGCAGCCGGTCGATCGGGGCATCTCGCGCCGCCAGCCTTCGGCCCCGCACTTGATCCCGTAGCCCTGAACGATCTGGCTCAGCCACCAAGTGCTTTCCGCGTCCTTCGGTTTGCGGAAATAGTTGGCGATGGTGGTGATGATCCTGCTGGTGCACTCGGAGCCGTCGTCCTTGAAGCCCAGATACATACGCTTGCCGCGCTCATGGTAGTTGATCATGGGCGAATTCGCCACGGTCCGATCCGTCGGGTCGGTGAATGCGGCGATCGTTTTCGGCACGGGGAACGACTGGAAGCCGAACTCGCTGACGAAGCCGTGAATCGTGTGATAGACCTCGAACGGCTTGCCGCCATGCCAGACGTCCCAAAAATGCACGTCGCCGCAGTCGGGCGAACCGGTCACGTAATCCGATTGCGGCGCCCACTGTCGGACTTGGCTGCCCAGCGCGTCGCGGAAGAGCTTGTTGTAGTCCGCCTCGCTCATCTGGGTGTCGGTCCATTTGTCCTTGTTGCGCATGTACATGATCTCGTTGTTGCCGCACCAGACGGCGATGCACGGATGATGACGAAGCCGTTTCAGGTTGTCGCGGGCTTCGAGCTTCACATTGTCGAGGAAGGCATCGTCGAACGAAGGGTACGTGCTGCATGCGAACTTGAAATCCTGCCAGACGCAAATGCCCAGCTCGTCGCACGCATCGTACAGGGCGTCCTCCTCATAGAACCCGCCGCCCCAGAAGCGGATCACGTTCATGTTGCTGTCCACAGCATCCTCAACGTAACGCCGCAGCTTTTCCTTGGTGATGCGCGTTGCGAAGCTGTCCGAGGGGATCCAGTTGGCGCCCTTGGCGAAGAACGGCACTCCGTTGACGACCATTTGCATGGGCGCGTCCTTCGTCTGCTGCGTGACATGGAGCGTGCGGAGCCCAATCCGTTTTGTTGTGGAGTCCAGCACGGCTCCGGTGTGGTCCACCAGATCGACTTGAACCATATAGAGGGGCTGCGCGCCCATTCCGGCTGGCCACCAGAGCTTCGGATCGGGAATCGGGATATCGATCTTGGCTAGGCCATTCTTGGAAGGCGCATTGACGGCAGCGATCTCGCGGGATTCAAACGAGACGGTTGCCTTCAGTGTCGCATCGATGGCCGGAGCGGCGGATGCTTGGATCTGGAGGGCGACCTTGCCTGACGAATGGTGCTGAAGGATCAGCACGTCGTCGAGCCGCGAGCGGTCGAAGGCGACTAGTCCGATTTGCTTCCAAATGCCGCAACTGATGAGCGTCGGCCCCCAGTCCCAGCCGAAGGCGCAAGGTGTTTTTCGCACATGCCCAGCGCCCGGATAGGCCCAGGTGGGAATGTGCCGCTGCTTGTCCTTTTTTTGCACGAAGGGGACGACCGACTCGAACAGGACCTCGATGGCGTTGTCTTCGGCTTTGAGCAGCGGCTTGACATCGAACTCGTAGGTTCGGAACATGTTGTCGGTGCGGCCGATCTCCTGGCCGTTGAGCTTGACGGTGGCCAACGTGTCGAGGCCCTCGCAGCGAAGCAGGATGTGCTTCTTGGCAAGCAGTTCGGGCGTCACGTTGAACGACCGGCGGTAGATCCAGTTCGCCTCGCCGACCCATTGGACGGCCGTTTCGTTATCCCGGAAGAAGGGGTCCGGGATCTTCTTGGCCTTCATCAGGTCCGTATGAATGTAGCCCGGCACGGTGGCCGGAATCGTTTCGGATTTGCCTTGGCGAGACACCTGCCAATCGGTGCCGTCCAGGTCGAGCCGGACAAGGCCGTCCGCAACGGCAACGTTCGTCAACACACCAGCGAAAAAAATCGAGCAGACGGACGCGGCCACGGTTTTCATGCTTGGCTCCTGAGGATATCGTGAGGCTGATCCTCGTTTTTCTAGCCGCAAAGGGGCCGAGTGTCAACCGTTGCCGCAGCGACATCCTCGGCATTCTCGATACAACCGGCATCGCCCCGCATCCTCGCGGCAACGCTCATCGCAGCATTCTTGTTCTATCCTAGTTGAGAGGTTGACAGTCCAGGGTCGTAAGTCAAGCACCACAAGGGGTAGGCCATGACGCACCGCGGACGCGTACTCATCGTCGACGACAACCAGGCCAGTGTCGATCTGCTGCGACAGCACCTGGGCAAGGAATACGAAGTGGAGGCCGCCGCCAGCGCGGACGAGTGTCGGGCCAAGATGGCCGCGTTCAAGCCGCAACTCTTGGTGCTCAGCGCCATGATGCATGGCGTCGATGGCTACGACCTTTGCCGGCAGATCAAGTGCGGCGCCGCGGGCGACACAGTGCAGTTGATACTCGTTTCGGAGCGAGAAGCCACGGGCGATCGGGTCCGAGCCTGCCAAGCCCGCGCCGATGACTATCTCGTCACGCCCTTTGAACGCGACGACCTCATGTCGAGGGTGCGGGTGCAGTTTCGCCTTTGGGATGCCCAACGGCAGGTCATGATTGCCAGGGATCAGTTGGAAATCTGCGCCAGAGAGCTGGAGGAGACCGTGTCTCAGCGCACGCGCCAATTGACCGCGACGCAGGATATGGCCGTGTTCGCGTTGGCCCGAGTGGCCGATTCACGCGATCCGGAGACCGGCGAACATCTGCACCGGATCCGGTATTACGCCCAGACGATCGCCGAAGAGCTTGGCAACGGCGGTCTCTACGCGGAACAAATCGACAAGCAGTTTCTCCAGGACCTGTACCGCTCCAGTCCGCTTCACGACATTGGAAAAGTGGCCGTGCCGGACAGCATCCTCCAGAAGCCGGAACGGCTGACGCCCGACGAGTTCTCGAAGATGAAGCAGCACGTGATCGTCGGGGCCCAGACTCTCGAAATGGCGAGGGACCAGGTTGGTCCAGGCACGTTCATGGACATGGCGGCCCAGATTGCGCGATACCATCACGAAAAGTTCGACGGCAACGGCTACTGTGCGGGCCTGAGCGGCCAGGACATTCCGCTGGCCGCCCGAATCGTTGCATTGGCCGACGTTTACGACGCCCTGACCTCGCGTCGTGTCTATAAGTCGCCTTACGATCCGGAGGTCGCCCGCGACATCATTATCCGCGAGTCCGGCTCCCACTTCGATCCGGCGATCGTCAATGCGTTCCTCACCAGGTTCGAGGCCTTCCGAAACGCCGTCGAGTGTCCCGAGAGCCTTGGATCGTTCGAGCCAGTCGCGTGTGAAGACGCGTTAGCGGTCTCCCCGGCCTAGGGGCGAAGGTGCGAGACGCGTCGATTCGCCGACGCGGGGCTACTTGGCTGCATCCTTCGCGTGCGGTGGCGGCTCGCGCCAAATGCGCGACAGGGCCGTTGCGGCCGGCTTCGGCTTGCCTTCGTAATCGAGGATCGAGGTGTTGATCGGGATCGGGAACGTGTCGTGGCCGCACCACAGCAGCACGCCGCCGCAACGTGGGAAGCGGTCCTTGCACGCCTTGACGCCCTGGCAGAGCGCCTCGGCCTGCCGCCGCTGACTCCACGCGACATACTCGGCAAGGTCCTTGGGCGCGCGGCCGTGCTCGTTCACCAAAAGCTGCCAATCCACCCACCAGCACGTCGGATGATTCCAGTAGGGATTCTCGACGGTGGCCGGCAGTGGCTTGAACTTGCCGGCGTACTTTTCGATCTGCTCGATCGGCGCTGCGCCAGGGCAACCAACCTCGGTGCGGAACAAAGCGTCGTCCAGCTTCCAATACTTGTCCGCCTCCCGGTTGTAGGGGCCGTGGACGTCCCAGCAGACGCCCTTGCCGTGGTCGTCGGGCGTCCACCACGAGCGCGGTCCCGACGGTGTGGTCACGAGATAGTGCCGCTGTGGGTCGAGTTCCTTGGTGATCTTGCCGAACTGGGCCAACAGCGGGTGGTCCAGACCGCACGGCTTGCCCGAATCGCATTTCCGGCCGTTCAGATCGCCCTGCAACTCGTTTCCGCCGCACCAGATCATCAGGCTGGCATGGTGACGTCGTCGCTGGATATACGATTTGGCAATCACGGAAAGCTCCTTGATGCTTGCCTCGTCCTCGGGGGCCCAGTTGTCCACGCCGGAAGAGGACAGCGGGAAGTCCTGCCAGACCATCAAGCCCAGCTCGTCGCACAAATCGTAGAAGCACTCTTTTTCGAGGAAGCCGCAACCGTTGACCCGCAAGATGTTGCAACCGAGATCGCGATAGGCTTTGAGCCGCTTCTCGTATTCGGCACGGGGGACATCGGCAAACATCGCTCGAATCGGTGTGAAATTGACGCCTTGCAGAAACGTCGGACGCCCGTTGACGACGCAAATCCACGGGTCGGCCTTCGGAGCGCCCTCGCACTTCTGCCATGCGACGTGCTTGAAACCGACGCGGCGCTGGGCTGCGTCCACCTCATGGCCTTGCGCATTCAGCAAGCGGCAGCTTACTGTGTACAGCGGCTGGGCGCCTTCGAGATTTGGCCACCACAGTTCGATCGGCAGGTCTTCCCAGACGATTTTTTGGCCCAGTCTTTCGGCGGGGATGTCGGCGGTCCGCACGACCTGGCCATCCTTCTCCAGGGTCAGCCGTACGCTTCCCTCGCGACTGCCGCCGATGGCGATTGTCGTTTCCAGCCAGCCCTTGCTCGACTTGGGGTCGGCGTCTGTGGCGCACTGAAGGGCCTCGATGTGCGGCCCGGTGGTTGCCACCAAGCGGATATCGTCCCAGATGCCGATCTGGACGAGTCGTGGCACCCAATCCCACGTGTAGTTGTAGCGGGCCTTCCACTCGGTCATCTTCGAAGTCAGTCCGAACTGCCCAAGCCACCGAGGCGACAAATCGAACACGATATCGATGGTGTTCCCCTTCGGCTTCAGGACCTTCGTCAGGTCGAGGCCGTAGGGAAGGTGTGTGCCGCGAAAGCGACCGATCTCCTTGTTGTTGACGATGATCCAGCCGGCGTAATCCAGGCCGAGACACTCCAGTCGGAACTCGGCCTTCGGTTTAATCCAAGCGTCGGGGATCTCGGCATGGCAAATCCAGTGGCGATTTTCGACCCACTCGGACTCGCGCGACTGAAGCGGCAGGTTCCAATCGGGAATGACCTTGGCGGCAAGCAGCGCAGCTTGCACCGAGCCGGGCACTTGCATGGGCACGGGCGGCACGTCGGCTTCCGACAGCTTCCACGCGCCCTCATTCCGCCATGTGAGCTGCCAGAGGTTCGGCACGAAGCCGGCCACCGTCCATTTCAGCGACGAGAGGTCCAACGACTGCTTGGTGGCGCCACTTCCTTGAACGGCCGGCGCCGGCCCTTCGAGGACCGAAATCACCTGGGCGTTCGGCTCCAGCAGGGGCGAATAGGGCAAGTCGGCCGCTCGCGCGGTCGTCCCGATGGCGATCATGGCAAAAAACGCAACTGGAAAGGACGAGCGCTGCAATTGATCAGCAACCATGGCGGGCAATTCCTACGGGGGTGATGATGCGCGACGGCGCGCTCGAGGCGAGAGGCAAACAACCAGCGCAACGAACGCCAAGGTGCGAGGGAGTTCACCCAAGCGTTTTCGCGTAAAACTTTCGAGGATGGCGCGGCGGACGCTGCCCCCTTACTTGGCGGCGACCGGTGGGCGGTCTTCACGGCGGCTGGCCCAGGTCAGGTTCGGTTCCGAACCCATTTTGAGGACCAAGGTGCCGCCGGCCGTCAGCTCGGCGTGCGTCAGCCAGCTGCGCGTGAGCGGCTGGCCGTTCAGCGTCGCCGACTGAATGTAGACGTTCTGCGGCGAATTGTTCTCCGCAATCACCGTGAACGTCTTCCCCTTGTGGTATTTCGGATCCAGGTTGATCGTGGCCTTGGCGACGGTCGGGCTGCCCAAGACATAGATGCCGGAGGCCGGATCGACCGGGTAGAAGCCCATCGCCGAGAAGACGTACCAGGCCGACATTTGGCCGCAGTCATCGTTGCCGCAGCAGCCTTCGACCGTGTTGTCATAGAACTTGCGGGCGACTTCTCGCACGCGGCTTTGCGTCTTCGACGGCATGCCAGCGTAGTTGTAAAGGTAAGCGACGTGGTGGCACGGTTCGTTGCCGTGGGCGTATTGGCCGATCAGACCCGTGATGTCGGGCGAAGCCGTCAGCACTTTGGAGTCGGCCGAGAACAGGCTGTCGAGCTTCGCCAGATACTTTTCATCACCGCCCATCGCCTCGATGAGGCCGGGCACGTTTTGCGGCACGAACCAAGTGTATTGCCAACCGTTCGCCTCGGTATAGTCGGCCCAAACCAACTCGCGCGGGTCGAACGGGTCGCGCCAGCGGCCGTCGGCCGACTTTCCACGTGCAAAGCCGACGGACCGGTCGAAAACGTTGCGCCAATTTTCCGCGCGCTTTGCGAAGAGGGCCGCGTCATCCGTCTTGCCAAGCATGGCGGCCATCCGAGCGACGCACGAGTCGTCATAGGCATATTCGAGCGTTCTGGAAACGGATTGCCTCGCTTCGCCCTTATTCTTGGCCGTGGGAATGTACCCGTGCTTGCGATAGTCTTTCAGGAAATCGCGGTCTTGCATGACCGTGTCGCGCATGGCCGCGTAAGCCGCTTCGGCGTCGAATCCGCGAAAGCCCTTCGCATAGGCTTCCACGATGACGGGAATTGCGTGGTTGCCGATCATGCACCAAGTCTCGTCACCGGCCAGCGACCAAACCGGCAGCGCATGTTTGCCGTACTGGCGATAATGGGCCAGCATCGTGTTCACGAAGTCGTTGACCCGCTGCGGTTGATAGATCGTCAGAAGCGGGTGCTCTGCGCGGAACGTGTCCCAGAGCGAGAGCGTGCTGTAGTAGGTGAAGCCGGGCTTCTCGTGGACCGTCTTGTCGATGCCGCGGTAGGTTCCGTCGGCGTCGCTCATCATCATGGGCGCCAGGGCCGTGTGATACAGGGCCGAATAGAACGTCTCGAGCGTGGCCCGATCGGCGGCTTCGATCTGGAACTTGCCGAGCAGCTCGGACCATTGGGCCTGCGTCTTTTTGACCGTGGCGTCGAAGTCCCATGCGGGAATCTCGGCCTGCAAGTTTTTCCGGGCCGCTTCGACGCTAACGCCGGAAATGCCCACGCGAACCATGAGCGGCTTTTCGAGCCGTTTGAAGTCGAAATGGGCCTGAAGCAGCTTGCCGCGCCCTTCCGAGGCATCGGCGGCCTGCTTGCCGTCGGTCTCGATCGTCCAGCCATCACATGGCTGGGACAGTTCGATGACGAAATAGAACGTCTTATCCGGCGCCCAACCCTTGCTGTGCCGGAACCCGCTAAAGGTCGTTTTGCTCTCGGCGACCAGGCGGCTTTCGATGGGCGTCCAGTTGGGGTTCGGGGCGCCGATGCTTCGGATCAGATCGAGCACCAAGTGGGCCGGCTTGTCGGCCGGGAAGGTGTAGCGGTGCATTCCGGCGTGCTCGGTCGCCGTCAGCTCCACCGTGATCTTGGGCTTTGTCAGCGTCACGGTGTAGTAGCCCACCTTCGCCGTTTCGTTGGCATGAGAGAACGGCAGGTGATATCCGTCCCAGTGTTGCGGTCGATACATATCGCCGCTCAAGGGCGTGAGCCGGATGTCGCCCAGATCGGGACAGCCGGTGCCCGTGATGTGCGTATGGCTGAAACCAAGAATCCACTTGTCTGAGTAGTGGTATCCGCTGCAACCGTCCCACGTGTCGAGCCGTGTATCGGGGCTCAGTTGCACCATGCCAAACGGCGCGGCCGCGCCAGGGTAGGTGTGTCCGTGGCCCGACGTGCCGACCATCGGATTGACGCAGTCGATCGGCTTCGGGGCCGGCCGAACGGTCGTCTGCGGTTGCCCGCCGATGAACACCTGGGCGAGGCAGGCCGTTGAACCGACCAACCAACAGGCCAAGGCCAGTCCGACCGTCGCGCCCCTCGCCCGCTGGCGGGAGAGGGGGCGACCGCATGACGACGTGAGCGACTTGACGCAACGAGACACGAACCTGCGGACATCAAAATTCATGGTTCAAATCGGATCGGGATGTTAGAGGTTCTTCTGGGGATCAGGCGTCCGCTGTGGGTTCCTTGGAGGTCTTCAGAGCGACTGCCGCGGCAACCAACAAGTACAAGACGCAGGCGAGCGGCACGACAAAGCCAAGGCTGGCGGCGTTGGCCAAGTTCGCGTTCTTCGCCATGTCGTCTACGAATCCCATCACAGGCGGCAGAATTGCGCCGCCGATGATCGCTGTGACCATGAGGCCCGAAATCTCGTTGGTGCGTTGCGGCATGTGATTGACGGCGATGGAGAAAACCAGCGGGAAAATGTTGGCACAACCAATCCCGACCAGCAGAATGCAGAAGACGCCGACCGGCAGGCTGCCCGTCAGCAGGAGTCCCACGAGGCCGACAATCGTCACCAACACCGTCAGGAGCAGGAACTTGGCCGCCGCCAGCCAATTGAGGATGACGGAACCAAGGAACCGCCCGGTCAGAATCCAAATGAAGAAGAATGAGTTGCCGAGCGTGCCCCACTTGGTCAGGTCCAAATCGAACCGCTTGTTCAGGTATAGCGGCACTTTCGAGCTGACGCACACCTCGGCGCCAACGTACAGAAAAATCGCGGCCACCATCGTCAGAACGTAGGGATTGCCCAGCAAGGCGAGGCATGACACGAGGCTTGCCCGTTGGCCTCCGGCGTCACGATGTTCCTCGATTTTCGTCAGGCCGACCCAGAGCACCGTGACGGCCAGCGCGACGGTATAGATCGGGAAGAGGGTCTGCCAATCGCTCTTGAGGGACAGCCAAGCCAGTGCGGCTGGGATCAGCGAGCCAGAAATCGAGCCGACCGCCTTGACGCATTGCCCGATGCTCAGGTTGCGGGAATAAAACTTGGGATCGGAGACGTCGCGCATGATCGGGTTGCCGGCCACCTGAAGCACAGCCGTGCCGATGCCCATCAGGAGAATCGTCGTAAGGAACAATCCGTAACTGTTCAATCCGGACCACGAGATTGCCGTACCGATGAGCGCCAGAACCAAGCCGATGAAAAGAATCGACTTTTTGCTCGTGCGATCTTGCAGAAGCCCGACTGGCACGGAGAGGAAGCCGAATGCAATGAGGCCGACGAAGGGAATAAACGTCGCGGCAAAGGTACTCAGGTGAAAGTGCTTCTGCGCCAAGCCGACGAAGGCGCCTACGCCATCGACAAAGCCCATGCAAAGGAACGCCGCCAGGATCGGCATGGCACGACGGTTCATAACGATCTCCCTGCTGTGTTTTGAAAAGTGTTTCTGCCAGGTGTCGGACGGCAGCCGTAGGGCCGCCGGTGGTCAGTCGCCAATTCTGATCGTTCGAGCGACTCGATGCGCACCGTGTGTTTCACGAAACGCATCGGGCCGCCGTCGACGATCAACGAACGCTACTTCGCAATCTTGGTGATGCGCTGGATTTCTTCGTCGGTGAAAACGTCGGCCTCGTCCGTGCTGTGGGTCGAGAACTCCGAGACCACCGCGCCCTCGGGGCCGCCCTGGAACCAGTGCAGCGTGTCGGGCTTCAGCGTGTACTGTTCGCCCGGGTTCAGCACGACTTCGTGCCAGACCGTGTAAGTCTTTTCGCGGCCGGCCGGCGGGTTGCAGTGCGGATTCTTGGTCGACTCTCCAGAAACATAGAGGTAGACCTTGCCCCAGCGACAGCGGAACGTCTCTTCCTTGCCCAGCACCGAGCCCTTCGTCGGGTGGCGGTGTTCGGGGCAAGTTTGCTTCGGCAGCAATACGAGCTCCTTGGCGCAGCAACGCTCGGTGTTGACATACACGAGCACGACGAGCCCCGTTTGCTCGAACTGGCCCAGGCCAAAGTCGGCGATTTCAATCTTCTTGGCCTCCTCGGGCGTGATGACGATGTGCGCCCGATCGAATACCTTTTTCGCTTCGGTTTGATAACGGACCAAGTCGCCGCTCGAAATCATGTTGGCTCTCCTAGTACAACTCAGGCGGGTCGATGCGATGGAATCTTGAAACGCCGCCGACCTGCACCGCGCTCGGCGGGCTGCGTCAGACGAAGGCCCATTCTAATTGAAGCGCCACGCGGCAACAAGCACCGCGCAGACTTCGTTGTGTCATCGTTCTGGCGGAAAAACGGGTTGCAAAAGGTCTGCGGCTTTCGCGGCTAGCGTCCCGTTTGTGGCAGCGTGTGGACAACCCAAAACGCCGTGGTTGACAAAGCCGTTCCACCCGTGCGGGTGACTGGCGGACGGTGCATTCTGCGGCGTGTCGAACATGGCGACGCGTTGGTCCGCGGGCAGGATCGTCCGACCACAGGCCATGAGCGTTTGGCCTCATCCGTGCCCGACCAGTTCGAGGGGTCCTTGACTCGACTGGTTGAAAGCCGTACACCTTACTGCCGGCCGTCCGTCGGTTTGTGTCAACCGGTGGAGGCCGTCCTCGACGGATTTTTCGGAGAGAAGCAGTCATGGAGTCGCCGCGGATCCAGCGTGCGTTGCTCAGTGTCAGCGACAAGATGGGACTTGCCGGCTTCGCCCGGGGGCTGGCCGCCGCCGGCATCGAGCTTTACAGCACAGGCGGCACCCGCAAACAGCTCGAAAGCGAGGGCATTCCCGTCCGCGACGTGGCCGAGTACACCGGTTTTCCAGAAATGATGGACGGCCGGCTGAAGACGCTTCATCCGAAGGTTCACGGCGGAATTCTTTGCCGTCACGACAATCCGGAGGACATGGACGCCCTGGCCAAACACGGCATTTTGACATTCGAGTTGGTCGTCGTGAATCTCTATCCGTTTGAGACGACCGTCGCACGCGGCGGCGTCAGCATGGATGAGGCAATCGAGCAGATCGACATCGGCGGCCCGACGATGGTCCGGGCGGCGGCCAAGAACCATGCGTTCACGACCATTGCCACCAGCTCCGTGCAGTACTCGGAGATTCTTGACCAGATCACGGCACACGGTTGCACGATGCCCGAGCTGCGTCGCCGCCTGGCGGCCGAGGCCTTTGACCACACGGCCAAGTACGACCGGGCAATTGCCGACTATTTCCTGCACGCGGGGGCGGAGTGCCGCTTCCCGCCGACGATTACCTTGGGCCTCGCGCGAAGGACGTCGCTTCGCTATGGCGAAAACCCGCATCAGCAGGCGGCGCTCTACGCCCTGCGGAACGACTGCGGGGCCAGCGTGGTCACCGGACGGCAACTGAACGGCAAAGAGCTTTCGTACAACAACCTGCTCGATCTGGACAGCGCGCTGGCCATCGTTCGCCAGTTCTCCGAGCCTGCCGCAGCCGTCGTCAAGCACAACAACCCGTGCGGGGCGGCTGTGGCCGACACGCTGGACGCGGCCTTGCGGCGGGCCATGGATGGCGACCCGCTGAGCGCGTTCGGCTCCGTCTTGGCATTGAATCGCACGGTGGACGCCGCCGTGGCCGAAGTGCTCTGCAAGCCGGGGCTGTTCGTCGAGGCCATCGTCGCGCCGCATTTTCACGATGACGCCATGACGCTTCTGACGACCAAGCCGAAGTGGAAGAACAACGTGCGGCTCGTCGAGGTCGGCGATGTCGAGCGTTCGCGGCCGCACTGGGCCTTCCGCTGTCTCGACGGCGGCATGTTGGTGCAAGAGGCCGACGTGCTGCCCGATCCAGAGGATTCTTGGCACGCGGCCACCACTGTCCAGCCCGCCAAGGAGCTTCTGGCCGACCTTCGCTTCGCGTGGGACATCGTGCGTCACGTGAAGTCGAACGCCATTGTTCTCTGCAAGGATGGCATGTTGCTCGGCGCGGGCGCCGGCCAAATGAGTCGCGTCGATTCGGTCGAAATCGCCATTCGCAAGGCGGGCGACCGGTCGTTCGGCTCGGTGATGGCCTCCGACGCCTTCTTTCCGTTCCCCGACTCGATCGAGAAGGCGGTCGCCGCGGGCGTCCAAGCGATCATCCAACCCGGTGGCTCGAAAAACGATCCGGCCGTGGTGTCCGCCTGCAACGAGCACGGCATTCCGATGATCCTCACCGGCCGCCGGCACTTCAAGCACTAAGGGCCAGCAATTCTGGGCCTGCCACGGGTGAGCGGAGCCTGCCCCTCGGCGAGACACGACATTGCCGCACCACCCGACGCTTCGCTCGCCGGCGGCATCTCTGAAAACTGACTGCGATAAATCGTTAGATAATGCTTTCCACGCACCTCGGCGAACTGGCGTCGCTCGCGACGGCCATCCTTTGGACTGTTTCCTCGATTTTCTTCACGTCCGCTGGGAAACGGATCGGCGCCCTGCCCGTCAGTTTCCTCCGCATCGTGATTGCGTGCGTCTTGCTGGTAGCCTGCACGCCGTTGGCCGCCGGTCGGTGGTTGCCAGCCGACGCCGACGGGCGAGCGTGGCTCCTGCTTGGCATTTCCGGTTTTCTCGGCTTCTTTCTCTGCGACGTGTGTCTGTTCAAGGCCATGCTGCTGATCGGGCCGCGCCGCGTGCTGCTGATTTTTTCGTTGACGCCGCCGATTGCGGCCCTCGCCTCGTTCGTGATCGGCGACGCGCTTTCGCTGCGAAGCTGGGTTGCCATGGCCATCACGTTGGCCGGCGTTGCCTGGGTGGTCCTTGAACGGCCCAACCACGACGAAGAGCCGCCGATACCGGGGATGTCGCTTCTCAAGGCCCACCGGTGCGGCGTCGCGCTGGCGCTGTTTGCAACGGCGACCAGCGCCATCGGGATGGTTGTCTCGCGCGAGGTGATGCTCGACTACCACAACGTGGCCGGCGCCACGCTGATCCGCGCTCTGGCCGCGTTGCCGGGCTACGTGGTTCTGACCACTGCTTGGCGTCGTTGGCGGGTTCTGTTTCTCGTTCTCCGTGACCCGCCCGCACGCACGGCGTTGGGCATTGGCTCGGTTCTCGGCTCGTTCGGCGGCTCCCTGCTGATGATGGTCGGTCTGAGGTACTCGTCTGCCGGAGTTGTGACGACCATTACGGCGACGATGCCCGTCTTGATTCTGCCGTTGAGCATCGCCGTGTATCACGAGCGGATCAGCTTTCGGGCGGTCGCCGGCGCGGTGGTGGCCGTCGCCGGCGTGGCGCTGCTGATGCTCTGACGGGCCGATCGCAGAAGAAAGCCAACGGGCCAGCACGGCGGCGAGCGCCGGGCATGTTGGCCCCAATTCTAGCAGGTCTTCGCGGTTGGCATGGCCGCCGTCGCCCGCTGGGCAATCCAGCGCGGCCTGCCCGTTATCTTCGCGAGGCCTGCAACGGGGTTTCGGTGTGTGCTGCGCCGTGGCAGACGCCGACTTTGTCGACGCCATTGCCGGTCCAGTCGCCGACGATCGGTTTGTCGCCTGCGCCGCCGAGCGCGAACACCTTGTCCGAGGCGTCGATCTTGCGGTTGTTGTTCGTGTCCAGGTGGAACGTGCCGTGGCGATAGACGCCAATCTTGGAGATGCCGTCGCCGGTCCAGTCGCCGACGATCGGGATGTCTCCCTGCTGGCCGTACTCGACCATCACATCGGCGTCGCCCCAGCGGCCATCGCCGTCGATATCGAGATACCAGGTGCCATTGCGGAAGATGCCGATCGAGTAGATGCCGTCGCCGTTCCAGTCGCCGGTGACGGCGATGTCGCCCTTTTGGCCGTACTGGAAGACGTGGTCGATCAGGTCGGAACGCATCCGGCCGCTGGTGCCCTTCTTCATGGTGCGCCAACCGACGGCCGCGTCGGCCGGGTCTGGCGGAACGTTCTTCGGCCGCTTGTAGGGCGGCGGGTTCATGGCGTCGGGCAGGCCGGGGTCGGCCGTGGCGGCCTTCGAGTCGCCGACCCACGCGGGGCCATAGATGCCGATGTCGGTTTTTTGGTCGCCGTTCCAATCGCCGGTGACGGCCTGGTCGCCCTTCTTGCCGAGCTTGATCCAGAGGTCCTTCTCGTCCCAGACGCCGTTGCCGTTGAGGTCGAGGAACCACAGACCGTCGAGAAAGACGCCGATTTTCGTCACGCCGCTGCCGTCCCAATCGCCGGCGACCGGAGACGCGTCGACCATGCCGAAGTGGAGCGTTTTGATGGTCACGCCGTTTTCGTCGGCTAACGTCCACACGCATTGATCCATTTCGGCGCCCGTCCACGAGACGGGATCAAAATAGAGGTTTGCCGCCGATTCCGTGAGCAGGGCGCCAGAGGCTTCGCTCCGCGGTTGGCCGGCGTCGATCACGCTCAGGTGCCAGGTGTATTCCGCGGGGCCTCCGCCGCCAGCGATGCTTGGTTGCGAGATGCTGATAGGAACGACGTAGCTCGCTGTCATGATCAGCGGCGACGCCGCGTAGGGGCTCGGGCTCGGAGCTGGTGAATACGGCGTTGGGTACGTCGGCGGCGTGGGGCCGCTTGGGTCGTCCGGAGTCCGCTGGATCAGCACCTCGCTGAAGTTGTACTGCACGGCCGTGTCCCCGGACGCAATCGTGATGTGAACGATCGCGCTGCCTGAGCTGCTGACGGCCAGCGTGCTCAGGATGCTTTCATCGACGGTGGCGTAACGGTTGACGACCAGACCGCCGTTGCTGCCGGCCGTGTCAATGCCGGGGACGTAGTTTTCAGGTTGCGATTCGACAATGGAATACTCGCCCGGTCGAAGCCCGGTGAACTCGTAGTAGCCGTTGGCGTCGGTGGTGGTCGTGATCTCGTTGCCGTTGGAGTCCGTCAATGGATATCCCGTTGCGTCGCACAACGTCAACGTGATGCCGGACAGCCGGGTGTCGTCCGACGTGAGCTTTCCATCCCGAAGCGAAGCGATGTCGGGGTCCGGATCGCTTTCCTTCAGTACGATGGCGCTGCCATCTTGGAACACGTAGCCTGAGATCTTGGCGGGGATGATTTCGTAGAAGTCATAGTCCTCGCCCTGAACCCCCGCATCCAGTTGGGCCGAGAGGATCCGGTCATAGCCGTCCAGCGAGCCACCGGCGGTGCCCACCGCATTGCCGCCCTCGAGATAGCCGGAGGGTTGCACCTCCTCGACGCTGTAAACGCCTGGCGTCAGGCCGGTAAAGGAGTACTCGCCGTTCTCATCGGTCGTGGTTGAATCGATTCGATCCCCATCGCTGTTGAGCAGATAGACGGTGACGTTCGCGAGCCGAGTGTCGCTCGAATCGAGCGATTCGTTGCCGTTCACGTCGACGTAAACGTGTCCGCTGATGCTGGCCGGCAGGAGTTCGCCGAAATCATAGTTCTTGCCGTGCTGCGAGCTAATCAGCGTGACGCCGTCGATCAGGTCGCCCGGGTTGTGGGCCGTGCCGCCGGCCGTGCCCGCAGCATCGAGCCCGTCCTGATAGCCGTCCGGCGTAACTTCGGCAACTCCGTAGACGCCGGGTGTTAGATTGTCGAAAAGATAGTAGCCCGACTCGTCGGTCGTGGTGGTGTTGCCGGTGGAATTGCCGTCGGCGTCCAGGAGCGTCAGCGTCGCGCCGCCCAGGGGCGTCTCGCCGTCATCAAAGACGCCATTGTTGTTGGCGTCCACGTAGACAAATCCGCTGATGCTGGCCGGCAGCGTTTCGGCAAAGTCATTGTGAACGCTGTCGTCGCCTCCGAGCAACTCGATGTCGCTGAGAATATCGACGGTGGTGACGACGCCTCGCGTTTCGCCGTCAACCGTGCCAGGTGTGTCGCCGACGCTCAGGTACTCGTCCGGCTGGGTCTCGACGACGCGGTACGTGCCAGGCGTCAGGCCCTCGAACGTATAGTTGCCGTCGTCGTCGGTCGTGGTGGTGTTGCCTGTGCTGACGTAACTGCCATCGTCACCCAGTTCATAGAGCGTCAGCTCGACGCCGCCGATGCCGAGGTCGTCGGCGTCCTGATGGTTGTCGGCGTCCAGATCCTCGAAAACCGTGCCGGACAGTGTGATTGGCAGGGCGGTTTGCTCGGTCGAGCCGCTGACGCCCGCCGTGTAGACCGGTCCCGTCGAGCAGACTTCGGGCACATAAGCGTCGGCGGCCGTGTTGTCGTAGTCGTCGTTGGGCAGCACGTTTTCCAAGCCCGTGCCGGTCAGGTCGTAATAGTCATAGAAGATCAGGGCGTCGGTCGTCAGGTCCTCCATGTGCGGTGCGGTAAAGCTCGCGGTAAGTGTGGCGCCTTCAAACTCGGCGCCCTCGGCGACGGCGTTGGCCTGCAAGTTTCCGTTCTCGTCCACATCGATGCTGAAGACGAGCTTTTCGCCGGCGGTGAAGCCGCTCAGGGTGAACACCAGTTCGGTGCCGCCGTTCGACACGGAGCTTGAAACGACGTCGAAGCCTTCGTGGCTGAGAATCGTCAACGGGAACGAGCTGTAGGAGCCGCCGCCACCGGATGCCGTGTTGAAAAACGTGTTATTGGTGTCGATGCGAATCTCAGTCAGCTCGGTGCCGTCGGCACCGCCGGTGAAGCTGACTTCAAAGAGGTCGGCCACCGCCGTGTTCGTGCCCTGGAGGACGTTTGGTTCGTCGAAGTTGTTGGAGTCCTCGAAATAGGTCGCGGCAACGTGCAGTGGCGCGACGGTGGCGGACAGCATCTGTCGCGCCTCGATCTGCTCGAAACGGCAAATGCGCATGCGAGAAGTGTTGCACTTCCGCAAATATCGCCGCTGGATCGTTGGATGACCGCGATGAAATAGTCTAAAAAGGCCCACGTCAACCTCCCTGTCTTTCGTTTCTCGGTGCGGGCGTCATGTCCGCGCCGATGCAGGCCAAAGGCCTTCCCCCCCCAATATCATGCCCTTATCGTCGAGTCACTCTTGCCCCGACAGGAACGGTTACGTTCCACGAGCGAACCGTCGTGTCGTAACCGCCGGAAATCAAAGTTTGTGAGCGAGAATCCAGGGTGAGCGTCGTGATCGAGCCGGTGTGGCCGATCAGGCGTTGCACCTCTTGTCCCGTGGTCAGATTCCACAGGTGGATCGTGTTGTCGCTGCCGGCCGAGGCCAGCATTCCCGTGCCGCAGAAGCAGAGAGCCATCACCGTGCCGGGGCGCGGCGCCAGATCGACAACCGGGCTGCCCGACACGCCGTCGAACAGCCGCACACTCCGCTGCTGACCGGCCACGGCCAAGAGTTTTCCGTCGGGCGAATAGGCCAGGGCGCAGATGCGCCGCGACGACGCCCGAATGTCGGCCAACGGATGCCCGCTGCCGCTGTCCCAGATTCGGACGATGCCCGATCGACCGGCGGCGGCGATCCGCTTTCCGTCGGGCGTGAAGGCGACCGCGCGAATGTCATTGCCGGGGGCGGTCAGTTCGTGCATCAAGGCCCCCTGCTGGCCGTCGAACACCCAGACTTTTTCGCCGAAACCGGCGGCCGCCAGCAGGCGTCCGTCGGGGCTGTAGGTGAGCGTGTAAATGACGGACAGACGCTCGGGCAATTCGCGAGGCCGATTCGACGTCGTTACGTCCCACAGGCGAATCCGCCCGTCGGCGCCGGCCGTTGCCAGAACCTGGCCATCGGGGCGAAACGCCGAGACCTTGACCCAATCGGAGTGCGACTTGAGCCGTTGCACGATTGCGCCAGTCTGCGTGTCCAAAATCCGCACCAGGTGGTCGTCGCCAACGGCGGCCAAGCGTTTTCCGGTCGGGTCGAGCGCGATGCCCGAGACGACGGGCACCTTTTCCAGGCCGTTGGGCGCAACGACCGCAAGGATTTTCTTCGCCGAGGCTTCAGGCACCACTTCCGTGCTGGTTGCCCAGACATTCTGCAGGCCGGCGCAGAGAACAATTCCCAAACAGAGTGGCAAAAACGTATTTCGCTCGACTGCCATGGCTCACCGCCCAAAGTCAGGGGACCCCTCGGCGTTGTCTCGTTTTGGAGCGAAGCAAACGCCAGCGCACTGGAATACCGCTTTTCTTTCATCGGCCAAACTTGGCGGTAAGTCTGTGCGAAGTTGTCGCTGATAACGCGAAGGGATAGACTGGGCGGTTGGCGATGAGATTAACGCGCGTGGCGGCCGCTGCGGGCGGGGTGCCTGGCGGTTTCCGGCAGGTGAGCTTGCGAAAAACCGGCGGCTTGCTACTGCTTTGGCCGGGTCACCGCGGACTGGCACTTCGCAATGCGTTGGCGCAAGAGATCGGCCAACGCGTGTTCGCCCTGTCGCGTGGCCAGCTCAAGGGCCTCGCGATACTCGGCCTCTGCCGCCGCTTGGCGACCGAGGCCCGAAAGAGCTTCTCCGAGCCGGCATCGGTATTCGAGCGAATTGGGCCGGAGTCGGGCGGCCACCTCGTAAGCCGTGACCGCCTCGTGAAGTCGGTTTTGCAACTGAAGGATTTCGCCCAGGTTGAAGTGGGCTTTCGCAAAGGCCGGCTCGATCTCAACCGCTTTGCGGCAATGTGTCATCGCTTCGTCGAGTTGGCCGGCTTGGGCCAACAGATTGCCGAGGTCGTTTTCGGCAATGGCATAGTTGGATTGCAGGGCGATGGCCCTGCGAAATTCCGCGGCCGCCTCGCCCGGCCGCCCGGCCGTCGCCAACGCCGCGCCAAGACCGTAATACGCCTCGGCATAGCCGGGCTTGATCCGAATGGCTTCGCGATACTCGGCGATCGCCCTGTCCATTTCATGCAGATCGACCGCCTGCTCCGCGACGGCTCGCTCGACCAGGGCGTTGCCGAGAATGTTGTGTGCCCGATGGTTCGCGGGCGTGCAGGCCACGGTGCGGCTCCAAAGCGTGACGCTGTCGCGCCAGTAGGCAGTTTGCCGCCACGAAAGAACCATCAGCATGGCGACGAGGCACATGGCTCCTGGTGCGACCGCGACGCGCAGGCGGGGCCACGCGCGGCACAGGTCGGCAATGGCCCAAACCAGGGCAATCCAAAGTCCGATCTGCGGCAGGTAGGTAAATCGATCGGCCGGCGCCTGAGTTCCGAACGGCACCAAGCCGATCACCGGGAAGAGCATTCCCAGATACCAAAGCCATCCGACCAGGAGGTAGGGGCGGCGTTTGGCCAGCGCCGCCGCGACGGCCGTGACACTGGCGAGAACGAGCCCGGCGCCGGCAATCGCCCAGTTCGAGATTTCCAGCCCGCGCCGAAGGCCAAGCGGTGACAGGTCGATCGGATAGAAGCACTGACGCAGATAGGCGACGTACGACAGCAGTGCGTTGCCAAGTTGCCACCGCACGGGAAGATATTCGTGGAGCCTCACGCCTTCGGCCCAGACGGTGATCGCGCAGCAGCCGGCCACCAAGGCCAACAGGGGAACCTTTTCGACGGTCAGCCGCAGAACGACGCGCCATTGCGGTTTCATGCGACCGAGCGGCCACACGTCCAGCAGCAGTAGCACGCAAGGCAGCGTCACCAGCATCGGCTTGGCCATCAGGCCGAGCGCGAAAAGCACAAGGACCGTCAAGTAGCGGACCATCGAGAACGGACGCCGGACATAGTCCCAATAGGCCAGCAGCGTCAACATGCAGAACAGTCCGCTGAGCACGTCTTTCCGTTCGGTCACCCAGGCCACGGATTCGACCCGAAGCGGATGGAGAGCGAACAGCGCGGCGGCCAGCGCGCTTGACCAAACGGCACCGGTCATCTGACGCAGGAGGACGAACAATAGGACGGCGGTCGCCGCGTGCAGCAGGACGTTGGTCAGATGGTGGCCGCCGGCGTTTGGGCCATAGAGTTGCCAGTCGGCCATGTGGGAGATCCACGTCATGGGGTCCCAATTGCCGAAATAGCGATGGGTGAAGGCCCAGCCGACGGCTTGCCAGCTTAGCCCACCGGTAATTTGCGGGTTGCCAGTGATGCAGACATCATCGTCGAGGTTGATGAAGTCGTAGCGGACCGTCTGCCCGAAGACCAGTGCGATGGCCAACGCCAGGAGGCCGCAAACAATCCAGGGCGTCCAGCGGTTTCGCGATTGCGGTGGCACGATGACTTCTCTCACGCGAAATGACTGAGCAGTCCGAAACGGATTGGAAGCCAAAGCTCTCAGATCGTTTCGTTGGCGAACTCGGCTTTGAGGAGCTTCAACGCCTTTGGGCCGTGTTCGCCATTGACGACGACATTCACGCAGACCTCGCTGGTGTTGATCATCTCGACGTTAATGCCGGCGTTCGCAAGCGATTGGAACATGCGGGAAGCGACGCCCGTGTGGCTTCGCATGCCGACGCCGAACACCGAGAGTTTTGCGACGGCCGGGCTGTGGCTGGGCGGGCCGCATTCCAACCCCTGGGCCAATTCGGTGGCCACCTTGATTGCGTGGCGCAGGTTGTCCTTGGGCACGGTCAACGAAATGCTTGCCCGATTTCCGCGCCCGATGCTTTGCACGATCATGTCGACGACGATGCCCGCCTCGGCCAGCTCATCGAACGTCTGGGCGGCCAGCCCCGGCACGTCTGGAAGGTCCAGGAACGTCAGGCGCGCCTGGGACTCGTCCAGCTCGATGCCTTCGATAACCAGGTTGTCCATGCGTCGCAGCCGCGCGACGAGCTTGGCCGTGTCCGGCTGGATCGGCGCCGGTGCGGATTGCCGGCGCTCTTCTACGTCCGCCGGGAGCGACTTCAGCCCAAACGCTTCGTGAACCGCGTAGAGTGCCTCTTCGGCGAATTCCTGAGCGACAATCGCCGAAATCTTGATCAGGCTCGTCGAGATCATCTGGATGTTGATCCCCTTTTCCGCCAGGGCGCGGAACATCGTCCCGGCGACGCCCGGTCGGGTTGCCATGCCAAGTCCGACGACCGAAATTTTCGCGGCGTCTTGATCGTGGTCATATCCCTCGGCGCCAACCTCCTTGACCGCTTGCTCGACGGCGCGAAGCGTGGCGGGCAGATCGTCGTGGGCCACGGTGAAGGAAATGTCCGTGCGACCGTCGGCCGCCTCGTTCTGGACGATCATGTCCAACGCGATGCCCAGCAGGGCCACCTTTGAAAAGACGCTCCACGCCGCACCAGGATGGTCGGGGACGCCGTACACGGTGATCCTGGCTTCGTCGTCGGTCATCGCCGCCCCGCACACCGCTTGGTCCGGCAGCTCCGGCTCGCGCACGATGATCGTACCCGGCTGGTCGTTGAAACTGCTCCGCACGTGGACCGGCACATCGAACTTTTTGGCGAATTCGATGGACCGATTGTGCATGACGCCAGCGCCCGCCATGGCGAGCTCCAGCATTTCGTCATAACTGATTTGCGGCAGCACGCGGGCGTCGGCCACGATTCGCGGGTCGGCCGAATAGACGCCATCCACGTCGGTATAAATCTCGCAACTGTCCGCGCCTAGGACGGCTGCCAACGCGACAGCCGTGGTGTCGCTGCCGCCTCGGCCGAGCGTCGTGATATTCTTGGCATCGTCCATTCCTTGAAAACCGGCCGCGATGACGATGGCGCCCGCGTCCAACGCCTTGCGAATCCGTTCGGTCGAAATCGAGCGGATGCGGGCTTTTGTGTGAATGCTGTCGGTAATGATGCCGATTTGCGGGCCTGTTAGACTGATCGCGCGATGACCCAGCGAGTGGAGGGCCATTGCCATCAAGGCCACGCTCACCTGTTCGCCGGTGGCCAGGAGCATGTCCATCTCTCGCGCGGGCGGTTCCTTGGTGATTTCGCGGGCCATTTCGATGAGCTGATCCGTGTGACGACCCATGGCGCTCAGGACCATGACCACCTGATGACCCTGTTGCCGAGCCACAATGGCCTTGCGGGCTGCCGCGAGAATTTTCTGGCTGTCCGCGATGCTCGAACCGCCGAACTTCTGCACAACGATTGACATAGTCGAACCGCGATTAGATTGGGTATTCCGGTACTTGTTTGGGTGAGGACCGTGCCTGTCCGATCCTTGGCCTGGACGTTGCCGCCGAAGACGAGCCCCGCAAGATCAACACAATCGTTAGATCCACGCCGTTTCAAGGGTGGGACGCTGATCCCCGACCGTTTTGCGCCCTCTCCACAGCTTACCACGAAATAGTCCACGACCCGGGCTCGATCCGCACCTTTAACCGTTGCCTGCCCAGCGCATTGGCGGCGCCGCGGCGGCCCACGCTCGGCAGCGTCCAGGAAGAGATCGAGTCGAAGTTCTGGCCGACTGCGGGGATACGTGCCGCCCTATCCCGGGGCTCAGGCGATGTCCGAGCACCCGGCCGCGTTCCATGGGCGAACGGAGGTTGGGTGCTGTCAGTTGTCGCAGCGGATTTCGAGAATCTCGAATTTGAGCATCCCCTGCGGAACGGGAATCTCGACGCGCTCGCCCACCTTCTTTCCGACCAAGCCTTGGGCCAACGGGCTGGTGATGAGGATCTTGCCCGTGTCGTAGTCTTCCTCGCCAGCGCCGACGAGCGTGAACTCTTCCTCGTCGTCGAAGCCGAGGTCCTTGACGCGGACCGTCGCGCCGAAAGCGACCTCGTCCTTGGGCATCTGCGACGGATCAAGCAAGATGGCCCGCGAGAGTTTGTCGCGGAGCAGGTTGATTCGGGCCATCATCATGCCCTGGCTTTCCCTGGCGCCGTGGTACTCGGCGTTTTCGCTCAGGTCGCCCTCGGCCCGAGCGGTGGCCAGACGTTCGAGAATCTTGGGCAGCTCGACCGTATTGAGATGGTCCAGGTCGGCCTTGAGCTTGTCGTATCCGGCGCGGGTCATGGGAATTCGGTCGGACATCATTCACCTCGGCGCAAAAAAGGGCGACCCGCCAAGTCTGGGGGTCGCTCGTCAAGATCAGCTTTAGTACGTAGAAAGCGGAGCAGAAGCGAATTCAACATATCACGAATTCATCGGAACATCAAGGGGCTTCCGACCCACGCGGCGCCCAATGCCACGACCCCATCTCCTCCCAGGATCCGAGCGTGTGCAGGAGGGGAGCAGAAAGCCTGGGCGCGGCTTCTCGGGTATGGTAGCCTTGGGCTTTGCCGGGATGATTGCCCTCCCTGTCGCTGTACCTCCTGCAGTGCCGCACCCGCAACGTGGTCTGTGGACTTGCGGGAGGGGCCGCGCGACACATGGAGGCATCCCAGAAGCCGGCAAAATCGCCAATACTCACGTGAAATAAACTGTCTTCGGGCCCGTAGCTCAGTGGTTAGAGCAGGGGACTCATAATCCCTTGGTCGTAGGTTCGACCCCTACCGGGCCTACTGGCGCTTTGCCGATTCGCCACACGCGGCAGCGACCTGCCGCTTGCACGCCAGAGATCCTGCCAACGATGGGCGACCGTTACTTTGTCGATGATCCTGTAACGACCGACCATGTTACGCTGGCCGGGACCGAGGCGCATCACCTTGTCCACGTGATGCGGGCGACACCTGGCGACCAGGTGACCCTTTTCGACGGCAGCGGCGACGAGTTTTCAGCCGTGGTCGATCGCGTCGGTCGCGCGGACATCCGCCTCGCCATCGTCTCGCGGCAACGCGTCGATCGGGAGCTGCCTTTTGCGTTGACCCTCGCCGTGGCGCTGCCCAAGGGCGAACGGCAGAAATGGCTCGTCGAAAAGGCGGTCGAGCTGGGCATCACGCGGATTGTGCCGCTGCGGACCTCGCGGGCGGTGGCCGATGCCGGCCAGCAAGCGCGCGCCCGCCTGGGACGCGCCGTCATCGAGGCCTCGAAGCAGTGCGGCCGCAATCGGCTCATGGCCATCGACCCGCCGCGGGCGTGGGAGGAACTCGTGGCCGAGACGCTCGGGCAGCCGTGCCGGTTGTTGGCTCATCCGGGGGCTGGCGGCAACCCCACGGCCGCTTCGATCCAGTCCGGAGCCGACGTTCTTGCGGCCGTCGGACCGGAAGGCGGCTTCACCGACGAGGAAGTGCAATTGGCCATCGCGTCCGGATGGCGGGCGATCGATCTGGGGCCACGCATCCTCCGCATCGAGACGGCCGCAATCGCCCTGGCTACTGTGATTAGCCAATGCACCAGGCAGAGTAGCCCATCTTAGCTAATTATCCTGTCTGGCCGGCGGTTGGCGCCAGCACAATCGCCATGCCCGCCAAATTCGCCATAACTGACAACTTCGGTTGGAGCGCTGAGAACACCCGGGTCGATCAATGGAATGAGGCCGTCTGCCCGCGGACCGGCAGTCGGCGTTTGCGATCGTTCGGGAGGTGTGTGTGGCGAGGCATTTGCCGACACTCTGGAAGCCAGCGCTGATCGGATTGCTCTTCTTCGGAGCAGCCGAGGGACTTCTTGCGCCCCGGGCCGTGTCGGGAGAGCAACCGTCACAGTCCGGCGATCAGTCGTGGACCAGTTCGATCTCGTCGGGCTTCAAGCAGGGCGTCGACAAGCTTGGCAACATGGTCAAGCCGAAGTCCACATCCACGCCAGCGGTCGATCCCAAGGACGACCCGGTCTCGCTCAAGCATCGAGGCAAGCCGGGGCCGGAGCTGAACGTGGCGGTCGGGCGGCTCTACATGGACTCGAATCGGCCGGCCGATGCGGAAGAGCAATTCCAGGGGGCGTTGAAGATGTCCCCCGGCTATCTGCCGGCCCTGTTGGCCTACGCACAGTTGATGGACCTGACCGATCGGCCCGACGATGCGTTGCGGCTGTACCGGGAAGCGGCCAGCCTCCATCCGATGCAGGCGCCGGTCTACAACAACATGGGCCTGTTTTATGCGCGCCACGGCAAACCTGATGAGGCAATCGCATCGTTGGGGCGGGCCGTTCGGCTCGATCCAAAAAATCCCCGGTATCGCAACAACATCGCCATGGTGTTGGTCGATCAAGGGCGTGCCCGCGAGGCGTTTGAATATCTCTGCGGCGTGCATCGAGAGCCGGTGGCCTATTACAACATGGGCTACCTGCTAAACAAGAAAGGGCGAACGCAGGATGCGCTGCAGCATTTCGAGCTGGCCCTGCGCGCCGATCCGAACATGACGCAGGCTCAGCGGTGGATCGAGTATTTGCATCGGACCACCACTCAGGCCAGACTGCCGCAGCACCCGATGGCCGCTGGCGTCCGGGTCACGGAAGACCCGTCGCTGCAACGAACGCCCAACTACGGCGGCCGAGATTCATCGGCAGCGTCTCAGGCGTTGCCGCAACGTCTGCCTCCAACGTCTGGCGAATCCACGGGCAGGCCGACCATGCCGGGCATCACGTACGAGCCGTCCAACCCGCCTGACGCACCGATGCCGCCGCCTAGGAATCCGGCGGTGCGGCCGCTGCCGAAGATCGAATAGCCAGCCGGCATCGCTCTTGGTCGTGGGCCGACGACTGCCGGTCCGCACCGGCAGATTGGGCGCGTCGTTTGGCCCTGGCCGGATAGTGTGTCGCCGGCTCAGACCCTGAAAACGCCGCTGTCGCCGCCGCTCGGCGTCTTCTGCTGGCGCAATTGGCCCATCACCGAGCTGATGGCCAGAAGGTGGCTTCGGGTGGTCTTCGAGAAATCGCCCGTTCGCATCGCTTCTGCAGCTTGGGCTGGCAGCGCGTCGAAACCGGTCCAGTCGATCTGCCAGTTTTCACTCAGCGCCGCATCGCGAAGCTGACGGAGGATCTCGGCCAGCCGGGCAAGCAACTCGGGTGTGGGCGTCGCATCGACATTCACGTACGGTCCCCGGCCGAACCGCCGGTCGTCGACAGGCGGGCGGTGCTGGCCACCGTAACGCTGCCACAGGGCGACACCGGCCGCGGCAACGGTTGCGACAAGACAGGCCATGGCGGCCCAGTGGTCGCCGAGGGCCGCAAGTCCGACGGTCGCCAGCGACGAGACGCCAAGCATCGTCCAAACCAAGGGATGGATCGGCCGGACGTAAGACACGGCCCGCTCGGTGTCGGCGGGCGACGACTTTTGAGCCAGCTGCGGGCCTAGCACCCGAGCCACGACGGCCGTGATGTTGTCCGGACCGCCGCGCAAACAGGCCAGGTCCACCAGTGCCCGAACTGCCTGCTCTGGCGTGAGGCAGCCGAGGATCATCCCAATTTCCTCGTCCTTGACCGTGTTCGAGAGACCGTCGCAACAGACGAGGAACGTGTCGCCTGCCTCGACGGGAAATGGTCCTTCGAGATCAACTTGCACTGTCGGGCTCGGCCCGAGCGACCTGGTGATGATGTTCTTGGAGACGTAGCTGGGAACCTCGTCGGCGAATTGGCCCGAGGCCTTCATCTCCCAGACGAGGCTGTGGTCGAACGTCAGTTGCTCGATGCGGTTGCCGCGAAGGCGGTAGGCGCGGCTGTCGCCGACGTGAGCCACCATGGCGCCGGCCGGCAACAGAAGGAGCGTCGTGGCCGTGGTGCCCATGCCGCGAAAATCGGGGCTCGCCTGACCGCGAATGTGGATCTGGCGGTTGGCGTCGAGCAGGGCCGAGAGCAACGCCTCGGCGGGCGATTGCTCCAGCAGCTTGCGATAGGCCAGCGAGACGATGTCCGTGGCCATCTTGCTGGCCAGTTCACCAGCGGCGTGGGCGCCCATGCCGTCGCAGACGATGAAGAAGTGGCCGCGACGCTCGAAGTCCGTTTGATCGCCGGCCAACACGATGGCGTGCGAGTCCTGGTTGTTCGCCCGGCGCAGGCCGACATCGCTGAGGGCGGCGCAATCCAGACAGTGATTCCAGATGGCGGTGGGCTGCTCCATGCCGCCATTATAGCTGCCCGGGGTGGGGGCCACCAGCAGGCCGTCGCACCGTTCCGCCTCGCGCGAGAGCCCAAAATAGAAGAAGCCCGCACACGAGAGGCGGGCTTCTCAATCAGGTTGTATCGGAAGGAGAGGCGGCACGCCGACCCTGGTTACCGCTGCCCATGTTTCCCAACGAGCCCACGGTCAAAACCCGGTGTGCCGGCCCTTCTTCCACGGCTGGCCAGCCATTTGTAGTCTAGCATAGTTTTCAGGGTCGCCAATACCCCTGACGGGGCGTCGCCTCGCCGCGAAAAACGCGTCATTTCCATCCGCAACAGGTTGCGCGGATTTTAGGCGACCGACGGCACCGGACCGGCCAGCAGGGCGTACTCGTCCAGCGACGAGGTGTCTCCGGCATGGATCCATTCGCAGTTCATCCGCAACACGGCAAGCTCGCGCTCGATGTACCGGCGTGCCACGCGTTTCTTCCGTTCGTCGTCGGCGCCTTGCCCCAGCAGCAGGTGACCCACGATGACAATGATCGCCGAATCCACGAGCCGACGCCCGGCCAAGTCGAGATGCGAAGGCCCCTTCGACTTGACGAACTTCACAATCTCGTTGATCTGCTCTCGCGCCTCGACCAGTTTCTGCTTCAGTCCGTCGAGCAAAGGATCGCCATAGTTCCGCTTCTCGTGTTCCTCGGACCAAGCGTCCAGCGAGCCGGAGGCGACGCCGCGCACGGCGGCCACCACCTGCAACTGGCTCGTCCCTTCGTAGATCGTCGTGATGCGGGCGTCGCGCGCGTAGCGTTCCGCGGCGTAGTCCTTGATGTAGCCCGAGCCGCCGAGCACCTGAATGGCGTTGTACGTCACGCGGTTGCACATCTCCGAGCAATAGTACTTGCTCATGGGGGTCAGCATGCCGTTCATGCGCTTGAGCGAACGGGAGAGCTGCTTGCGGCGTTTTTCCTCCTCCTTGTCCAGCTTGGGACCCAGTTCGAGAACGCGGAGGTTGTTGTTCTCGAGGTCGCACACCCGGGCCGTCTCGTAACAAAGGGCTCGACCAGCCTCGATTTCGATCTTCATGTCGGTGACCAGCTCGGCAACCGCCGGCAGACGCTCGATGGGACCGCCGAACTGCTGGCGGCTTCGGGCATAGGTGCGGGCCAAGCGGAATGCGGCCTCGGCCACGCCAAGCGATTGGGCGGCAATGCCCACGCGGGCGCCGTTCATCAGCGCCATGACGTAGGTGATCAGCCCGCGCTGGCGTTCGCCGATCAAACGGCACGGCGTGTTGTCAAAAACCAACTCGCAAGTCGGCGAGCCGTGAATCCCCAGCTTGCTCTCCAAGTGGCGTACCTTGACGCGCTCGGATCGTTCGGCAAGGAACAGGCTCAGGCCGCGACCGTCGGCGATGTCCGGTTCGCTGCGTGCAAGCACCAGAAGAATCTCGCCGCAACCGTTCGTGATGAATCGCTTAACGCCATTCAGGTACCAGTTGCCCTGCTCGTCCTGGAACGCGCGAAGACGAACGGCCTGTAGATCGCTTCCGGCGTCGGGCTCGGTGAGGACCATCGCGCCGGTCACTTCGCCGCGAGCGAACTTCGGGAGCACCTCGTCCTTGATCTCGTCGTCGGCAAAAGCGTTGATCGTCTCGGCAATGCCTTGCAGACCGAACATGTTCATCAGCGACGTGTCGGCCCGGCTGATCATCTCGGTGGCCATGGTGTAGATCAGGCAGGGGCAGTTCAGCCCGCCGTAACGACGCGGCAGCGTGAACCCCATCATGTCGGCCTGCGTGAGCCGCTTCAGATTCTCTTGGACCAACGGATGCAGCGTGACCGTGCCGTCGTCGTTGTGGGTGTTCCCGTCATGGTCCACCTGCTCGGCGTTGGGCGCGACCACTTCGGCCGCCACCTCGCCGATGATCTCCAGCGTGCGGCGGTAGTTGTCCACGGCGTCGGCCGCATCGCGGGGACCGTAGCCGGCCGGATCGCCGTTGGAGTGGACAAAGCCGTCCTCCTGAACCCGAGCCAACTCGGCCAGATCGATGTGCTTGAACAGGAACAGAATGTCGTCGTTATCGAGAAAGAAATTGGCCACAGGAAATTCCTCGGAAACTTGTGCTGAACCGCAAACGGTTGGTTGCGAAGCCGCAAGCGGCTCCCCGCGAATCCCTCCGTCCCACGCTCCTGCGCGGGAAGAGCAACCCTCGACTACTGATCGGTCACCTTCGACTCTCGCTAACGCGTCTTTTCCTTGATGGCCTTGATCATCATCGGGATGACTTGTTTGTAGTCGCCGACGATGCCGTAATGCGCGACACCGAAGATGGGCGCTTCGGGATCCGTGTTGATGGCGATGATCTTGGCCGATTCCTCCATGCCGGCGCGGTGTTGGACCGCGCCGCTGATGCCCACGGCGATGTACAGGGCCGGGCGGACCGTCGTGCCGGTCTGGCCGACTTGATGCTCTTTGTCGATCAGCCCGCTATCGACCGCCGCGCGGCTAGCGCCGACGGCGCCGCCGATGGCGCCGGCCAGGTCGTAGATGAGCTTGAAGTTGTCCTTGCTGCCGATGCCTCCGCCGCCGGCGACGATCACACGCGCGCCCTTCAGGTTGACCTTGCGCGGCTGGATGTGGCGCTGAATGAGCTTGAGCGCCATCTGCGTGTCGTCGATCTCGACCTTCTCGTCGATGACCTTGCCCGTGCGGTCGTTGCTGGGCGGCTTGAGCGGCATCACGCCCTCGCGGACGGTCGCCATCTGGGGCCACTGATCGTAGTTGACGATGGTTGCGATGATGTTTCCGCCGAACGCCGGCCGGACCTGCAGGAGCAGGTTTTTGTGCTCGGTCTGCGTTTTCGGATCGGTCACGTCGGCGATGTCCAAGTCCGTGCAGTCGGCGGTCAGGCCGGACCGCAACGTCGAGGCCACGCGCGGCGCGAGATCGCGGCCGATCGCCGTGGCGCCGACGATGACAATCTGCGGCCGATGGCGCTCGATCAGGGTTACCAGCGTGTTCGCATAGGGCAGCGTCTGGTAATTCGTGAGCCGAGGATGATCGACCAGGTAGACATGGTCGATTCCCTGGGCGATCAGGCGTTTGGCCAGCGGGCCAACGCCGGCCCCGGGCAGCACGGCCCCGGTGCGGACGCCAAGCCGATCGGCCAGCTCGCGCGCTTTGCCGCAAAGCTCCAGCGCTACGTCGTGCAGCGCGCCATCTTCCTGTTCGGCGAACACCCAAACTTCGCCTTGGCGGTTCGGTTCCAACATAAGGGTTCTGGGGTCAGGGTTCAGTGTTCAGGGGACGAATTGGGAGACGGGGGGGCAGTTTTCGAGGAATCGCCTCGAAAATGGCCGGGGTTCGCCGTCGAGAGTCGATCTCAACACGAAACCCCGAACCGTAAGCCCGGCCGCGCTCTCCTATCCCCACGTTCGGTCAACTACCAACTCGTGAATCATTTGGCCAACGCCGGCTTCCGTGGGAGGAACCTCGGTGTAGCCTTCCTTCGTCAAGACGATCGACTGCACGCGATGCACCTTGGTGGGCGATCCCGCCAATCCGCAGCGGCCAAGATCGGCCCCAATGCGGTCCAGGTCCCACTGCTCGATCAATAGGCCAGACTGCTTGAGCGTCTCGACCCGGCGATCCGTCTCCGCCGCGCGCTCTTCGTCCGAGGCGTTCGGCATGGCGTTCTTCACTTCGGCGGCCACCTCGGCCGGCACCTTCGCACGCTTCATGCGCATGACACGCCGCGCGCCTTGGGGACGCGGCTGATTGGCCGACTCGAGCACGGTAATCAGAACCGGCAGCCGGCCCTCAACGATCTCCCAGCCGTGGCCGATGTTGCGCCGCACGCGAATCGCCCGGTCGTGAAGGCTCACGACCTCTTGCAAGTACGTGATCTGTGGAATGCCGAGCTTTTCGGCACACTGTGGGCCGACCTGGGCCGTGTCGCCGTCGATCGCCTGCCGACCGCAGAAGACGAGATCAAAGCGACCAATCGTCTTCACCGCTTGGGCGAGAATGTAACTGGTGGCCAACGTGTCGCTGGCAGCCGCCCGGCGGTCGGTAAGCAAGATCGCGCGATCGGCCCCGCGGAACAGGCAGTCGCGAAGGACATCGGCCGCCTTCGGAGGCCCCATGCTCACCACCGTGACCGTGCCGCCGTTATCGTCACGCACCGCCAGAGCGGTCTCCAGGGCATGGAGGTCTTCGGGGTTGAAAATCGTGGGCAGAGCCCCCCGGTTGACCGTGCCATCCTCTTTCATCGCCTCGGCGGTGATGTTGGCCGTATCGGGGACCTGCTTGACGCATACAATGCTGTCGTAAGGCACTGTCACTGACTCCGGAGATCGTCAGGGTATGGAAAACTGCGAATGCTAACAGACCGCCAGGCGTCGGTCAAGGCCTTTCATGGCATCGAAAGATGCGAAGGCTGCGTAAAATAGCTGCAATTGCTCGCGTCGAGCCGAGGGTTCCCCGTGTCGGTTGCTTGGTCTCGTTGCGGAACGTTCCTGGGCGAACGGCGCACCTAGCCGAGTGAGCGTCGCATTCGCGGTCGGCATGTGTCCGATGAGAGGCGAGCGCCGAGCGACGCGCTCCTCGCGGCTGACGTTTGCGAATCGGCGACTGTTGAAAGATGGCGCGACATCGGAACCGCTTGCTTGGCGTTTGTCACAATACGCGGAAGACCTTGGGTCTCATGTTGGGGCGCCCGCGAGTTGCGAGGGCGTGCGTGGCATCTCGGCGCGATCGCCGTTCATTGCGGTCAGCGGCTGGCATCGACATGGCGTTCGCATCGTCGCGCAGTTGCGAATCATCGCGGCGAGTCGTCAGCGCGCTGAGCGATGGTTGCGTTGCCGACACGCCGACGCATCCCCGTTTCATCGCAAATCGGGCTGTTTTGGCGAAGTTTGCCGAGCGACTGCCTGCGGCAAAAAAGTTTTTGGCGATGTGGAATGCAGTGAACGATCGGCGATGCGGCGAAACGTCGGTGGCCGTGTTGCGTCGTCTTGAATTTGCATGATCGAGTCGTCCTTCGCAACGAGATGTGAAGTGATGGAGCGTAGCGCGCACCAGCGCGCTGCGCGGCGCGACGATCAAAGTTTTCTGTCGGTACGCAGAAAACTGTACTTGCAAAGATTTTAGGAATCAGTACGATCATGACAGTTAACGTTGCCGCATCATGGAGGGACGTTGCTGCAAGGTGGAAACGAACGACGACTTGTTGCGGCGCGACTGATGTGCCGATGGCAGGATGTCGAAAGCATTCGTTGTGTGTTTTCACGGTGAGAGGTCAGCCGTACATCGGCCCCAGCCTGAATGACGGTTTGACGCTCGCCTATCTGTTACCTAGGAGGACGTGTAGTGGCCAAGAAGAAGGCAGCAGCCAAGAAAGCCGTGAAGAAGCCGGCCAAGAAAGTCGCCAAGAAGGCGGTGAAGAAGGCCCCGGCCAAGAAGACCCCGGCCAAGAAGGCTACGAAAAAGGTAGTCCGAAAGAAGGCTGCGAAGAAGTAGGTCGTCGCCGGGCGGCGGAGCCGCCTCAGTCCTGCTTCAGGTCTTACGGACCGCTACGACGAGAAAGGAACGCCCGACGAGAATTGCCGGGCGTTTCTATTTTCTTGAGCGCGCCATGCCGTCCCAAAGGAAGCTGGGATGGCGCGAGATGGCCGGCTCTCACTCCGACGCGAATGGCGGCGTTTGGCCGTTCAGCTCGCTGAGGGCGTTGCGGGCGGCTCGCTGCTCCGCTTCCTTCTTATTGCGTCCCCAGGCCGCCTGATAGCGGTTCGTGCCGACCTGGGCCGCCACCTTGAAGCATTTGCTGTGATCGGGGCCCTTTTCGTCAAGCAACTGATAGGTGGGCGTCGTGCCGTGGTCTCGCTGGGCAAGTTGCTGCAAGAGCGACTTGTAGTTGCGGCCCGTTTCGCCTTCGGCGGCCAAGTCGATCTCCGGCCCCACCGACTCGGCGATGAAGCGTCGGGCGGCCGCATCGCCGCCGTCCAGGTAGATCGCGGCGATCAACGACTCGAACACGTCGGCCAGCAGAGACGAGGGCACGCTCGGGTGCGTCGTCATGCCTTTGCCCAGGATCAGAAACTCCTGCATCCCGAGCGATTCGCTCAGCTTGGCGCAGGTCTGACGGCTGACGACGATCGACTTCAAGCGAGTCAGCTCGCCTTCGAGAAAATCGGGGAACTGTTGATAGAGAATTTCGCAAACCACCGCGCCGAGAATGGCGTCCCCCAAAAACTCGAGACGCTCGTTCGACGCCAGCCGGTGCTCTGCGCCTGAGGCGTGCGTCAGCGAAGAAATCAGAAGATTTTGGTCCTTGAACCGGTAGTCGATCCGCCGCTGGAGCTTATCCAAGAGGGAATCCCGAGCGTCGGAACCGTTGGGGGAATCCGTTGACATCCTGCAACCCGCCCATCAAACCGGCCAAGCGAAAAAGGTCCAGAGCGCGCCTCGCCTGAGTGTCGTCGGCGCTCAAGCCACGGTTGCGTGGCCACACATGCCGCTCAAAACTCGGACAAGCATGCCCACGGCCAGCGTGGGCATCACACGCAGCACGCCGTGCAAATCGTGATGCGCTCTATGGAGTCCCCCATTGCCAGGGAACCTCATCGCGACCAACCGGTCTGCGACATCGGCTCGAAAAGCCGTGTTTGCGGTAAGACGAGGATCCATGGCAATGTTGGCGCCAATAGTGTCTACGCTACTGGCCCCCTCGGGATTTGTCAACTGCCGCCCAAGAGGCTGTAGAGCAGTACGCCGAGCACGACGAGGCTCAGCAGCACGTAGGTTGTGTCGCGTTGCCATGCGAAACCGATGGCAAGCAGCAGCACACGCATCACTGGCGTCGCAATCAAAAGGAGAATTCCGAGTTGGATCGTCCCGCGACTGCTGCCCGAACATGTATCGCCGAGGATGCCAGTCACGGTGTGCAGGTCGGACGATTGCTCGTAAAACCGCTGGTAGTGCGGGGGCGAGCCGCCATGCCGGGCAAGATAGACGATGCCGCCGATGAGGACGACGGCCGCCGCCAACGACACGCCGCTTCGCAGCAGGTTGCCGATCTGGCGTTCCAGTCGCCGTTCGCCTTCCGCCGACGGTCTCGTGCGGTCCGCCATCTCAAGGTTCTCCAACCGAGCCCGACAGGCCGTTGTAAATCATTTCCACGGCCAGAAAGACAAGGACCATGGCGAATAGAATGCGGAGCCATCGGGTCTCCGCCTTGGGCAATAATCGGGTGCCCAACAGCGCTCCGGGCAGGACACCCAACACGACCGGCATGGCCAACCCGGGAGCGACGTATCCGCGGTTCAGATACACGCCGGCGCTGGCGGCCGCGGTGACGCCAATCATGAAATTGCTGGTGGTCGTCGAGACCTTGAAGGGAATCCGCATGATCTGGTCCATGGCCAGGACCTTGAGGGCTCCGGAGCCGATGCCGAGCAGCCCGGAGATCGCGCCGGCGATGAACATCACGCCAAAACCGCCTGGAACGCCGCGGACGTGGTAGGCTGCTCGATGTCCATTGGCCGGATAGTCGGCGTCGAGTCGCAGCAGGGTTGCCAACCGGTCAGGCTGCGAGGCTTCCGGCTTGGGACGCCGCCGCCGCCCGGAAAAATAAGCGGAGAACAGCAACACGAGGCCGAACGTTACGGCGACCGTGTCTGACGCCAAGTAGGCGGCCGCTGCCGCTCCTCCCACTGCGCCGGCGGTCGTGGCGATTTCCAGCAGGATGCCCAGCCGCATGTTGGCGTACCCTTCTTTTACATAGGCGGCTGCCGCGCCCGAGGATGTTGCGATGACCGAGACCAGCGAAGCGCCAATGGCGTAGCGGATGTCGAAATGGAACGCGAGCGTCAGCAACGGCACGATGACGATGCCGCCGCCCAGGCCGGTCAGCGCGCCCACAAATCCGGCAAGGCACGAGCCGGCCCAGATCAGCAGCGTCATTTCCAGGGTGTTCATCGACGCACCGAGAGCATGGGAACTGTGAGCTGCGGCAGACGCGGATTCGCCGAGCCGGCGGTCGGGCTCCGACGGCAAACCGCGTGACTGCGGGATTCTATGCGGCCGTCCGGGGCAGTCAACCTTGGACTCGCGGTTGGACCCGTGGCGCGGGGGTGGCCGCGACGCGACACGTATCTGTGAAGTGCTCTAGTACGTGAAACCGAGCTTCACGCCAATCGTCACTAACTGAGAGGCCGGATAGTAGTACGGCGTCCCGCCGACCCAGACGTCGCCGGAGCGATCCCAGGTCATGGCGTCGAGGTAGGCCGAGAGGCTCAACGCGTTGCGTCGCACGCCCGCCTCCAGTTGACCGAGGACGTTGAGCTTGGGGTTGAAGGCCGGCGAGCCGGACGTCGATGCGTGTTCGTAGGTGAACATGGTGAAGCCAATGCGGCCGGAAACGAACGTCTCGAAGCCGTTGTCATAGAGCCACTTTTTCTCGAGGCCAATGTACGGATAGACGGTCCACCAGGTCTCTTGCGAGCCCCACAAGTCCGTCCCGTCGAACGCCGTCGTGTCCTTCAGGTCTCGGATCCACGCGCGGGTGCCGATGCCGCCGAAGAACTCGAGCGGCGGCTGGCCGACCGTCGTTAGGGCCCAGTGATATTCGGCCTCGGCGCGCACGCCGAAATTGATGGTCGTCGAGTCGGCCTCGTTAATGTCGATGCCGCGTTGAAAATAGTCCGCATTGCCGGAGAAGAGTTCGATGCGAAACTTCTCCGGTCCGATGCGCCGCGAGTAGCCGACCGTGTAGAGGATGCCGTCTTCGTTGAAGGTGTTCGCCCCGCCGATGTCCTGCTGGCCGAAATGGTAATAGTCGATGCGTCCGTACCAGGACGACTCCGTGGGGCACTCGAAGTTGACTTGGCGCAGTGTCCCGTCGGCTGGCACGTCGCCGTTTTCGCAAGGGGCTTGGCCGTTTCGACATGGCGATTCCGAGGCGACGTTTTGGCCGTACTGCGGATTGATGAGGGCCGGCGTTGCGGCGTTTGACGCCGGGGGTGTCGCACTTTGGGCGGTCGGCGCCAGGCCGGAATAGCCGACTACCGTCACGTCGCCAGCCCACAGCCGCCCGTGGGCCAGCACTGCCACGGCGGCAAGGACCAGGCGGCACAGCGTCGTTTGCGTCTGGTTCATTGCCAAGCACCTCAATCAACTCGAATCACGACTAATAGTTCAACGCCAATTTCAGTCCAACGGTGGTCATTCGCGAGTCGGGCTGGATCCAGCCGCGGGCCTCGGCCGAATGTTGCCAAGTCATCGATTCAAAACAGGCGGACATGGAAAAATGTCCGTACCGCAGCCCGCATTCGACTTGGCTGGAGATGTTCACTCGCGGGAACAGCGGGGCCGCGTCGTCCAACGAGGCCATTTGGTACGTCATGGCCGTGCAGCCAAGACGGCCGGAAAGAAAAATCTCTTCATTGTTTTCGAGCAGCCACTTCTTCTCCAATCCGCAGTACGGATAGATCGTCCACCAGGTCTCCTGGTAGCCGCTGGAATAGTCGTCGGCGCCGATGATCGTGCCGTCGCGGAGGTCGCGGAGCCATATCCGGGAACCCAGGCCGGCGAAGAAGCTGGTCGTCGCCTTGGGCTGAACGTCGAGGTCCCAGATCCGTTCGCCTTCGCCCCGAGCGCCCATGTAACCGGTGGTCGAGGACACGGGCCGCCCGCTCTGCGTCGCACCCTCGTAATGCACGACGCCGTCGAACACCTCGAGCCTGAAACGGTTGAAGCCGAGCCGCCGTTGATAGCCCAGCGTATAGAGCGTTCCGTATTCGTCGAGCAGCCGATCGCCGCCGTATTGCTCGTTCCAGGCGAAGTAGTCGAAACGGGTGTACAAGGTCGCTTCAAGCGACTGCTCGGAGAAGACCAGTTGGGGCGGCGCCACGCCATCGTCATAGACATTGTCCGGTCTGCTCGGCCAAAGCAACGAGGAGGGCGGATCGGGAATCCGACCGTCCTGGCCAGCCAGTGCTAGGGCGATGATCAGCGGTGCGAAGCACGTCCCCATCGACACGATAACCTTCGTCCCCAAAGATTGCGACCACCGCCACACGCCGGGCGCGTCGTGAGACGGCTCTCCGATCGCAGGCGGAAGCCTATGCAAAGTCATCGAATTCTTCGGCTTTGCCGGTCTGGTAAATTGAGTGGGCTTCGGTAACTTTTCCGCTTTTAGCGGTCGCGACGCCAAGGCTCCGTGCAGTTGACGCGAACTTTGGTGTCGCGGCGAAACTGGGTAAGCTGTAGATTAACGGAGCGACCCCGCGCGCAAGACGCCGCCAAGTTTGCTGGCGTTTGCCGCGAGTCGGTCGATTTGACACCGGCCGACACCGGCCCCCCCATGAGACTTGCCCTCAATGCCCTTGCTGCACATCGAGCCGCTGCCCCGCCGAGCGACCAAATCGGACATCCTCGCGTTCCTTGAAACGGCCGATCTGGATCGCGGTCGCGTCGGGCGAATCGAGTTGCAGGGGAAGCAGGCCGTCGTCGAAATCCCGGAAGGTTGGCAGGCCAAGGCCGTCAAGGCACTGGACGGCCGACAGCTCGGCGATCGCCGGGTGCGGGTCTGGACCAGCGGAGCGATCTCCGCGGGCCGCGGCGACGAAGGACACTTCGGTCGCATGGCTCGGCTGCTGGACATGGAAAGCCGCGCCGAGGCCCAACGAGCGGCCGAGCAGGCCCGACGGCTCCGACCGGAATTGGCCCAGCAGACCGGCAACACGCTGCTGGATTTGGCGGTCGTTGGCGAAGAGTCCGGGCTTGGCGGCCGATATCTGGTGACCCTTGGCCGGCGCGGAGAAAAGCCGCTTCCCTGGACGCGGCTTGGCGTCGGCAGCCCGGTGGTTCTTTCCCCTCAGGCGTCCAAGGACGGGCAGCCGCATCATCGCGGCGTCGTGTGCCAACGGAATGACCAGTCGCTTGGTGTCGCCCTCGATCGACTGCCGGAGGATCTGGCCGATCATGAGACTTGGCGCATCGACCTCTCGTTCGACGAGGTGGCCGCCGTCCGACAGCGGGCCGCCTTGGAGCAAGCGGGACACGCGCGGGGGGACCGCTCGGCCATCCTCCGCGACGTGCTGTTGGGCGAGCGGCAGCCCGAGTTCGGCGTCGATCCGGCGGTTCGGCCATTGGACGGCGGCTTGAACGCGGCCCAGCGCGAGGCCGTGCAATTCGCTCTTTCCGCGCGCGATGTGGCCCTGATTCACGGACCGCCTGGCACGGGTAAGACGACGGCCGTGGTCGAGCTCATCCGTCAAGCGGTGCGGCGCGGGCGCAAGGTGCTGGCCTGCGCGCCGAGCAATCTGGCCGTGGACAATGTTTTCGAGCGGCTGCTGGGCTTCGGAGAGCGGGCCGTGCGTCTGGGGCATCCGGCCCGCGTACTGCCCGAGTTGCGAGCCCACACGCTCGATCTGCTGGTCGAGCGGCATCAGGACGTGCGGCTTGCCCGAAAGTTCGTCAAGCAGGCTCTGTCGCTGTTCCGCGAAGCGAACCGCTTCACGCGAGCGGCGCCCAAGCCGGGGGCTCGCCGCCAGCTCCGCGAGGACGCCAAATCTCTGCTGGCCGATGCTCGGCGTCTGGAACAGCAGGCGGTTGAAAGCATCCTTGGTTCGGCGAGCGTCCTGTGCGCCACGACGACCGGCCTCGACAGCCAAGTCTTGGGCAATCGCCGTTTCGACCTGGCCGTCATCGACGAGGCTTGCCAGAGCACCGAGCCGGGCTGCTGGATCCCGCTGTTGCGATGCGATCGCGTTGTCTTGGCGGGCGACCATTGCCAACTGCCGCCGACGGTGGTGAGCCGAGAAGCGGCCGCCGATGGATTTGGCGTCAGCCTCTTCGAGCGAATCATGAAGCTTTATGGGCCGCGGATTGCCCACCGCCTGACCGTGCAGTACCGCATGCACGAGGCTATCATGGGCTTCTCTTCGGCCGAGTTTTACGACGGCGCGCTGGAGGCCGACGCTTCCGTCCGGCGTCATGTGCTGGCCGAGTTGCCCGACGTTCAGGATGCGCAGACGACACGCGAGCCGATCGAGTTCATCGACACGGCTGGGGCCAGCTTCGACGAATCGCTGGAACCGGACGGCGAGAGCCGTCTGAACCGGCAGGAGGCCGAACTAGCGCGTCGCAAGGTGCAAGAGTTGCTGGACGCTGGCCTCGCGCCGCCCGACATCGCCGTCATCTCGCCCTATGCGGCCCAGGTGCGCCTCCTGCGTGAGTTGCTCGACGTGCCCGGCCTGGAGATCGACAGCGTGGACGGTTTTCAAGGGCGAGAGAAGGAGGCCGTGGTGTTTTCGCTGGTGCGCTCGAACGCCAAGGGCGAGATCGGATTCCTGGGCGACGTTCGACGGATGAACGTCGCGATGACCCGCGCGCGGCGCAAACTGGTCGTCATCGGCGACAGCGCGACTTTGGCCAGCGATCCGTTCTATCAGCGAATGCTCGAATACGTCGAGGGTCTGAAGGCGTACCGAACCGTGTGGGACGTCGGTTGGTGAGAGCCGATTGGGATCGAAGAGGCAAGGCAGCCGCCTTGACGTCGCGGAATCGATCTCGCGCCGTGCGACAACCGGCCCTCGCCGTCGCCCCCTCTCCCAGGGCGGGAGAGGGGGAGGGCGAGAACTCTTGAGAGACCGTGGTCTGCCGGCTGCTACTTGATGCGCCGCAGCATGATCCGGCTGTCGGCCACCGAGCAGCCCTGGCCGTTGGCGTGGACGATCAACGGGTTGATGTCGCACTCGGAAATCTCGGGATGGTTGCAGACCATCGCGGAGAGCCGCAACAGTGTGTCGATGATCGCGTTGATGTCGGAAGGCGGAGCGCCGCGGAACCCGTCGAGCACCTTGAACGAGCGGATTTGACGCACCATGCGCTCGGCTGAGGTTTGCCACATCGGGGCCAAGCGGAAGGACACGTCCTTCAGCACTTCGACCAGCGTGCCGCCCAGGCCGAACATCATGAGCGGGCCAAAGCGCTCGTCGCGGCTTGCGCCCAGGATGACCTCGACGCCCTTGCGTGCCATCTCCTCGATCAAGATGCCCTCGATCTTCGCGCCCGGCACGGCCTTCTCAACGTTGGCCAGAATGTTCTTGTAGGCCGCGCGAGCTTCCTCGCCGCCGTTGATGTTGAGGAGCACGCCGCCGGCATCAAACTTGTGGACCACATCGGCCGACATGACTTTCATGACGACTGGCGTGCCGAAGGACTCGACCGCCTTGACCGCCTCTTCGACATTGGCGGCCACGGCGCTCTTGAGCAGCGGCAGCCCGTAGCAGGCGAACAGCGGGCGGCAGTCGGCCTGGGTCAGATAACGCTTTTCGTGATCGTTGAGCAGATCGGCAATCAACTTCTTGGCGCGGTCGACATCGAGCCCCTTGAGTTCGGGCATCTGACGCCGCGGGATCTCTTGCAAGGCGACGAGCCAGTTGGCGGCGGCCAGACTCTTGACGCCGTCTTCGGGGAACGCGTAGCTCGGCACGCCGGCCGCGCGAAGCAACTTCACGCCGGGCGCGACGTCCTTGGCCCCCATGAACGAGCAGACCACCGGCTTATCGACGCCCTTGACGGCCTCGGGCACGACGGCGGCGGTTGCTTCAATCTCGGTCATCGACTGCGGGGTCAGAATGACGATGCCCATGTCGACGTTCTCGTCTTCCAACACGGTTCGGACGGCCGCCTTATAGCGATCGGCCCGGGCATCGCCGATCACATCGACCGGGTTGCGGAGCGAAGCCGTGCTGGGCAGCGAGCCCTTCAGCTTCTCCTTGGTCGCCTCGGTCAGCTCGGCCAGCTTCAGACCATGGCGAACCGCGGCGTCCGTGGCCATGATGCCTGGGCCACCGGCGTTGGTGATGATCGCCAACCGGTTGCCGCGCGGCATGGGTTGGGTCGTGTAGAGCGCGGCGTAGTCGAACAACTCGGCGATCGTGTCGACGCGTTGGACGCCGCTCTGAATCAGCAGGGCGTCGTAGACCGAGTCGGAACCAGCCAGCGAGCCCGTGTGGCTGCTGACGGCCCGGGCGCCTTCCGGCGAACGACCGGACTTCAGGCACAACATCGGCTTGCGCGTTTTCCAGAAGATGTCGCGAACGGTCTCGATGAATCGCCGGCCGTTGGTCACGTCTTCGAGATACATGGCGATGACGGAAGTCTTTTCGTCTTTGGCCAGGTAGTCGAGCAGATCGATTTCGTTGATGTCGGCCTTGTTGCCGAAGCTGATGAACTTGCTAAAGCCGATTTGGCGATCTTCGGCGTAGTCGAGCACCGACGTGCAGAGGGCGCCGCTTTGCGAGATGAACGCCAAGTTGCCGGGGTCGGGCATTTTGCGACCGAAAGCCGCGTTCATCCGGACCGTCGGATCCGTGTTGATGACACCCAGACAGTTGGGGCCGATTAGCGGAATGCCGGCGGCGCGGACCTTGTCGCGAAGCTTGATTTCGAGAGCAGCGCCCTCGGCGCCCACTTCCTTGAAGCCGGCCGAAATGACGACCAGGGCCTTGACGCCCTTGGCAATGGCCTCGTCAACGATGCTCAGCACGGCAGGCGCCGGCACGATCAGGATGGCCAGATCGACGGGGCCTGGGATGTCGCCCAGCGTCGGGTACGAGTGAACGCCAAGGATCGACTTGGCCTTGGGATTTACGGGGTAAACCGAACCGTTGAATTCAGCGTAGAGCAGGTTGCGAAAGATATCGTTGCCAACGGTGCCCGGCCGCGTGGACGCGCCGACGACGGCGACGGATTGGGGATAGAAGACGGCATCAAGCTTCGGCGCCACGACTGAATGTTCCGACACGGTCGGCTCTCCTCTAAGGGTTACGGCAGTCTGCGAGACAGAAACCTTTCAGTATGCGCGCGGCGGGGACCGACACAAGGTCTACCAATAGGGGGAGTCGCACCATAATCCAAAGTGGTATGGGGCCAGGCGAACGCTCCTTCCGATTCAGCAACGAATCGCCGGCCAGCGATTGCGCGGCCCACGGCTCGGTTGTTGTGGGCCGCGCGCTCTCACCGTTGGAACCGGGTCGTTGCCGTTGGTTTCCAGGTCGAACGATTCGGAAACGAGGTCTGTCAGAGCTTTTCAAAGACGACCAGCACACTGTGGGGGCGCGGAGGCAACGTGATCGTGTCGCCCGTGCGCATCCGGTTCGTCAGCTTCAAGGAGGCGACGGCGGGCGGCGTGGCCGGGTCGAAGTCGAGCCGAATGTCGGCGCCGTTGCATCGACCGCCGAACAGGGCGTCGTCGATGTTGCACTGGAAGGTCTTCCACTTCTTGGTGTTGGCAAGTGTGAACGTGCCGGCGACTTTCCAAGCGCCCGGAGCGGCCGGCACGGTCGTGACGGCCTGATCGCTCGAATCGTACTTGATTTGGACCGTGCCGGTGCCTTCGTCGAAGTATTCGATTTCGAGGTGGACCTTCGGCGTCAGCCCATCACGATTTGCCGGGTTCTCAACCACGAAGTAAGTCATTCCGCCCTTGACAGACCGCCAGGCCTCGCGGCCGCCGACCGTCACTGGCGCGTTCTTCGACTCGCTGTCCTCGGCGCGCAGCGAAACGCCGTTGTTCTTGGGCGAGGCGCTCAGCGCGACTTGGCTCTCCTTGGCGGCCGGAATGACCTTGGGCGGCGGGGCAATCGTGACGCTCAGGTTTTCGAGTTCTGTGGAGGTCATCACCCGCGTCTTGTTCTCGTCGGCGAAAGTCACCCGGTATTTGGCGCCCGGCTCGATGCCGCGCAGCTTCAGGGCGGTCTCGTTTTGCTTACAGCCTCCTCGACGAAAGACCATCGCAAAGCCCTTGTGCAGATCGGGGCGGTAAAACTCCCAGGCGCAGGGCCGCGTGTCGTCGAGATTGATGTCCGTAAGCGGGTAGAAGTCGCCCAGCCGCAGTTCTCGCAACGACTTCAGTTCGTCGTTGCAACGTTTCGCCTGGACCGTGTTGAACGCCGGTTCGATAATTCCCTCGCAGATCGAGACGCCCGTCGTGGCCGCGCTGCGGAACCAATACGGGTCGTTCTCCATTCCCCAAACGCCTGTGGCGTGCAGTGGCACGTAGAGATCCAGCGTGGCGTTCTGCACCTGGACCATCGACAGGCCGTTGGGATCGCCTGGGGCTGGCGGGCCGCATTCCACGTCGCTCTGCCAGAGCGGCACGCTTCGCATCGTCGTCTCCAGATCGATGTTCTGGCCGCCGCCGGCGCAGTTGTCGATCATCAGCCCTGGATGTTTGGCCAGCAGGGCGTCCCAGTGGGCATACCAACCCTCGATGCCGTGGTTTTCGGTAATGCCCTGGCGTTCCGGCGTGTCATGGACCGTCAGGTACGTGAAGCCGCCGTCGTGGCGATACATGTCGACGTTCCAGGCGGCGAGACGCTTCGAGATGTACTCGGTCAGCCACTTACGGGCGTCGGGATTCGAGACATCGAACGTGGCGTTATACACCCACTCTGGATGTCGCTTCGCAATGTCGGAGTCCCGTTGCACGTTCTGTTCGCAGAACCAGAGGAGGAACTTCATGCCCTTGGCGTGCGTGGCATCGGCGAGCGCCTTCAGACCGTGGGGAAACTTGGTTGGGTCCGGGTCCCAGGTTCCGAACGTGTCGGTCCACGTGCCTGGGCAATACCAACCGGCGTCCATCCAAAAGACTTCACCGCCGATTTCCACCAGTTTGTCGATCCAGGCGAGCGACGAGGCGTGGTTCATCTTGGGGCCGCCGCCGCCGGCCCAGAGGTGGCCCATCGATGCGATGGGCGGCATCTGCAGCTTGCCCTCGTGACGCGGCGCGTAGTGGGCGAGGATGAGCCGCCGCCAAGCGTTATGGCCGCGGAGCCGGTCATTGCCTTCCCAGGACATGAGCAACATGCGCGGCGTGCGGATGCTTTCGCCGGGGTGCAGTCGCGTGTAGAGCGTTCGCTGGCCGGCCTCAAGCGAAATGGTCTTGTCGGCGTCGCGGCGGATGTCGAACTGCCAACGGCCGGACCAGCCGATGGCCCAGATCAGCCCGCCGCCGTTCCATTGCAGATTGTAGAACGGCAGCCACTGTGTGGACGACAGATCGAGCGAATCGAAGCTACGCGAGGTTTTCGGCGCAACCGGCATCTGATAGGGCTGAAAGTCGTAGCCCGTTTTCGTCTTCGCGTCGACGAAAGTGTTGCATCTCGAACCCTGGGCGTAGTGCAACGTGGCCGAATCCTTGGGCAAGTCCAACCGCGTGTTCAGCCCGCGAACGTCGGCGACGATTGGCGAGTCCTTGCTGCCCGTATTGGTGAATCGCGCGACCCACTCGACGGCCGAATAATCCTTGAACAACTTGATCTCGGAGCTGACCTTCAGGCCGGTGGCCGGGTCCGTGTACGTGACGCGGTGCAACTCGACGCCCTGCCGGGGTGCAAGGATCTCGTGCGTTCTGGTCCACTTCGGCAGCAACTTGGTGGAAGGCGTCCTCGCGCAGCAGGCGTCCGAGGTTGGATCGTAGACGGGCATCGCGTCGAGCCACTGGCTGGTCTTGTCCGTATAAGTCACCTTGGGATCGCACCAGTCGGCCCAGTCGCACGTTGGATCGGCGTTGGCCTCCAACACGCGGAGGACGAACTCCTTGGCGCCGCCCAGCGCGACGGAAACCGCGACCGGCGCATCGCCGCCCTTGCACGGAGCCGAGCGGTAGACCTCCTTGCCGGCCACCTCGACCGCGAACGCGACCTGGCCAACTTTCGTGTCGGCGTTGACGCCAACCTCGGCCGTGAAACGCTCGGCCGGTTTGTTGAGCAGAACTCGAATCATGCTGACCGAATGCGTCCCCAGGCCGTGCTGGTAGGACTTCGAGCCGAGTCGCAGCGGGTTGCCCATGACGGACTTGCCCGACATGAGCTTGCCATGATCCTGCTGGCAGAGTTCCAGAAAGGGGAGCTTGCTCTGGTCGATTCGGCGCGTTACCAGGCTGAACGTGACGGGGAACTCGGTGGAGAAGTTCGCTCCGGCGGCCGGTTTGGTGCCGGCAGACGGCGCGAGCAATGCGGTCTCGGCCCAGGCCCGAAGACCGCTGCTTTGACTGCCGGATGTCTGCTGCGGGTGGCGCGAACAGGCCACGAAAAGAATGGAGGCAACAAAGCCAAGGGCAAGCATGCGTGCAAAGACGGAATAGCGTGACGACATGGCAGGTCTCCAACTTTTTTAGGTGGTAGGGCGGTTCAGGAGGGCCTTGGCCGGAAGCAGTTCCACTAGCTCGGTTCGTCGGCCACAGGGTTGGTCAACGAGCCAATGCGTTCGATCGTGACGGTGACGATGTCGCCCGACTGGAGCCAACGAGGTGGTTTGCGGGCGAAACCGACGCCGTGCGGCGTACCGGTGAGGATTACAGTGCCAGGTGGGAGGGTCGTGCTTCCGCTGAGAAACTCGATCAGCGTCGGCACGTCAAAGATCATATCATTTGTGTTCCCGTCCTGCAATACTTCGCCGCCGATGTCCAGCTTGATGGCCAGGGCGTTGGGATTGGGGAGTTCGTCGGTCGTGACGAGGCATGGGCCCAACGGCGCGAACGTGTCGAAAGTCTTGCCCCGGCACCACTGGCCGCCGCCGCGGCGGTTTTGCCAATCGCGGGCGCTGACATCGTTGGCGCACATGTAGCCGAGGACGTAGTCCAATGCCCGCTCGCGCGGCACGTTTTTGCACGTGCGACCGATGACCACGGCCAGCTCGCATTCGTAATCGACCTCATCGCTCCGAAGATGCTTGGGAAGCAGGATCGGATCGCCCGGATTCTGGACCGCTCCGGTGTTTTTCATGAAAAGTACCGGGTATTCAGGCAGTGCGCGGTTGCCCTCGGCCGCATGGCGGCGATAGTTCAGGCCGATGCCCATGATGTTCGACGGGGCGATGGGGGCCAGCAGCTTGACCACGTTGGCCGATCGCCCGGTCACCGAATATTGGCCGAAGATGTCGCCCTCGATTTCCAAGGAGGCGCCATCGGGCTGAAGGGCCGCGTATTGCGGCTGACGGTCGGGGTCGAGGTAGCGAATGATTTTCATCGGAAATCCAAGAAGGTGTGATGCTGCTGATTGCGATTCCTCATCCCTTCACGACGCCGACCGGTCGGAGCCGGGCGACTTTGCTCGCCAGGCCTGCCCGATGCACCACGTCGACGACGAGGCTCACGTCCTTATAGGCGGCCGGCTGCTCCTCGGCCAGCCCTTTCCAGCTTCGGCATTTGGCGATGATCCCCTGCTCAGCCAACTCGCGGTCGATCCGCCGCCCCCGGGCATGCTGGATGGCGGCCGTGCGGCTCATGACGCGACCGGCTCCGTGGCACGTCGTGCCAAACGTTTTCTCCATGCTGCCAGGCTGGCCGACCAGCACCCAACTGGCGCGGCCCATGTCGCCCGGGATGATGACCGGCTGGCCGATCGAACGGTACTGTTCAGGCACATCGGGGTGTCCTGGCGGGAATGCGCGGGTCGCTCCCTTGCGATGGACACAGACGGTCTTGCGCTGCCCGTCGATCGTGTGCTCCTCCAGTTTCGCAATATTGTGAGCCACGTCGTAGACCAGCCCCATCTGGAGCGATTCCCACGGCTGGCCGAAGAAGTCGGCGAACGCCTCGCGTGTTTGCCACATCAGCAGTTGCCGGTTCGCCCAGGCGAAGTTCGCGGCGCACCGCATGGCTCGCAGATAATGCTGTCCCTCGGGGCTTTCGACCGGCGCGCAGGCCAACTGGCGATCGGGCAATTCGATGCCGTATTTGGCCGGCGCTTTTCGCAGATCGACCAGCGAGTCGTCGCAGACCTGATAGCCCAGACCGCGCGATCCAGAATGGATCATCACGCAGACGGCGCCCTGTTCGAGGCCCATCGTTCGACTGGCCTCGGCGTCGCAGATCTCCTCGACGATCTGGACCTCGAGAAAATGGTTGCCCGAGCCCAGGGTGCCGCACTGATCGCCGCCGCGTTTGATCGCCCGGTCGCTGACGCAGTCGGGGTCGGCGCCGTCGAGACGCCCGCTGGCTTCGGTATGTTCAAGGTCGCCCGGCGTGGCCCAACCGCGCGTGGCCAGATAGGGTGCGCCGTCGGCCAGCAGCCTTCGCAGCTCCTTGTCGCCAAAGAGGTACGGGCCACCCGTGCCAACGCCGGCCGGGATACGGCGGAAGAGCGCATCCATCAGCCCACTTAACCGTGGCTCGATGTCCTCGCGCGTGAGGTTCGTGCGCATCAGCCGGACGCCGCAATTGATGTCGTAGCCGACGCCGCCTGGCGAGACGACGCCGCCCTCGGCTGGATCGGTTGCCGCGACGCCGCCGATGCAGAAGCCGTAGCCCCAATGGATGTCGGGCATGGCCAGGCTGGCCATCTGGATGCCTGGCAGAAAGGCGACGTTGGCCACCTGCTCGGGCGCTTGGTCGCTGCGAATGTGCTCGATCAGACGCTCGTCGGCGAAAATCTGCCCGTCGACCAGCATCCCCGCCTTGCAGCTCCGAGGAATCCGCCAGCGACATTCGTCGATGCGTTCCAACGGGCCGCTATAACCGGGCTTCGACATGGTTGGGTCTCCGTGGAAATCGAAGTGAAACGACACTTTCGAGTGCGACGCCGCGCCGGCAGCCGCTATCCCGGTCTCCCCCGCAACCCAGCGCTCGACGCCAAGCGTCACACCGCGCCGGCCATCGCGGCCTTCTTGCGTTCGGCGATGATCTCCTCTTCGAGGGTTCGCGGCAGCCGCTTGTAGCGAGCGAACTCCATCGTGAATGTCCCTTGGCCTTGCGTCATGCTGCGCAGGTCGGTCGAGTAGCCGAACGTTTCGGCCAGCGGCACCTCGCCTTCGATGCGAACGTCAGGCCCATGCACCTCGGCGGCCAACACCATGCCGCGCCGCGAGGTGAGGTTGCCCACGACCGAACCCTGAAACTGCGTGGGGCACTCGATCTCGATCTTCATAACCGGCTCGAGCAGCACGGGCTTTGTCTTGGCAAACGTCTCACGCATGGCCGTCTGGGCGCAGACCTGGAACGCCATGTCCGAGCTGTCGACCTCGTGATACGAGCCATCGTCGAGATGGACGGCCAGACCGACGACCGGATATTTCGCAATGGGGCCCTTCTGCAACATGGAGCGGAACCCCTTCTCAACGGCCGGAATGAATTGCTTGGGAATTCGCCCGCCGGTGACATGCTCCTCGAAGAGGAAGTTTTCGGGCGAATCCTCGGGCAGCACGTCGAGCCGACCGATGATGTGGGCGTACTGGCCCGAGCCGCCGGTTTGCTTGCGGTGCCGGGTGTTGAACTCGGCCGCTTGCGTGGGCGCTTCGCGGTAATTCACCTTCGGCGCGCCGACCTCGACCTCGACGCCGTACTCGCGGCGGATGCGCTCGATGTAGATGTCGAGGTGCAACTCGCCCATGCCGGCCATGATCGTCTCGCCCGTTTCCTCGTCGGTGCTCACCTGCAACGTCGGGTCTTCGCGGCGGAAGCGATGCAACGCTTTGCTCAGGCGGTCGGCCCCGTCGCGTTTCGTCGGCGAGACGGCCACGCGAATGACGGGCTCGGGCACGAACATGCTTTCCAGCGTGCAATATTTCGGCTCCGAGGCATACGTGTCGCCGCTGGCGCAGTCCATGCCCAAGACGGCCACGATGTCGCCGGCCGAGGCCTCGTCGATGTCCTGACGCTGGTCGGCGTGCATCCGCACGATGCGTCCCAGTCGTTCCTTGCGGCCGGTGCGTTGATTGAAGTAGGTGCCGCCCTTGACGAACTGGCCCTGGTAGAGCCGCATGAACGTCAGCGTGCCGTAGGGATCCTCGACGATCTTGAACGCCATCGCGACGGTCGGCTTCTGGGGGTCCGGCACAAGCTGGACCTCGCGCTGCTCGCCGTCCTTGCTCATGGAAATCGCCTTGGCGGGCCGATCCAACGGCGACGGCAGCAGGCGGACAATCGCGTCCAGCAGCGGCTGCACGCCCTTGTTCCGATAGGCCGACCCAACAAACACCGGCGTGAACTCCAATTCGGCCACGGCGGCTCGCACCACGTCGTAAATCATTTCGATGGGCGGCTCTTGCTCGGCCAGCAAGATCTCCATCAGCTCGTCGCTGTACATCGAAAGCGTTTCGAGCAGTTGATGCCGAGCGACGCGGGCCGCGTCCACTTGTGCGGCCGGAATCGGCTCTTCCCGAACATGCTCGCCATTGGCGCCGTCGAAATAGAAGGCCTTTTGCTGGATCAGGTCGATGACGCCATCGAAGTTGGCTTCGCAGCCAATGGGCAATTGCATCAACATCGCATCGCAGTCGAGCTTCGCCCGCAACTGCTCGACGACTTTTTCAGGGTTGGCCCCGGTGCGGTCCATCTTGTTGATGAAGGCCAATCGCGGGACGTGGTAACGCCGCATTTGCCGGTCGATTGTCAACGATTGGGCCTGAACGCCGCCAACGGCGCAGAGCACGAGGATCGCGCCGTCAAGCACGCGAAGGCTTCTTTCGACCTCGACCGTGAAATCGACGTGGCCGGGCGTGTCGATCAGATTGATCGTCGTGTCGTCCCACTGGACCTGCGTGGCGGCGCTGGTGATCGTGATGCCGCGTTCCTTTTCGAGCTCCATGTGGTCCATGGTCGCGCCGCCGCCTGCCCCGTCATGAACCTCCTGCATGCGATGGATGCGGCCCGCGTAGTATAGGACGCGCTCGCTCAGGGTCGTTTTGCCCGAGTCGATGTGGGCCGAGATGCCGATGTTGCGTAGTCTTCTGAGATCCATGGTTGTTTCGCCCGCCAAATCTTTCAAAAATGTCGAGCCTTGCAATATACACCCTGACTCATGCCCCGGCAAGGGGAGTTTTGCCGTCATTTGCGCAAGAGTTTGCAGGTTCCGTCCTCGGCCCCCTTCAACGGCAACCCTCGTCCCCTGCCCCGCGTCCCTTTATACTGGTGCCATGGCCGAAAAACCGATTGCTGCTCTGGATTACCTGGCGAAGCCCGAGAAGTTCCCGCCGCGGCTCGTCTGCGGCGTGTTTGGCGACGAATTATTTCTGCGCCGGCAGGTCGTGTTGGGCCTGCGCGAGGCCGTGCTGGGCGGCAGCGACGCCGAGTTCTCGCTGACCAGCTTCGAGGGGCGCGGCGCCACGCTCTCCGACGTGCTCGACGAGCTTTCGACCGTCGCCATGTTCGGCGGCGGCCGGCGTCTCACGATCGTCGAGGAGGCCGACCCGTTCGTTTCGCGCTATCGGGCCGAGTTGGAGGACTACGTCGCACGGCCACGCTCGACCGGTGTCCTTGTATTGGACCTCGATTCGCTGCCGAGCAACACGCGGCTCTACAAGTCCCTTGGCGTCGATGGCCTGCTGATCGACTGCAATGCGCCGACGCCGGCACGGCTGACGAAGTGGCTCGCCGATTGGGTCAAGCAGCATCACAACGCTCAGCTTTCGCCGGCGGCCGCCGATTTGCTGGTCGAGACCATCGGCGCGGAACTTGGGTTGCTCGAACAGGAACTGGCCAAGCTTGCCCTGTTGGCCGGCGATGATCGGAAAATTACGCCCGAGATGGTGGGACAGTCTGTCGGCGGATGGCGGGCGAAAACCACCTGGGAGATGCTCGACGCGGCCCTGGACGGTCGTGTGCAGGAAGCCATGCTGCAACTCGATCGGCTTCTGGCCTCGGGCGAGCAGCCTGTCGGGCTTCTGGGTCAGATTTCGGCCTCGCTGCGACGGTTTGCCGCCGCGACGCGGTTGATCTTGCAGGCCGAGGCGACCCATCGTCGCCCGAACCTTCGCAACTCGCTGGAGCAGGCGGGCATCAAGCCATTCGTGCTCTCCAAGGCCGAAAAGCAACTGGTCAAATTGGGACGCCGTCGCGGCGCGGAGCTTTACCGCTGGCTCCTTCAGACCGACCTCGACCTGAAGGGGGAAAGCACGATGCCTGCCCGACTGGTCCTCGAAAAGCTGATTTTGCGACTCGCCGCCCCGCAGAAACGCTAGACCGTTTCACGGACACGTGCGACGTCGGGACGATTATAGGCGAATTGTCCCGCACGCCAGCAGGGCGAGGAACTCGCGGTTGCTTTCGAGCAGATCGGGCAGCCGGCCCATTTCGCCGGGCGTCATCCAGTCGACCGAATCGACTTCGTCTGGATTGGGGACCGGGACCGCATCGGGCGGCAACCGAGCGAGCCACCAGGCCAATTCCACTTTCCACGGCGTCACGCAGCGCCAAACGCGGCGGACGGGCCGGATCGTCAGCGACAACTCCTCGCGGAATTCGCGGACCAGGGCCTCCTGCTCCGACTCGTTGGCTTCGATGCCGCCGCCCGGAAAACAGCGGAACAGCGGCGCCACAACCGTTTGCGACCGACGAATCACCAGCATCCGCTGTTGGCGCAGAACGATGCCGACGACGCCGCGCCGGCCCGGATCGTCGGGAATGGCCTTCATGACTATAATGTAATCCGCTTTCCGCTCGGGAGATAGTGTCGGCCCAAGTGACCCGCCATGGCGATGACGCCCGAATCGTACCTGCCGCGCTTCGGCCTTACCGCGTTTCGCGAGGGGCAGGAAAAGGTCATTCAAACGGTCTTGGCCGGGCGCGATTGCCTTTGCGTGATGCCGACCGGCGGCGGCAAAAGTCTCTGCTACCAGTTGCCGGCCTTGGCCCTGGAGGGGCTGACGCTGGTCGTGTCGCCGTTGATCGCCCTGATGAAGGACCAGGTCGATCAGCTCGAAAAGTTGGGGCTGCCCGTCAGCTTGATCAACAGCGCGCTGTCGATCGGCGAGCAGCACGATCGTCTCGACCGGATGGCGGCCGGCCAGTTTCGGTTGGTTTACGTTTCGCCGGAGCGGTTTCGCAGCGGGCGGTTTCTGGAGGTGGCTCGCGAGGCGCGTCCCAAGCTGCTGGCCGTCGACGAGGCGCACTGCATCAGCGAGTGGGGGCACGACTTTCGGCCCGACTATGCGCGGCTGGGGCATTTTCGCCGGCTGATCGGAATGCCGCCCACGATCGCGCTGACAGCGACCGCGACCGACCGGGTGCGCCGCGACATTGTCGAGCAGCTATCGCTGCGTGATCCGCAGACGTTTGTCACGGGCTTTGCGCGGCCGAACTTGTTTTACGAGGTGCAAAAGCCGCGGAGCGAACGGGAAAAGCCCGAGCGTCTGGTCGAATTTCTTCGTCAGACGCCCGGCTCGGGGATTATCTACACATCCACGCGCAAGCGGGCGGAAGAGGTCGCGGCCGTCGTTGCCGAGCGGGGCGACCGGCCCGTGGTCGTTTATCACGCCGGCCTGTTGCCCGATGAGCGACGCAAGGCCCAAGAGGATTTCATGCGCGGGCGCGACCAGATCGTCGTCGCCACGAACGCCTTCGGCATGGGCATCGACAAGGCCGACGTGCGCTTCGTCGTTCACTACAACGTTCCTGGCAGCGTCGAGGCGTATTACCAGGAGGCGGGCCGCGCCGGTCGCGACGGCGCCCCGTCTCGATGCCTGATGCTCTATCACGCTTCGGATCGCTACATTCAAGAGTTCTTCATCGAAAGCGCGTACCCCGATCGCGCCCACGTCGAGGCGGTCTACGACTTCCTTCGCGGTCGTGACGAAAATCCTATCGAATTCACGCAAGACGAATTGAAAGAGACGCTCTCGCTGCCGATCGGCACGGACGGCATCGGCAATTGCGAGCAGCTTCTAGAAAGCGCCGGCGTTCTCGAACGGCTCATCGCGTCGCAGAATCTGGCGTCCGTTCGCATCGACAGCGACCTGCCGACGTTGGTGGACCTGCTGCCCAAGCAGGCGAAGACGCGGCGCAAAGTTCTGCACGCCGTCGAACGCCTGGTCGGCCCGCGCCGACAGGAGTTGGTGCAGTTCAACCTGCGCGACCTGACGGTCAACGACGAGCTGGACCAAACGTCCATCGGTCACGCGCTGCGCGAACTGAATAAGTTGCAGGCGTTCACCTTCGTGCCGCCGTTCCGTGGGCGGGCGATCCGCATGATTCATCGCGATCAGCCGTTTGCCGAGCTGGAAATCGACTTCGAGGCCGTCGAACGCCGGAAGGATGTGGAGTACGAGAAACTGGACCGCATTGTCCACTTCGCCCAGAGCGGCTCGTGTCGGCAGCGAGACATTGTGCAGTATTTTGGCGAGGAGAACGGCCATGCCTGTGGCCACTGCGACATCTGCCGACTTCGAGGGCAGACGCCGGAGAGCGGCGGACCAATCGCTGTGCAGGATGCAAAGGTGGGGGGCGTAGACGACCACGAGAATACGGTTGGAGCTTCGCCATCGCAGTCGTGGGAGCAGGCGTTGCCAAACGGATCTCGGCAAGCTGCACCGGGCGGGTTGTGCGACGACGGCGTTCTCGAAACGATTCGCAAGGTCCTAAGCGGCGTGGCCAGGACGCACGCCCGGTGCTCGTGCGGAAAGAACTTGGTTGCCAAGATGCTCTGCGGGTCGAAGGATGCCAAAGTCAAGAAGCTCGGGTTCCGCGCCTTGAGCACGTTCGGGTTGCTTGGCCACCTGAAGCAGTCGGAAGTGTCGGCCATCATTGACGCGCTGATGGATGTGGGCTGCATCCAGCAGACCGACATTGATCGGTTCCGGCCCGTGGTCGAGCTGACGGAGTTCGGCGTGGAGGTGATGCGCGGCCAAGCGTCGCTGCCGCGCAGCCTGCCCGTGCCGCACGATCTGCTCCGAAAACTCCGTGGAACAGCGAGCCGAACAACCCGAGAACGCGAGGTCTTGTCCTCCCGCGAGTTCGATCGCGAGGCGAACGGTTCGCTTGGAGAGGAAACAGCCGATGTGGCGGCCCGTCCTTCGCACTATTGGACTCAGAGACTCGTTGCGGCCGGCTTCAGCATCGACGAGTGCGCTATGATCCGCGGGCTGCCCCGAGACGTGATCGTCGAACACTCGCGATGCGCGGCGACCGATGGGCGGCCTATGCCGTCAGGGCCGCGGGGCGCGAACCGGTGACTTCCACGCGGTTGTCCACCTCGACAACGCCCGGCACTTCGGCGACCGCCGTCTGGGCGAGCTGTTTCAGGTGGTAGCTCGGCAGGCGTCCTCGCAGGGTCAGAACGCCGGCGCGAAAATCGCACGTCACTTGTCGTAGCTCAAAGTAGGCCGACTGCCGCAACGCCGCCTGAGCGATGTCCGTGATTTCCTGGAACAGAGCGGCAAAGGGATTGGGCCGATCCAAAACGGCCGTCGGTTGTCGGTGGGGCGACATTGTTCTGCTCTCCTCCTGTCACGGCTCAGTGAATCCTTCGAGATCACTTGTCGGCACGCCCGCCATTGTAGGACGCCCTATCGCGATGCGAATCCACCGGATGACGGAAACCGTCTAGGGAGTTCCACGGGCTGCCCATCGGGAAATCTCTTAGGATCCCTCCGGCGGCCTTCGGATTCCGGCTAAATCGCACGACTTTGTCGCAGGCGCTGCCGCCCTAGTTCGCCGACTGCACGAAGCGCTGCTGACAAAGAATTGGCGGCCAAGTAAACTGCATCTGGGGACTGGCGGCGATCCAAGAAAATAACCCGTACGTTGCAGCCGTGACTCGCTCGAAGGCTTCCATCAGTGTGCGCCGCATTCTGATGCGGCTCGTGCTATCGGTTTCGCTTCCGCTGCTGCTGGTCGAGGCAGCGATCTTTGCGGCATGGTACTACAGTCGCTGGGATTTGGAGCGGGTGGCAACTCTGGCCGCGGCGCGCGGGATCGCCGGAGATTTCGAGGACTTCGTTCAGGATGTGCGTCGGCAGGAGTTGGCCGTGGGCGTGGCGCTGACCGGTCTGAGTCCGTACACGCCGGCCCAGGCCGCGCGGTTTCTAGCGGCCAATGTGCGCGAGTATCCCGCGGTGCGCACTTGGAGTTGGCACGCGCCCGACGGAAAGGTGATGGCATCGAGCGACCGTCGGACGGCTGCCCTGAACGTTGCGACAGAGCCGCTTTTTCGGGAACTGCGCCAAGGCCGCGAGTGGGCAATCGGCGATCTGCTGACCGGTCTGCCGGGTGAAACGGCCGGCTTCCTGATCGCACGCCGCATTGACGACGCGCGCGGCCGGCTGCTTGGCATCGTGTCGGCCCTGGTCGAGCCTTGCGAATTTGGCGCCCATCTGCGAGCCTTGCACCACGAGGGGGTGGGCGAGGCCGCCGTCTTTGATCATCGCGGAGTCTGCGTGTATGCCAACGACCCGCGACGGCAAGGTCACGAATCGTGTCGCAAGACCGACCCGCTCCTCGATGCGACGCTCGCAACGGGGTCCGAGCAGCCGGGCGTACTCCGCGTGTTCAACGAGACTTTCATCGCCGCGCGCGTTCCGATTGCGGAAACTGGTTGGGCGGCCGGCTCGCGGCGTTCGGCTCGGGAGGCGATGGCCGACGTTTACGCGGGTCTCTGGCTTGCCGGCGGCGCAAGCCTTCTGGTGGCGGTTGGCTCGGCATTGTCGGCGGCCGCGTTGAGCCGTGGGCTCATCAGGCAACTTCGCCGACTGCAATCGCACGCCGACGCGATTGCCCGCGGCGAAACGACGCACGCCGCGGACGGCGCCGATGTGCGTGAGTTGGCCGATCTGGCCGCGACCTTCAACCGGATGGGCGATGCGGTTCGCGATGCGCAGCGAGAATTGCAGATTGCCAATGCGGCTCTCGAAGAGCGCGTTCGGCGTCGCACCGACCAGTTGGCCTCCACCATTCGGCGGTTAGAAACGGAAGTGAGCCAGAGGCTTCGGACCGAGCAGGAGCTTCGTTCGGCGTCCTTATATGCCCGGGGATTGCTCGAGGCCAGTCTCGACCCGCTGGTGACCATCAGTCCCGAGGGCCAAGTCACGGATGTCAACGAGGCGACGGTCCACGCGATTGGCGCGACGCGCGGCGAATTGCTCGGCAGCGACTTTTCCGACTACTTCACCGAGCCGGAGCGGGCGCGAGCCGGCTATCGCAAGGTGCTCTCCGAGGGCCTTGTCCGAGATTACGCGCTGACGATCCGGCGCGTCGACGGCCACACGATCGACGTGCTTTACAACGCCGTCGTCTACCGGAACGAGGCTGGGCAGGTGCAAGGCGTCTGTGCCGTCGCTCGCGATGTGACCGAGCAGAACCGGATCGCCGCCGAGTTGGATCGCCACCGGCGGCATCTCGAAGGACTCGTCGAGCAAAGCACGGCCAAGTTGCGCTACCAGCTTCAGCTCGTTCAAAGCATTGCCAACGAGGCGGCCGAGTCGATTGTGGTGACGGATCGCCAGGGACGTGTCACTTTTCTCAATGCGGAGGCGGAGCGAACGTTTCAGTGGAACGCCCAGGAAGCGATCGGGCAGGTCTTCCACGATTTGACCCACCACCATCACCCCGACGGCAGCGACTATCCGGCGGCCGACTGTCCCCTGCACGGGGTCTATGCGGTCGGCGAAACGGTGCGGGACCACGAGGACGTGTTTTTCCGCAAGGACGGCTCGCCCATGGCGGTCGAGTGTTCCAGTGCGCCGTTGGATGTCGGCGGTCAACGCATTGGCGGCGTCCTGATCGTCCGCGACATCACCGAGCGAAAACGGGCCGCCGAGGCCGTCGAGGAGTTGGCTTCCTATCCGCGTCTGAATCCAAGTCCGATCGCCGAGGTCGCATTGGACGGAACGGTTCTGTTTGTCAATCCGGCGGCGCAGCGACTGTTTCCCGGCCTTCAGACCCGGGCGCTGGCGCACCCGTGGTTGGCGGATTGGGGCCAAGTCGCGAGTCTTTTGTCCGAAGGGCAAACGCCGCTGCATGTTCGAGAGGCGAAGATCGACAATCGCTATTTCTTGCAAACGCTCCATTACCTGAAAAAACGCAGACGTGTCCGCATCTACGGCACGGAAATCACCGATCGCAAGCAGGCGGAAGAGTCCCTGAAAACAACGGCCGATCAGTTGGCTCATTCCAACGAGGAATTAGAGCAGTTTGCCTACATCGCCTCGCACGACTTGCAAGAGCCATTGCGGGTCATCAACGGCTACGTTGAACTTCTCAGCCAGAAGTATCGCAATCGGCTCGACGGCGACGCCGAACAGTTCCTTCAGTACATTGTCGACGGCGCGAGTCGAATGCGGCAACTGATTACCGACCTGCTGGAGTATTCCCGTGTCGGCAACCGGCCCGGAGCGCTCGAGCCAGTCGACTTGCGTCAGGTTGTCGAGCAGGTTCGGGCGGACCTCGGCAGTCGGATTGCCGAAACTGGCGCGGCGCTGGAATGCGGCCCATTGCCGACCGTGCGTGGCGACGCGGTTCAGTTGGTACGGTTGTTTGTGAACCTCATTGGCAACGCGATCAAATTTCACGGAGCGAGTCCGCCGCGGATCGAGGTGTCGGCCTGCCCCGAGGGCGATGACTGGCATCTGCAGTTCCACGACAACGGGATCGGCATCGAGCGGCAATATTGGGATCGCATTTTCGTCATCTTCCAACGCTTGCACACTCGGCAGAAGTACCCTGGCACCGGGATTGGGCTGGCCATCTGCAAACGGATTGTCGAGCGGCACGGCGGCGCGATCTGGGTGGATTCCGTGCCCGGCGAGGGAACCACCTTCCACGTCACCCTTCCGCAACTGAAACCGACCGTCACAACTTCCAACGTAGATGATCATTGACCATCACCCCATGAAACGCGAACGGGAGAATTGTCATGACCCTAAAACCGATCGAGCTTCTGTTGGTCGAAGACAGCGAACCGGACGTGCGTTTGACCATCGAAGCGCTTCGGGAGGCGAAGGTCAAGAACCGGCTTTGGGTGGCCGAGGACGGCGTCGAGGCCCTGGATTTTCTCTACCAACGAAACTCCCATGCCGGAGTCCCTCGCCCGGACCTGATCCTGCTGGACCTCAATCTGCCGCGGATGGATGGCCGCGAAGTGCTTCGGGAGATCAAGGACGACGAGTCGCTTCGCCGAATTCCGGTCGTCATTCTGACCACTTCGCGGAGCGAGCAAGATGTCCTGAAGGCATACGATCTACACGCCAATTGCTATATCACCAAACCGGTGGACTTCACTCGGTTCATGGAAGTGGTAAAATCTATCGAGGATTTTTGGCTTACCGTCGTCAAGCTGCCGGACGGTTCGTAGACATCCGGCGGCGCCGTGAACTTGGCGCGGGCGCCATCGTGATTATGAATCCACCCCCCATACGCATCCTGGTCGTCGAGGACAATCCGCCTGACGCCGTACTGTTGAAGTACGCGCTGCGACAGGAGGGCGTCGGCGCGTTCGTTGTCAAGGACGCGGAGTTGATGGCCGACGCCTTGCGATATTTGGGCCAGGAATCGTTCGACGCCGTGCTGCTGGACCTGTCGCTGCCCGACAGCACCGGAATCGCCACGGTCGAGCAGATTAGCGCCGCCGCGCCGGGCGTCCCGATCGTGGTGATGACGGGCATCGAGGACGAGGCTACGGCGTTGGAGGCGGTTCGCAAGGGCGCCCAGGACTTTCTGATCAAAGGCCGAACGGACGGCTGGCTCCTGAGTCGCTCGCTTCGGTACGCCGTCGAACGCAAGCAGAGCGAGCTGGCCCTGAAGGCCCTCAACGAGACGCTCGAACAGCGCATTGCCGAGCGGACGGCCGTCGCCACGCGCCGGGCCGCCCAGTTGCAGGCCCTGGCATCCGAATTGACGCGCACCGAGCAGCGAGAACGCCGCCGTCTGGCTCGGCTGCTTCATGACGATCTCCAGCAGTTGCTCTATGCGGCGCGGCTGAATCTCGGTTCGCTGCAAGGCCACGTCCAGGATGACTTTTCGCACGAATTGATTGGGCGGATCGACGAGCTGCTGAACCAATCGATCGCTCGTTCCCGTTCCCTCACTGTCCAGCTCAGCCCGCCGGTGCTCTACGACGCGGGGTTCGCGGCCGCCCTCGAATGGCTTAGTCGACACGTGCATGAGACGCTGGGGCTCGCCATTGAGGTTCAGGTTGATCCGGACATCGAACCCGAGGGCGAGGACCTCCGTGTTCTGCTGTTCGACGCTGCCCGCGAGCTGCTTTTCAACGTCGCCAAGCATGCCGGGACGAACGAAGCTCGCATGACCGTGTCGGCCCAGGACGAGAGACGGCTGCAATTGGTCGTTTCCGACAGGGGCGCGGGCTTCGACCCCACAAAACTGCGGTCCCAAAACGCGACCGGCGGTTTCGGGCTGCTCAGCGTCCGCGAGCGACTCGAGCTGCTCGGCGGGCGGATGCTGGTCGACGCCGCGCCCGGTCAGGGCACGCGAATCACCATTGTCGCGCCGACTCGCTCGCGCGGTGCCGACGCCGTTCACCACAACGAGAACATTGGCCCGGCGGCCCCCACGGTTGCCGGCCGCTAAGCGTCCTCCGTAATAAGCTTCGGGCGAATCACACAAAACGTCCTCAAGAAAAAGCAAGGCGCTCTCATGTCCATGGAAACCATGACCAGAAATCGGTCCGGCAAGTCGCGCGTTTTGCTGGTCGACGACCACCCCCTGGTCCGCCGGGGCGTTGCCGACGTGATCGCGCATGAAACCGACATGGAGGTCTGCGGCGAGGCGGCCGATGTCGCCGAGGCCATTCAGGAGGTCGAGCGAACGCAGCCCGACCTGGTGCTGGTCGATCTGGCCCTGCGAAGCGGCCACGGCTTGGAGCTGATCGAGAAACTGAAGGCTCGCGATCCTCGCATCAAGACGCTCGTCTCGTCGATGCACGACGAAACGCTTTTCGCCGAGCGCGTGTTGCAGGCCGGCGCGATGGGCTATATTACCAAGCAAGAATCGCCCGAGATGCTGATTCGAGCGTGCCGCCAGGTTCTGCGCGGCGAGCTTTATCTCAGTCAGCGGATGACCAGCCGGCTGCTGCACCGCGTTGCCGGCGGCGGTCCTCCGCGAGAAGACCCGGTCCAGAGTCTTTCCAACCGCGAGGTCGAGGTCTACGAGATGATTGGCCAGGGTTTGACCGTCCAGCAAATCGCCGTGCGACTGCATCTAAGCCCCAAGACGGTCGAGACCCATCGCGAGAAGATCAAGCAGAAGTTAAGCCTGAAGAGCAGCGCCGAATTGAGCCGCCGCGCTGTCCAGTGGGTGCTCGAACGGGGCTGGTCCACTTCGGCCAGCGAAAATCAACCGCGCGGCGGCCAGTAGCCCGCATGCATGCGCCTTGCCAGTACGACGAAGCCTCCCAGACGACCCCACCCATGGCATGAACGAGCGGCGGACCAGCGTCATCAACGAACTGCTTTTGGCGGCCGCGCTCACGCTGGCGGTCGTTGCTGCCTATTGGCCGGCCCTCCACGGCGGCTTCCTTTGGGACGACGACGGGCACGTCACCCGGCCGGGGCTGCGTTCGTGGGAAGGGCTGTACCGCATCTGGTACGAGCCGGGCGCGACGCAGCAATACTACCCGGTCCTGCACACGGCCTTTTGGATCGAGCACCGCCTTTGGGGCAATGCCGTGCTCGGCTATCACCTGATCAACGTTCTGCTGCACGCGACGGCCGCTTTGCTCGTGGCGCTGGTCCTTCGCCGACTCAAAGTTCCCGGAGCCATGCTGGCGGCCGCCATCTTTGCGCTGCATCCGGTCCATGTCGAATCCGTGGCTTGGATCACCGAACAAAAAAACACGCTGTCAGCCGTCTTCTATCTGGCCGCGATGTTCGTTTACCTGCGATTCGATGAAACGCGAAAACCGCTGCTCTACTGCGTCGCCCTCGGCCTGTTCGTCTTGGGCCTGGAAAGCAAGACCGTCACCGCGACCCTGCCGGCCGCGATGTTGGTTATCTTCTGGTGGCAGCGCGGCCGACTTTCGTGGCGGCGCGACGTGCTGCCGTTGATGCCGCTGTTCGCCCTGGGCGCGGTCGCTGGCGTCATCACGGCCATCTTCGAGCGAAAGCTGATTGGCGCCGAGGGCGAGGCATTCAGTCTCTCGTTCATCGAGTCGCTGCTGATGGGCAGTCGGGCGCTCTGGTTCTACCTCGGCAAGCTGCTGTGGCCGGCCAATCTGATTTTCATCTACCCGCGCTGGCAACTCGACCCGTCCGACTGGCGTCAATACGTGCCGCTGGCGGCGGCCCTGGGACTGTTCGCCGCCGCCTTGGCCGCGCGACACCGTGGGCCGTTGGCCGCCCTGCTGTTCTTCGCCGGCACGCTCTTTCCTGTTCTCGGCTTCTGCAACGTCTACCCGTTCATCTACTCGTTTGTCGCAGATCATTTTCAATACCTTGCAAGCCTCGGCGTCATCACGCTATTCGCCGCCGCCGCGACGGGCCTCTGGCAACGCCTCGATGCGAGCTGGCGCGATCGACAAGCGGCTCGGAGGCAGCCCACCGGCAAACGACGCCGGCCGGCCGGCACGCCTGTGGCCGTTGCGCCGATGCCGGCCATCGGCGTTTCGCTGAGCTTGGCTCTGCTTGCTGCCCTTGCAACGCTCACTTGGCGACAAGCCGGCACGTACGCCGATCTGATGACGCTCTACGAAACGACCATCGAGCGCAACCCCGAGTGCTGGATGGCCGAGGACAACTTGGGCGTGCTGTTGGCTGAAAACCGTAGGTTCGAGGAGGCGATCCCGCATCACCTTCGGGCTCTGCAAATCAAGCCGAACCATGTGAAGGCGCTCAACAATCTGGGCTTTGCGGCGGCCGCCCTTGGCCGAGCGGACGAAGCCATCGCGTACTACGGCAAGGCGTTGAAGTTCAAGCCGGACGATGCCCAGGCACACTATAACCTGGCCAACCTGTTGACACGCCTCGAACGGCTCGACGGGGCCATCGAGCATTACCGTGCGGCCATCAAAGCCGAGCCCCGCTACCTCGACGCATACTGCAACCTGGCTGCGGCGTTGGCCGCCAAGGGGCGCATCGGCGAGGCGATCGCCTATTGCCGGCAGGCGCTGGCGATCAGGCCGGCCAGCGCGCGTGCTTGGATGATCCTGGCCGAGCTTTGTGCCGCGAGTCACCAGCAGGCGGACGCGCTGGCGGCCGCTCGTCAGGCTCTCGCACTGGCCACGGAGCAGGGCGACGGGGCCCTCGCGGACGCCGCCAGGGCGCGAATCCGGTCCTGGCAAGCGGCCAGCGGTCAGCTTGGCCCTTGATCCGAGGTCGGCTTTGCCGCTGGCGCCTCCAGAGGCGATTCGGCCGGTCGCGGAACGTCGGGAGCGACGTAAACGACCATCGAGCGGGCCTCCATGGGCACCACACCGTTCCGCGGCGCCGCGGGCCCGTCGAGATTCGGATAAATGTCGTCGGGACTGTCGGCCGCCGTGTTCAGCAGCAACTGCCAGCCCAGCCCTCTTGCCACGGACGGCAGGATGAAATGCCTCGGATCGGTGCCCGCGTGCATCAGCATGAGCACGTGATGGTTCGGTTCGAGCTCGTTCTCGGTGAGCGCCGCCAACAGGCAAACCAGGCTCCGCGAGTCGGCCGACCACTCGGCCGCGACGCCGCTGGGCCCGTACCAACTCACGTCCGGCAATCCGCCGGGACGCCGTGGCTGGCCGCGGAAGAAATCGGTCCGTCGGACGGTCGGCTCCGATCGTCGGAAATCGATGAGTCCCTTGCAGAACCGCCTCAGTCCGGCGTGTTGATTCACCAAGTTCCAGTCGAACCAAGAAATCTCGTTGTCCTGACAGTAGGCGTTGTTGTTGCCCAACTGCGTTCGACGGCACTCGTCGCCGGCCAAAAGCATGGGCACGCCCTGGCTCAGCAGCAGCGTAGCCATCATATTCTTGAGCTGGCGCAATCGCGATGTCTCGACGGCCGCTCGACGTGTGGGCCCTTCGGCGCCGTAGTTGTAGCTGTAGTTGTTCGATTCGCCGTCGCGGTTGTCTTCGCCGTTGGCCTCGTTGTGTTTTTCGCTGTACGAAACCAGGTCGTTCAGCGTGAAGCCGTCGTGCGACGTGATGAAGTTGATGCTGTGATAGGGACGCCGACCGTTCGCCTCGTACAGGTCGCTGGAACCGGCAAGCCGCGTGGCCAGCGGTCCGACCATGCTCGAATCGCCGCGCCAGAAACGCCGGACGTCGTCCCGATAGCGGCCGTTCCATTCGGCCCAACGAAGGCTGCCGAACGTGCCGACCTGATACGCGCCGGCGGCGTCCCACGCCTCGGCGATGATCTTCGTGTCGGCCAACAGCGGATCCTCGGCAATCGACTCCAGCAACGGCGGATTGGGCACCAACTCGCCGTCGCGGTTGCGGCTCAGGATCGACGCCAGATCGAAGCGGAAGCCGTCGACGTGGTAATTGTGCACCCAATGCCGCAGACAATGGAAGATCATCTCGCGGACGATCGGATGGTTGCCGTTGAGCGTGTTGCCGCAGCCTGAGTAGTTTCGGTACGTGCCGCCGCCGTTGTTGAGCATGTAGTAGACGCGGTTTTCCAATCCCTTGAAGCTCAGCGTCGGGCCATTCTCGTTGCCTTCGGCCGTGTGGTTGAAGACCACGTCCAAAATGACTTCGATGCCCGCGCGATGCAGGGCCAGCACCATCTCTTTGAACTCGCGGACTTGGCTACCGGGCTCGACGCCCGACGAATAGCCCCGGTGCGGCGAGAAAAAGGCCAGCGGATCGTAGCCCCAATAGGTGAACCATCGCCCGTGCTTGCCCAGGCAGTCGTTCATCGGAAACTCGAAGACGGGCATCAGCTCGACGGCCGTGACGCCCAACGACTGAAGGTACGGGATCTTCTCGATCAGCCCCAGATAAGTCCCGGGGCGATCGACTTCGCTCGACTTCGCGCAGGTGAAGCCGCGAACATGCAATTCATAGATCACCGTCTCGTGCAGACTGCGACGCAGGTGGCGATCGCCCTGCCACTCGAACTCGTCGTCGACGACGACGCATTTCGGCGGCCGGACAATGTTGTCGGCCGCTGGCAGAAAGTCGCCAGCCAGGGCCTTCGCGTAGGGATCGATCAGCCGCGCGGAGCCGTCGAACCGCAAACCTTTCTCGGGTTCGTGGGGACCGTCGGCCTGGAAATGATAGAGCTGTCCCGGACCGACGCCCGGCACGAACACGCTCCAGATGTCGCCCCATCGGTTCAACTCGGGATCGAACGCCACGCTGTCGACCGGCTCGGGATCCGACACGTCGTTGTAGAAGAGCACGCGCATGGCCGTCGCTCGGCGGCTAAAGACGACGAACTGAACGCCGCCGTCGTGAACGATGGCCCCGTAAGGCAGGGGGTGCGTGAACCGCAACGTGGATGGACGATCGGACATGGGGCTGTGCTCTGTGTTATCATATAGCATAACATCGGAAACCGGCGGAAGGGAGGCGATCGCTTGATGCCACCGATTCACCACAGTCGTCTTCGGGCCCCATGTTGGCTCAGTCTGGCGGCCGCTTGTTGGCTTGGCGGCGTGTCCGTCGCGCCGGGCGTCGAAATCCTTCTGAAGGACGGTCGCGTCCTGCGGGGCAAGCTGGCGCAGACGGCCGGGCTGGCCGAGCCGCCGCGAGCCGAAAAGCCTGACGGCAGCGGTCCCATTCAAAGCATCAAGTTCCTCGACGACGAGCTTCGCCGGACGTACTTCTCCGACCGGCTCATCAACCCCCAAGGCGGAGTCCGCCAGGAGGAGAACCGGCAGGTCCTTGAGAAGTTCAACCTCCACCAACGCGTGCTCCGCACCAATCTGGTCGTCCGGAGCGTGGGCCGCGTGATCCAGGTTCAGGCCTTCGACGACTTCGGCCGCCGCTCGCTGAAAATGATGACCAACAAAGGACCCGTCAACGTGGTCCAGGGCATCACCGTCCTCACGCCCGGATGGGCCAAGGTCGAAGGCATCTCGCATTCGTGGGACATGCGGATCGCCACCAGCTCGATCCCTTCGGAAACGCTTCAGAAAATTCTGCTCCGACAGATCGATCCGAAGAAGATCGAGCACTACAAGAAGGTCGCCCGGTTCTATATCCAATGCGAGCGTTACCGAGAGGCTCGCAAGGTCGTCGAGGCCATCTTCAAGGCGTTCCCCAACATCAGTGCCGATGAAAAAGAGCAACTCCAAGCGTCGCTCCGCGCGATTGTCCAGCTCTCGGCGGCGCAGTTGGTCCGCGAGCTGAAAGCGCGTCACGACGCCGGCCAGCATCAGTTGGTCCGGAGCCTCTTGAAAAAGTTCCCCGCCGAGGGCGTCGGAGGCGACGTCTTGCAGCCGGTCCGCCAGATGATCGAAGATTATGACAAGCGCGAAAATCGCCGGCTCGAACTCGTCAAACAACTGAGGGAACTGACGGGCCGGCTGAAGGACACCATTGCCAAGGAGAACCTGAAACCGATTCTCGACGAGATCGCCGAGGAGATTGGCCCGGACACGCTGAATCGCATGGCTGCCTTCCTGCAGACGGCCGGCAACGCCCAGACGCCCGACACCGAAAAGCTCGCGTTGGCGGTCAGCGGTTGGCTGCTCGGCGCGGACGCCTCGACCCCCAAGTTGCCAGCGGCCATCTCAGCCTACAAACTTCGCGGGCTGATCCGCGATTATCTTCGCGGCGGTTCCACGCCCGAACGCGAACAGGCTTTCACATACATCAAGGACGAGGCCGGCGGGCTGGAGACGGTCTCTCAGTTGCTGGCCCACATGAAACCGGCCATCCCGGCCGGCAAACCGGTGGCGAACCGGCCCGGCTATTACGAGCTCCAGGCGCCGGGCGTCGGCAGTGAATCGCCTGTGACCTATTACGTTCAGCTTCCGCCCGAGTATTGCCCCTACCGGCTCTATCCGACGATTGTTACGCTCAACGGCGAGGCCGATACGCCCGAACAGCAGGTCGATTGGTGGGCCGGCGAGTGGAGCAAGGGCGGTTTTCGGGTGGGCCAAGCCTCGCGCCACGGTTACATCGTCATCGCGCCGGTCTGGACCACCGAGCACCAGAAACAATACGGCTATTCGGCGAGGGAACACAACGCCGTGCTGGGACCGTTGCGCGACGCTTGCCGCCGCTTCGCGATCGACACCGATCGCGTTTATCTTTCCGGCCAATCGATGGGCGGCGACGCGGCCTGGGACATGGGGCTGGCACACCCCGATCTCTGGGCTGGCGTCCTTCCGATCGTCGCGCAGTCGGGTCGCTACTGCAATCTGTACTGGGAAAACGCTCGCTATGTCCCGTTCTACGTCGTCGCCGGCGAGCTCGACGGCTCCAAGTTGGCCAACAATGCCCTGGACCTGGATCGGTATCTTCGCCGGGGTTTCAACACGACGGTCGTCGAGTATCGCGGGCGTGGCCACGAAGACTTCTTCGAGGAAATCCACCGCATCTTCGATTGGATGAGCCGATGCCGGCGCAATTTTTTCCCGCGGAAGTTCAACTGTGAATCGATGCGGTCGTGGGACAATTTCTTCTGGTGGCTCGAGGTGCGCGGGTTGCCGCCCAAGTCCGACGTCGATCCGTCGAATTGGCCGCCCCCGCCGGGCTCCCTGCCCGTTCAAATCAAAGGCGACATCAACGACAAGAACGGCCTGCTGGCCCGCACCGGGGCATCCCAGGTCACCGTCTGGCTCTCGCCAAAGATGCTTGATTTCAAGAAGCGGGCTGTCATCACGGTCAACGGGCGCCGCATCAACGGGGCCGAGCAATTCATCAAGCCCGACCTCCGCGTCCTCTTAGAAGACGTGCGCACTCGCGGCGACCGCCTCCATCCCTTCTGGGCCAAACTGGTCAGTTCCACCGGCCGCATCAGGAGCGAGTAAATCAGCTCTTCCCTCGCGGCTTGCGAGAGAGGGGGGGCCAGAGGTGAGGGTGGGCCGCTGTCTCCGCCAGGTCGATGATCGTTTTAGAAACGCGTCGCCGGCCTGGCGAGCGACTGCTTGCAGCCCCAAGAAGCCTAGTGTGCCAGGCTGAACCAGTCGACGGATTCGTCCACCGACGTATCGCCCCAACGAACCTCGGCCAGCAACGGCGGCTCGCACCGTTGGACAATCTCCCGACTGTTCCAAGGCAAGCTGGCGTCGTCGGCCGGCGGCGGCACGGGATGGTTCAAGACGATTCCCGCGACGGGCAGCCCGCCGTGGAACGTTGCGGCCGCCATGAGCGTCTGAATCGTGTGGTTGACGCACCCCAGGACGTTGCGTGCCACGACCAGCATCGGATAGCCGAACGCGGCGGCCAGATCGGCCACATACGCCTGCTCTCCCATTGGCGACATGAGGCCGCCGGCGCCTTCGACCAGGATGATTTCGGAACGCTGCCGCCAATAGTCGATGCCGTCGTGGAGCAGGTCGGCGTCGAGCTGACGGCCCTCGGCCAACGCGGCCAGATGCGGGGCCAGCGGGGCCACGAATCGCTGCGGACAAACGTGCTCCAGATCGCCGGGCCGACCGGCGGCCTCCCACAGCGCGACCGCATCGTCCGAGACCAGGATGCCGTCCTGACGCGCACATCCGCTGGCCGCCGGTTTGTAGACGCCGACCCGATGGCCTTGGGCCGCGAGCCGCCGGGCGATCAGCGCCCCGACATGCGTTTTGCCCACGCCCGTGTCGGTGCCCGTGATGAACAATCCTGGTACACGCTTCATGGGTCCCTCGCGGTGGTCTTGCGGCGAATCGGCGGTCGGAGGCAACGTTTTACAGGCCCAAGAACTCTTCGGCCGCTTCGCTCAGCAACTGACGCTTCGGATCGACCCCAGTCCAAAGCCGAAGGCCGGCGGCCACCTGTTCGAGAAAGATGGCCAGGCCGTCAACCGTCCGGCATCCGCGGGCGGCGGCCTGATCGAGGAGCCACGTTTGCCGGACACCGGCCGTTGCATCGGCCACGATCAGCTCTGGCCGAAGGCTTTCGACCGACAGATGCAGCGGGACCTCGGCCGCATCCTGCTCCAGGCTCGTGGCGTGAATCAGCAGGTCGGCCTCGGGCGGCACGGCGTAGTCATCGCTCCAAGCGGGCGTCGATACGGAAAGGCCGAACTTGTCGGCCAGCAGCGCGGCCAGCTCGGCCGCCTTGGCTTCCGTGCGATTGACGATGGTTAAGCCAGTTGCGCCGGCTGCGGCCAACTCGACCGCCACGGCTCGGGCGAGCTGCCCGGCTCCGAGCAGCACGGCCTGTTTTCCTGTGGCCCAGGTGGCCTTTTCGTCGCGTGCCTCGGCCGGCGCACCGCGGACCGCGCGGATCGCCTCGACAAGGCCTCGGCCCTCGGTGTTCTCGCCCACCAGAGCCTCGCCGTCTCGGAAGAACAGGTTGACGCCGCCAATCAGCGCGGCTTTGTCGGTGATTCGGTCCAGAAACGGCAGAATGGTCTGCTTGTGCGGCGTCGCGCAGTGGCCGCCGCGAAAGCCAAGCGCCCGGAGCCCGCGCACGGCGTCGCCAAGGTCTTCGGGCCGGACCTCGAACGTCAGATAACGCCAGTCGAGATCATTTTGGGCGAACACCCGCTCGACGAGATACTGCGTCGGGTTTCCGCCGACCGGATAAGCCAAGAGGCATAACAGCGGTTGCACCGCAGGACTGGACATGGCATCAAGGACCGACGATTGCTAAGGGACGAAGGATCGGCCGCCACGGCTTTCAAAGTCCAAATCATAGTAGATTGGGCGTCCGGGCAACATCCCCCCTTGATTGGCACGGCGGCACGGCCACGGGTGACGCCGTCCGGATTGCGTTGCCGAGCGTCGCTAATCCCAGCGCTTTGACTTCCGCGGCAGCAACTTGCAGAGCAGAATGCCGCCGAAGTAGAGAATCGTCAGCGAGAAGGCGTTGATCAACATGCTGTAAGCGTCGGGCGGCATCAGAATGCCCGCAATCACGAAAATCACCAACACGGCAATGCGCCACTGCCGCAGGTAGCTCTCGATCGTGAAGACGCCGATGCGTTCGAGAAACAGCATGACCAGCGGCAGCTGGAAGCCGACGCCGAAGCCCACCGGCAACACCAAGACGAAGCTAAGCCATTCGTTGATCCGCGGCTCGGGCGAGATGCCCGTGCTGCGATTGAACGCCAAGAGGAAGTCCAAGACGGGTTGGAAAACGACAAAGAATGCCAGCGCTGCGCCGAAGAGAAACAGGCCGAGGCTGAACGGCAAGTAGATATGCACATAGCGTCGCTCGTGCGGATAGAGTCCGGCCGCAACAAAGTGCCATATCTGGTAGAAGAGCCACGGGCTGGCCAGCAGCAGGCCGACCAGCAGCGAGGCCTTGATGTAGATCATGAAGCCCTCGGTCATGGCCAGGGCCTTGGTCTTCAACCGCGGGTCATCGCTTCCGCGGTGCCAGATGAAGAGCCGCATGAGGTTGCCAACGCCGGTCGAATCCGAGCTCTCGGCGTTGGGCGGCAGCTCGACGCCCTTGAATTGCCGAGGATAGGCGGCCTTCAAGTCGCCGAGCATCTGGGCCGGATCGACGTAGACTTCCTCGGCCAGCAGATCGTGCTTTTCGACGAAGTCGGTCACCTGCTCGTCGGTCCACGGCAGCGCCTGACTCGATCCCTTCAGCCTTTGCAGTTCGCTCTTGACTCGCTGTTCCGACTCGCCCTGGTAGTACTTGGTCAGTGCGAGCGAGAGAGGCCGTTGCAGGAAGTCGACGACGTAGCCGCCAACCGAAAGGCCGACGACGAAGCCGATCATCAGACCGTAGAGCGACTTCAGCAAACAGTCCCGCAACTCTCCGAGGTGCTCCCCGAAGGTCATCGTGCTTTCGCGGAACAGGTCGTCTTCGCGGGATTCGGGCATCGGCGGTTGCCGTGTTTGAAGCCGGTGGGAAACACTTTAGTGTAACACCCCTCCGGGCGGCTTGGCAACTCAGGCGGCCGTCGTTAGGATCGTAGGCAGATCGGCCGCCATGCTTGCGCCGTGTGCTGCACGTCTCTAGGGAGCAACGATGCCTTCGCTCTGTCCGCTTCGCTTTCAACCAATCTTCCGTCGCTACATCTGGGGGGGGCGCCGGCTCGAAACGTCGCTCGGCAAACAGCTGCCGCCTGGCAACGATTGGGCCGAAAGCTGGGAGATCGTCGATCATGGAGCCGATCAGAGCGTCGTTGTGTGCGGGGAGTTGGCCGGAATCACGCTCGAACAGCTCATCGACCGGCATGGTCGATCGCTGCTGGGCCGGCACCATCCGCAAAAGCAGTTTCCTCTGTTGCTGAAATTCCTCGACGCGGCGCGAACGCTCTCGGTCCAGGTCCATCCAGACGACGCCCGGGCCGCAAAGCTCAACCCGCCCGATTTTGGCAAAACCGAGGCCTGGGTCGTGCTGGCCGCCGAGCCGGGAAGCGAGCTCTACGCCGGCCTGAAACCGGGCGTCGATCGCCGCACGCTGGCCGACGCCGTGCGCGAGGGCCGGTGCCAGGATTGTCTGCACGTGTTGCAGCCCCGGCCGGGCGATTGTGTCTTCGTGCCGGCGGGCGTTGTTCACGCCCTGGGCGCCGGGCTCCTGGTCGCCGAGCTTCAGCAGTCGAGCAACGTCACCTATCGCCTGTTCGATTGGAACCGCGTCGGACCGGATGGCAAGCCGAGGGCCTTGCACGTCGAGCAAGCGTTGGACGCCATCGACTTCAGCCGCGGACCGGTCGAGCCGCAACGGCCTCGCCTCACGGATCGGCCACAGGTCGCCCGGTTGGTCGAGTGTGAAAAGTTCGTCTTGGACCGCTGGCAGTTCGACACGCCGTTGAACGCCGGCGGCGACGACCGCTGCCACATCATTACCGTGCTGCAAGGCGGCGTGCGGATCGACGGCGATCCGGCCGATTGCCTGTTGTCACGTGGCGGGACGGCGCTCCTGCCGGCCGAATTGGGCTTGGTGCGGCTTGTTCCCGAAAGCGAGACCGTGTTGTTGGACGGCTACCTTCCCTAGCTTGGCCCGTCTTGCTTCTCGCTGCGGGCCGTGGTGTGCGACCGCTCGGCCTTCAATCGCCGGGCGCGGATCATGATCCAGAGCAGCGTGCCCAACGTGGGAACGAGCGTCAACACGATCGGGGTCATCAACACGGCGAAACCGAGGCAAAAGGCAACGGCGCTTGCCGCGGCTTGGCCTCGCCCGCCCGGCACCCGCTCCAGGGTTCCTCGGAAGCACAACCACACCGATTGAAGCCAGTCGGGGCCCCACCCCGTTACGAACCAAAGGAATCCGCCGTAGAGCAAGTAAATCGCAAGAAACAGCGCCCAGGTGCCAGACGTCCATCGCTCATCATCGGGCATCGAGAGCTGACTCCAGCGGCGACGCATAACGGCATCCTATCTCGAAAATGCTCCTGACGCCGATCCGACGCACGGCGGCGTCCGGGGACACGGCATTACGATGCCGAGGCATCCACTTTTCCTACCTGGGCCTCGAAGACCTTTTGCCGCCGGACCTTGCGGACGACAACCCGAATGTTGGGCCGCGCAAGGATGTCGCCGCTTTGGAGGCGGCCGCCCAGGTGGCCGATGATCCAGTCGCTCAGGTTCCGCACGCCGCCCTCGGGCGGCTGTTCCGGTGGATCGGCGGCCAGGTCGATGCCGGTTGCTTCCTTCAGCTTTGCCAGACTGATGCCGCCGCCGGCCACCCAGGCCCAGCCGGCTGGCATCACGTGTGCCGGCAGCCGGTCATATTCGTCCTGAATTTCGCCGACCAGCTCTTCGAGCACGTCTTCGAGGGTAATCATGCCCGCAAGCTTGCCGCCGGGCTCTCGCACCAGGGCGATGTGCGTGTGCTCGCGGATCAGGCGTTCGAGGCAAGTGGCCAACTTCAGGTCGGTCGAAAGGCTCGGCAGCGGACGCAGCACGGCTCGCAGCGAAGGCTGGTGCGGCTGGCTGAGCCGCATCAGGGCCACGAGGTCCTTGAAGTTGACGTAGCCGAGGATCGTGGTTGGGTCGCCGGGCCGCTCGGCCACGGGAAAACGCGTGTGCATGTCGAGATGCGCGGCCACCAGGCTTTGATCCAGCGAGGCGTCGGCCCCCAACATGCTGATGTCCTGGGCCGGCAGCATGATCTCGCCGACCGTGCGGCTGGAAAAGCGGGCCGCGCCGAGGATGATGCCCTCCTCGCGCTCGCCGATCACGCGCGAGGCCCGGGCCGAGGCTGCCTGCGCACGCAGCTCCAAGAGTTCGGCCGACTCCCACTTGGCGCCTGGATGGACCCGTGGTCGCCAGCGGCGCTCGCTCCAAGCCATCATGGTCGTCACGCACGTTTCAAACAGCCAGACGGCTGGCCAGACGCTGAAGCAGAACCATCGCATGGGCCGCGAAAGACGCAGGCAAACCCACTCCTTGTTGCGGAGCGAAAAGACCTTGGGCACCAACTCGCCAAACAGAATCGTCAGCATCGTCAGCGGGAGGACGACGATCGCCAGCGAGAAAACCGTCGCCGTGGCGTGGGACAGATGGAACCGGTCGTGCAGCAAAGGCTCGAGCGTCTCATTGGCGCCTGCGCCGCCGATCGCCGCGGCCACGGCAGCCAACAGCGTGATGGCCACCTGGACGGCCGCGAGGCTGGCCTCCATGTTTTGCTTCATGTACAGGGCGGCCTTGGCCCCGGCGCGATTCTCGTTGACCAAGACCTGAAGCCTGGCGAGCGTGACCGACGCCAGGGCGATCTCGTAGCCAGAGAAAACGCCATTGAACAGCACGAGGGCGGCAATGACCCCCAGCTCGATTAGCTCCAAAACAGGCACCTCCTGGCCAAGTCTTTTACCAAAAAGTCGACGAACGCGAAAGGGAGCGTTCAGGGAGCCGCCGCGCCACGGTCACTCTCGCGCCGCGTCGGGCCGGTAATCCATCGCCGACGGCGGAGCGTCCGATTCGCGGCTCCCCCACTGCTTGTTCGGACGGTCTCCCATGATGAATTGCAGCGTGCCGCCGCCAAGCAGGTCGGCGTGCGTGAACCACGGTTTTTCCAACGGGCGGCCATTCAGCGTGGCGCTCTGGATGTATTTGTTCGCGGCCGAATTGTTGATCGTCTTGACCGTGAACGTTTTGCCGTTCGACAGGTTGATGCTGACTTCGTCGAACACGGGGCTGCCGATCGCGTAGACCGGGATCCCCGGCGTCGTGGGGAAGAAGCCCATCATCGAGAAGACGACGAAGGCCGACATGCCGCCGCCATCCTCGTCGCCCGGCATGCCGAACAGATTGTCGGTGAACCAGGTTTCCAGGAGCATCCGAACCCGCTTTTGTGTTTTCCACGGGGCGCCCAGGTAGTCGTACAAGTACGGGATGTGGAAGCTCGGCTCGTTGCCCATGGCAAACTGGCCGACCATGCCGGAGGAATCTGGCAAGGTGGTCCAGAATCGGTACTTGGGAATGCCGATGTCCTCGCGGAAGAGCTGGTCGAGCTTGGCTTCGGCCTTCGCTCGGCCGCCCATCAGCTTGAAGAGCCCCTGGAGATCATGGATCACGTCCCAGTTGTAGGTGTAGGCGTTGTTCTCGGTGCAGTATTCGCGGCCGCACAGCTTGGGGTCGTAGGGTTCGATCCACCGGCCCTCGGCGTCCTTAGGCCACATGAAGCCCTTTTCGGTCCGAAAGACGTTCTTGTAGTTGTTGGCGCGCTGCATGAACCGTTTGTGGTCGGCCTCGTTCTTGTCAAAAGCGGCGAGCTGAGCGATGCACCAGTCGCTGTAGCTGTTGTCGAGCGTGACGGAAACGCATTGCCGCTTTTCCCAATTGGGGTCCACCTTGGGCACGGTCTCTTTTTCGCCAAGCCGCAGTCCAGGAATGTAGCCGTGCTCGTTGTAAAATTTGTCCAGCGAGGTCGCCGGTCCGTTGGCCCAGGGCAGCAACGTCGCCTCCAACGAGTTCTTCTTGGCGCCCTCATAGGCCTTGTGGAAGTCGAAATCGCGGAGGCCCTTGAACCAGGCGTCGCTCATCCAGATGGCCGCGTTGTTGCCGGTCATGGCGGGCCAATCGCCAAAAACGACCGCGAACGACGGCATCCAGCCGCTTTGCTCGTACATCGTGATGTACGAGCGGATCTTGGCCATCTCCATCTCGGGATTCAGAATCATTTGGAGCGGTTCGAGCCCGCGGAACGTGTCCCAGAGCCAGTTGTCCACGTAGAACGGCTTGTCGGACCGGTGCACCTTGTGATCGTAAGCGCTGTAGTACTGGCCGTACTCGTTCATGTCTACCATGCGTTCGTAGCACCGATAGAGGGCGGTCCAGAAAACGCGATTTTGCGCCGGCGTGCCGCCCTGGACGCGGATCTGCGACAGCGTTTTTTCCCACGTCCGCCGGGCGTTGCTCTTCACGGCGTCGAAATCCCAAGCCGAAATCTCCTTTTCGAGATTCTTCTTGGCCTGCTCGATGCTGATGAACGAGATCCCGTATCGGAAGCCGACCCGAGCGGCGTTGTCGCCCACTTTGGCGAGAAGCTGCCTCTTGTCGGCGTTCTGATATCGAACGTCCGTGATGTCGGTGTCCGTTTCGCCGTAGAAATAGGCGTGCATCCCTTGAAACTGCTCGACACCCGTGATGACCCGCGGGCGTTGCACCTCGATCGTGCCGGCCTGATTCAGCAGCCCGAACCGCAAGTAGTGATCGGTTTTCCCGCTGAAGTCCATTTGAAAGTAGCCGCATCGTGCGGTGGGCGCAAAGGAAACCGCGTCGTCCGAATCCTCGAAGGAAGCGTGATAGCAGTATGGGGCCGTTGCTTCGTGCCCGATGGTTGCCCGCTTGCCCCAGAGGTCGTTGCTTAGAGGGCCGCTGACCGGCAGAAAGGCGAATACCCAGGCGATTCGGTGCGAGGCGACCGTGAGCGGGAAGAATTGAACCTGATCGTCCAACTGGTCCCTTTTCATCGGGTAGGATCGGAGCATGCTGTTCGGCAGATGGACCGTGGAGCGAATTGGCTCCAGAAGGATGCCCACGCCGCCGATCGTCGGATCGATGTAGCTCAGGTTCGAGTTGGGGGTTGGGGAGACGTGTTCTTCGCAACGGCCGGTTGCACTGAAGGCGAGGACGGCGGTGGCTGCGAGGAGGGTGGCGATCGCCATTTTCATGTTCAAAGGCTCCAAATCGTGCGTTGGGCGACGAGGGCCGCATCGGGGCGGTCCTCCCATGATCTTCGTCACGCTTCCCATCTTACTCGGCCCCCCAACGCCCGGCGAGAGGGCCGGACGGGCCAGTGTTGCGATTGTCCGCCACGGCGTCGCCCACTAGGCGTTGCCCGAGGCCCCCGCTATCATATGGGGGCATTGGTACAGTGATTCTTGGCAAGCCCAAGGGGGGGACGATCGATGCCAACGCCAGAAAACCATCTCGGCCCGCGACCGTACCTAGAGAATTTGATGCGGCGGTTGCCCGGCTTCCGAGGCTACTTGGACCGAGACGCTCGGCGCGAAAGCGACGAGCTGCATCGCAACTGGATCGCCGACCGCCTGCAACGCTCGAAGCGGGCGATTGACGAGCTGGGACGCCAACTGGCGGACGCCGGCGCGCTGGACGCGCTGCCGCAACTCGATCGCGTTCGTGCGCGGCTCGATCGGCTTCTGGGCCGCATCGCCGGGGCCATGCAAGGCTACACGGGTTTCTTCGATCTGGTCCGGATCGACGTTCCGTTATTGGACCGAATTTACCAGCACGACCAGGGACTTGACGAGCGCGTCGAGGCGTTGACGCAAGCCATCGAGCAACTGCCTGGCAAATGCAACGAGCCGTCGGCGTGCGTTTCCGACCTGCTTGCCAAGATGGACGAAATCGAGCGCGCTTGGGACGATCGTGAGGACATGCTCAAGGGAGTCAAGTAGCGAACGATTGCCGATTTCGCCGGCTTGCCGCCCTCGCCGCCGAGCCCCCGTGCAAAGGGCCGCGACATGTGCGGAGTGACCAAAACAGCTAGAGCACCACAAGGAGCTTTTTCATGGCGATCCGTTTAGAGGTCATTCAGTTCTTCGATGACACGAACCAGTCGATCGTTCAGCGAGTTCCACCGGAAGGCTCGACCGACGTCAAGCTCGGGGCGCAGCTGATTGTCCAAGAGAACCAAGAGGCGGTCTTCCTCCGCGACGGAAAGGCGCTCGACCGATTCGGACCGGGGCGGCACACGCTGACGACGGCCAACGTCCCAATCTTGACGCGGCTGCTGACCATTCCGTGGGAAAAGTCTCCGTTCCAGGCGTCGGTCTATTTTATCGGCAAGCAAACGTTCATCGATCAGAAGTGGGGCACTCTGCAACCGATCGTCTTCAGGGACTCCGAATTCGGCATGGTTCGGCTCCGCAGCTTCGGCAAGTACTCGTTCCGCGTCGCCGATTCGCCGCTGTTGCTCAACACGCTGGTCGGCACGCAAAACCGATACACGACCGAGGCGGTCAGCTCCTATCTGCGCGATCTGATTCTCGCGCGGTTGGCCGATCTGCTAGGCACGTTGAAAATCAGTCTCTTGGACCTGCCGTCCAAGTACGACGAGGTGGCTTCCGGCACTCGGGCCAAAGTGGCCGAGGAGTTCTCGAAGTACGGTCTCGAGTTGGTGGATTTTTTCATCAACGCCATCACGCCGCCCGAGGAAGTGCAGAAGGCGATTGACGCCCGCAGCGCGATGGGCGCCGTCGGCGACCTGAATGCCTTCATGAAGTTCCAAGCGGCTAGCAGCATGACGAAGCTGGCCGAGCAAGGCGGCGGCGGCGTGGCCAGCGGCGCCATGGGCATGGGGCTCGGCGCCGGTTTCGGCATGATGATGCCCGGCATGATCCAGCAGGCGATGGGGCCGGCCACGCAACGCACCACGCCCTCGGGAACCGCGGCGGCCGGCGTTTCCCTTGGCCCCGACTTCGCGGGCCTCGCCCCGGCGTCGGGCGATCCGGCGGCGGTCGTCAGGGCCGTGGCCGCGGCGGCCGGCTATGCCATTGCTGGAGCGGCCGCCTCAATGCAGATCACGGTGCCGGTGGGCGCATTGCGGAAACAGGTGGTCAACGTCGAGTTGGGCCAAGCGGACAGCGCCGGCCATGCGACGGTGAACTACTGGTCCGTCTGTGGTCCCTACCAGGAGAAGAACGCCGCCGATTTGCTGCGTTTCAACACGGGCACGTTGCACGGCGCGTTCGCCATCCGAAAAGTCGGCGAGGCCGAGATGGTCGTCCTGCAGACAAACCAGTTGGCCGAGACGCTCACGCCATTGGATGTCAGCCGCGTGCTGTCGGCGATCGCATGGCAAGCCGATCAGGTCGAGCAGAAGCTGGTGGGCGGGGATGCCAACTGACGATCGCTGCGGGATGAAGTGAGGCCGCCGGGCGCCGGCACACGCCCTTGTGCAGCGGACTGGTTCATCGGAGAATGGGTATCTTTGCTCGGGACAGTCGGCGAGGCGAGCCCTTCGGCTTGGAGCTGAGGCGGCCACGGCAACAGCGCGGTGCATCATGCGTTTCTTCCTGGCCGGCATCATGCAAGGCTCGCACGTCGAAGCGAAGGTCCATGAACAGGAGTATCGCCGACAGATCGCGTCTCTGATCCATGAGCACTTTCCCGGGGCCGACGTGTATGACCCGCGGGCGGAACATGCCGAATCGCTCGACTATGACGAGGCCCTTGGCCGGCGTGTCTTTTTTAAGCACAACCGGATGTGCCGCGAGATTGATGTCCTGGTGGCATTCGTGCCCGAGGCGTCGATGGGCACCGCGATTGAGATGTGGGAGGCACGCCAGCACGGAGCGGCCGTGTTGACCATCAGCCCCCTGCGGATCAATTGGACGGTCCAATTCCTAAGCCATGCGATCTATGACGACCTGCCGGCGTTCGAGTCGGCCATCCGCCGCGGCGAAGCGGCCCGGTGTATTGCGAAGGTCTTGGACGGGCGACCGGCGATTGCCGCGTCCAGTGTAAGTCGTTGCGACGAATGAACGGTCAGGCTTGCGGTTTCGACCACAGTCGCCGCCGAAGGCCAATAAACGCAAGGCCCATCATGCAAGCGATGGTGAGCGTTCCGGGCTCTGGCGTCGGGGTCGTGTGACGGATGCCGGGCTGTGTGTTCAACAGCAGCCGCTTCGAGATCAACTCGGTCGGATAGCTCAACTGTCCGAAGTCGTAGTCCGTGCCAACGTATCCTTCGCCGAGGGTGATGTCACTGATGACGCTGGAGCTCGAGACCGTGCCTGATTCGGACGCCGGAAGGACTTCGTCGCCATTGGTCAACGTGCCTACGCTCGTGACGCCAGGGTCCGGGCATACCGTCAGCAGCGTGATCGTGTAAACGCCTGTCGGCAAGTTCTCGAACGAGTACGAGCCGTCACTGGTCGTGTAGACGTCGTACGTCGTGTCGCTGCCGGAAACTGTTAACTGGAGGTGTGCTTGATAGACGCCCCAATCCGTGGCGTCGCGCGACAAACTGCCGTTTTCATCCCAGTAGACAACGCCTGACAGGCTTGCCGTGCCCGTCGAGCTGGCCGTGGCGGTGCTCCTCGCAACGGTTGACGAGGATAGCAAAGACGAGGACGTGACCGAACTCGCCGAGCTGGCCGTCACGGGCGAGTAGGTCCTTCTCGCGCCGTTCCATTGCCAGGAGTCATAGCAAGCAATTGGCTCGGCAAAGGCCGCGACACCGGCCCAAAGAAACACGCAGACGCACGCGCACGCGCACGCTCGCCAGACGCACGCCGTACGGGCGCAACGCGACCGCAGGTTATTGGATACCATCACAGTGCCTCTTTTTTCTCGGTGAATGACGCCAGAAGAGAGAGCGCCCACCACTGTTCCGAACATTATGGTAGTGACAACCGCCAAAAAAAGCAAGGAAAATACACCGGAATTTCCAGCCTGTCTTACCGATTTTAACGCCTCGCGGCATTGGGAACTGGCTGAGAAAAAACGGCAGGCGCGACATTAAGTTGTTGTTTTGCAACGTGTTACGATGCGCCGTTGGCATCGCGAGGGCTCGGTGGGCGAAAAAAGACCTCGCATTGCCCGTTGAGACCTGCGGCATGCGACTGACATCGCCACGTCGTGCGACTTACCAGAGCCATTCGAGTCCCAGCGAGGGGCCGTGCATGACGGCCGTGCCGTTCGTGTTGATCTGATTGACCGGACTGACTGCAAATTGAAGTTGCTCGGGCGCGAGGGCCAGCCCGGTGACCCACATCATGTCGTACGAAGCGCGGCCGACCAAGTTTGGCCGAAACTTGTAAGTCGCGGTCAAACCGACTTCGCCGATCAAGGCCGCGACGTGCCGAGCGCTGGATAAATGCTGGCTGAAGTCGGGCGTCTCGCCGTCGACGCCGGCGGCCACGTTGCTGACCTGGTCGGCGAAGTTGACGTAAGGTCCGACCTTGGCTCGCAAGCCCCAGCTCCAACGACATTCGCGGAACATCATGTCGGCCCCGATTTGCAGGCCCAGCAGGTTGTTGTGGGTGCAAACGTCGTACTCGCCCGAATTGACAACGCTGTCGATCAGCGTGCCGCTTGAATCGTGTGTTTCGGTCAGCCCCAGGCCGTGAAAGCGGAACGTCTCGTCGATCTTCATGAACCGCAAGCCGTACAGGTACGAAATGTATCGGCCTGGTCGGCACTCGCGCCGCCACTTGCCGTCGGGATGCAGCACAACCTGATCGTCCTCGCCGCGGGGCACAATTCGCCCATTGATCTCGAAATTGTTCGTGTAGGACGAGTAGTAGGTCGTGTATTTTTCGACCTCGTCAAAACCGGGAACCAACGTTCCGGTCAGTGCCAGCGTCCCGCCCAACAAGGACGAGGTTTTGAACACGGCGTAGGGGCTGTATAGGTTGCCGGCCGTTATCGTGTTGTCGCCGGACGATTGCGTCAATCGTTGAGTCGAGGTGACCGATGCCACGTCGCGGAACCTGTTCAGGCCCCAGAACGAGAACTCGACAAAATGATCGCGATTCAGTGTGTCGCGGGCAAAGTAATGGCCCAAGGTCATTTCATACGCCACCGACATGTTGGGAGCCGCGCTGCGATCGCTGAACTTCTCCGAGATGCCCTCGTCGGTCGAGCCGATGACCGTCTCCAGGTAACCCAACGCCATGTGACGCGGTTTGCTGCGTCCGAAGAAACGCACGCCTTGTTCGGTGTACCAGTCCGGCGGATTGCAGCTGCCGCCGCCGCAAAGCGAGCACCCCTCGCCAATCGAAGCGCCGTCCCAAAGACCATTGTCGAACGCCACATTGTTCGACGCCGACCCAGACGCCGTGCCGTTGCCGTCGGCCACCGGCTGCACGGGCGCCGACTGCGCCGTGGGCGTGGGAATGGATTCTTGCCCAGGAAGCAATTGCGGGGTTCCTTGCGCGCCGGCCACCGTTGGGCTGGCAGCGAAGACCGCAACGGCGAGTATGCCTATGAGCGTGCAGGTCCGTGCCGTTTTCACCAGACTATCCTCCTTACCCAAGCGGCCACCAGCGTGACGCGCAATGGTTCGGGCTGTCGAAAATATCACACAACAGGAAAATCGGCCGGCTGCCGTCGCTACAACAGGAATATTCGATAAATTCAACAAAAACCGCCAGGGTTGCCTAGTCGATCTTCTTGCCATCATGCCTTCAGTGCCGTCTGCTGGCGACCAGGCTTGCCTCCGAGGCCTAATCTGGCCAAAATAACGTCCTGCTCGGAGAGCAATCCTACGCAAGTATCAACGTCTCGGATTCCAGACATGCCAAACGCCATTGACTCGTTGTTGTCTACCGGAACCAAGCTGTGGCTCGACTCGGTCGATCCCGACCTGGTGCTTTCCAATTTGGCCATGGGCGCCTCCGGGGCAACATCCAATCCGATCATCGTGGCCGACCTGATCGCCACCGGCCGATTCGACGCGGAAATCGAACGCCACATGCGCGAAGGTTTGGATGATGCGGCCATCGCATGGCGTATGACCGACGCCCTGGTCCGCAATGCCCAGCGGGCGTTTCTGCCGGTCTGGGAACGCACCGGCGGCAACGACGGCTATGTCAGCTTCGAGCTGGATCCGCTTCTTGAGGACCCCGCAATCAACATGCCGCACGAGCGTCGGGTGGCGGAGTACGTGCGACTGGGACGTGAATGGTCCGCGGGCCACTGCAACCGGATGATCAAGGTGCCGGCCACGCCGGCCGGACTCGATGCGCTCGAAGACCTCGTGGCTGCGGGCGTTACGGTCAACGTGACTTTGGTGTTCAGTTCGCGGCAGTACCGGCTGGCACGCGAGGCCGTGTGGCGCGGGGCCCAGCGTCGGCCGAACCTCGATGGCTTCAAGAGTGTCTACAGCATCTTTGTTTCGCGGCTCGACGTGTACACGGAAAAGGTCGTCCCCCAGCTTTCGCCGGCTGCACAAGGCATGGTTGGCATCCTGAACGCCAAGCGGATCTGGGCTGAGAACAAGGAGTTTTGGGCGCAACGCCCGACGCGTCTTCAACAGGAAATCGTGTTCGCCAGTACGGGGACCAAGAAACCGAGCGATCCGCCGTGGAAATACGTCGAGGCCTTCGCCGGCAGCGATATCGAGACGAATCCGCCTGTGACCAACGATGCCGTCGCCCAGAGCGGGCGGACGTTCGCCCGCCAGATCGAACAGCTGCCGCCGTCAGCGGTTGTCGAAGAGATCGACCGGCTCGTCGACATGCGGAAACTGGAAGAGACGCTCATGGAGGAGGGGATTGCCAAGTTCTCGAATCCGCAGAAGGCGCTGCTGGCGTCCGTAGCCAGCCGGCGGCAAAAGGCCCAGCAGGGCCGCTGAGGTTCGTACGGCGTCCAAGACGCTGCCGCTTCGTGGAGCTGGTGTCTCCGTTAATTCACGGAGCGAGATAGCGGGGCCTCGGAGGACGCTACGATTTCTGTTCGATCGTATCCGTGGCGTCTTGCGGCAGTGCGGCGGGCAGTTCGAGCGTGAAGCGGCAGCCCTGGCCCGGTTCGCTCTCGACGGTGATTTTGCCGCCGTGCTCGCCCAGGATCTTCTGGCTTACGGGCAGGCCGAGGCCCGTGCCGCGGCTCTTTTTCGTCGAGACGAACGGGCTGAAGAGATCGGCCATTTGCTCTGGCGCAATGCCCGGCCCGTTGTCGGTGACGACGATCCGGGCAAGCCCTTCCGCGGGCAAATATTGGGACGCGACCTCGACGCATCGCGGCGCATCTCGCTCGGCCACCGCGTCGATTGCGTTGGTGACCACGTTGAGCACGGCCCGATGAATTCCCTCGGGGTCGAAGATCAGCGTCGGCATGGGCGTGGCGGGCTGCCACAGTAGTTCCGCTTCTTCCTCCTCGGCCCGAACGCGCATCAGCTCGACGACATCTGCCACCACGTCGTTCAGATTGGACGGCACGAGGTCTGGCTCGCGATCCTTGCTGAAGGTGAGCATGTCGAGCACCAACGCGGAAATGCGGTTCTGGTTGCGCTCGACGATGCTCCAGCCTTTTCGGGTGACCTCTTCGTCGTGGTCCTTGAGGCCCATCTCGATCAGGTAGCTGCCGCCGCGGATGCCTTGCAAGATGTTCTTGATGTGATGCGAGAGCGTGGCGATCGTCTGGCCGATGGCCGCCAAACGCTCGGCCTGGACCATTGCGGAGTAGTACCGCGTGTCCTCGACGGCCAGCGCCGCCTGATGGCCGATGGCGATCATCAGTTTCAGGTGGTCTTCGGTGAAGCGATTGCCTCCCTGCTTGATGAGCTGCTGGGCCGAGGTGGACGTGTCGATGTAGATGACGCCCACCACGTCGTAGCGGCCTTGCATCGGGACGCAGATGGCCTCGCGGACGCCCATTTGCACGATGCTTCCGCCGGGATCCCAACGGTCGTCTTGCCGGGCGTCGCTGGTCAAGACGCCTTCGTTGCGTTCAACAACGTAATCGAGAATCGTCTTGCTGATCGTGATTTGCGTTTCGGCGTGTGCGCCCTTGCGCGTGCGACGGACCTTCGGCTGAAGGTTCTTGTTGAGCGGGTCGATCAGCATGATGCAACCGCGATCGGCCTCGACCCACTCGAAGATCAGCTCCATAATGCGTTGGAGCAATTGGTCGATGTCGAGCGTGTGGCTGACGGCCAACGCCGTCCGATACATGATCTGCAAATTGCTTCGCGCCCGGGCGAGCCAGGAGTTTTGCGGCAGCTCGGATTGCAGATCGAAAATCCGGCTGCCTTCCTGTTGGGTCAGCGACCGGACGATGTGCGAGCGGTCGCCCGGCTCGGCGGCGGGCCCAATGCGGACGGCGGCTTCCAGGTCCTCCTCGGGCTCTTCGGAGGGGCCCGTGTAGAGCATCAGCGTGCGCCCAAGTTGGAGCTGGTCACCGCTGCTAAGGCGGTGGTGCCGGACGCGCTGGCCGTTGACAAACGTCCCGTTGCTGCTGTTGAGGTCCGAGATCGTGTAGTCGTTCGGCTCGACGCGGCGAATCTCGGCATGATGCCGCGAGACTTCCGTATCGTGGATCTGGACGGTGTTCGACGGATCCCGGCCGAGGCGAATGGCGGGCTCGGTCAGTTCGAAGCGGCTTCCCTGATCGGCGCCACGGATGACGAATAGCGTCGGCACGGTCCTTGCCCCAGCTTCGTGGGTACAGAAGTGTTAGGCCGGGGTTTTGCTTCCAGCAACTCTTCGATTTTACGAATCAGGGGACCGTAATGATAGGGCTTGGCAACGAATTCACCGCCAGGCACACGATCGCGCCAACCGCGCAGACTGCCCAGAAGCACCAATTGCGGCTGATAATCCGGTTGTGACGCCGGAGCGGTCGCCTCGGTCTCATCCGAACTCGGCAAGATGCCGGCTCGACAGAGCGGCGCAATGCCGTCGCCCACCGACTCGAGGTCCAGCACGATCAGTTCGGGATGATGACGCTTGGCAAGTTGGACGCCTGCATCCGCCTTGCTGGCCGTCATGGTGCGAACGCCGCGCCGTTCCAAGACGGTTTGCAGCACCTCGCGCGACTCCTCCGACCTGTCAACGACTAATACGCTATGCTGGCCGTTCAAGACATCGCCCTCCCTGGCGACCCCGGCAGGACATCCATGTCCCTTGGGAAGGGTGAGAGAATAGCGTGGGCCAGAGCGCGTGTCAAAGTCAGTTTTGCGGCGGAGTTGCCAATCGACTCGATGGGACGATTCGGCTACAGCACGACCTTTACGTCCTTCAGCAGCGCTGCCACGGCGGCAATGTCGGCTCGGCTGGTCATGTCGAGCACGCCGGCGCGGACCTGCACGGCGGCGAATGGCTCATGCTGCTCATGGATGACGTGCCGCACGGCGTCCGGAATCTCGTATTCACCGCGAGCGGACGGCTTGATCGAACGACACGCCCGGAAGATCGATGGTCCAAAACGCCAGCAATTCATGCTGAGCCAAAGTGGCCTCGGCAGGGCGGCAATGGTCGCATCGTCGGGCTTTTCCAGAATTTGCTCCAGGTTGCCCTGGTTGTCGATTGCCGCGACGGCAAACTTGTTGATCCGCTCGGCCGTCACGTTGCCGCCGGTCAGCATGGCGTCCCGCTCAAACAGCGCTACGGCCGAGCCGGACTGCTCACGGAGCCGACGCAGGGCTTCGGCCGGGTAATAGTTGTCCGAGTTGATCACCGCAAACGGCTCTCCGGCGGCAAATTGCTCGGCGGCTGCCACGGCGTCCGCGGTTCCTCGCGGCTCGGGTTGGTTGGCAAACGTGAAGTCCAACCGTTCGGCCGTCACCTGGCCTCCGTAGTACTGGCGAATGGCCTCCTGCTCTGGGCCCACGACGAGACAAGCGTGCCGATAGCCTGCGTCGGCGGCGGCCGAAAGGACATAGTCGAGGAACGGCCGGCCAATGGGAATCATGGCCTTGACGCCCGTCTCCGCCATGGCCGCTTGGCGACTATCCAGTGTGGCCGCCCCGTCGCTGCGGCGCATGCGAGTTCCGAGTCCCCGGGCAAGTACAACGATCTTGTTCATTGCAGACATCCTATCCCTATGACTTACTGATTCGACGAGTTCGGCTGAGAACCCACCAGTCGCCAGGTGGGGCGGCCGGGGGCCGTGGAGCAAGCCGGCATTATTGCCTCGGACCCGTGGGGCTGCCAAGTGCGATTCCTGCAGTTGTTCGCGGCCGGCTGTCTGTCTGGGCGCCATGCCGACGGTTGCCGTGAGGCCATCCGGAAGTGGATGTCATCCTGACCGCGGCGGTGGATCGCATTTCCAGGCCGCGGCCCGAGTTGCGGCACGAGATTCTCGGCTCCGCCCCGAAGGACGGCACCCACCTCGCTGCGCTGACGAGCGGTCTGTCGTAAGCTGGGGTATATGGATCACCTTTTCTGATTATTGTGATTTTGACGAAAGTTCGGCTTGGGTAATGCCCGATAATTTTGCCGTCTACTGGGCGCAGAAGCTCTGTGGACCGTTCCCAAGACGGAGGCTGCGACGATGCATCTTATCAAGACTTCGCAAATCCTAATTGTGCTGGCCGGTGTCGCGGTGATCGCGGCGACCTCGGCCGCCAGAGCACAGTCATGGCAGCCGACTCGCTCGACCGACGACGGTAGATCGGCCTGGCAGAGTGACGAGACGACCGATGCCTCCACGGCAGCGACCGACTGGGAACAACGCACCATCAAGCGTCCCCTGAGTTGGCAGGGGCGGAACGGTCAATCGGCCACGTCCAACCCGACTTCTGGGCGGACGACCCAGGATGCTCGTGCCGTCTTCGGACAACAAGACGTGGGGCCGATCCGTCGCACTTCCTACAATCAGGCAGCGGGCGGCGACGAGCCGATCATGCAGCAGCCGACCGTGCGCAGCCAGCCGCGAGTTCCGTCTGGCGAGACGGTCATCCCTGAACCGATTCCGCGAGGAACTCAGTTTGAGCCGCTCAGCACTGACGGTCCCATGGCGGATGAGGGCTTTATGGGCCGCGGCGGTTGCAGCAGTTGCGGCGAGGGAGGATGCGATTCGTTCGGCGATTGCGGCGAGGGTGGCTGCGGACGCAGTGATTCCTGCCACGACTGGCCTATCTTCAGAGGGGATTGCGGCCTTTGGCTTCGCGGCCTCTCGGTTTTCGCCGGTGCAGATGCCTTCAAGGGCCCGATGGATCGCGGCACCAACGGAAACTTCGGCGTGAACGAGGGCCTGAACCTCTCGCGGCCGTTGGGCGATCCCTGGGGTTGCGGTTACCAAATCGGCGCCAATTTCGTCCAGACCGACTTTTCGGGCGTCAAGGCCCTGGTAGCGGACGACACGACGACCGCCAGCGCCCCGTACCGCAAGCAGTACTTCGCCACGGCGGCCATCTTCCGCCGCGCCGAGTGCAGCGGGTTCCAGTGGGGCGTTGCCTATGACTATCTGCATGACATCTACGTCGGAGATGTTAATCTCCAACAAGTGCGGTCCGAAACCAACTACTTGTTCAACAACACGTGGGAACTCGGCTACTTCGGCGCCTACGGCGTCGGCACGGACCGTGACCGCGTGATTGACGGCAAGCTTGATCCCACCGACATGTTCTGCGGCTACGTGCGGCGCTACTTCGAGAACGGCGGCAACGGCCGGATCTTCGGCGGGGCCACGGGCAATGGCGACGGCCTCATCGGCGCCGACCTCTGGGTTCCGTTGGGCGGCCACTTTGCCCTGCAAAACGAGATCAACTATCGTATTCCCAAACGGGGCAACCAGGACAGCACGGACACCAGCAGCACGCCGCACGAGTCGTGGGGCTTTGTCATGCAGTTGGTTTGGTATCCGGGCCAGCGGGCAAACTGCGAACGAAACAACCCGTACCGCCCGATGTTCAATGTCGCCGACAACTCGCTGTTCATGGTGGACCGGCTGGCACAGTAGTGCCGTGGCCGATGGCCTTGTTCTTGCGGGCACGGTTTGACCCGATCCGTCAGCGGCCCGCTCGAGGCTTGCTAACGAGATTGCAGGAACTCGCTGCCCGGGTCCGGCGCATCGACACGGCGAACTCGGATTCCGGCGGCGTCGTCAAGCGGGCAGTTGCTCTCGCAGATGCCGCAGCCGACGCACAGGTCACGATCGACGTAGGGAATCTGTACGTCGACGGGTTGGCCGTCCTCGCCCTTCACGGTCAAGGTTTTGCCAATCTTGATCGCCTTCTCCGGCGTGGGGCACATCTCTTCGCAGCGGATGCACGGCTCCTGCTTTGCCCAGGGAAGACAGCGTGCGTGATCGAAGTAGGCTTTTCCGGTCGGATGGCGATGCTTCTCGTCTTCCGAGAGCCGTGGAATCGCCCCGGTTGGACAGACCTGGCCGCAAAGCGTGCAGGTGTAGTCGCAATTGGTCTGCTCGAAGACGAATCGCGGCAACAGCCGTGGCGAAAAGACGCCCTCGACGCCCGCTTCAAACGCGGCCGGTTGCAGGACGCCCGTGGGACAGACCTTCAGGCACTCGCCGCAGCGGATGCAAAGGTTCAGAAACGTCTTTTCGTCGCCAGCTCCCGGCGGACGCAGCAAGTGCGGGTCGATCGGCGTCGGTCGCAACGCCCGAATGGCCCCGACGACGCCTGGCGCGGCGACGCCCACCAGCAGACCGGCCAGCGCGCTGCGGCGTGAAAGGTCAACGTGTCGAGCCGTCGCGTCGCTCTTGCGACCATCGTCGCCCTGCGTCATCTGCCGTCGCTTGGGCCCCGTCCAGGTGAACCGGACGATTCCGCGAGGGCAACGGCTCACGCAGTCCATGCACAGGGTGCAATCGGCGGCCGAAAAGCCCGAGCTGCTGTGGACGGCGTCCATTCGACAGGCCGACGAACACACGTCGCACGAGCTGCACGCACGGCTCGGCACGCGTTTCAGGAGCGGCCGACGTCCCAGGAGCCCGAACAGCGCGCCGGCGGGGCAAAGGTACCGACACCAAAACCGTTTGGCGACGAATTCCAACGCGAAAAGGATCGCCAGGAGCGTGGCCGACAGCCAAGCCAACTGAAAAACGGCCGGCCGAAGCGGAAACACGTGCCATCGGTCCGTCCAATCGCGCAGCGCCTCGGCATCCCAGCGTTCGGCCATCCACGCCAGCGTCTCCGTGGCGCCGCGATGCAGCGACGGGTCGGCCCAACACGTCGCGCCGCGCATCAGCAGCGAGAACGGATCGAGATAGCCAGCCAGCGGAAAGGCCAGAACCGCGGCCGCGAGCACGGCAATCAGCAGAACGTAGCGAGCCGGCCGCAGGCGAGACATCGGCGTGGCCGCTTCGTGGGCGGTTAGCTCTCGGCGATTGGCATGCCGCGATTCGACGAGTCGGTTGGTGCGACTCGCCAGGGGGCGCAACAGGCGATGAAAGCAGTCGAGCAGCGTGCCGAGCGGACACATCCAGCCGCAGAAAAACCGCCCCAAGAGCACGGTCAGCAGGGCGACGACCAGCGCCGGCCAAAACGCTGTGATCCACTGCCGGGCGCCGATCATCGCGGCCGCGGCCGCCAGCGGATCGAGTCGGAAGAACAGGTTTTCGCCGCCTCGAAGCCCGTCGGCCCCGGCCATCGCATTGGGATCGGCGGGCGGCATGTATTCCGTACGGCGGAAAAGCCACAAGAACAGCAGCAGCAGGGCCAGTTGGGCCGCTCGCCGCCACCAATGCCAGGGGATCCCAAGGGGACGTCGCATGTCGAGTCAATATCGCAACATCTGTTGGTCGCGCTATGTGGAACGATGGCCCGGTTGCGATTCGAGCAGCCTCACGCAGAATGCGGAGATACTCTCCGATAGCCGCTCGTCAGCAATTGCTCATACCTTGACGATCTCGATCTTTTCCAAGTCCATGACGCCCAGTCCAAGCGCTGCGGCGGCGACCGTCGATTTCAGTTCCGATGGTTTCATGCCGAACAGCGTAGTGGCGTAGGCGTCGGTCGCGACCGTGTCGGCCGAGGCGATCAACGTGTCAAGCACCTTGACGTCCTTTAGATTGCCGCCGGTTGGTCCGTTGCGCAACAGGATTCGTGTGGCGTCGATGATCGTCAGCGCGGGGCGGACAATCAGATTGAGGTCGGCGATTCGTTGGTGGATGTTGACCTGGTGAATCTGACCGCGGTTGCCGCCAATGACGCCCATCACGTTCTTGAGCCCGAGCGTCAAGCCCGTCGCGCCATGATGCTTGGCCACCGGCACGTTGATGTAGCAGTCGCAATTCGGCTCCAGGACATCCTTGTAAAAGCTGAACTCGCGGATCGACCTGCCGTTCTTGATTTTGACGGGCACGTACTTCTTGTCGTCCGGGAAGATGCATTTCGCACGCTTGTCGCCGATCGCGTCGATGGCGGCCTTGATGCCGCTCCGGGCGTAAGGACGCTGGGGGGGCGTGTTGCACGTGCGGTCGAAAACCAAGACTCGCTTGGCCCCCGCGTCGAGACATTGGCGGACCGTGGCCTTCACGACCTCGGGATGCGTGTTGGCGCCCTGCTCGGGCGTGCGGTCCCACGCGATGTTGGGCTTCACAACGACCCGATCGCCCTTTTTGACGAACTGTTCGATTCCGCCCAGCGGCTTGAGGACCGCTTCCACCAGGGCCGCGTAGTCCTTGTCCTTCCCCTTGGCAACAACCAAGAGCGGCTTGTTCTTCGGCCCGGACTCCGCCGCCAAGACGGACGGCACGTCGAAGCTGGGCGTCGCCAACCCAATTCCGGCGGACCACGCCGCCAACTGTTCGAGGAACTTTCTGCGATCCATCGTGTTCTCCTAACGGTGGCCAAGGCCTGCTTGTGGATACGACGACCAAGCCGCATTGTCGTCGGAGATGGCCCTGGTTGTCAACAAACGGTCGCTGTCCCGACCGGTTGGGCTGCCGTGCAGAAAGTGGGAGGCTGTCGAGACCGTGCAACTCTCGAGCCAATGCTGCCTCCTCTTGCGGGGCGGACAGCGGCCGCTTGCGGGCCGCTATCCCCGCGGGGGGCGATTGACGGTCCCCGGAGCATCCGGGCGGCCGCGGAGCCAGCTGGGCTTGGGCAAGACGGCGTCTAGCTCTTCCGCTCGGGATAGACTACCAGCTCGACGCGGCGGTTGCGCTGCTTGCCTTCGGGCGTCGCATTCGAGACCACCGGTCGATTTTCGCCGTGTCCCATCACGAACAGTTGCTTCGGCTGCAGCCGCGTGCGGTTGACCAACACGTCATAGACGATCATGGCCCGATTGACCGAGTACTCGTGATTATTGCGCCACTGGCTGTTGGCAATCGGATCGCTGTCCGTGTGGCCCTCGATGCCGATCATCTGGTCGGGGTAGGCTCGGACGACCTCGCTGGCCACGTCGCAGATGAGGTTGGCCGCGCCGGGCCGCAGTCGTGCGCCGCCTGGCTCGAACAGCACTTGGTCCGGCAGCTCGATGCGAATGACATCGCCATCGCGCCGCACCAAGACGCCGGCAATATTTGTGGCCGGCAGCGTCTGCAAGAGGCTGTTGTTGGGGTCGATCGTCACGCCCCCTTGCCGTTGCATCGAGGCGGCATAGGCCTGCGCCCGCTTGTCGCTCCCTTCCTTGTCGGTGCGGGCCTGGGCCAATTGATTGGTCAGGCTTCGCAACTGGTCCTGCGTGGCGGCCAACTGGTCCTGTGAGACCTTCGCTTGCTGCCGAGCCTGGGCCAGAAGCGTGTCCTTCTCTTGATTGTCGCGATCCAGGGCGGTTGCCCGATCTTGGCTTTGCTGAAGTTGCCGGGCGAGCATCGTCTGCTGTTGCTCGGCCTTGCTGAGCTGCCCTTTGAGCACCATTGGGTTGTCAGCGCAGCCGGCCAGACCGACCGACAGCAAGAGTGACAACCACGGTATTTTACCCGACCGCGACATGACAGCCTCCTGGGCGTCCCTCGACACAAGGGAATCGGCGCGGAACCCTGCGAAACAAGCGGGGCGAATGGTAGCAAGCTGTCCAGACCCCCGCAAGGGCAGTTTTCTGGCCTTTGCGACGGGTTGGTCAACGGGAGTGGGGACGCGGACCCGGCCAACCTATTGCCTCGTGCGTATAATGCCGATACGCTTCTCGGGAGAAAAATATGAGACGCCGTGACTTTATCAGGACCGTTGCCGGCGGGCTGGCCGTCTCGAACCTGGCGATCTTTTCTTCAGCGGACGAGCCGAGCCAACCGAAGACCGTCTCCAAACCCAAGGATCAACCCATGTACACACTGACGAAGTTGCCGTACGCCTTTGATGCCCTGGAGCCTTACATCGACGCCCGGACTGTGGAGATTCACCACACGAAGCATCAGCAGACGTACGTGGACAAGCTCAATGCGGCGCTGAAGGACTATCCGCAACTGCAAAACCTGTCCGTGACCCAGTTGATCGCCGATCTGAGCCGCGTGCCCGAGGCGATTCGCACCGTGGTGCGAAACAACGGAGGCGGCGTGGCCAACCACGAGCTCTATTTCGCCATGATGACGCCGGGACGGCCAGACAACCGGCCGGTGGGAAAGCTGGCCGTCGCAATCGACGCCGCGTTTGGCGGCTTCGAGGCGTTTCAACAGAAGTTCGCGGCCGCGGCCGTTGCCCAGTTCGGCAGCGGTTGGGCGTGGCTCAGCCTCGACGGCGACAAGCTATTGATCGAAACGACGCCCGGCCACGACACGCCGGTCATGTCGGGCCGCAAGCCGATCCTGGTCGTGGACGTGTGGGAACACGCCTACTACCTGAAGCACCAGTGGCGTCGCGCCGACTCGGTCGCCGACTGGTGGCACCTGATCGATTGGCAGTGCGCCGAGCGAAACTTCGCCGGTTGAGCCGCGCTTCTAGCGTCGGAACGCACGACGCAAGACCTCGCAGACGATCAGTAGCGGGACCAGCGGCAGCAGCAGCTTTGGCCAACGGATGAGGACGATCAGCACCAGCGGCGCGGCAACCAGAAGCCAGCCGGGCAAACGCTGAACGTCCTCGTAGGCCAGCCAAGCCACGGCCGAAAGCGTGCCCGCGCGCCAACAGAACGCCAGCCAAGCGTCGGCGTTCGGGCCGGAACCCCAGAGCCACGTTGCCACGGCGCTAACCAACAGCCCCGCGGCGGCAGTCCCCAAAATGCGTCGCTGCATAGGCGATGGCCTCAGATCCGGTCCAGCATGTCGATCCATCGGACCAATTGCGACACCTCGCCGGGGTCCAGATAGCGAGGCGTCGAGCCGAGATCTCTTGTCGCCAAGGGAATTTTCCGTTGCTGCAAGGTCTCGATGGTCGGCTGGATCGCGCGGGCGTTGGGCGATGCGCTGGCCGAAGCCAAATAGACGGAGAACCGCAGCAGCGGGTCGTTTTCAGGCACGACGCCGACCGGCACGGCCTCGACCGCTGCGACGGCGCGAATGGCCTGGCGATTGCGAAACGCGGCGAGGAACGCCATTGCGCCGCCGCCCCGATAGCCGTGGACGACCACGCGCATCGGGTCCACATGGTAATTCGTTGCGACCTGGACCAAGAGGCGATCCACCAGGGCCGCCTCGCCCGGCGCCCAGCGTGCGGCGTCCGACGACTGCGGCGCCACGAGAATCAGATCGTACTGATCGCAGAGCGGTTGCCATCGGGCCAGCAGCTCTTTCCAATCGAAGTGGCCGGGGGCCTGCAACCAGACAACGATGCCATAGGTCGCGTCTGGGCGGTACGTGTTCGGCACGTACGCCCACGCCTTGTTGTCAAACTCGGGAATCTTCAGCGGCATTGGGCCGCGCCGTGGCAGTTCGGCCGCCTTGGGCGCGTCGTCCTTGGCCTGTTGCGGTGCCGACGGTGCTTGGGCCGGCGGCAGTGTGTCGGGCGGCAGCGTGTCGGGCGTGGCCGCCAGCGTCGCCTTGAACGTTCGCAGGGCGTCGCCGCGGCGAACGCCCAGCGTGATTTCGCTGCCAGGCTCGGAGACTCCGATTTCTTGAACAAGCTCGATCCGGTCGGTGATTGGTTTTCCGGCCAACGAGACGATCACATCGCCGACGGCGATTCCGGCCGAGGCGGCGGGGCTATCGGGATAGACATATCGAACGGCCACGCCCTTTTCGGCGTCGCCTCGCATGGGAAGGATGCCGAGGAAGCCGTGCTGGAAGGGCTCCAGTTTGGCCGCCAACACGAGTTCCAACTTGATCTCATGCCCGTTGCGAAGCACCGTGACAGACAGTTTGTCTCCGGCGTAGTGGCGGCCCAACTCGTCCCGGACCTGGATGTTGCGTGCGACGGTCTGGCCTCCCAGTTCGACGATCACATCGCCCGGTTTGATGCCGGCCAACGCGGCGGGCGACTTGGCCCGAACGGCCGCAACGACCGTTGTTGCCGTATAGGGGTTCGTCGCTGGAAGGCTGACGCCTGCGACGCCCGGATAAAGGTCTTCGCCTTTTTTGAGTCTTGGCAACACGCGCAGCATGTCCTCGGCCGGCACGGCGAAGCCGATGCCCGAGTCGTAGAGTTCGACGCCGGCCAGTTCGCGGCCGCCTTGGGGAGAGAGCGGGGCCAGAATGCCCAGCACGCGGCCGTGGATGTCGATTAGCGGTCCCCCGTAGTTGTTCGGCGAAACGGCCGCGTCGGTCTGAATCGCACGGCCCCAAACGCGATCCAACGCGCTGAGAATCCCCACGGCCATGTTCGGCTTGTCCGAGGCGAACGCGCGGCCGACAGCGATGGCCCATTGCCCGACGCGCATCTGACTGCGCGGAGCGATCTCGCAAACGGGTAGCCCTTCGGCGTCGATCTTCAGCAGCACGAGCATCCGTGCGTGATCCGTGGCGACCAGCCGCGCCGGTTTCCGCGAGCCGTCGGCCAGCCGCACGATGATCGAAGTCGGTTTGCCGATGAAGTTGAACGTGCTGGAGATGACGTAGCCCGCCGGATCGACGACGAGGCCGGTCGTCGGGCCGACGCCCAGCAGCATTCCATCGACTTGCTCGCGGCCGCCGACCGTTTCGATCTGCACGACGGCCGGCGCAACGCGAGCGACGGCCTCGACGAACGCCGTCTGTTGCTCGGCTGCCGTGTCGTCGGCCGCCAGCGGCGCGCCTGCGAAAAGGACGGCCGCCGTGGCAATGGCCAGGTGAATGCCGTGACAAACCACCCTGTTCATGGTTGCCCCTTCCTGGTCGCCGGCGGCAGGTCGCTCGATTGCAGCGTCACTTCGATCAACTGCTGGCCGCGAAGCAGCGTCAGCTTGACTGGGTCGTCGTAATTCAATCGCTCGAACTCGCTGGACAACGCCTTGCACGACTGGACCAATCGCTCGCCGACCAGCAGGATCAGATCGTCGGGCCGGACGCCGGCTTTGGCGGCCGGCGAACCGGGCTGCACGCGGTCGATGAACGGCGGCGTCCGCTCGAGCATGTCGGGCACGAGCACGATGCCCAACGACGCCAAAATCAACGGCCGTTCGGGCTTGGTCTCGGGCGGTGCGTCGCGGTGCGCGACAAACTTGCCGGCGCGAATGTCATCGACCGACTGGCGCAACTCGCTGATCGGGACGGCATAGTTCAGCCACGTGTTGTTCAGCGAGTTGCGAAGTTGCTTGCCCAACATGCCGACCAACTCGCCGTGAAACGTGACCAGCGCGCCGCCGGCGGCGCCCGAGTTGTTCGTCGTCGCGTCGAGGACGTACACGGGACCGTGGTAAGGCGTATCGAAGACGCCGCGGCGGGCCTCCAACTGCGTCCGCAGGGCGATCGTTCCGCGTTGCACGCTGGCCTGCTCCTCGCCGCTGGCGATGCCGCAGAGATTGCTGACGCACAGAATCCGCGTTCCGGCGTCGGCATTGGCTGCCTTGGCGAGGTCGAAACAGGGCAGCCCGGTCGCGTCGATCTTCAACACGGCCACTTCGAGTCGCGGGTCGGCCCCGAGGAGCTTGGCCGCCAGCCGTCGCCCATCGGCCAGCACCACGTCGATATAGTCCGTGTCGAGGACGTGGCTGAAGGTCGTCAGCACGTGGCCTTCTGGAGAAATGACGACGCCGCTCTGGTAGTTTTCCATGCCGCGGACGCCGCCGGCGCCGTAGATCTTGACGATCTTCGGCTGAACCTGCTCGACGGACGTTGCAAGCGATACGGCCCGGGCGGTCGCCCCATGCGCCATGCAGATCGTCAACAGTGCGATCGGCAGCCAGCGGCGCGGCGCGAAAGCCCGAGTCTCAATCGTCGGATTGCAGCGCACGTTGCTCACTTCGCGGTCCTTCCCTGCTTGGGAGCGTTGAACTTGTCGATCTTGAATACGGCGAACGTTTCGTTGCCGTAGCGGACTTCCATCTGGCCTGGCGCCAGTCGGCCGCCCAGCGGGCGATAGTCGGAAAAAGCGATTTGGCATGGGTCCCAGTCCTCGGCGGCAAACATTTCGAGGGCCAACATGCGTCCGTCGATCGGATCGAAATAGAACCAACATTCCACGCCCTTGTGCGAACCGACAAGGACGTCGGCAACACCGGCATGGCCCGGCAGCGGGGTGGTCCCGTAGTAGAACACGTTTCCAAACCGCGCGAGGCCCTCGGTGGCCAATCGTCTCCAGAGATAGAGCGCCGGCAGCAAGCCGCCGCTGTTGGCCGGCAACGGCGAAGTGCCAAGCTCGTCGCCGGCCGTCCAATCGATGTCGCCGGACGGCACCTTCAACAACGCGCCCTTGCCGGTGATTTCCAATCCGAACGGTTTCCCGGTGGCCAGCGAGCCGGAGATGGTCCAGGGGCCCGCGGCATCGGCCAGCTTGGCCCCGGCGATCCAGGCGTCCCACAGGCGACGTTGGTTGATCGTATTGAAGTAGTGGTTGGCGAACCCCGGTTTTTCCTGGAAATGCTTGGTGACAATTTCCGGCACAGGCGGAACGTCCTGAGGGGTTCGCTTCGGCTGATCGCCGGGTGTTTTGGACGGCTTTGCTTTGGGCTTTGGCTTCGGTGCGTCCGGCGGCTTCTGCCGTTGGCGGCCGCCCAACTTTTCGATCAGTTCGCCTTCGGTATGAACGCCGGCCAGTCGGACGAGGACGTCGTGGCGTTTGCCCTCGTGGCGATAGCCGAGCGCGACGCGCCAGCCCTTCGGATAGATTCCGAGGACGTTTTTCAGTCCGTTGGGGCTCGAGATGGGCCGTCCGCCGAAGCTGACGATTTCGTCGTCGTAACGGAGCCCGCGGCGATAGGCATCGGACGATTCCAGGATTTCGTTGACGACGACTCGGCCGGCGTCGTCCCAATCGACCGTTGCGCCGAGCGTGGCGTGATCGACGATCCGCCCGCTGCGGAGGACGCCCAGAAAGTTCTTGATTTGGTTGATGGAAATGGCGTAGGCGACGCCGACGTTGACGCGGCCGCGCTTCTCGAACGAGCAGCGGCCGTTGATGCCGATCAGGCGTCCCTCGGCGTCGAACAACGGACCGCCCGAGTTGCCCGGGTTGACCGCGGCGTCGGTTTGGATGCAGTCGGCATACTCCAGCAAGGTGTCGGACGGCGGCTGGTAGCGATGGACGCCCGAGACGATGCCGTAGGTGGTCGTGGGCTGAAAGTCGGTGGCCAGCAGGAACGGGTTGCCCATGGCGAAGACCCAGTCGCCGACGCGGAGGCGGTCGCTGTTGCCCAGTTCGGCCGTCGGGAAGTCGTCGCGGCCGAATAGCTTGATGAGCGCGACGTCGCCCGTCGGGTCCAACCCGACGAGGACCGCGTCGTAGGCCTTGCCGTCGGCCATGCCGCATTGCATATAGCTGCCGCACGGTTGGGCGACATGGAAGTTGGTCAGGGCGTATCCGTCGGGCGAAATGACGACGCCCGAGCCGCCACCCTGTCCGTTGGACATGAAGATGGCCAGCACGGCCTTTTTGGCCTTCTCCATCGCGGCGATCCGCTGGGCCTCGGCGTCAAGCACGGCCTCGCTCGGTTTTCCGAACGCCGGCAGCGCGGCGAGCGACATGGCAAGGCACAGCGCGAATCGAACCGTCGTTCTCATTTCACGACCCTCGCGTTGCACAGCAGGAGCCGCGAGCCGGCCGTCAGGCTGCCGATGAAATCGACCTCGACGGTCAAGTGTCGCGACGCGGCCACATCCACGTCGATCGTCTTGGGGGCCTCGTTTCCAGAGACTTGCCCATCCCACAAGGGGCGATCGTCGCCGCGAATCACGAGTCGAACGGCCCCGTTAGGCCGTGCGGCGTCATCCATGCCGACGGTGGCCATGAAACGCCGAAACCCGCTTGGCAAATGGTAGACCAACTTCGTGTGGGCGTGGACGGCCATGCCCTTCGCGTACGGAACGCCGCCCAGCTCCAAACCGCCCGCGCGGAAACCGCGATCGAACCGCGGCGCGTAGAATTGTTCCATGGCCGGCAGCGGTTTGCCGACCGCGAAGAACGGCGTCCAGACGGTCGATTCGGGCTTCATGTCACTCAGATAGGTCAGCTTGCCATCCGAGAAGTCGATTTCGGCAATTCGCTCGAGCGGCTGTGAAACGCTCAGGCCGGCGGCTGTCACCCATTGCAGCTTGCCGTTCAGCGTGAGCGACCGCGCCGCCCACTGCGAGCCCGTCGTGTCAGTGATGCGGCACACGGCCGGCGGCAGCTCCGCCGCGCTGCTATGGCGATAGGCCAGCCCGTAGACCTTCGAGCGTCGGATCGCCAGGACCTCGCCGTCCAGGTCGAAACGAACCGTGTCGTCAGCCACGTCGTGCAGAATGCCTTGATGGGCGTCGAGGCTCCCTTCGGCGCGGACCACCAGCAGATCGCTGTCGGCGCGGCGGCCGAGCAGCCGCGACCATTCAGCGCTCGCCTCGGCGGAAGCTTGGAACTGAACCGTTCGGACGGCGCTGGTCGGCGTTTCGAGGACGTCGCCGCCTTCGAGGGTGATGCGCGCGTTGCCGCCATGAACCAGATACTGGTCGGCTCGGATCACCGAGCCGTCCATCAGTTCGACCACCAGCCCGGTGGCGTGACGGTTTGGGGTCTCGTTGCGATTCCGTGAAATGGCCAGGAGTTGCTTAGTGTCGAGCGAAGCGCGGCCATCGGCGCTGGCGATGGTTGCGTGGTCGGCCGACAGTTCGACCAGCGAGCCCTTGAGCGTGCGTCCGTCGAGCGTGCGCGCCTCGAAGGGCGCGACGGCCGAAACGAGCGCGAGGGCCAGCAGTGCGTGAAACATCTCGGTTACTCCTCGTTTCCTTCGGCGGCCAGGCGGCGGAAGTATTGCTCGATCGCATCGCGGTAGTGCGATGGAAAATCGCGGCCAATCTGCTGCAAGGCCTGCTCTCGTTCCTTGGGCGGCAGGTCGCCCCAGCCGCTTTGCGAGCCAATGTTTTTTTTCTTCACCTCGCCGGGGCCCTTGCCGCCCGCGGGCCGGCTCTCGTTGGCCGGCTTGCCCGGCTGAAGCGTGCTCGATTGTTGCTGTTGCTGTTGTTGCTGATCCTCGATCTTCTTGATGAGCTTGTCGAGCGAGGCGATGACGCCGTCCTCCTCCTCGCGGACCTTGGGGCCTGCCCGACCGAGATCGAGCCGGCGGCGAATGTCCTCCATGCGCCGGGCGATGTGGTCCAAGGTGTCGTCCTCAAGGCCGCTCAGGTCGTCTTGCATCAGCTTGGCGACGGCTACGTAGCGCCGGGGGCTTTGCTTCTCGCCCTGGAGCAATTCATCGAGCGACTTCATGCCCGACTCCTTGTTCAACAGCGCGTGGTAAACGACGCTTTGATAGAACAGCAGGGCCGCGGGCGCCACGACATCGTCGGGCGTCAGGTCGGAAAGTTGTTCGAGCGCTTCGTCGTAGAGCGATTCGTGAACGAGCCAGCCGGCGTAGAGAAGCCGCAAGTTGTGCGCCTCGAATGGCGGCGTGCGGGCATCGCGCAGCCAAGGTTGCGCGGGGAGGTGCAGTTGACGACGCGGCTGCGCACACAGAGCGACCAGTCGCGCCGCGTTGGCGTCGCCCAAGGCGAAGGTGCGAGCGAGCCGGGCGAGCAGTTCGTCCTCGGCGGCCCCGGCCGGCAGGTTGGCCCAGAGCGACTGGGCCTTGGCCCGAGCCGACGCACCGACATCGGCCGTTTTGAGCCAACCGAGAGCGTCGGCCTTGACCTGTTCGGGACGCGGCGCGCGCCACGAGGCGGTCGGCTTGGCCAACGGGTCGTTTGCTTGCGCGGCGGCCCGCAAGGCAAGGCCAAGCGTCAAAACGGCGCACAGCAACAGCCCGATCGCCAACGCGCCGAAGGCGGCTCTCATGCTGGGTTCGTTCTCGCGGCACTGGTGACTCATTCGGTTTTCCCCAGCTGCAAGTCTCGCGTGACGCGGTGGATGCGCTGCTGCCGCTCGGCCAACCGTCGCAGCGCGTCGACCAGTTCGGCGTTATCGGCCTGCTCGCCCTCGATCAGCTTCGAGTATCGGGCCGTTCGCGTGTTGACACGCATCTGCAGGGCCCGGATCATCCGCAGCTCGGCCAACTCGTCGACCAGCGGCGGCTCCGAGGGTTGGCCTGGCGAGCCTTTTCCGGCCTTCTGCTTGCCGGCCAGGTCCCTCTGCGCCTTCTTCAAAGCGGCAACCATTTCCTTGAGCGCGGCCAGGATGTCTTCCTCGATGCCCTGAGTGATTTTGCCGACCTTCGACTGGGCCAGCCGCGTGACGACTTGCCGCATGTCGTCACGCAGTTGGTCGACCGCTTCGGGAAATGCCGCGGCCGTGCCGTCTTCGCGGAGAAGCAATGCCGCCTTGTCCACTTCAACGACGATCTGCGACTCCTTATTGCTCATCCGGCTCGATTCGATTTCATGATTGTGGGTGCGTTCGGCTTGCGGCACCCGATCGAGTCGCACCGTGCCCTCATAGACCTCCTGCTGCATCTGCAGCATCTTGTTGAAGCGGGCTTCCAAGGCGGCCAGCACTCGGGCGACTTGCTCCTCTCGAAGCTGACGCAGAGTCTTCTCAAGCTCGGCCTTTGCGTCCATCAGCTCTTTCTTCGCCTGTTCTTGCTTTTCGGCTGCCTTGTCGCGTTGGGCCTGATCGAGTTGCTCCTTGGCCTCCTCCATCCTTCGCTGGGCGGTTTCCAAGCGCTTTCGCGCCGGGTTCGATGCCTGGTCTTGCGGCTGGCCGTCCTGCGGTGGATCGACCTGGGGCTTGCCGTCTCCGCGGGCGCCGTCGCTCGGCTGTTTGCCGTCTTTTCCGTTTTTCGATTTTCCGTCGCCCTTCGGCTCCGTTGGCTTGGTCTGTTTGTCGCTGTCCGACCGCTTGGCGTCCTCGGACTTGCCGCCTGGCTGGGACTTCTCTTCGCTCTTGCGGATGTCCCTGGCGAGGCTGCCGGTCTTTTCGCCGAGCTTTCCCTGCTCGTTGGCCAGACGCTGCGGCTGGTCGCCGCCGGCCGTGCGGGCCTGAATGTCCTCTTGCTGTTTGATGAGCGTGTTGAGCCGCTTCAAGTACTCGCGGATTTTGGCCTTTTCCGACTCGACCGTCTTTTCGCGGTTCTCGCTCATCAGCAGTTCCAGCAGCGAGCGAAGGTCCTGGTCAAGATCCGTCTGGTTCTCCAACGCGTGCGAGAGTTGGTCCTTGCCCAGCAGTTCTACGAGCCGCTCGAAGCGAACGGAGATCAACTGCTCCTTGCTTTGCGCCACGGCCTTTCTCAGCAGGGCCGCGCGGCGGGGATCGGTCGGCGCGCTCAGCTCGGCCATTCTCAGCAGCACGTCTTCCAGGTGTTTGTACCGCTCGGCGAGCGTCTTTTCGTCCTGCGCGAGCTTTTCGGCCGAGCCGGCCTCGGGCGTCTTGGACGATGTCGGCGATGTGGACGCCGCTGGCACCGCGCTCCAGGCTTGGCCGCAGAGCAGCGCGAGGGCCGCCAGCGTCAAAACGCAGCGAGCGATGAGCGTCCTTGGTTGCCGGCGGGCCATCATGAGCCTGGCTCCTTGAGCAAGTCGCGGATCTTCTGTTTGTGCCGCTGCTGCGTCTCCTCTTGAAGCTGTTTCTGCCGGTCGATGATCTCCTGGAGCATTTTCACGGCTTCATGGTACGTCTCCAACTCGATCATGCGATCCAGCACGTGCCGCATGGCGCCAAGGATGGCTTCGGCTTGCTGTTGCGCGCGATCTCGGAGAATGGGGCCTTGCCGCGAGTCGTCGAGCGCGGGCGACAGGGCTTCGAGCCGCCGCTCCAACTCGGGAAACATTTGCTCGGCCACATGGCGAAGCGGCCGGGCGATACCGCCTTGCAAGCGGTTGCGGAGTTCGGCCGTGTCGATGCGGTTATTGATGAGTTCCTTGCAAATGTCGTCGAACGCCTCGGCAAGTCCCAGGACCTCCTGTGTGCTCTTGCGGCAGTTGCTCAGCGTGCCTTCGACGCCCAGCAACCGCAGGGTGCGTTGCCGCTCTGGCGAGTCGGCTGGCTCTTCGTCGCCCGGTTCGGCCGCCTTCTTCGCGCCCGCGGCCTCCACTTTCTCGGTCTTGGCGTCGAAGCCAAGCCGCGCCAGCAGGTCTCGCGTTTCGGTCATCTCCTGGATGGTCGCCTCGAAACGTTGCCGAAGAATCAGCTCGCGGGATTCGAGCATCGCCCGCAATTGCTCGGGCGTGACGACATCGAGCACCCAGCGTTCGGTGGCGGCCGAGTTCGGTCCCTCGCCCAGGTCGCAGAGGTCGGCCGCCTTGACCGAAAGCGTCAGCTTCTGGCCGGGCTTCGCGCCCAGGTCGCGGACTTCCAATGCCGTGTTGCGGGGCAACGTGAAGACCGCCGGCCCCTCGGCCAACTTGGCGATCGCCTGTCGGCCGGGCTTCGCATCGCCCAAGGCGCGTTCAAACCAGACTTGGCCCAAGCCGTAATCGTCCGTGATGCGGCCGACCGCGACGACCCGTGCCCTCGGCGTGATGGCCGTGCCGATGCCGTCCAAGTGCACGGCCAACTGGGGCGGCTGGTCGGGCGTCGGCGTCAGCACAAGCCGCACGGGCTCGGGCGGTGTAAGGTCATCGCAGTCCGTCAGACTGAACGACAGCGTCGTGTCCTGGGTGACCGTGCCAACCACGTGCGAAAAACCGCGATGATCGGGCGACAAGTCCGGGCGGACCAGTACGCGAGTTGGGCCGGGCCGCTCTCCAGCGATCGTGCTGACTTGGACGCGGGCCAACTCCTTGTTCGAGGGCCCGGCGAGCACCGTCACCCGACTCCCCGTTGGCACCTGCATGACGCCCGTGACCGGCAGCGGCGTCGGCGGCCGGCGTGTGTAGGCCGGCGGCTCGCACCGGAGCGTCATCGGGCCGATCGTTGGGCTGTCAACCACCTGAAGCCACAGATTTGAAAGACGGTCGTCGCCGCCGACGATGTCGAAATGGATATCCGCCGGGACGTTGTGAAAGACGTAGGCGTACTCTTGGAAGTGATTGTCGGGACCACGGGCCGCGCCGCGACGGTCCATCGTCGCTCGGCCTCGGACGCCCTCCATGCGATAGCGAATCTCGACGACCTCGGGCACCCGGGGCCAGCGGTCGTCCGCCTTGGCCACGATCTCGACGTCCGAGCCGCGAGCCACTTTGCGCGCGCCGTGTGGGAAGCCGTCGACGCCGGCAAAGTGCGTCTTTCGCGGCCAGGGCTTGCTCGACAGGGCTAGCGAGCGACGGACCCAGACGCCAAACGCCTCGCTCTCGAGCACGGCGAAGAACAAGACGCTGGCCAGAAGGGCCGACGCCGCCCCGCAGTGGAACCACAAGGGACGTGGGTTGAAGACCTTGCCAAGCTCGAGATCGAGCGTCCGCGCGGCCGCCGCACGGCATGTCCGCTCCAACATTTCGTCGCTCAGCTCGTGGGGCGCGGGCGAGCGTTCGCCGAGCAGCACGGCCGTCAGCAGCGTGTCGCCAAGCTGAGGAAATCGCCGTTCCAAGAGCATCGCCGCGTTGCCGTCCGAAATGGGAACGATGATGCGGCGGCCAATCCGTTGCACCAGCACGACGCCCAGCACGACGCCAACGGCAGCCAACATCAATCCGCGCGCCGTGGGGCCGGGCTCGAAAAGCCAGTCGATGGCCAGCGTGGTCCAGAACGCCGCGGCGAGGCAAGCGACGGCCGCGGCCCCGCCTTCCAACCAGACGTACTGGCGGATGCGGTGTCTCAGTCGGCCCAACAGCGAACGGACCGCCGGGGCGATTTTCGGCCGGTTCTCGACGTTCATCTGTGCCGCATCCGTCCCATGCTGTACCCATCACGTTCCGAGCGATGCCGTTTCACACGTCTGTTGTGCCCGGCTTGGCGAGCGAGCTCACGGCGGCGCGGCCGCGATGCAGGGTCCCGCAAGCACTCTCTATTTTACGCCAATTTGAGCAGCCGTCGTATAAGCCATTCCGAGCAGAGCAGGCCGCAGATTCCGATCATCATCCACCGAAGCCAAATCTCGTCGCTGTGGGGGTTTGGGGTGATTGGGAGGATCACCGTACTCGTGCGGTCCGGCAACTGCGCGGCCAACGGATGCGAGACGCCCGAGGTGGCGACCGCAGCAGGCATTCCTGTGTAGTGTCGCCCCCCCGTCATGGTGGCTATCTGCGTCAGCAATGGATCGTTGCGCCGCGTGTTGGTCCGTTCGAGGTTCGGGATTTCGATTTGGATGCGCCGGTTCAGCCGCTCGTCGCTCTCAGGAATTGGCAGTTCGAGGCGGTAGGTGCCCTCCAATTGGGCGGTAAACTGACCGCGATAGGAGCCAGTTCGGCTCGCGTCGGCCGCCAGGGCCACGGTCTGGGCCGAGCCATCGGGGCCGACGACTTGAAGGTTGACGCTGCGGCGTTCGAGCGGTTCCAGGCGGAGGTTGCTTAGCTGGGCCCGAACCTCGACCGTGCTGCCCAGGACATAGTGATCTTGGCCGACCAGCAGCACGCCTCGACTCGATCCACGAAGGAGTCGGCCTTGCGAGACGTGGCGAATCAATTTCGTGTAGAACTGCTCGAAGTAGTTCTCGCCGAGGGACCGGAGCCGCCACATTTCGCCGCTGCCCATGTAGAACACGCTGCCCGAGCCGTAGAATTGGCCGGCGAAGTAGACCGGTTGTTGCAGGCCCGTCTGGGCGGCACGCGGATCGGAGAATCGGGCGTAGACGGCCGCGCCTGGCTTCGGGCCTCGCACGGGCTGGCAACTGAAGACGCCCGGAAAGCGCGACCAGACCTCGGTGCTTGCCACGGCCGTATCGCCCAGCCAGAGGAAGTCCGACTGCGAGCCCTCGCGCGTGAACTCCAACGGCCAAGGCTCCTGTGTGGCATAGACGCTCGTTTCGGCCGCGACGAGCCGGCCAGCGAACTCGACCGGATAGAGATTTCGCACGGCGTTCATCGAAGGGTCGTTGAGCCAGCCGCCGACGCCCTTGCAGCCGTTGACCGGCCCGGCGACGAGAATCAATCCGCCGCCCTGTTCGGCCACCCATTTTTCGAGCAGTTGCGCCCGGGCGGCTCCGATCTCCGACCAGTTCGGATCGAAGGCCACGACGCAGTCGTAGTCCCACATCGCCTGACGTGTGGCTGGAAACCGATCGAGAATCGACTTTGCTTCCTGCGACATGCCGGGCCGGCCGCTTTGCAGCAGCACATCGACCGTCGTGTAGCGGTCGCGGAACAATTGATTGCGGAGGAACTGGTACTCGCGCGTCGGTCCGTCGGCCACGAGCAGGACGCGGTTCTTGCGATCGACGATTTCAATGTCGGCTTCGCGGGAATTGTCGGCCGGATTGCGGTCCTGCGCTGGCGTCTGGATTCGAACGCAGAGGGTCCGGCGGCCCGGAGCGTTTGACACCAAGTCGAACTTCACGGGCACGACATCTCCCTCGCCGCCCAGCGTGACTTGCTGGCTCTGGAGCAACTCGCCGGCGTCGGACGAATTCGACACCTTGCGGGTGCGGTTTGACCGGGAGGCCGTGGAATTGGTCGCCGCCCGGGAGAAGACCTGAACCGTGACCAGCTTGCCGGCCAGCCCCTGCGACTGAAGGTAGGCGGTTACCGTGTAATGGTCGCCCGGATAGGCGCGGGCCGGGACGGCCAAATCCGAGATGGCAACGTTCGTCGGCTGGCGAGCAGAGCCGAGGCCGACGGAAAAGATCGGGATTTTCGCTTCTCGGGCCGCCTCGATGGCCCCGTCTGGCGCGATTCCGGCGTTCTGTCCGCCGTCGCTCAACACGATGATGCCGGAAACGGGCGTGCCTCGCTCGTCCTGGATCAACTGCCGCAGGGCTTGGCCCAACCGCGTCTCTGTTCCCGTGGGGTGGAGCAGCTTGGCCCAATCAATGACGGGCTCCTTCGTCGCAGGCGATTCGGACGACAAATCCACGGGCACGTCGGTCGGCAGCTTGCCCAGCGTCACGGCCTGTTCACGCTTCAGATCGTCGCTGAACTCCAGCACAGTGACGTCATGGGTCTTGCGGAGCGACGTGAGGAAGTCGGTGTCTGTCAGGGCGGCGGCGATCTGTTGCGCCCGGCTTGGTGCGTCGCCGGCAGCGTTGGAGGTCTTGTCGCCGTCGGTGTCGCTCAGCCCCATGCTGAGACTCGTGTCGACCAACAGCACGGCCCGCGAATTGCGGACCTCCTCGCGTTCTATGCGCCAGTGCGGCTGCAAGTACAGAAGCAGGAGACCGAGGAAGGCCGTCGTTCGCAAGGCGGTCAGGACCAAGCCCCAGGGGCGTCGCAGTTCGGCCGCGTCGCGGCGGTACATCGCGCGGACGAACAGCAGGACGACCGCCGTCGCGGCGATCGGCAGAATCCAATCCGAGTTCGATTGGATGTGCGGTCCCCACTCGAATCGCGTTCGGAGGGCGGCTTCGGCCCAAAGCGGCAGGATATGTGTCATGCGGCCCCTCCTTCATCCAGCGGATGGCGACGGGTCGGATGGCAGCTGGCCGAACGGGCCAAAATCTGCTCGGCAATAAGGAGCAGGACCAATCCGTAGAGGATGGCGTCGCTCAAGTTCGATCCGGCCATCTCGGCCGAGGCGACTTGAAATGCGGCCGCGCGCTGGAATCGGTACTTGATCCCCTGAAGCCGCGAGGCCAACGGTTGGTTGTCGAGCGTTGTCAGGTCGCCTTCGAGCGGATCGACGTTGACGGCGTAACGCCGCGTTTCCGGCGCATGGTTGCTTCGCGTGAGCTGGGCCTCGTAGAAGCCGCTCTCGGAGGTCTCGGGCAATGTGGCGACGAGCATTCCATCGGCCGCCCGGACGGCGTTGACCGTCACCGCGCCGCCCTGCTTCGGTGTCGTGAAACGGACCTGCGATTGATAGGCGGCCGGATCCAACCGCAATTCCAACGGCGCGCCGACGACCAGCGACCGCTCGCGCGAGGAACCTTGCCCCAGGTAGGCCGCGAGGTCTTGGGCAACGACCACGAAGCTCGGATTTCTCGCCCAGTTGTTCCAGGTCGGCGCTGCGGTGGTCAGCATGGCCACGACGCGCCCCTTGCCAAAACGGTGCTCGACGGCCAGCGGCGCGCCGTTCCGCAGCCTTGCAATGACCTGCGTCGTCGAATGCTCCGGCGGTTGCCACCGTTCGGGCACGGCAACGTAGCGATCGACCGTCACCATCTGCAAAAAGCTGTTTCGCTTGCCGGCCAAGACGCGGAAAATGAAATGTGGCTCGGTTTGCACGTCCGGCGCGGGCTCGAGGCGATCGACGAGCAACTGCTGCTCGCGTGCCAACGGGACGGGGAAGAGCCCCTTGCCGTTGCGGTACAGGGTGTCGTTGTAGAACTTCGGATCGCAGCGAGGTCCGAGGAAGAAGGCCAGGCCGCCGCCCGCGGCCACGTACTTTTCCAAGGCGGCGACGGCCGACGGATCGAGCCGGTCGACGTTCGTCAGGGCAATGGCCTGGAAGTCGCCCAACGGCTTGAGGCTCAGATAGCGGGGCGTCTCGATCCGCGGCCGGACGCCCGTGCGAACAGCCTCGCCGGGGGCCAGAGCGATGGCCAGGAATCGCGCATCGCGGGCCTTGGCATCGCCGTCGACCAGAAGCACTGGCACGTCGCGCGGCAGATCGGTCGCGTAATAGCGGTAGTTGTCCGCCGCGACGGGGTCGGCGTCGAGTCGGGCCGTGATGTCGTGCGGGCCCGCATTGGGAAACTGCACCGAGAAACGTTCTTTGGCCGAGCCGCCGGGCGGGATTGTGTCCAACACGACCCCTGGGCGGCCATGCCCGTCTTCACCGAGGAAGACTTGGACTTGGCGGGCCGGCGCTGCGCCAAAGTTTCGCACGACGACATCCAGGGACCACGGCACGCCGGCCGCGCGAACGCCCTCGACCGGCGCGAGCGAGGCAATGGCCAGGTTCGGCCGCTTGCGGTCGACGCAGTCGATCAATCGGAGATCAACGCCGGCGTCGCTCAGTTGCCGCAAGCGCTTGGCAAGCTCGCCAGGCCGATCCCATTGGCGGGCGCGGAAGTCGGAAAGCACATACACCAGACGTTGTTCGCCGGCGCCGGCGCCGAGCAGCTTGTCGATCGCTTCGATCGCCGTGAGCGGGGCAGCGGCCGTCTGTGTTACGTCCATCTTATCCAACAGTGGGGCGATCTTTTCAGCGAAGTCGCTGCCAACCGGCCGTTGGACGATGTCGGGCGCTGCTTTTTGCGAAGGACCGCCTGCCTTGGAAAAACGCAGCAGCGTGAATGCTTGAGTCTGGTTCGTCTTGGCGGCGTCGGCCGCGATTCGCGTGACGACCTTCTTGGCCTCGGCCCAGGCGTTGGTGTTGGCCCAACGGTCGGACATCGAGAAGCTGTCGTCCAGCAGGACAATATGGTGGATGGGGACTCCGCCCAGCAGGTTGGCCCAAGGACTGGCCAGCCGCGGCTGAGCGACCAGCAACACGACGGCCGCCACCGCGGCCATGCGCGACAACAGCAGAAGCAACTGCTTGAGGATGACCCACGTGCGATGCTTTTTCTGGCTGAGCAGCAGAAACTCCATGGCCGCCCACTCGACACGCCGATGCCGCATCATGTTGATCAGATGGATCAACACGGGGATCGCCACCACGCCGAGGCTCGGCAGGCCGAGAGTCCAGAGCAGCGATGGATGGAGGAATGAGGGCATCGGTCAGTGGTAAGATTGAATGAGTCAGTACGGTCTAGCGTTTCGAGCGGGCTGGCAAACCGGTCAGCTCTCTGTTCGCGAGAGGGCGCGGGCCTCGCGGCTGATCGCTCGCTGTTGTGTCATGTGATTCCCCCAAGCCCCGTTAGCCACGGCCGCCTCGACGTACTCCCGACCGAGCGTTCAGGTAGGCCGCCAGCGCGGAGCTGAGCGGTTGGCTTGTCCTGAGCAGCGCGTAGTCCACAAGATTGCTCGAGCAGCCGTGCCGCACTTCTTCCAAGTATTCGCCCAGGGCGGCCAGGTATCCTTCGCGGAGCGCGCGGGGATTGCACCGCAGTTGGTCGGCCGTTTCCAGACCCTCGAATCGCGTTGGACCATTGAATGGAAAGTCGAGCTCGTCGTCGTCCATGACGTGGAGAACCATCACGTCATGGCCGCGGCTTCGCAACAACCGGAGGCCGCGAAACAGTCCCTCGCGCTCGACCAGCAAGTCGGAAATCAGCACGATCAGACCTCGACGCGGGTAGCTTTCGGCCGCATGGCGAAGGATCGGGTAGATGCCCGTCTTCTCGCGAGGGCCGCTCTGCTCCAATGCCTGGATGATCGAGTCGAGGTGGTTTCGCTTGGTGCGCATCGGCACCGTCATGCGCGCCGACTCGTCGAAGGCGACGCAGCCGACGGCGTCTTGTTGCCGCAGCAGCAAATAGGCCAAGCTGGCCGCGATCGTGCAGGCGTACTCGTGCTTGTTCATCGGCCCGCGGCCGTACCGCATGCTGGCCGATACGTCGCACAGCAACGCGCAGCGAAGGTTGGTGTCCTCCTCGAATTGCTTGACGTAGTAGCGGTCCTGCTTGGCCCAGACCTTCCAGTCGACGTAGCGCGGGTCATCGCCAAAGGTGTACTCGCGATGTTGGCGGAATTCGATGGATTGGCCGAAGTACGGGCTGCGATGCAGACCGGAGAGGAAGCCTTCGACGATGTGGCGGGCGCGGAGATTGAGCCGGCTGATCCGCTGGATCACTTCGGGGAGCAGAAATTGCCGGTTGTCGTGCATCACTCGTGTTCCGCTGATCCGCTGTTGCAGCGCCGGTGCGACGCTAGCGCCATGAGCGCGTCCTAGCACGCGAACATCGTCTGAAACCGTGGGTCGCGGGTCAATTCGTCCTCGCGGATCGGCGTCACGCTCACAATCTGTTCGACCAATTGGTCGGGCGTGACGCCTTCGCTCTCGGCCGTGAAGCTCAGGACGAGACGGTGTCGCAGGACGGGCTTGGCCAGCGTCTGGATGTCCTCGCAGGTGACGTGTGTCCGACCTTGCAGCAGCGCCCGGGCCTTGCCGCCGAGGATCAGAAATTGCACGGCTCGCGGGCCGGCGCCCCAGCTCAATTGCTCCTGGACGAAGTCGGGCACTCCGGCTTCTTGGACGCGGGTCTGACGCACGAGCGCCAGCGCATAACGGATGACGTGGTCGGCCACCGGCACTTGGCGAACGACGTGCTGCAAATCAAGAATCTCCGCCGCGGTGAGTACCGGCGTGATGGAATCGGACACGATCGAAGTCGTTCGTCGCACGACCTCGAACTCCTCGTTGAAGCTCGGGTAGCGGACGAACACCTTGAACATGAACCGGTCCTGCTGGGCTTCGGGCAGCGGGTAGGTGCCTTCCTGCTCGATCGGGTTTTGCGTGGCCAGGACGAAAAACGGATCGGCCAGTTGGTGTCGCACGCGGCCGACGGTCACCTGCCGCTCCTGCATCGCTTCGAGCAACGCGGCTTGCGTCTTTGGCGGCGTTCGGTTGATCTCGTCGGCCAGAACGACATTGCTCATCAGCGGGCCTTCGAGGAAGCGAAATTCGCGGCCGCCCGTCGTGCGGTTCTCCTCGATCACGTCGGTGCCCGTGATGTCGGCCGGCATCAGGTCGGGCGTGAATTGAATGCGGCTGAAGCTCAGGTTGAGCGCTCGGCTCAAGGTGCTGATCATCAGCGTCTTGGCCAGGCCTGGCACGCCTTCCAGCAGGCAATGCCCTCGGCTGAAGAGCGAAATCAGCAGTTCTTCGATGACCTCGCCCTGACCGACGATGACTTGGCCCAGTTGCTCGACGATCTTCCGTCGTGCGTCGCCAAGCTTCTCGACGGCCGCGCTGTCGTGGGCGCTCAACTCTTGCTGGCTCATGGTGTTGTCCTTGGTGGGTGGGGGCAGAGGTCAGCGGTTAGGGCCTGGCGGCTTTGGGAATCGGATAACGTGTGCGTCGCCGGTTCCGACCTCTGTCTTGCGGGTCCTTCATCTCTGGTAAATGGGTAGCACGCCCTTGGGCAGTTGCAAGATCGTCAGGTTCACGGCCGTTGTGAAGACCGTGCCAATATAGCCCTGGCTCCACGAGCCGTCGCTTGCGGCCTCGGAAACAATTCGTGGAAAGACCTTGTTGCGATATTTTTCCCACTCTTTTCCGCCTTGGCGGTACAGCACCTGGGCGTAGTAATAGTGGGCGTAATGCCAGTGGCCGAAGCCTTGGTTGGAAATGTCGTCCAGGTTCTGGTGGCAGTACTTCAGGATCTTCGGCACGTATTGGCTGTCGTAGTCGCCGGCGTTGAACAGACAGGCGATGGCCGCGGCGGTGATCGGGGGCCGCCCGCCGCCGCCGACCTGGGCCAGATTGTAGCGTACGCCGCCGTCCGATCCGGTGCATTTCTTGATGTACTTGATGGCCTTGTCGACGATCTCTTTGGGCACCGGGATGCCGGCGTTGCGGCAGCCGCGCAGGCCTTGCACTTGCGTGATCGTGGTCGAGCCCTCGTCGAAGCCGCCGCCGTCCTTGGCGCTCACGTAGCCCCAGCCGCCGCCGTCGGTCTGCGCCCGGCCGGTGAACTCGACCGCCTTGGTCAACACACGGATCAAGTCTTCCCGCCGCTCGGCGTCTTCCTCTTCGCCCAGGAGTTGGGAGAGAAACAGCATGCCGAAGCCGTGGCCATAGGTGTAGCGGTCGTCGCGCGTCGGGTCGCCGATCAGGCCGTTGGTTCGGCTCCGTTCGATCAAGTAGTCCACCGCCCTGCGAATGTTGGCCGCGTACTTGCCCTGGGTCGTGGTCGAGCCTTCGCACAGCATGGCAAGCCCCGCCAGAGCGGTCATGGACGTGGGATACTTGTCGCCACCGGCCGTCCAATGGCCTGCCCCGGATTGGTGCGAAGCGAGCCAATCCAATCCGCGACTGATCGTCCGATCCACGTCGGCGTCGGACTTCGCAGCCACGGCGACGGCGGGCCCCAGCATGGCGATCGTCGCCGCAACGATCGTGCATCGCAATGTGGGGAGATAGGGCATTGGGTAATCCTAGGCTTTCGACGTGGCGACCCGCCGCGTCAGGGCCGGTTCGGTGTCCGGGGGGCGAAGGGGTGTCAGTGTTTGGCGGGCGATTTCCGCTTTTCGGCCGGCTTCTGTTCGAGGGGCTTTTCGTCGGCCGCGGGCTTGGTCGTTGTCTTGTTCGTGAACTTCAGTGTCACGGTGTCCTGCTGCACGATGATGTCGATGGTCTTCTGGGCCGGATCGCAGCGGACGCCGAAAAAGCCGATCATGTTTTTGAATTGCCCAGAGTAGGCCGTTTTCCCAGTGCGTTTGTCGATGCAAAGCACGGTCGGTTTCCATTGTCCCTGGCCGTTGGCGGCTTGCTCGTGCAGTTGGCAGCCGAAAATCAGAATCGGCAGTTGTGGCGGCTGGTTGGTCCAGAACAGTTGGTTCGTGATGGTCACCGGTTCGGGCCATGCCAGCTTGCCGTGCTCGTCGAAGGCGTAGAGCCGCCCGCGGTAGATCGGGTTGTACGACCCCGAAAAGGCCTGAGGCATCGGTTGCAGCATGGGCGAGGGGCCCAGGGCCGAGCCACCGCGAGTCAACAGGAAGTAGCGGTCGCCGTCGTGGAAGACGGCGATGTCTTGCAGTGTCGGCTCCGCCTGGAGCTTGATGTCGGCGATTGTGCGGCCTTCGGGCAGCGAAACGAGCACGAACCGACCGCTCGGCTCCAAGACCCCGACGGCCTCGTCATCGATGACGCACGCGCGGGCGGTGGACGCGAACCTCCAACCTTCCGGCCAGAGGTCGCGGCCCTCGAGCGGGTCGGTCAGCGTCATGAGTCGTCGGTGCCCCTCTTGCCACCAGAGCAGGACGTTTCGGCCGAAGACCCCGAGGCTCGACGCCTGCAACGGCGCGTAGCTGACCTTCGTCTCGCCGTTGGGCAGGACTTGGGTTCCCGAGGTACGCGGTATTTTGCGTGTTCCAAGCCGCTCGCCGCTGAACGCATCGAGCAGCGTGGCCTCTTCCCGATCCTGGGACAAGACAAACAGAGAGCGATCGTCGCCGAACAGTTCGCTGTTGGCCGGCATTCCCTGCCGAATCCAAAGAGTTTTTCCGGTGGCCGGATCGAGTGCGACAAGGTCCCGTTGTCGCTGGAAGCAAATTTGGCGGCTGTTGGCCACGCCGGTGAACTCCGAGGTCTCGAACGACGACTGGATCAACTGCTGTTGGATTTGGAAGGGCAGGTTGCCGAACGCCTGCATCATGCCGAGGCGACGGAAGCGGATCGTCTCATTGGCGGCGCCAGCTTGATCCGCGGTCCAGAGCACGCGTGGTTTGCTTTTGGGGCCCGAGCCCAGCGTGTCCAGCGCGATCAGCTTCGAGCCCAGCGACATCAGCAACAGGTGACCGACCGCCCGGACTCGGGTTTGCGTTGCGTTGCGGGTGAACTCCTGCGGCTGACCGCTTTCGCGCAGCGAAAGTTGCCAACGTTCGCGGCCGAAGCCGTCGACCGCAATGACCGAGACCCGGTTATAGTCGTATCGGAGCGACAAATCGCGGAAGAACGGATGAGGGCCTTCCCATTGCACGGGGAATGAATTGTGGCTGATGCCGGCCATATTTCCCGTGCGCGACGTGCTCACTTCAATCTTGCCGGTGGGCCACGCCATGGCCTCGTCGGAAGACGCCAAGAGGCGTTCGCCGCGAGGCTTCTTGCCAGAACTGCTGACGGCGGCCAACTCGGCCTCGATCAACCGGCCCGCCGTGCGGAGTCTGCGAACCAACTCGTTCCAAGCCGCGGACGCCGCTGGTCGATCCCCAAAATAGCCGAGGTATTCCTCCAAGGGCTCGATCGACCGGGCCGCCATCGCGGAGCGCAGCCGCGCCGTCAGCGGTCCATTCATGGCGGCGGCCGCTTCGGGCGGGGCATTCCGCTGCAGCTCGGCCACCTGCGCACGGATCCAACGGTCACGCCGTACCGAGAGCCACGGGTCGATGGCGTCCAGTGGTCGCCGGTCGGGCTCCAGATCGGCCAGCTGCAAACAACGCTCGAAGGCGCTGGCCCAATCGTTGGCCTGGCGCAGACCCGTGATCATGGCCCGCAGGTACGCGGCCCGTTGCGATGAGTCGTCAAGCAGTCGCTCGATCTCCGAACTGTGCTTGCGATAGGTCGGGAAGTCGGTGGTCAGGCCTTCTAGAAGCGCATCGCGGAGCAACTCGCGCGTGCGGGGGCCGGGCGACGACACGTAGGCCCGTCGGAACGAAGCGATCGCTTCCGAACATTGATCGTTGCTCAGCAAGACCTCGCCCTGAAGCGAGAGCGCTTCGGGGTCGTTCGGATTGGCGGCCAGACGCCGGCGAATGTCCGCTTCGACCGCATCCAACTGGTAATACGCTGAAAGGCCCAACGCCTCTTGTGAAAGGATCTTGCCTTCGTGGCTGACGAGGTTGCCAGGCACATTTCCCTTGCGCGACTTCCACGAGCCGACGATGCGGCCGTCCTTCAGGTCGATGGCGACCACTTCGGCGCTGGTGAGCGGCAAAAAGTAGCGATGGCCCGTCTGAAAGCCGCGACCGCTCGGCGCGCTCTGCTTGGGCAACGCCACGATGCGTCCCTTCCAGGCGGGTTTTCCGTCGGCAAGTTGCAAGGCGTGGACGCCGCTTCGACCGACGAGCACCACCCGGCCGCCGTCGACCGAGGCCACATAGAGGTCGTCGTGACTGGCGTCCTGTCGCGGGCACTTCCAAAGCAGCTTCCCATCGAGCAAGCTGAGGCAGTACAGTCGGTCCGAGTCGGGCGCGGCGAAGATGACGCGGCCGTCGCGGATCGAGGCGCTGGCGTCGGCCCAGTGCATGTCGGATGGCGAGGTGGCCGCGGCGAACGCGATGCCGGCGTTCCGCTGGCTCGAACCGTCGCGCCCATAGCAAAAGCCCCAGAGCAGCGACCGGGTGGCCAACTCGACGGCCACGACGGCGCCGGTCGAGGTCGGACAAACGAGCACGCCATCGGCGTACGACGGCGATGCGCCGATCCAGCGGTGTTGGGCATCGGCTTGCTCGGCCTGGCTGAGCCGTTGCGACCAGAGCACCGTGCCCGTTGCGCCGTCGAGCGCCAGCAGTTGCACTTCGGATTTCGTTTCGGCAAGGACGTAGAGCTGCCCCATCAAGGGCAACGGCGGACCCAGGAAGAATGTCTCGGCCAGAGGCAACGCGCGTGGGCCGGCCGGTCCGCCCAGTTCCCAGACGGTCTTGCCCGTGCGAATGTCGTGCGCCGCCAGCCGATTGCACGGCGTCGCTTGGTCGGCCTGCTGCCCGAAGGCGCCAAACCGTATCACGCGGCGGCCGATGATCTGGATCCCCTGCGTATAGTTGGCCTCCAAGTCTTCGACCGAATACACGGAGCGGCCGTCGCTGCTGAGGGTGCCGAACGTAAGATCGCGCCACATTCGCAGGCTCGCGTTTGCCGCCACGGCCAACGATCGTGCCCCCTCGTCGTTGGAAGCGTCTTGCGAGCCGTCGGCCGCGTCATCCGTTGGCACTTCCCACAACAGCTTGCCCGTGGCGAAGTCGATTGCCAACAAGGTTTGCAGCGTTCTCATCAGAACGACATGGTCGACGGCCAGTGGATGAAACGCAGGCAAGATCGGCGCGCCGCTCTCGATCAACGAGCGTTGGTTCTGTTCCAAATTGGATTCGGCCAGCGGATCGTCGCTGACCAGCACGCGCCAGCGGACATTGAGCAGCGGGGGGCCGCCGATCGTCGCCGCGTTTCTTGCGGCATTGCCGCGGAACATCCACCAGCGGTCCTTTTCGGTGCGCGACGGCGTGGATTGCGGTCCGATCTGATCGGCCAACCAGCGAATCGCCGCGGCATCGTCCGCGAACGAAGGCAGTTCCCGGCCGCCTACCGTCACGCGCGTTGCCTGATCGCGTTGTCGCAGAACGGCCATCGCCTCCTTGGCCTTCTGTGGCTCGCCGGCCTTCAGCCAGCAGGATGCTAGCGTCAACGACAGCGTTGGTTCGAGTTCTTTGGTCGCCGTGGAGTCGCGACGCAGCCGCTGGAGGACCAACGCGCCGGCCATCGGACGGTCGTGGTTGAGATGGTCCTGACCGACGAGCAGCGACGCTTGGCCCCCGGCTTTCGTGTGAAAGAATCGGCGAGAGACCTCGGCCACGCGCTCCATGTCGCCGGCATCGACCGCCTCGCTCAGCATCTGACGCGCCCGGGCGCCGTACTGAAGCTCGTACAGATCGCGGCCCTCGCGCGGCATCTCGCCAAGGAGCCGTTCGGCCTCGGCTTTGAGGCTCGTATGGACGGCCGCATTCTTGTCCAACTGGATCAGGAAGTCGTCCGGCGATTCCAGAACCTCGCCAAGCTTCTTAATCGCCTCGCCGAGGCGATTCTGGGTCAAGAGCTTGCGAGCGTCGGAGAGCAGCTTCAGCGTGTTCCGCGGCGCGACCGGGAAGACTTTGTCGGTATCCTCGGCATCCGTCCCGCGCTTCTGTCCGCGAACTCTCAGCATCTGGGCCGACGCCGCCGTTGGCAGGGCGAGCATGGCGACGACGACCAGCACCGAAACGGATATCCACGGCAATGTTGGTCGCTGACCCAGTCCCATCACGTGGTTTTCTTTCTGCCGACGCATTGCCCGCCAGCGGCCGATATCCCCCAGGAAGTCGGGGTGTGGCCGTGGTTCGCGGAAGGGTCAACGGCACGCTGGGCGCCGCAGCCGCATCTGCCGGCGCTCACAGTTTATTGAACCCCGGGTCGGCTGGGAAGTTCCCGCAGGCGGCTTCCTGCCGGTTTGGGGTGTGATTTGGTCCAATAGACATATAGTAGGACACCCGGGAATGACCAGCAAGTTTCGGAACCCGCGCTCACCAGATGGCCTGTCAGCGTTCGTGGCGGTTGTTGCGTGAGTTGCGATGGATCGACCCAATGCGGAGCAATCGCCACGATGCCGGAAACACCGTTTGCACCGTGGGAAAGGCCGAATGTCGCGGTATTTTGGGGCTTGGCTGGCGAAAAATGGCGAAAAAAACGGGAAAATCGCGGGCGGGCCCAGGAATTTCTGCGAAATTCCGCGGAAATTGGACGATCTACGGGTTGCTTTTTCCTTTGTAGAGACTTTAATCATCACGTCCGCTGTAGCGGGCGTAGAGACTTTCCACCCCTAAGACCTCGCATGGAGGGTATGTTGACCATGGCCAAAGCCGCCAAGAAAGCGCCGACGAAGACCGAAGTTTTGCAGAACATCGCCGGAGCTACCGACCTGAGCAAGAAACAAGTGGCCGCCGTGTTGGAGTCGCTGACCGCCGAGATCCGCAAGAGCCTTGGCAGCCGTGGCGCCGGCATGTTCACGCTGCCCGGTCTGCTCAAGATCGAAAAGAAGAAGGTTCCGGCCCGCCCGGCGCAGAAGGGCGTCCGCAATCCGTTCACGGGCGAGTTGCAAGATCGTCCGGCCAAGCCGGCCTACAACAAGGTGAAGGTCCGCGCACTCCGCAGCCTCAAGGAGATGGTCCAGTAGTTGGACGTTCTCTGATTTGCGCCAACGGTTCCTGGTGAGCCGCTTGTCGCCGGTCTGCCGCCGCCGCTGCCACCTCTCTTCGAGGTCGCATCGGTCCGGCTAGCCCGCCGACGAGCGGCTCCGACCGTTTCTTGGGCAGATTCACTCGCGTGTTTTTTTGGGGGGGGGCACGCCTCTTGTGCCGCTTGTTGCGGCCGGAATAGGCAACGCGGGGACGCTTTCCGCCGCCAACATCAATACTTGCGATTATCAGCGGTGGATCGCTCGCGCTTGCCAACGGCGGCTCGTCAGCCCGTCGGTGCAATCACGCGGTGGATCGCGTGAAAGACCATCTTGCCTGGGCTGATGCGAGCCGCTTGTGGCGTGGCTCTGGATCTGCGCGGACGCGGCGATTGGAGAGTGTTAATTGTTTTTATTGCAATCTCGCAAGTCTGTCGCATTTCCGGTTGACATATTTTCCAGCGTCCGCTTAACTAGCGGCCGGAACAGAGAGGCATGCGCCCACGGAACGGCGCATGCCGGGAGTTCTGGAGGCCGTGGCGAAATCCCAACGCAGTCTCAACGCCTGCGTGCGCTGAGGTTGCACGCCTGACGGGAAACCTTCCCGCTGTGGCATCGCTTTTTTGCCATTGCTTTTGCCCTTGGCATGCGCCGCGGGCGACTTCCATCTCTTTTCCACGACGGTTCTTTGCGTCGTGTTGTTGTGCGTTTCTTGTTTCACGAGGAGAGGCTGCGATGAACGTGAGCAATCTGGTTCAATGGTTTGGCATAGCAGCGCTTGGCGCTCTGCTGCTGCCGGCGTCACCGGCTGCCGGTGAAAGTGTTTCTTACGTTAGCGGGGCGGCGTCGATCTTCGGCAGTTCGACCCAGTACGGCGATACACTGCTGTACAGTCCCACGGCGTTTTCGTCTTGCTCGACGGGACGCTGCGGCGTTGATATGACGAGCGGCCTGTTTCGCTTGCGGATCACTTCCACCGGAAACATCGAAGAGTTGGAGGTCAACGAGGGCGGAGCGTACTTCTTCTTTGGCTCTCGCGCCACCGACCTAACCCAGGCATACGTGGGGACCAGTGCGGCCCAGTTGTTGATTACGAGCGTCAACGGCGTCGACGTCAACGGTCCGCTGGTTTCCATCGCGGGCACCATGGAGATCACCCCATCATCCTCGGATATTGGGTCCAGCACCTTCAATGCCACGGAACCCTGCGACGCGGCCGGATGGCAGGGAACGATGGTCTTTGAAAACATTGGCGCGGCGTTGGACGACACGCCCTACGCGGGCGGCATGGTGACCGGCCTGATGCTTGTCTTTAACGACATTCTTGCAACATCGAGTCAGAAGGGCACGCTCGCCTACATCGATCGAGAGTGGGTCTCCGTGATGACCACAGTCACGCCCGGCCCCACGAGCAGTTCCGCCGATTCCACGACCGTTCCAGAGCCAGGCACCCTGGCAATTTTGGCGACGACCTCCGTGCTCGGCCTGGCTTGGGGGCTGCGGAAGCGCACGTTGGATGCTTTGGGACGTCGGAAGGACGGGCTGCAGGCGTAGCCCCAGCCTTTGGTTCCCGCGCGAGCGATGAGATCGAGGCCGCCGGTCACTCCCCCCGGCGGCCTCCTTCTTCTAAGAGGCTCCAGGAAATGACGGCCAACCGCAAGACTGGTCGCTTGGCGGCGGCTCGGCTTGGCCATCCAGGTTTGCTACCGAGCCGCATGAGCCGTGTGCGGCAACGTTGCGAGCATCTCGGCCAGCAGTTCCAGAGGCAGGCCGACGACGTTCGACTCGCTCCCTTCGAGGACGTGGACCCAGTCGATGCCGTCCTGGTAGCCGAAGGCCCCCGCTTTGCCGGACCATTGGCCGCCGGCCAGGTAGCCGTCGAGCTGCTCGGGCGAAAGGCGATCCATGCGCAGACGTGTCACGGCGACACGAACCATCGGCTTTCCGTTGGGGAGCGACAAGAGACACAGCCCGCTGAGGACCCGATGCTCGCGGCCGCTCAGGGTTTCAAGCATTCGCCGGGCGTCGGCCTTATCCGACGGCTTGCCCAGCACTGTGCCATCGCACTCGGCCACGGTGTCGCAGCCGAGAACCACGCCGCGGCCGCCCCGCTTGGCCACGTCGGTCGCTTTCTGCATTGCCAGTCGGGCGACGAGCTGCGTCGGTGTTTCGTCGCCGCAGTTGGTCGATTCGGCCTCGTCCGACGGCGGACAGACCTCGAACCGATAGCCGGCCGCCGCCAGCAGCTCGCGGCGTCGCGGAGATTGGCTTGCCAGGATGAGATAGGGCGATTGCATGACGATGTGACTCGTCGCCCGCGGCGCGGTCTGGTAAACTTGGGGCTTCCGTGAATTGGTCAGTCTACGCTGTTTCGGCTCGCGAATGAATCCCCTGCCGTTCCAAGTTCTGTATGAAGACAACCACCTGCTGGTCGTGGTGAAGCCGGCCGGACTGCCAACGATGGGCACGCCCGGCGGCCAGCCCACCTTGCTGACGCTCTGCAAGGACTACGTCAAAGAGCGTTATCGGAAACCGGGCAACGTCTACCTGGGCATTATGAGCCGGCTCGATGCGCCGGTCAGCGGCGTCGTGCTTTTGGCGCGAACGTCGAAGGCCGCCGCGCGGCTAACCGAGCAGTTTCGCACGCACACGGTCGAGAAGACCTATTGGGCAATCGTTGAAGGCCACATCGAACCGACGGCCGGTCGCCTCGTCGATTGGCTCGGCCAGGACGAGCGGCATCGGCGGATGCACATCGTCGGTTCTACGTTGCCAGACGCCCGAGAGGCCCGATTGTCGTACCGCCGTGTCGAACTCGTGGGCGACAATTCGTGGGTCGAGGTGAACCTGGAAACAGGGCGCAAACATCAAATCCGGCTGCAATTGGCCCACCACGGCCATCCGATCGTGGGCGACCGGAAGTATGGAAGCCGGCTGCCGTTTCCGGCGGGCATTGCGCTGCACGCGCGGCGACTGGTTGTGGCCCATCCGACCACGTGCGACACGATGACGTTTGAGGCGCCGCCGCCGGCAAGCTGGCGCCGCCACGGCATCCGCTAGCGAAACGGCTTAGCCTTCAAAACACTTTTCAAAGGAGGCGATCACTTCCGCCTCGTCCGTGTCTTCATAGATGACCCACCAGGCGCCCTCGTGGCTGCAATAGGCCACGGGCTTTCGATGGGGGTGGACCGTTACGGGCACGGCCACACAATGGTGCCACTCGTCGAACTCCTCGGGCGTGAGAACGCGGATGCAGTGCTCGGCCCCTTCGAGCCCGTCACGGACCCTGACCCACTCGCCGCGGGCTTCTTGGTCTTCGGGCGGAGGCTTGTTGTGGAAATACTCCACAATCATGTCAAACAGCAGTTCGACGTGGCGGTAATCCAAGCGAAGGCCCTCTCAGATGCTTGACCCCATTATACCCTCGAATGATTTTACACAAAATGGGAATCGGCATCGGCGGGGTTGAAGGACCCGTCCCCAGGGCGGTAAAATCCCGGCGGAGGCGACACCCATGCTGATCCAGTGCATCGTACTGACCACCACGTTGCTGATCGCGCCGGCCGAAGGTGGGCCGACCGGAGAATCTTTGCGGAAGAACCACCCATGCGAGGAGGCTAATGCGATGTTGCGGGCCGAGGTGCTTCGCCTCGTCCGTCAGCTCGACGCCCCGCAATTGGCCCGACGCGATGCGGCCGAAGCCGAGCTCATGCAACGCGGGCCGGCCATTCTCGATGTGCTTCCGACGAATACCGAACGGATGTCGGCTGAGGTGCAACAGCGGTTGGATCGCGTGCGACAGAAACTTCAGCGTCAAGCGGCCGACGCGGCAGCTCGATCGTCCACGATTACGTTGCACGAGAACGCCATGCCTCTGTCGAAGGTCATTGGCGCGTTGGCCAAGCAGTCGGGCAACGCGATTGCCGACAATCGTCAGGCGCGGGGCCAGCCGGTCAGCGATCCGGCCATCCAAGTGAACTTCGACAAGACGCCGTTTTGGCCGGCCCTCGATCGAGTGCTCGATCAGGCCGGACTGACGCTCTACCTGTTTGCCGAGCAGCCCGGATTGAGCGTTGTTGCCGCGTCCGCGCAAGCCAATGGCCAGCGAGCGGCCCGAGCATGCTACGCCGGCCCCTTGCGCATCGAGCCGGTCGAGGTCCTTGCTCGCCGCGATCTGCGACTGAAGGCGGCCGGCCTGTTGACGCTGGGCGTCGAGATCGCCTGGGAGCCGCGGCTGCGAATCATTGGCCTGACGCAGCGGATGGCCGACGTCAGGGCCCTCGATGATCACGGTCGGACGCTGGCGGCCATCGACAGCCAGGCCGTTCTGGAGCTGCCCATCAGCGGCAATGGGTCGGCCGTGAAGCTGGATCTTCCGCTGCGGCTTCCGCCACGCGGCGTCCAGCGGATCAGCAGCCTTAGGGGCACGCTGGCCGCCATGATTCCCGGCAAGACGGAGACGTTCCGATTCGACAAGCTTTCGGCGGCGAAGAATGTCGAAAAGCGGATCGCCGGGGTCACGGTGACCTTGGAAGAAGTGGCCAAGAGCAACAACGCCTGGGAGGTTCGCATGAAGGCCCGCTTCGACGATGCCGGCGACGCGATGGCTTCGCACCGCAACTGGGTTTTCACCAACCCGGCGTTCCTCGAAGGGCCCGACGGCAAGCCGATCGCTTACGACACATTTGAAACGACCGCCCAGGAAAAGAACGAGGTGGGCATCGCCTATCTGTTCACTCTCGACAAGCCGCTGGACCAGTGGACGTTCGTCTATAAGACGCCCGGCACGATCGTCACCAGCGAGTTTCCGTACGAGTTCAAGGACATTGCGCTGCCGTAGAAGTGAAATGCAGGGCGCGCGAAGGCCCGTTTCCAATCAACGCGGCTACTCGCGGGCTTTCTTCGCCGCGTACAGGTACGGATTCATCGTCGGGTCGTTGTACATTTTGAACTGGTGATAGACCTTCAGCCGCTTGCGGCCGTCCTTCAGGTCGGTGAGCAGTTCGACCAGCGAGTTGGAGAGGTCGCGGCGTTGCTCGCGAAGAATTTCAAGTCGGGCGTTTGCCTTGGCCACGTGTTCGACGGCGGCGTCTTGCCGGGCCGCCTGCTCAGCCATGTGATAGAGCCGCAACGAGAGGATCGAAAGGCGGTCGATCGCGCTGCCGGGCGTCTCGGTGTTGAGGGCCGCCTCCGACCGCGGCGCGACCTCGGCGGCGGCCAACTGGGCCAGCAGAAAATCGTCTAGCCGTTCGATCAGGTCGTTCCGGTGCTGATTCAGCTTGTCGATCGCTCGCTTGACGCCCGCGATCTCCGCGTCGGTGACGTTCGGGCTTCGCGCGATGTCTTCCTGATGCCAAAGCCGGAAGTTCTGCTGATGCTGTTCGCAGACAAGCCGCAAAAACCCCTCATACGAGTTGTCGATCTCCTGTTCGTGCCACCGGGCGACGGTCGTCTCGTGCAGCTCAAGAATCTCGGGGACGTTGATCATCGGACAAACCTCTCTTTGGCAACCTGTCGGAGCAGGGTAGAATAGTCGATGCATTGGACATCCGGCAAGATGGAAACCGGGCTGCAACTGGCCCGAGTATGTTCACCGAGGGGGCTGGCGGCCAAGGCTTGTCATATGACGCAACAACCGCACACCGCTCGACGGCTCCGCACGGGGATGCTGCTCCTGGCGGCCAGCACCCTGATTGGCGGGCTCGCCATTGCTTTCTGGTTGTGGCCCAAGGGAGACGCTGCCGGCTCGACGCTCAGTCTGGAGCAGATTCCTTTCGACGGCGCGAGGGCTTATGGCTATCTCAAGCAGCTCTGTGCAATCGGCCCACGCCGAAGCGGTTCTGCCGGCATGAGAACGCAGCAGCGGTTGCTGGCCGAACATTTCCAGAAGCTTGGTGGAGTGGTTGAATTTCAGCAGTTTCGCGCCCGCGACCCGCGAGACAACTCGTGGGTGCCGATGGCCAATCTGGTGGTGCGTTGGCATCCGCGCAGCGCCGAGCGGATTCTGCTGTGCGCCCACTACGATACGCTGCCGTATCCGCTCGAAGATCGAACGGACCCGCACGGCACGTTTGTCGGCGCGAACGACAACGCCAGCGGCGTGGCCTTGCTGATGGAGCTGGCCCACGACCTGCTGAAGCTTGGTGGCAAGTACGGCGTCGATTTCGTCCTACTCGATGGCGAGGAGTACATCTTCAGACCGCGCGAACCGATGTATCTGGGCGCTTCGTTCTTTGCCCAGCAGTATGCCAAGCAGCAGGCGGCCGAGCATCCGGCCTATCGCTACCGCTGGGGCGTCCTGCTGGACATGGTTGGCGCCGCGGATCTGAAGCTCCCGATCGAAGGCAACAGCGCTTGGTGGCGCGAAACGCGACCGCTGGTCAATGAGATTTGGTCCACGGCCGCACGTCTGGGCGTCGGCGAGTTTCTGCCAAGGAAGGCGGGCGAAATCGAGGACGATCATATCGAGCTGTACAGCACGGGCCGCATCCCCTGCATCGACATCATCCAGCAACTTGACGACTATCCGCCCTGGCACACTCGGCAAGACACGCCCGAGCAGTGTTCGCCGCTGAGCTTGGCCAAGGTGGGCTGGGTGATCCGAGAATGGATCAAAACGGCCAGGTAGCGGCCCGCTCAATAGCGTTCAACGAGAAAGTCGCCTCCCTTGGAACTGCTGACCGTCATCATCGTCGCGGCCTGTCTGACGCTGGCGTCGGGCGTCATGATGCTTTCGCACGTCCGCACATGGCGGGCGTTTCAGCGGGGTGGCCCCTACGCACCCGACTTTGACTATCGGCGGCGGCAGTTTCGTCGCCGGATGCAGACCAGCGCCATGCTCGGCATTCTGGCCGTCTCGCTGCCGATCGGCGTGGCGCTGACCGAATGGCTTCGGTCGGGCCTGTTCGCCTTCTGCTACTGTCTGGCCGCCGTGCTGTTGGTCTGCTGGATCCTGCTGCTGGCGATCGTAGACATCTGGGCGACGAAACGCCACTTCGGCCGCCTCGGCGACAAGTTCCTCTTCGAGAAGCTCAAGCTTGACGCCGAGCTTCGCCGTGCCGAGCGCGAAGGGAAGCAGCCGCCATCGTCGAACAAACGGCCGCAACGCCCCTGACGACCGCCGGCGTCGCGGCGCTTCTCTCTTGACTCGATGCCGCACGGTTGCCTATCCTACGCATCCTATGAACCGGGCCCGGCAGCCAAGGATGGCTCGACGTGTGCGCGGAGTGGAAGCCTTGCGACCGCTCGGCGCGTTCGGTCTTGCGCTGGCTCGGACTCGCGTCGCGCTGTTCGCGGCGGTCTTTCTTGCCGCGGCGGTGGCGGCCAGCGGATGCGCGTCGAACAAGATCTCGCTGCGCGCCGTTCCGAACAGCCCGCTGGTCGAGGTTCTGGACCTTGCTTCCTGGCGCGGGCCAAAGCCGAGCGATCAGACCGCGCAGTTGCTTCGCGTGTACAACCTGGGCGACGATCTGCAAGGCGACTGCCGACCGCTGCTCAAGAAGCTCCAAGCGATCAGCGACCGCGAGCCGTCGGCCACGACCGCCTACGCGATGGCGGAGCTGGCCTTTCTGGGCGGCAAGAAGACGGAGCGGCAACACGACACGCGGGCCGCGATGGACCTCTATGGGGCCTCCGTCCTTCACGCCTACGAGTATTTGTTCGATCCACGCTTTTGCGAGACACGGAACCCCTACGATCCGCAGTACCGCAGGGCGTGCGACCTCTACAACGGAGCGCTCGAATCGGCGCTCCGCATCGTCTGCGCCGGCAAGGAACTGCGGCCAGGCGCGACCAGGACGATCCATACGGCGGGCGGCAGTTGGGATGTCACGTGCGTGCTGGATGGACGCAACGTGCCCTGGCGGCCGCAGGATTTCGACCACTTCGAGTTCGTCTCGGACTACGAAGTCAAAGGGCTGAAGAACCAGTATGTCACGCACGGGCTGGGCGTGCCGCTGATCGCCATCCGTCGCGGCTATCAGGGCGAACCGGTGGCGGCCAAATATTATCCGCCGGGGCTGAGCTTTCCGGTGACGGCTTTCATGCGGCCGCTGAGCAACATCGACCCGCAAACTGGTCAGCCGGCTCCTCGCAATCAGTGCGTGCTGGAACTGTACGACCCATTGAGCGTCGGCGAAACGCTCGTGGGCGACCGGCGCGTGCCGCTGGAAAGCGATCTGACGACACCGCTGGCGTATTTTCTGTCTCGGCCCGAGTTCGACATTCTTGCCACGCAGGGACTGCTGCACCCGGAGTCCCTATTGGCGCCGCGGCCGCAAGAGTCGCTGTTGGCCCTGCAACCTGGTCGGCCCGAATGCATCATGGGCCTCTACATGGCGCAGCCCTATGTGCCCGGGAAGATTCCCGTCCTGATGGTGCACGGTCTTTGGTCCAGCCCGATGACGTGGATGGAAATGTTCAACGACCTGCGAAGCCAGCCGGAGATCCGCGATCGTTTCCAGTTCTGGTTTTATCTCTACCCGACGGGCCAGCCGTTCTGGCAGAGCGCGGCCCTGCTGCGACGCGACCTGGCTCGCGTCCGCGACACCTTGGACCCGGAACATCGCGAGCCGTCGCTCGATCAAATGGTGCTGATCGGCCACAGCATGGGCGGCCTCGTGTCGACCCTGCAAACGCTTTCTGGCGGGCAGGACTACTGGCGTCTTGTGAGTCAGACGCCGTTCTCGGCAATCAAGGCCGAGCCGAAGACCCGCGAAAAGCTGGCCGAAACGTTCTTCTTTCAGCCGAATCCGTCGATACGCCGCGTGGTGACCATCGGAACGCCGTCGCGCGGCAGCACCTTCTCGAATCAGACGACGCAATGGCTTCTGGGCAAGGTCATCCATCTGCCGGAACGGCTCATTGCCGGTCGGCAGGCCCTGTTCTGCGACAACCCCGGGGCCTTCGGCGGCGATTCGCTCGCAAGAATCGACACGAGTATCGATTCGCTGTCGCCCAGCGATCCCATTTTTCCAGTCATGCTGGCCAGCCGCCGGCCGCCCTGGGTGACGTATCACAACATCGTTGGCGTCGTCCCGCGCGACTCGTGGCTTGGCAAGCTGACGGTCGAAGGCGATGGCGTCGTCCCGCGAGCGAGCGCTCACTTGGATGATGTCGCCTCGGAGATTACCGTGGCGGCCGATCACAGCTCGCTCCATAGCCATCCGGCCGCCGTGCTCGAAGTGCGACGAATCCTACTGGAGCACGTGGCCGAACTGGAAGGACGCCCCATCGACAGCATGGCGCTTCGCCCAGCGATCGTACGATAGCGACCGCCGCGCCGCCGTTCTTCAGTCGCCGACTCGCACGTGCCGCCCCTCGACCGTCAGCCGACCGGCCGCGAGCAGCGCGATGGCCTCGGGCAGCGCCTCGCATTCGGCCTGAAACACCCGCGCGGCCAGCGTCTCGGGCGTGTCACGGTCTAGCACGGGCACCGTTCGCTGCACGATCAGCGGGCCGTGGTCGTACTCGTTGTCGGCAAAATGGACCGTGCAGCCGCTGACCTTGGCGCCGTACTCCAACACGGCCTCATGCACGCGATGGCCGTAGAAACCCTCGCCACAGAAGGCCGGCATCAGGGCCGGATGGATGTTGATGACGCGGTTGGCGAAGTCGTCAGGAATTGTGACCCGCTTGAGAAAGCCGCCCATCACGACCAGATCGACGCCCGATCGCCGGCATGGGTCGAACACGGCCCGGCTGAAAGCGTCCTGGTCCACGAACTCCTTGCGTGGGACGACGACCGTGGGAACTCCGGCCTCTGTGGCGAATTGCAGTCCGCGGGCTGTCGGATTGCTGGAAATGACCAACGCGATCTCGACGCCCAGCCGCCCGGCGGCGATTTGCTGGATGAGGTTGCGCAGCGTGGTGCCGCCCCCGGAAATAAGCACTGCGATGCGAAACGGCTTGTGCGACATGGTCATCGTGGATTCTCAGGCAGACTGGCCGGTTGCGACGGCTGCCGCTTCGGGCGTCTGGTCGCGCTTCCAGTATCGCAGAATAAGCCTGTGAATCAAGGCGATCGGCCGATCATAGACGTCGGCCAACTGCACGGCAGCCCCCGCAACGACGAGGTGAATAACGCCCTTGGGCAGTTCTGCACGAGACATAACGAAGATCGGAGTTCGGCCATGGCAGCGAACATCGAGCAATTCCGCCCAGCGCAAATGGCCTTGAAGGTCACCCTGCTGGACAGCCAGGCCGGTCGGGCTGATCACCAGTTCGGCGTTCTTTAATGACCGAGCGTTGCCGACAAGAGGTATTTGGCGTAAGTACTGGATCAGCCACGCTAGCGTGCTAAGAAGCGACAGCACGAAGCCCCAAGCCACCCAGGGCTCGTAATTACGTCGCTCGTCAGGATCCGCGAACGCGAAAATCAGGCACCAGCCAATCCCGCAGAAAAGCAACAATGCCGCACACAATTGGCTGCGCCGTGTCGAGGGGCGGCGGCCCAAGACCTTTCGTCGGCCGAAAACATGAACCCGGTCGTGGCCAAACAAGGCCGATTCCTTTGCGACGTGTTCGGCAAATGAAGAACTCAGCTTTGGGTTGCCGGTCGTCGGAAGCATCGTCAGAATCGCACGATACAGCTTATGAGATGGGACATTCTGCAGCTTGGGAATCTCTAAGACACCCTGGCGATGGATCACCATCAGATGACCCTTGAGCTTGGGCGTGTCAGGGTCGTAGCCGACGCCATTGATCGTGAGGCCTTCGATCTCGGCGTACGGCAGCGTCAAGGGCGGATTCTCCGAGCACAAGGCCTCGTCCGTCAGCAAGCCGCGAAACTCACGACGTCGCCCGATTAGCAACCCAAGAGTGAGCATCGCCGGCGCCATGGCCAGAATCGCCAAGTGCTGATTGCCGAACACCATCGAAGCAACTAGCAATACGATTGTCGTGAGCCCCCAGAAACTGGCGCCCCACGGCACATGCCGCAGCGACCGGAGTTCCATGCAGCTTTGACTTTTGTCTTGACTGTCGCCTGCCATCATTGGAGTCCTCCGTACATCGCATTCAACGCAACCACGGCTGCGTTGTGAAGAAAGTGCAAGGCGATCGGGAGCCAAATCGTCCCGGTTCCGAGTCGGGCGTAGCCCAGCAACAGCCCGAGAACAAACAATACCGGCATGCTCAATGGCACGCCAATGTGTGCCGTCGCGAACATCACGGCCGTGATCCAAACCACGCCATTTCCGCCCATGACGCGTCTCAGCGCGCCAAACATCAAATAGCGGAAGAAGAGTTCCTCAACAATCGGCGGCTGAGCGCAAATGGCCAACATCGAGAGTGTCGTCAGCGCGTGATCCCGAAAGACATACTGGCGCTCGACGGACAAATGGAGCCACTCGCAAATGAACCGGTGGTACAGCACGTTGAGGGCGAGGACGCCGACAAGTCCCGCGAGAGCGGCCATCCAAACCAGCACGCGGCGGACCAACGACCGACGCGGCTCGGGAAACCGCGCGCCGCACCAAGCCCAGGCCAGCAGAACCAACGCCGTATCGGCCACTTCGATGACAATGGTCGCTGCCAGTGCCTGCCACGCTTCAAGGCAATGATGAGGAGCGACGGCGGCCATGAGATGACGAACCAGGCCGCCAACGAAGGAAATGCCTAAGAGGACGCCGAAAACGATGAGCATTCGGTTCAACGTCCGGGCATTGGCGTCTTGCAGTGTATCCGTGACGTTGGCCCCTGGTGAGCCGACCCGAAGCGACGCCTCGCAAAAAGGACACGCCGACGATGCGCAAGGCACTTCCTTGCCGCACCGCCAACAGACGACCGTCGCTGGCTGATTGTCGGTCATCGACAGCGATTCGGCTGGCAGCCCATCAGATTGACGCAACAATGGCTCAAATGGCATGGCGCCATCTCGAAACGAACCCGCTTTGGCATTCTTACGCTTTTCGATAAGCAACCGCCGCCTGGACGGATTTCGCAAGGGCAATAATAATAACGATCTTTACGAGCATGCCGTTCTTCAGTGTCTCGGGACTCAGAAAGCCGTAAATTGCGGCGGCGCCAACGTACAGCACAAGTGCCAGCACCGTGCACGGCACGGGATAGGTATAGACCGCGATGCCAAGGGCAATGAAGACGACGCCGAAGACCAACGCCGACCCGTAGATGATCCGGCAGTATCTAATGTTCCGATCACGAAATTCAGCCACTGACGCGCCGTCCGCCTGTTGCCCTTGGGCACGAAGGGCGTCGACTTGCTTTTGAATGGTCCGATCCACCTCGTTGTTGACATTCCCCAACATAAGACCGTTTCCGGCGACCGTGAGTATGCCAACGATGATCAGGATGATCCGGGCGGTCTTAAGCTGCTTCTTGCGTGCCGACTGTGCCAAGCTGCCAAGCCTCGGGCCGGCTGGAACGGGCTGAGTCAAAGGAGGCAATTCCGAAAATAGGTCCTGCGACATGGCCGTGTCCTGTGGTGTGTGAAAGAAGAGACTTGATCATCCGACACGCCCTATTGTGCCTGCCGCCATTTGGGGTGTCAACTCCCCAATCGCGCAGCAACAGCCGCCAGGCATGTCCACGTGAATGCGTCCAAACGCCATCTTTCGCCAAGGACGCTGGCAGATCGAACAAACGATGGCAGAGATGAAGGCCGCGGGACGCACGGAAGGGCGTCGCGGCAGCTCTGCAGTTCTCCACGGCCTCACAGACCTTGGTCGGACTTTCGTGGGACGCGGTCGATCAGCGCACCGACGTTCCGTTCGGCGACTACGGTCCCAAGAACGCTTCAACGGTGCAGCCGGGTTGGTTGCACCGTTGATGGATGGCTTGCGCCGACGGCTACGCGAACTTGACGCGGACCTGCGGTTCGGGCTCGGCGTCGACCGTGTCACGCAGCTTGATCGTGGCGCCCGGCGGGGCACGACGTTCGGAGATGATGCCCCGGGCGGTCGTGGAAAGGAACTCGTAGAACAGGGCCGCGGGGCCCGTCGGGAACCGCGTGCGAAGCTGTTCGAGGATGTCGTTCCAGCGAAGCCGGCTGCGATAGATGACGCGATAGGCGGCCATCAACTCCTGGATCGTGGCCTGATCGTAGCCCGCCCGCCGCAGTCCGATCTTGTTGAGACCGACGACCAGCGTGCTCATGCCATCGACCGTGACGTAAGGTGGAACATCTTGGGAAAGGTGCGATTGGCCGCCGACCATGGCGAGGCTGCCGATGCGGCAGAACTGATGCACGGCCGCCGCTCCGGAGAGATAGGCCCGGTCGCCGACGGTTACGTGGCCGGCCAGCAGCGCGTTGTTTGTCAGAATGACGTTGTTGCCGACGTGGCAGTCGTGGGCCACGTGGCTGCCGACCATCAGCAGGCAGTTGTCGCCGATGGCCGTCACATGATCTTGGACCAAGGCACGATGGACCGTGACGTGTTCGCGGATCGTATTGCCGCTGCCGATGACGACTCGGCCCGGATTGGTCGGTACATGGACGTGCTGCGGAAGGCCGCCGAGAACGGCGCCATCGCAGACCCGGTTGTTTGATCCGAGGGTCGTCGCTTCCTTGACGGCTACGTGACTTTCGAGAATGCACCCTGGACCGATCGACGCGCCCGACTCGACGATGCAGAAAGGCCCGATTTGCGCATCCTGGGCAATCTGGGCATTTGGGCTAATGATGGCCGACGGGTGGATACTCACGGCAGCACCTCGCAAAGGACAAGAAGATTAGAACAGAGGCCGGCGCTCGGAAGCGCTGGGCGATCGACCCGACAAACTATATCGGTCGGCAAGACCCGCGCGATTAGACCGGACTTGTCGCCTGCGAAGATTTTTCAGCCTATTTTGCCCTAAATCGGTTTCGAGCGGCAATTGTTGCGATATGGCGAATGCCTGGCGAAGGATGGGCCGCCCGTCGGGTAGTGTCCTAATTTAGTGTTGCTGGGCGTAGAACGGTGTCGAAAAGCTCGTCGAAGCTCCAAAGGTGGTCGGTCAGCTTGGCCATGATGGCCGCTGTCGGCCGGCGTTTGCTGCTGTTGCCTGGCTTCCGGGTCCGCCAGCAGTAGTTGTAGTAGGCCGCGAACATGGCGAAAGCGGCCTCCAGGTTGCGGAGCTTCTTGCTGAAACACAGGGTCAGCCGGTTCAGCCGCTTCACGAATAGCCGCTGGGTGCCGTTCAGCCGCTCGACGTGCGACGTGCATATCGACCATTCTTGGCCCTTGCCTATCCCGCGTATCCCGGTCCGCTGGGTGCCGACCATTTCCGATGGCGTGTAGATCATCGTGGCGTTGCGGTAGTCCTTGATGATCGTGCCATAGCAGGCGTAGGGGCCGAAGGCCATGTCCACGGCCTCAGGGTAGGCGGCAAAGCCGTCCGTCGAAACCTGAATGAACGGCCGATAACCGCCAGCCTGGTAGGCGTGGGCGTCGCTGGCGTGGGCGCTGGGGAACACCAACCGTCCGGCGACATCCATCAAAAACCGCCGGGCGTTGTCGGCAGACCGCTTGCCGAGCATGAATGCCGGCATGAGTTTCGTCTTGCGGTCAATGCAGGTCCATAGGTACACGTCGCCAATGTCGCACCGCTCGGCCCGTTCGGTCACGGTCAGCCGAGATTGCTTCTTGGCTACATAGGTCCACTGCTCATCGAATTGCAGGTGGGTCAGTGTCAGGCCGCGCATCCGCTCGTCAAGGAACTCATGGCAGGCGTTGCCGAACCGAACGATCAGCCGGCAGATTGTGTCGCGGTGAACGTGGGTAATCCGCTCGGCCGATCGGATTGAGCTACCCTCCAACAGCAATTGCAGGATGATCTTGGCCGTCTGAACGGGCAACCGCATCGGGCCAAGCTGGCCCTCTGGCTTGGGCTGAATCCACGTCTTGCCGCACAACACGCAGCGGTAGCGTTGGTTTCCGTACCGGTCCTTGCCGTGCTTCTTGCTTTGGTCATGCCGACAGGCTGGGGCTATCATGGCGAATCCGCTTTCCCGGTCGCGGCGGATTCGCTAGAATTGAGAGTGTGAGGTCACTTCTGGGCGAACCGCCTGGTTGTGATTGCCCTTGGCCGGAATTGCAGTTCTGACCAAGGGTTTTTTGTTGGGCTCATGACTCCCAACTCTGATTTATTGTACAGACATTTAATCGACCGTCAATAGGCTTGCAAAAGGTTTTTTTGTCTGTAAAATAACGGCATGAAACCCAAAGGACGCGGGCGACCGCCTAAGCCCGAAGAAGACAGGCGGACTGTGCGCTTTGAGGTCCGGCTGACGCCGGCGGAAGTGGAGGACGTTAAGCGGGCTGCGGAGGGCAAAACCTCAACATGGGCGCGCAACGTCATCCTGAAGGCCGCCAAACGTAAAGCCTAGCCTAGCGGAGAGAGGGGGTTACGATCCCGTTCCGCGCAGACGCGGACCCCTCCGGCAGAGTATAAGACTGCTGCGCCACCAAGACGCGGGCCGCTCACCTCTTACGGAGCTGCGGCATGAAGATGACTGCCATCGAATGGGCCGATCATTCTTTTTTCTTTAACTCAAACTCTTCGATGTCGGGAAGGTTTGGAAGAACGGACTCGATGAGCTTCTGGGCAACGCGATAAACATCGCGCTTGTCAAACTCCTTGCGGATTCCAGCTGCCACGAAAATAACGGTAAGTTGCAGAAGCTTATCGCCACTCGCAAGCACTTCTTCTTCCACGGTAAAGATGGCGCGGTATCGGCTGTAAACAATCCGATAATAATTCTGAAGCGGCCCCGTAAGCGGCTTACAAAACCCGCGAGGGTCTGACCCACTTTGAGCTAGTTCATCGGCTTTTTCCAGCAAGCCATGCTGAACTTTTGGCGGAAGGCTCTTCAGCGACTCTTTCGCTGTGTCGGTCCATTTAACCGTCACTCTTACTTCCATTTAAAAGCTCGCTTTTGACATCCTCGTGGTCATGCAGACGGCCGGCCCGGATGTCGCGCAGCCCTTCCTGGAACATTTTCAGCGCATCGGGATCGGACAAGATTTCGATCGTTTCCAGGACCGTCTGAAGTAGGTCAGTATCCACAACTGCAAACGCTTTTTTGTTGTGCCGCGTGATCCAAATCACTCGATCCTCACGCAGTCGCTTGTCCAGTTGTGAAAACTGTTTGCGAGCTTCAGAGATGTCGAGGGTGGACGTTCCCATAATAAAACCTTGGTCCCTGTCGTGCGTAATGCGTTCTTTGCCGTCATCACAGAGGTTGTTGGCGAGCACAGTCACTTGGCTCTCCTACTGTAATGATAATCCCATTATCGGCCAAAGCAACGAAATTGTACATAGACGGGCACAATTGTCAACGCTAAATACAGTACAATCAGCACACGTTAAAAGTATACTGTTTTTGCACAATATGTCAATATTGTTTTGTGCAATGCTACAGACACACTGGGGGGTGTGTGCTTATTATCCAGATGGTAGCCTGCTTCCAGAATCGCCATGGCCAGTTCGGTTTGCCGCATCGGCCCGCGTTCCCTGAGGCGCGATATGTGGCTGTCGAGCGGCCTCTTGCGCCAGTTCCGGCGTGGGTCGAGGGCTTCAAGGCCCGCTAGGATGTCAACGGTCGTAAAGGTGCGGTCTGTCGGGAGAAGTGAGTCGATGCACGATGCGATAGTCCTATGGCTCGACAGGTCGCGGCCTAGGATGTCCTGTTCCAGGGCGGCTATTCTGGCACGAGTGGCGGCATAGGCGTCTCGGGCCTCGCAAATAGCCTTTTCCCGCCTCTCTCTGGCTTGCCGGCGCAATTCGTTGAAGGCGTCCATACTGGACGATCATAGGCGGTTTGTCTGGTCGTTCAAGCGGTCTGCGCATTGTGTGGTTTTACGGGGACAGTACCCTTTCCAGCAGTTTGCCGTCGCCGGCCCTGCCGCCCAGCAACACACTCTTGGCCCGCTACCTTCCGATATAGTAGCCTCATGGCAGTAGCCTCATGGCCGTCAATCTCCTGATCTTCATTGGCACTCCCGTGGCCATGTTCATCGTGGCGTGGATCATCCTCGGTGGCCCTCCTGACCCAGGCGACCCAGACGAGCGCGGTAGCGGGTCGCCGTATGGGTGGTAATAGCCGCATCTTTCGTCCAGCAACACTCCGTTAGGACACTACCCACCGTCGGGGTCGCTTCCATGTCGGCGAGCGTCCGACTAGACTGAAGGTCTGCGCCTCATGTTCTCAACCACGGAGCCCCCCAGATGCCAGCCGCCAATGAACTGTATGACGAAGCAATCGCGTTGCAACAAGCGGGAAGACTCGATGAGGCGGTCGGCCGACTTGAAGCGCTCGTTGCCGAGCACCCCGACTACGCCCTCGGCCATGCCGCGTTGAGCGTGTTCTATGGCAAGTTGAACCGCCAGGACGAGGCCGTCGCGCATGCCCACAAGGTTTGCGAGCTCGAACCGGACGATTCGTTCAGCTATATGGCGATGAGCCTGATTTGCCAGCGGGCCGGTCGGCTGGCCGAGGCCGAGCAGGCGCTTGGCCAAGCGATGGAGAAGCAGTGGGCCGCGCGGCGAAGCACGGGGCCGTGACGCCGGAACGCGATGGTCTTCGGAGCGATCTGGGCAACAAAAAAGCCCACGGGCCGCAAAGCCAGTGGGCTTAAGGTGTCGCGTTTGCTCGCGGGCGTTTACTTCTCGACGTCCTTGAGTTCCACCAGGGTGTGCTGGACCATCGCCTTGTCTTCGAGATAGTTCTCGCTGGTGATGGATCGAAGGACCTTCAGCACGTCGATTGCCATGTGAACTTGAGTGAGGGTGGCGGCCTGTTGAACGTCTTCCACGCCCCGCTCTTCCATTTTTTCACTAATGGCCAGATCGATCCACGGAGCGGCCGCGTCCATCACGCCGGCCCAGTTCAGCCAGCCGGCGGTGGCTAGGGGCCGCTCGGGCTTGGCCAAAACACCGCCGACCGACAGTGGCTTCTTGGCCAACAGGCGATCGGTATGGGCGCGGCTGATCGTGAAAAGAGCCACCTTGTCCGAAACGGCCACGTTGGGGATGATCTGCTTATCGACGCTCCAGTCCTCGGGCAGCTTGAAGCTGTAGATCGTTCCCTGTGAGTTTTTGGTTACCTCGGGGTCGGGGATGCGGACGTTGGCTGGCACGTCGCTTCCCTCGATGTTCCGCACGGCGTCGATCAGTTGGTTGACGCCAGTTCGGTATTCCGACAGGGCCTTTTTGAACAGCCCGGCATCGCTCAACCCCACGACAATCGCCGGCTCGACGATGGGCATCGCCTTTTCAGCGGCCGGCATCGCGGCGAACAGTTTCTTCGTCGAGAGCTTCTGGTCAATCAGGACGGCGGATTGCCCATCGGCCAACGCCGGCAGCAACATCTCGCGGTTGACTTTGTCGAGCCGCTCGATGGTTGGCAGGGCGGCCGCGATGAACTTCTCGGCCTTCTTCCGCTCGTCGGGCTTCATCGCCGGCATTGCGAAGTCGCGGAAGTAGCCGTAGCCCGTCTTGGCCCACTTGACCAACAGATCGTAGCTCTTGACGTCGATCTTCTGGCGAGCGACGAGGCCCATCAGCGGGTTGCCGCCGACGTATTCCAAGAGGCCGAGCGGCTTCGAGCCGTCCAGCGAGCCATGACCGCCCCAGACGTACCGATAGCCTTCGATGCCGCGGTCGGTGATGAAGCTGAAGCCCATGACGGCCCCCGCATCGGGCGCGAGCGTCTTGAGGTCCGCCGTCAGCGACTTCACGTCCTTGCGGATGCGGTCTTTCTGCTTGTCGTCGAGCTTGGACGAAGGCAGCAATTGGTCGACGGCTTCCAACAGGTCGTCGAGTTGCTTCTTCTGGTTGTTGAGCTGCCGGCCGATGGCTTCGCTCATGTAGCCGACATAGACCAGCCGTTTATCGACGTACTTTCCGAGCGGCTTGAACTCGGCGCGATCCAGCAAGCGTTGGCTTTGCCCAAGCTTGTGCAGACAATCCAGGGACGAGCCAATCGAGCAAAGCAGGTAGTTGCCACGAAGGCCGATGGCCACGACCAGCTTGCACTTTTTGATCCGGTCGATGATTTTCTGGGCGTCGCCGGGCTGGGCCTCCAGCTCTTTGAACCGTTCCAGGGGCACCGCGTCCCATGGGATCAGGCTTCCGTCGAGATCCGCCACGAGGAAGTCGTAATCCCCGACCTTGGTCTTCTTAAAGCGATTGATGATTTTTTCGTCGACGCCCGCGCCTTGGAGCGTCAAGTTGACGATCATTTCCAGCTTGATGAGTTGTTCCTTGGCCAGATCGATGTCCTTCACTTTGAAACCAAGGACCAGATCGGGAACATTGATCAGCGACGCATTCTTGGCCAGCGACGCCATCATGGCCTTGGCCTGCATCTGGTTGGGACTCATTTGGGTCGCGTGCCCGCCCGCCAGGGCCATCAAGGGCGCATAGGTCCGGGCCGCGTTGACCGCTTGGAAGAGCTTCACGAAGTCCGCAAAGCTCTTGTCGCCGTAGAGGAAGACCTCGTCGGAAGCCATGTCCGCTGCCATATTCAGCAGCTTGCGGGATTCTGGATTCTTCAGAAACGCGTCAAACTTGGCGACGTTGCTCTCGGGCGTGGCCAGTTGTATGTTGTAGAACATGATGCCCGTCTGAACGATCGGCATCTCCAGGATCTTCGCCACGGCGCTGCTCTGGCGGATGGCCTCAAAACATTCGCGGTTCCGAAGCACGCTCGCATAGAACGCCGCATCGCCGGGGATCAGCTTGAGCGACGTGTCGAGCTTGTCAAAGCTGTCGGCCACGGCTTGCCGCGGGCAATGCCATCCAATGGCCACCAGCGTCAGCGTCAGAACGAGAGATCGAAAGACCAGGGAATGCCGGCGCCGCGCGGACATGGGATTCTCCTTCATCACGACAGAAAGTCAGCTAATGCCAAGCATGGCGGGCCTCCAGGCACGCCGTGGTGGCCGAATTGTAGCAGGCAGGTGGGGACCTGACAAGCCGATGTCAAAACCAGTCACACGGGTGGATTGCGGCCAACGGAAAAGCGGGAACGACACCGGATCGTTCGCTTCACGACACGACGTGAATGGCTCACGGAAGCGGGCCAACGGCAGACGCTGAAGCCTACTTGGTCGAGCTGGTCGGGTAGGCCGGCGGCGTCGGTGCAACGACCGTTGAGGTGGTGGGCAACGTCTGCGAGCTGACCGCAGCCGGCTGATTCGGCGCCGGCGGCTGCGGATAGGTCCGAACCGGCTGCTGATAGGCGCCGCTAAGTTGCTGATAGGTCGCTTGTGGCCGGCAGGTCGTCGCGGGCGCCACGTATACCCGCGCCGGGGTGGGCGTGTAAGTCCGTGGCGCGTAGTAATAAGCCGGCGGCGGAGCGTAGTAGTGAGGATAGCCGCCGTACGGGTACGGATGTGCGTAACACGGATACGGGTGGTAGTACGGGCGGTACGGCAGGCCGATGCCAAGGCCGATCGTCAGGCCGGCGTTCGCCTTGACCGCGAACCACGAACTCAACGAGAGAACCAATAGCGTGGCGATGCAAAGCGACCGAGTGCGAGCCATGGCAAAACCTCTCCGCTCCGACGATGCCCTCCCCCGGCGAACGGACGTTCGGCCGGGATTGTACCATCGTCAGCCAATCGACCAAGGTCAGTCGCAGCGTGAGGAAATCCTAACTGACCGACATGGGGCCGTTCGCTGGGCCTGATGATATTGCCGCAATTGCGAGAAAATCGGCCCACTCTCGCGGAGCTCGGCCACGGAGCGGTCACGATCGATTGAAGAATTCCAACGCCATGTCTTTGACTCGCTTGAGATCGAGCTTGCCCGTCCCCAGGAGTGGGAGGCTTTCGACGTGGCGGAAACTGTCGGGCGATGGGACCCAAAGCGTCGGCAGCCCGTCGGCTCGAAGCTGCTGGCAAATGTCCTCGGGCGATCGCCACAGCTCGGTGTACAAGACCACGAGCCGCTCCCCCTTTTTCGGGTCAGGCACGGCGGTAACCGCGATCTTCAAATCGTCCTCGTCGAGGCCGAGCGCCGCGGCAATCGCCTCCTCGACGCCAATGTGGGGCACCATCTCGCCGGCCAGCTTCGAGAACCGGCTGATGCGTCCGGTGATCTTGATGAAGCCTTCCTCGTCGATTTCGGCCACGTCGCCGGTCGTGTACCAACCGTCGTGAATCACCTCGGCGGTTCTCGCGGGCTGGTTGTAGTAGCCCTTCATGACGTTGGGCCCCTTGATCAACAACATGCCCGCGCAGTTTGGGCCGAGGTCCTCGCCCGACTCCAGATCGACGACCTTTGCGGCGACGCCCGGCAGCGGCCGGCCGACGGTCCCTTCCTTGACGCCCGCATGTTCCTGGCTGCTCGCGCGGCTGGGAGGCATGTTGGCCGCAACTACCGGCGACAACTCCGTGGCGCCATAGCCTTCCACCGGGCGGACGCCAAATCGGTGCTCAAAGGCGGCGGCCACCTCGATGGACAGTTTCTCCGCGCCGGTGAAGACAACGTCCAGCGTTCCCAGCTCTTCAGGCTCGCATCTCCGCAGGTAGGAGCGGACGAACGTGGGCGTGGCGATCAAGATCGTCGCGCCGTGGCGCTCGCAGAGTTTACCGACCTCTCGGGCCTCCAGCGGGCTGTAGTGGTAGATGCCCTTCGGCGGCAACGCCAGCACGGTCCACATGGTCGTCGTGTAGCCGAAAGCGTGGAACAGCGGCAGGATCCCGACCAGCACGTCTTCGTCGGCCAGTCGGACGATTTGATTCACGGCATCGACGTTCGAGCCGACGTTCGCCTGGGTGAGCATGACGCCCTTGGGTTGGCCCGTCGAGCCGGAAGTGAAAATGATTGTCAGCAGATCGTCGTCGCGAATGCGGTCGAGGCCCATGCGACGATCGAGGCATCCGAGGGGCACGAGCCATGTGTTGATGGCGGCCGTCAACTTGTCCATCATCGTGGCCTTCCGCACGAAGTCATCGAGGAAGACCAGTTCCGCGCGGAGCGTCAACCCCAGCCGGTCGATGACTCGACGGCTTGTCAGAACGTGTCGGATGCCGCATTGGGCAATGCAGTCGTTGATCACGTCCGGCATCAGCGTGTAGTTCAAGTTCACGGCCACGCGGCGATCGAGCCCCAAAGCGGCATTTGCTATCGCGGCGCCGACCGACGGGGGCAACAGCAGCCCGACGTGCCGCTCGTCGTCGGCCAGCACTTCGCGGCGCAGAATCCGGCGAAACACGAGCGTTCGCAGCAAGAGGCCCGCGCCAGTGAGCTCGATGCCCGTCGAGTCGGCGACCTTGGGCCGCCGCATGCGTCGGCGACACATGCGAAGAAACCGACGGGGAAGGATCATCGAATGGTCGGTGTCGGAAAGCATGAGACGCTTTAGGGTTGCCACCACGGTGAGGGTATGGAAAAGAGGACTGGAAAAGGTCGAGGGCGGTTCGTGGTCAGCGAGCAGATTGGAAGTCTCGTCGATTGCGGCGGCACGTCACGCCGCATCAGGTCGCACGTCGCGATTTCAACTCTTCGACCGCTCGGCGGACGATGTCGACGCTGTTTGGGTTGGTGATGGGTTGGCCGAAGCGGATGGTGACGGGGTGGCGCCAGCGGCGAGGCCACTTCCAGAAGAAACGCCCGCCTTCAAAGCTGAAGATGCTGCCCCAAAGGCCATCGAGGTAGACTGGCACCACCGGAGCGTCGGTATCTCTCAGTATCGACAAAAAGCCGGGGCGGAATTCCTGGATTTCGCCGGTTCGGCTGATGCCCCCTTCGGGAAAGATTCCGACGAGTTCACCCGCTTTCAACGCCTCGCGAGCGGCACGAATCGACGCGACGATCGATTTTCGGCTCAAACCGATGGGAATGATTCGCCCCAGGCGGCCGAGCCATCCGAGCCAGGGGCTCTCGAAATAGTCGGCAAACGCGATCATGCGCGGGTGACGCGGGCAGGCGAGGCCGAGAAGCACGCCGTCGGCCCAGCTAATGTGGTTGGCGACGATCAGCGCGCCGCCTGGCGGAACATTCTCTACGCCCTCGACTCGCAGCCGATAGCAGCAGTCGGCCAGCAGCCGGACGGCCAGCCGGAGGGTCTGAAGCGGCAGCCGGCGAACGATCAAGAAGGTGACCAGCACGGTGGCGACGCCGCCGACGACGAAGATGCAGCGGGCGGAGAGCCCCATGGGGCCGCTCAGCAACCAGTACAGGCCCGAGGCCGCCAACATACCCGCGAAGCAAAGGAAATTGTAGGCCGCCATGATCGAGCCCCGCGATGCGACAGGGCTTCGATCCTGGATGTACGCCTGGAGCGGGATGTCATAGAGGCCGGCCATGACGCCCATCGCCGAGAGCAACAGGCAGCTTGCCCCGTAGCCGAAACGCGGGAACGTGTCCGGCGTGCCGCCCGGCACGGCCGCGACCAGCACGCACGACAACGCGATGCCGAGTCCGCCCAGCGGCACCAAACCGAGTTCGACCTTGCCGCGCGACCAGAGGCCGGCCAGCAGCGCGCCGCCGCCGATGCCGAGCGTCAACACGCCCAACAGCGGCCCGACGGATGCCTGTGTCACGTTCAGATGCTTGGTCGCCAGTTGATCGATATTGAGTTGCGACAAAGCGCCCAGGGCCCAGAAGTACGCGCTGCCCATTGCGACGAGGAGCAGCGAGTTGTGGGAGGCTAGGGCGCGGAGATCGTGGAAGGTTTGTGCAAAGAAGTTCCACGGGATCGGTCGGCTGGGGTTGGCCGGTTTGAGGCGACCGACGAAGAGGCTCGTGACCAACCCCAGAGCTGCAATGCCCAGCAGCGCGGCCGTATAGACGCCCCAGGGGCGCGGTTCACCCGGTTTGGTGAGGCCATAGAGCCAGTTGCCCGCCAGACAGCCAAGAATGATGGCCGACATCGACACCATGTTGATGAGCCCATTCGCTTCTGCGATGGCCTCGGATCGCACGATCTCGGGAATCGCGCCCAGCTTGGAGGTGATGAACATCGTCGCCTGGGTCCCAAGAATGAACACCATGACGAACATCAAGGGCACGCTGCCAATCCAGATGGCAATGACGCCTAAGGCGACCACGAGCAACTCGATGGCCTTGAACGCCACCATGACGTTCCGCTTGCTGAAACGGTCGGCCAAATAGCCGGCCGGCGCGGCAAATACAAGAAACGGCAGTGCGAAGCTCGCCAGTCCCAGGGCCAAGGCCAGCGGCTCGGGCTTCATCCAGTCCTGCACGACCTGCGGCATCTCGTTCCAGCGGCGATCCATCAGCTCCTTGCCGATAGGCACCACCAGCCAGCGAAACATGTTGTCGTTCAGCGCGACGAAAAACTGCGTGGCGACCAGCGCCACAAAGCTGCGGGAGTAGGCCGAACCGCGACCATCCTCGACGACTGGCGGCCTCGGTCGAGCGACCGGCGGGAACGTGCCGCTGATGCCTGAATCTTCCGGACCGATGGACATCCACAGCCTTTCAGAAAACGACTGGCGTTACAACCGTTACGGCGATTTGCCCAGAAAAATGCAACGCCGACGGCTGCGTCCTGGATTGCCAGCGCCCTGTTCCCGATCGAAGCGGCGTCCTGGGCAGCGTCGGAACCAATGGAGTCTCCACGAAAGATGGCAACGCATCATCGCGGTCGCTGGGCCGGTTCGGACGCTGCGCCCTGTCGGCGGCGGCCAAATCACAATCCCCATGCGGCCTTGAGCGGGGGCTGCCCGTTGCCTCGGCGCACGAACCGCCCCAAAATACCACGGAACCGTATCAGAAACGGCCTGAGACGGCAAGAGAGGATGCTACCCCCCGCACGCGAGGTGGCTGCTATCGGCCAAGGACGCTGATCGCGCTCGGGTTCGCGGGGCTTTCGACGCACGTCCGGAGCGTGTCCTGCAACTGTTCAGGCATGAAGGGCTTGGCCAGGAAATCGTCTGCGCCGGCCCGGACGGCCTCGGAGATCAGTTTTGTCTGGTTGAGCGAACTGACAACGACGACCTTGGCCTTGGGATCGATTTTCAGGATCGCTTGGAGGGCCTGAACGCCATCGGTGCCAGGCATGATCATATCCATCGTCACAGCGTCGGGCAGCAATTCCTGATACTTGGCGACGGCCTCCTCTCCGTCGGCGGCTTCTCCAACAACCTCCCAGCCATCGGCCAGAAGCGTTTCCTTCATTAGGCGTCGCATGAGCATCGAGTCGTCGACAATCAGTACTCGTCGTGCCATGGCCGCATTCCTCGCTCGATTCTTCGATATGGTTTGGCCAGAAAAAGGCCGGACGGCCAGGGCCGACAGGAGGCCGATGGAATCCATCCGGCGCCCGCTGCGCCGATCGCGTCCTGCCAAAACTGGCTTTCCGACCTCCAAATATAGGCCAGGCTGTCGTGGCTGGCGCCATGAATTGTTGGACGCCAAAATTGCCGTGGCCACCCCAGGTTCCGCCTTGGCGATGCAGGTTGTCTTAGGCGGCGAAACCGTTACCTCCCTCAAGATCGCGCCCACCGGCGCGTTATTTCCCGCACGCCAGCGAGACGGCTGAAGCCTCGATTCCCGGTGGCTCGATAGAGGAAGGAAGACGCGGCGAAGCGCGCCATGACGTCGCCGCTTGTTCGTTGAATTGAGGTGGCCATGATGGACCTTACGCGAAACCAGTTCTTCTTCGCCGGGCTGCTGTGTCTGATGCTTGGCTTTCAGTTTCGGATGGTCGAGTCTTTCGAGCTGACTCCCGACTTCACGCAATTCCTCGCCGAGCGGACCGGCCACCCGCTGGCCGCCCTAAACCAGGCGACCCAGAACATCACGCAGTCGGAGAAGCCGCCGGCGAAGAAAGTTTGCTATCCACCGGACTGGCTCGGCTGGTCGTTGGTTTCCGTCGGGGCCGTCCTCGTGCTGCACAGTTGGGGCATGAAAAAACCCGGCTAGCGTGGCTCGGAATCGCGAGCCTCTGCTCCCGGGATCCACGGCGTTTGGCGATGCCGACCGCTTCGGACCGGACTCCGTGTCCGCCGAATCACCGCTTGACCACCCAACTTAGCGGTTATATCATGAGAGCGGCAAGATCGATGTGGCTCGCTTAGCCCCGAGGAGTTTTTTCAGGATGACGACGGCCGCATACCGACATTTGGACGTTTCTCAGGTCGGCGACGTGACGGTCGTCCGCTTTCTCGATCGAAAGATCATCGAGGACGTCAATATCCAGGAATTGGGCCAGGAGATGTTTCGCCTGGTCGAAGCCGAAGGCCGCGAACGGCTGCTGCTGGATTTCTCCTCGGTCGATTTCCTTTCCAGCGCCGCCTTGGGCAAGCTGATCACCCTGGATAAGAAGATGAAGGCCCACGGCGGCACGCTCAAACTGGCGAGCATCCGCCCCGAGATCTACGAGGTTTTTGCCATCACCAAGCTTAACCGCTTGTTTGATATCCGAAGAGACGAGGCCGAGGCCCTGGCGGCGTTCTAACCGGGGCCACGCAATTGCCAAAGTGGCGGCCGGCGAAGACTGCCGACGATTGCGTGGTGTTCACGTTTGCATCACTTTCGGTGTTTGGCGGATTTCCCAGTACGGTTTCCATTTCAGAGCCGCGCGATAACGGTCCAGAGACAACCGGGTTTCCCGTGAGGTAAACAGGCCACAACGCGTCGGTTTGAATTGGAATTGGTGTAAGACATGTCCCCGCCCAATCAGACCTGGACTTGGCAGTGCGACCGGGTGATTGCTAACGACACCGCGGTCGGGCGGCGGCTCTTGGACGATCTGCTTGGGCAGCTTGAGACGATGCACTGGAGCCGTCGCGAGATCTTTGGCGTCCATCTGGCGGTCGACGAGGCGTTGGTCAACGCCATCCATCATGGCAACGCCGACGACTCGGCCAAGCACGTTCAGTTTTCCGCCCGTGTGTGCCCGACCAGGGTCCGGGTGGAAATTGTCGACGAGGGCCCTGGCTTCGACCCCGACCGCGTGCCCGACCCGACCGCACCCGATCGGCTCGGCCGTCCCGGCGGTCGCGGCGTGCTGCTGATGCGAGCGTTCATGTCCCACGTCGAGTTTCAAGACGGCGGCAGCCACGTCGTGCTCGAAAAAGAGCGGTCGGTCTGATCCGCCGAGATCGCCGCTCGGCGGCTTGCCAAGTCGCCCCGTTCAGCCGGCCGTCGCCGGTTTCTTTGGCGTCTCGCCGCGAAGATTCAGGCGGGGGCTCTCCATGGTCACGGTCGTGCCGGGGGCCACCGACCGCGTCAACCATACGTTCGATCCGATCACCGAACCGTGGCCGATGACCGTTTCGCCGCCAAGCACGGTGGCGTTCGCGTAAATCACCACGTGGTCCTCGATGGTCGGATGGCGTTTCTTGCCTCGGATCAGCTTTCCCTCGGCGTCGGCGGCGAAGCTCAGGGCGCCGAGCGTCACGCCCTGATAGAGCTTGACCCACTCGCCGATCTGGGTCGTTTCGCCGATGACGACGCCCGTGCCGTGGTCGATAAAGAAACAGCGGCCAATTTCGGCGCCCGGATGGATGTCGATGCCGGTCCGACTGTGTGCCCACTCGGTCATCATCCGCGGGATCAGCGGCACGCCGAGCGTGTGCAAGATATGGGCGAGCCGATAGACGGTGATCGCCTCGAGGCCCGGATAGCAAAAGATCACCTCGTCCAGCGATTTGCACGCCGGGTCGCCGTCGTAGGCGGCCTGCACGTCGAAGGACAGCTCCTTGCGCAAGTCGGGCAGCGTTTCGAGAAACGCGACCGCCTTGGCCTGGCCCATCGATTCGAGATCGGCGGTTTGGCTCGGATCACACGCCCCCTTGCTGGCCTCGTGGCGCAGCGCGCGGCTGATTTGCGTGGTCAGCGTGTCGTGAAGGCGATCGACCAGGTCGCCGACATGGTAGGTGACGTTGCCCAGGTGCAGCCCGTCACGGCGGCGATAGCCGGGATACAGGATTTCCTTGAGATCCTCGGTGATGGCGATGATCGTCTCGTAATTGGGCAGTGGGCAGTAGCCAAGATGGCTGATGTGGCCCGTTTCGGCGTACGTGTCGACGATTCGCTCCGTCAGCACCGGAAGACTTTCCTTGAGACGAATATCGGTGGCCATGTGAAAACCCTCAATGTTGATTTCCGGAGTCGCCAGATCTCCGATTGCCGTGCGGCTCCACGCCTGTGCCAATCAGAAGGCCCACGAAAAACGGGCGGTACGCGGGAAAGTGTGGAGAGATGCGTCTTGCTGTCCGGTCGTTCAGACCGGACAGCGACACGTGCACAGACACGACGGCTTTTGGAAATCAACGCTGTGCATCGGTTGGAACCTGTACGGAGACTGTGTCCAACGAAATTCTAAGGCGGCTGGCCATCGCAATCAAGACACGCCACTTCTTACATCGGCGTGCGACGTGGCCGCACTTGATAGGCGACGTCCTCGTCGTCCCACTCCGCGACGGAAGTGGGCAGAACGTCGAAAGCAAAGAATTGTAGCAGCCGCTCTTGACAAAATAGCATTTACGGGAACAATAGTTCATGGGCCGGGAAAGTCGGCTCTTCCGCACGATTCATCGAGGGTACACCGTCAGTTGGTGACTGACAGGTGTTCGCGTCCGTCGGCGACCTCGTGGTCTGTGACGCGGTCGCTGCCCAACGCGGACGCGAGTGCTTGCTCCCCCGGTAGCGGCCGCGCTTCGGCACGACGTCGGAGCGCGGTTCGCTCTCTTTCTTGGGGGCGTTGCGGGCGCGACCGCCCACAGCGACAATGGCGTCATGGAACGCAACCGTGAACATCCGGCAACGGACGCCGGAAGGCCGTTGACCTCGAAAAATCTCCTCGGCGAGTTTGGCGCCCGAACGCATTTGGCCCGCGAGGGAGTCGTTGCGCTGCTCGACGGTTTGGGCCGGGACGACGGCTCGGCCTTGGACCGATGGAAGGCCGACGCCATGGGCTGGGCGGCGACGGCCCTCGCCAAGTTGCCTGCGCTGCTGGCCCAACGGGCCGCGAAGTTCGGAGTCTCGGCCGAAACCAGCGACGCCGCCGAACGGTTGCTTCTGTCGCTTCAGACTTATTACGCCATGCTCGTTGGGCGGTTGACCGAGCACTTTTTTCCGGCGCAGGCGCCATGGCGTCTTGCATCGCCAAGGGGCCTTGCCGCGACCCATCGGCCAGCGAACTCGGCTGGAACAGCCGTGCTGTCGCCGGAACAAAGACCAACGGCGGCATGGGAATCCGTCCGCGGCTCGCCCCGGGATCCATTTTTGTGGTGGACCGCCTCGCAATCGCCCTTGCTGAGGTGCTTTGTTGACAAGTTGGCTGCGGCCATCGCTCGATACGGCGGGCGGCCCGACGGTGGCGCGGACGGGGACTGCGACCTGTTCAAGCCGCTCTATCAAGACCTGTTTCCTCGGCCGCTGCGGCGTCAGCTGGGCGAGTACTATACGCCCGACTGGCTCGCCGAGCATTTGCTTGACCAATTGGGCTGCCTGGGCCGCCGGCTGTTGGACCCGGCCTGCGGATCGGGCACGTTTCTGGTGATGGCGATTCGCCGCTTGCTCGAAGCGGAACGGCGGGACGGAAAACCAACGATCGACGCACGGCGGCTGGCTCTTCCGGTCGGCTTTGATCTGAACCCGCTGGCCGTGATGACTGCCAAGGCGAACTGCCTGCTGACGCTCGGTGAGCGGTTGCCAAGGGACGAGCCGTTCGAGATCCCCGTGTATCTGCACGACTCGATTCAGGACCGGGGGGAATACCCGGACGCCCAGCCACCGTTCGATGGCATCGTTGGCAACCCGCCGTGGATTGCGTGGGACAATCTTTCGAAGGCCGATCGTCGGGCGACAAAGCCGCTCTGGGAGCGGTATGGCCTATTCTCGCTTTCCGGCAATCAGGCCCGACACGGCGGCGGCAAAAAAGATCTCTCGACGCTAATGCTCTACGCGACGGCCGACCGGTACCTGAAATCGGGCGGGCGGCTCGGCATGGTCGTCACCCAGACGTTGTTTCAGACGCTCGGGGCCGGCGATGGCTTTCGTCGTTTTCAGCTCGGAGACGGCGGCCCGCCGCTGCGCGTGCTGCGGGTGGATGATCTTACGTCGTTGCGGCCTTTTGGCAACGCGACGAACTGGACCAGCACGATTGTGCTCGAAAAAGGCGAGGCCACCCGCTACCCGGTGCCGTACTTCCGATGGACCCAGAGTGCAGTCGGGCGAGAAAGCGGGGACGGTCAAAACACGTTCTCGCAAAAAGCCTGTCTTGCGAGGCCGATCGATCCCAAGCGTCCGACCTCGCCGTGGCTCGTTTGCGATGACCATGCAGGAGAGCCGGGTGAAATGTCCTCGGATGGCCGGTCGTCGGCCGACTACACGGCGCATCTTGGCGCCAACAGCGGCGGGGCCAATGGCGTCTATTGGGTCGAAGTTGTAGGCGAGACGCCTGAAGGACTGTTGGTGCGGAACGTGGCCGCGCGGGGCAATCGCCAGGTTGAAATTGTCGAGCAACCGATTGAGCCGGACCTGCTCTATCCGCTGTTGCGATGGGGCGGAATCGAGCGATACCGAGCGACGCCGAACGGCTGCATCCTGCTGGCACAAGACCCGGCGACGCGCTCGGGAGTGGACGAGACCACGATGCGGGCGCGATGGCCCCGGACGCTGGCTTACTTGCAGCGATTTCGAGAGCTGCTCTCTGCCCGCGCGGCCTATCGTCGCTACCAGCAGGCGGGCCCTTTTTACTCGATGTACAACGTCGGCCCCTATACGACCGCGCCGGTCAAGGTCGTCTGGCGGCGGATGGATCGTCGCCTGAACGCGGCGGTCGTTGAATCGCAGCGACTTCCGTCTTCCTTGGCGCCAACGGGCGACGGGGCCGTCGGTCTGCTGGCGACCTGCCGGCCCGTCGTTCCGCAAGAGACGTGCGTCCTGGTGGCTTGCGGTTCGGTGGACGAGGCGCATTACTTATGCGCGCTTCTGAACAGCGACGTGATGAATCGGCGGGTGGTTGCGCACAGCGTTTCGGGCGGGAAGAGCTTTGGCACGCCTGGCATGCTCGGCTTTCTGCCGTTGCGTCATTACCGGCTTGAGGACGCGCGTCACCGGGAACTGGCCGCACTGAGTCGCCAAGCGCATGCGGCCAGACGCTTGGTGTCGCCGGTCAATGGGCGGGCCGCGGCGCAGAAGGCGGACGATCGGGCCGTCGCAAGCATCCAGGGCAAAATCGACCATTTGGCCCAAGAATTGTGGCAAAAATGAAGCAGACCGTTGTGGAGCGGCAACGCAACAGCGCGGAAAGACGTTTGTTGCGGTCACCCCCGTCAGAACTAGGAATTCCGCAATTTTGTGGACTGCGGTTTCGTTTGGGAATAGCATAGGGGGGAAGGGCATGGTACATCGAGTGGCCATTTTGTGGTTGTTCCGGTCGCGGGCGTGGAAACGTCCGGGTTCGGGGTCGCTATTGCTTCGCCTGGCGCGGCAGTTGCACTCGGCTTGTCCTCGTGTCGCCGCAACGTTGCATCCAAGGCAAGACCCCCTGGCGGGGCCGTGGCACGGTCGTGCCGACGGGGCGCTCCGTTTCCATTGGGGGCGCCGCCCCGCCGTCGTCTTGACGTTGCCACCCAAGCTGCTGTTAACAAGTTCCAAGGGAAGTTGACCATGAAGAAGTTTCATGCCTTGAATTGGGATTGGCTCTCGCGACGCTTTAGCAGCGGCCGCAAGGATCGGCAACCGCAGCGGCTGCGACACATCGCCTTTGAGCCGCTCGAGAACCGCTGTCTGTTGACGGCCGTCAGCTTCTCGTCGCTTTCCGACGTGACGATGAGCGCGGGGACCACCCTGTTCGTGGCGTTGAACAGCGATTCGGACGAGACGGTGACCTACTCGGTCAGCACGTCGAATTCCAGTTCGCTGTCCTCGACGATCATGTCGCAGACCAATAAGAGCTTGCGGCTGACCGTGGACATCAACGGCACCAGCGAGACGATGACGTTCCTGCTGTTCGACGAGTTGTCGCCCGCCACGACGGCGGCAATCGAGGCGCTGGTCGAAACCGGCTATTACGACGGACTGGAAATCTATCGCAACGGCATGGACGACGACGGCAACCCGTTCGTCATTCAGGGAGGCAATAATCCGCCAACGGGCGCCATCAAGGACGTTCAGGATTCATTCGACGAGGAGTTCAGCTCCGAGCTTCAGTTCACTTCAGCCGGCATTTTGGCGATGGCCCGCTCGTCGAGCGTGGGCACCAGTTCGACCGAGTTCTTCATCACCGAAGAGGCCACCCGTCAGCTTGACTACAACTATACGATCTTCGGCTTCCAGACCACGGGCTACGACGTGGTCGAAACCATCTCCCAGATGGAGAATCAGGCCTCGGACTCGAGCATCGGGTATCTCGAAGATCCCGTGACCATCGTGTCGGCCGAGATTTACATCGATACAGAAAATGGCGTGTTGGAGCTACGGGCGGCGGACGGCGTCACGGGAACGTTTACCGTGACCGTGACGGCCAGCAATGGGACCGACACGCCCACGACTCAGACGTTTACGGTCACCGTGGAAGCCGATGCGTCGACGAGCCCCGACAACCCGTTCGACTCGTCAACGCCCACGGCGCCGACCAGCGTGGCCTATGTGTCATCGACCGGCGACGCCACCGACACGACCACGCTCAATAACTCGAGCAGCGACAGCGTGCTCCAGTTCTTGGTCACCGGCGTCACGTCTGGCAACGAGGTGCGAATTCTGGCGGACGGCAACGTCATTGGCAGCGCCACGGCCACCGGGACCAGCGTCACGGTCACCACCGATGGCTCGACGACGTTGACCGACGGCACGCACACCATCACAGCCATTCAAGTCGCCTTGGACGAGACGGTCACTGTGTCCGAGTACAATGGCACCGGCTATACGGACGTCAGTCAGACATCGGACATCTCGAGCCTGACCTCTGCGTCCGTGGAGCTGACCGTCGACGCCACAGCGCCGACATTCACGTTCACACCGGTTACGGTTGCGATTGCCGGGACCACCTACACCTGTCAAGCGACGTGCGACGACTCGACGGCTGTCTATTCGCTGGATGCGTCGCCGTCGGGCATGACGATCGACTCGTCCACCGGCGCGATCACCTGGACGCCCACGACGTCACAGGCCGACGCCACGACGGTCACCGTTCGAGTAACGGACACCGCGGGCAACTACGCCCAGAGCACGTACACGATCAGCGTTTTGGTGAACAACACGGCGCCGGTTTTGGAGGCCGCCAGCCCGTCGTTGGGAACGACGGACGAGGACACGGCCTATACGATCGCGGTCGCCACGTTCATCAACAATGGAACCGGCACGACGGTCATCACTGACGAAAATGAAGACGCCGTACTTGGCGGGATCGCCGTCTATGAAATCGCCGGCGGCGGCACGTGGGAGTACTCGCTCGACGGCGGCGCGACCTACACAACGATCACCTCCGTCAGCTCGTCGTCCGCGTTGCTCTTGGACAAGGATACCGTCCTTCGTTACACGCCGGACGGCGAAAACGGCGAGACGGCCAGCATCAGTTATCGGGCATGGGACGCCACGAGCGGGACGGTCGGCAGCGTCTTTGACCTGACGAGCGACGCGGCCAGCGACACGAATTCCCCGGTCAGTTCGGCCTCGGATACCGCCACGCTGACCGTGACCGGCCTGAACGATGCGCCCGTGCTGACGGCTGCCGCACCTAGCCTTGGCGACACCAACCCCGGCACGACGACAACGATCAGCGTCGCGACACTCGTCAACAACGGCTCTGGCACGACGACCGTCACGGACGTGGATGATGACGCGACCGTCGGCGGCATCGCCATCACGAACCTCGGCGGGAGCGGCGTTTGGGAATACTCGCTTGACGGTTCCACGTTCGTCACGATCACGACGGTTTCCGAAAGCGCGGCCCTGCTGTTGTCGGCGACGGCCGAGCTTCGCTACACGGCGGCCGAAGACGCCAGCGACACGGCGACCGTTACCTACTTGGCCTGGGACGCCACGAGCGGCACGGCCGGCGCGACGGCCGACACGACGACCAACGGCGGTACGACGGCCTTCAGTCTGGCGACGGACACGGCCTCGCTGACGGTCAACAATGCGCCGGTCCTGACGGCGGCCGCGCCCTCGATGGGATCGACCGACGAGGATTCGTCCGTGACGATCAGTCTCACCGAGCTGATCAACTTCGGCGACTCGACGACCACGATCACCGACGCGGACTCGAACGACACGGTCGGTGGAATCGCCCTGACGGCCGTTACCGGCAACGGGACCTGGGCCTACTCGCTCGACGACGGCGCGACCTATACCGACATCGGAACGGTCTCGGAAATCGCCGCCCTGCTGCTGCCGGCCGATACCATTCTTCGCTACACGCCCGACGCCGAGAACGGTGAGACCGTCACGATCACCTATCGGGCTTGGGATGCCACGAGCGGCACGGCCGGCGCGACGGCCGATACGACGACCAACGGCGACGCCACGGCCTTCAGTTCGTCCACCGATACCGCGACGCTTACGGTCACCGACACGAACGACGCGCCCGTGCTGACCTCGGCCACCCCCTCGTTAGGCACAGTCGTGTCGACGGAAGCGACCACCATTACCTTGATCGACACCTTCCTGAACAATGGATCGAGCTCGACGATCATCACCGATGTCGATACCGATGCGACGTTGGGGGGCATCGCCCTGACGGCCATCAGCGGCTCGGGCACGTGGGAATACTCGCTCGACGGCACGACCTTCACGACCATCTCTTCGGTGTCGGAGAGCGATGCCCTGCTGTTGCCCAGTACGGCGAGCCTTCGTTACACGCCCAGCGGAGATGCGAGCGAGTCGGCGACGATCACCTACCGCGCGTGGGACGCCACGAGCGGCACGGCGGGCTCCACGGCCGACACGACGACCAACGGCGGCACGACCGCCTTCAGCACGGCCATCGACACGGCCACGCTGTCGGTCAACGACGCGCCCGTGCTGACCGCGGCGACGCCCTCGCTTGGCAGCGACGTGCTCGGGACCGCGGTCACCTTCACGCTGGCCGACGATTTGATCAATGTGGACGGTGGAAGCACGGTTACCGACGTGGATGCAAATGACACGGTCGGTGGCATCGCCATCACGGCCATCACCGGTTCCGGCACGTGGGCCTATTCGCTCGACGGGACGACCTTCACGACGATCTCCTCGGTTTCCGCGAGCGCGGCCCTGTTGTTGTCGGCAGACGCTACCCTGCGGTATACGCCGGGCGACTCGACCGCGGAGAGTGCGACAATCACCTATCGAGCATGGGACGCGACTAGCGGCACGGCCGGCGAGACGGCCGACACGACGACCAACGGCGGCGCGACGGCCTTCAGCTCGGCGACCGACACGGCCTCGCTGACGGTCGGCGGCGGCAGCATCTCTGGCTACGTCTACATCGATGTGAACAATGATGGCTCGCGAACCACTTCCTCGGGCGGCACGCATACCGGACTGCCGGGCGCGGTCGTCAAGCTCTATCTCAGTGACGACGAGGGCAATTGGTCGCTCGTCGCCAGTGCGGTGACCGGCTCCGACGGCTCCTACAGCTTCGACAATCTGGCCGCCGGAGACTACAAGATCGTCGAATCGCAGCCGACGAACTACATCGACGGAATCGAAACGGTCGGGACGATCGACGGCACGACCAGCGGGACGGCCGGATCGGACCAGTTCTTGCTGACATTGGACGCCGGCGAGTCGGCGTCCGAATTCAATTTCGGCGAACGGGGCCTTACGGGCAGCGCCATCTCGCTTCGGTACCTCATCTACGGAAGGCGATCGACTTCGACGATCATCACAGAAGCCGACGCCGTGCCCGCGGTTTACCTGACCGGTTCCGTGACCACCTATTCCACGACGTACACGACGGGCGGCTCGGCCGCCAGCATCGCCGCCTCGGACGCGGCCATCAGCGACGCGGACAGCACGATGCTCGTCTCGATGACCGTGACAATCACGAATCTCTCCGACGGAGCCAGCGAGACGCTGTCCGTCGACGTTTCCGACACGGACGTCGCGTCGAGCTACAGCAACGGCGTCCTGACGCTGACCGGAGCGGCCACGCTGGCCGTCTACGAGGACCTACTGGCCGGAATCACTTACAGCAACACGGCGGTGTCTCCGACGGCGGGCGCCCGCACGATTGACATCGTCGTCAACGACGGCGTGCGCGACAGCGCGACGGCCGTCGCAACGGTGACGGTCTCTGTCGGTGATTCAACCTATTCGATCACGGCCGATCAGAGCGTGCTCAATGCGTCGACGGCCACCTCGGCCAGCTTCACCTTCGCCAACGCCGTGGTTGGCGACACTTACGAGTACACGATTACGAGCAGCGGTGGCGACGATTCCGTTACCGGCAGCGGCACGATCACGTCAGCGACCCAGCAAATCACCGGGATCGACGTCTCGTCATTGGCTGACGGAACGCTCACCTATAGCGTTACTCTGACTGACACCGACGACAACACGGGCGGCGCCGTCACGGCAACCGCCCTGCTCGATCAGACTGCCCCGACCGGTTACGCGATTGCGGTCGATGATAGTGATATCGACGAGGACAACGAGACGGCGGTTAGCTTTACCTTTGCCGACGCCGAGGTGGACGCCACCTATACGTACACGATCACGAGCGACGGTGGAACCGACTCGGTCACCGGCACCGGCACAGTCGCTTCGGAAACTAACCAGATTACTGGGATCGACGTTTCGTCCTTGGCCGACGGGACCCTGACCTTCTCCTTCACGTTGACGGACACGGCGGGGAATTCCGGTGCGGCGGTTACGGCCACCGCGACCCTGGATCGGGCGGCGCCGTCCGGCTACTCGATCACCGTGGATCAGTCGGAAATTGGCGCGTCTGACGCCGACAGCACGAGCTTCACCTTCACCGGCGCCGAAGTCAATGCGACTTATTATTACGTGGTGACCACGAGCGGCGGTGACGAATCCGTTACAGGCAGCGGCGTGATTTTGAGCGCGTCCCAGCAGGTCACCGGCATTGACGTTTCGTCTCTGTCGGACGGAACGTTGACGTATGCCGTCACATTGACCGATGGCCTGGGCAACGAGGGAAGCACGGTGACGGCGACCGCCACGTTGGACACCGAACCCCCGTCGGGCTACTCCATCACGGCCGGCACGAATGAGGTCGACACCAGCAATGCCATCGTGACGGGCTTCACCTTCTCGGACGCCGAGGTGGACGCGACCTACACCTACACCATCACCAGCAGCGGCGGCGGCTCCGTCACCGGCACTGGTATCGTCACGTCCGCGTCGCAGAAGGTCGCTGGCATCGACATTTCGTCGCTGGTCGACGGCACGCTGACCTACAGCGTCACGTTGACCGATTCGGTTGGCAACGAGGGCGCGGCCGTGACAACAACCGCCACATTGGACCGTGTCGTGCCGAGCGGCTACTCGATCACGGCCGACCAGAGTGAAATCGATTCGAGCGGGGCCACGGCCGTCAGCTTCACGTTCGCAAACGCCGAGGTGGCGGCGACCTACACCTATACGATTACGAGCAGCGGCGGCGTCGGCTCGGTCACCGGCAGCGGCACGATTACGTCGGCCGATCAGCAAGTGACTGGCATCGACGTTTCGGCCCTGGCCGACGGTACGCTGACCTACAGCGTCACGCTGACCGATTCGGCCGGCAACGAGGGCGTGCCCGCCGAGGCCACCGCGACGTTGGAGACGGGCGCTCCCGATGGCTATACCATTGAGGCCGACCAGAGTGTTCTCGGCGTCAGCGATGCCACGGCGGCAAGCTTTACGTTGGACGGGGCGGAAATTGGTGCAACCTACGTTTATACCATCGTCAGCAGCGGCGGAACGGACTCGGTGACCGGCAGCGGCACGATCACGTCGGCCGATCAGCAGGTGACCGGCATCGACGTTTCGGCCCTGGCCGACGGCATGCTGACCTATAGCGTCACGCTGACCGATTCGGTCGGCAACGAGGGCGCGGCCGCTATGACAACTGCGGCATTGGACCGCATTGCTCCGGCCGGCTATTCGATCGAGGCCGACCAGAGTGAAATCGATTCGAGCGGGGCCACGGCCGTCAGCTTCACGTTCGCAAACGCCGAGGTGGCGGCGACCTACACCTACACGATCACGAGCAGCGGCGGCGTCGGCTCGGTGACCGGCAGCGGCACGATTACGTCGGCCGATCAACAGGTGACCGGCATCGACGTTTCGGCCCTGGCCGACGGCATGCTGACCTATAGCGTCACACTGACCGATTCGGTTGGCAACGAGGGCGTGGCCGCGACGACAACTGCGGCATTGGACCGCATTGCTCCGGCCGGCTATTCGATCGAGGCCGACCAGAGTGAAATCGATTCGAGCGCGGCCACGGCCGTCAGCTTCACGTTCGCAAATGCCGAGGTGGGGGCGACCTATACCTACACGATCGTCAGCAGTGGCGGCGACGGCTCGGTCACCGGTAGCGGCACGATCACGTCGGCCGATCAGCAGGTGACCGGCATCGACGTTTCGGCCCTGGCCGACGGTACGCTGACCTATAGCGTCACGCTGACCGATTTGGCCGGCAACGAAGGCGCGGCTGCCGAGGCCACCGCGACGTTGGAGCAGGCACTCATTGTCCTTGACACGGTCCTGCGCGACACGGACAGTTGGCTCCTGACCTAACAGTTTGGCATACCTCATTTGTCAGGTCGGACGTAATCGAACACGGGTTCTGTGCGGCCCGAGTCATCGGGAGCAGGCGGCAACTCAAACGGCTCCTGGCGCAACCGCGAGGCTGACGGTTTGCGGATGTCCGGCCCGCGCGGCCCCAGAAATACGACGCCCCGGCCCACCCATTTCCTGATGAATGCCAGCACGCTGACCGCCGCACTCAAGGAAGAATCGCTGCGGCTGGGCTTTGACCTGGTCGGGGCGACGGTCGCCACCGAACCGCCCGACCTCGAACGGCTTCGGCAATGGGTCGCTGACGGTTGCGCGGGCGAGATGCGACACTATTTCGCCGACCGAATGGACGCCTACGGGCATCCCGACCGCCTGTTGCCTGGCGCAAAAAGCGTGCTCATGCTCGGGCTGAACTACCGGACGGTCGAGCCGGCGGAACTCGTCCAGGCCGACGGTATGCGGAACGTCGCACGCGTGTCTCGGTACGCTTGGGGGCAAGACTACCACGAGGTCATTCGTCCGCGATTGCACCGGTTGGCCGACTTTCATCGGCGGCTTAAGCCGGCGGCCCAGACACGCGGCGTCGTCGATACGGCTCCGTTGCTAGAGCGTCGGTTTGCCCAGTTGGCCGGCTTGGGCTGGATTGGCCGCAACGGCCTAGTCATTAACGAGCGGCTTGGCAGTTGGTTCTTCTTGGCGGCCCTGCTGACCACCGAGGAACTGGAGTACGACCGACCAGCGTCCGATCGTTGCGGCGACTGCCGTGCCTGTTTGGACGCCTGTCCGACGAGCGCCTGCGGTGGGGCAGATTGTCAGCCGGCCAATGCGGCGGACAGCGAGCCAGGCGGCCTGCAACGCCCGCGGCGCTGCGTCGACGCTCGAAAGTGCCTCAGCTACTTGACGATCGAGTCGTCAGGACCGCTGCCGCCCGAGTTTAGCTCGGTCTGTGGCGGCCGGCTGTTCGGCTGCGACGCCTGCCAAGAGGTCTGCCCTTGGAACGTCCAAACGCCCACGACTGCGGAGCCCGCGTTCCAGCCGGGCGCAGGTATGAACCCATTGGATGTCCCGTGGTTGCGGTCGTTGGACGAGGCGGCCTTTCGCAGCCGTTTCCGTCACACGCCGCTGTGGCGGGCTGGCCGTGAGAACCTATTGCGCAACATCGCGGCCCTGGAATCGTCGGACGGCATGCGATCGCCCGATGTCGGACACTGAACGCGGGTCTCGGTTTGCTCCGGGTTCGCGCGGCTCGTTCTGCGTCCTAAGCTTGTCGTGAGGGTTGCCATGCCGCTGTGGGAAACGATCACCGACTTGGGCTTGGACGCGGAAACGCTTCGCCGCCGCCGCTACGGCATTGTCGAGGCCGCGGACGGTCAATTCCGTCGTGTCCTTTTGCGGCCGTTTCCAACGCTTGTTTCGATGCCAGAGGCTCGAATCCTGGGCGCCCTGCGACATCGTCGTCGGTCTGGCGACACGATCCGACTCTACTACAACCGTCCGCGACGGTTCCCCAACTTCCTGGTCCTCAAATACGCCGAATCGACGCGGGATACGAGCTTTGGCTCGCTTGCCCGGGCGTTGGCCGGTCTGGACGAGATCGCCCGGCTGATGCGGAGCGATGCCCTGCTGTGCGATGTTTCCAACGGGCGGATCGACGCCCGACTCTTGGGGCGTTGGGGTTGGCAGCCGCATTGCGCTTCCCGGTTCCACCGGCATTTCATCAAGCGGTTTTACGGTGTCTACCCAACGCCGCCGGCATGGCTTCGCGGCGACGGGTCGTGACCCGCCTGGCAAGCCGGAATCCATGGGGACCGGGCCGATAGTAGGTTGCGGGCCAGTGGAACGCCCAGAGTTTGGTGGCGAGTATCGCCGCAACCCCTCCTGTCGAGGGTATTTTGTTTTGCTTTTGGTGGCATGAGGTCCTCTGCGCCCTTTGGTTTCCGCCGATTTTTGGTAGGATACTATTTTTGTCGCAATCACCGCTCTGGCCGTTCTTATTGGGCGCTATGGCTTCGGATCGAGCAATTGTTGTCACGGGCGTTGGCGTCGTCAGCCCGATCGGGATCGGCAAAGAGCCGTTCTGGTCGTCCTTGCGCGAGGGACGCGGCGGCATCCGGCGGCTCGACATCGCAAGCGATGCCGACCTGCTGCCGCTCGTTGGCGGCGAGGTGGCCGACTTCGAGCCGAAGCAATACGTCCGGCCGCGCAAGAGCCTCAAGGTGATGAACCGCGACATCCAGTTGGGCTTCGCGGCCGCCGATCTGGCTTGCGTCGATGCGGGCCTGCGCGAGACGCCGGTCGATCCCGAGCGGTTCGGCGTGGTTTTTGGGGCGGGCGTCATGCCGTGCGAGCTGGACGAGATCGCCGGCGCGTGCCGTCGCTCGGCCGTCGATGGCAAAGTCAGTCCGCGGCAATGGGGGCAGATGGCCTTCCCAGAGCTTTTTCCGCTCTGGATGTTGAAATACCTGCCGAACATGCCGGCCTGCCACATCGGCATCGGCCAGGACGCTCGCGGCCCCAACAACACGATGACCCTCGGCGACGTATCGAGCCTTTCCGCGCTGGCCGAAGCCGTTCGAGTGCTGGATCGCGGCCAGGCCGACGCCGTGATCGTCGGCGGCGTTGGCGCCAAGCTCCATCCGCTGGATTGGGCACGTGGACGGGTGGTGGGGCTGTCGCCTAGCGGTACGCCGCGTCCGTTCGACGCCCAGCGCGACGGCATTGTCAACGGCGAGGGCGCGTCGGCCGTCATTCTCGAACCCGAATCGTGCGCCAAGGCACGCGGCGTCAAAGTCATCGCTCGAGTGCTCGGATATGCCGGCACGTTTGCCCCGCGACGGAACGGCCGTTATCCTTTGGAAGATGCAATCGGCCGGGCGATCTGCGGGGCGCTTCAAGACGCGGGCCTGATACGGGCCGACGTCGGAGTGGTCGTCGCCCACGGCATGAGCACGGTCGAGGATGACCGCGCCGAGGCCCAGGCGATCCGGCAGACGCTGGGCGATGTGCCGGTCACCGCGCCGAAGAGCTATTTTGGGCATTTGGGGTCGGCTGCCGGCGCTCTCGAGACGGCCGTCGGCATCTTGGCGATGCAACATGGACTGATTCCTCCCACGCTGAACTACGAGCAGCCGGACCCCGATTGCCCCGTGAACGTCGTTCACGGAGAGCCGGCCGTGTTGTCCCGGCCCGTCGCGCTCTTGCTGAGCCACAGTCGGTATGGTCAGGCCATTGCGGTCGTGCTTGGGGGCGCAGGCGGCTGATCACGAGAGACCCCCGAGTCATGACGACCGACTATGCGTCCTTCGCCGGTCAACTGCGTCAGCTCGATCGGGCGATTCAGACGCTGACGCCGCAGGCAGCCGCCTTGGGCGTCGCTTTGCCGGAAGGGCATGAATGGCTCGAACTGTTGCGGAAAAAACTGCTGCCGCAGCTTGAATTGCCACCGCTGCTGGTTGTCGCGATCGTTGGCGGCACGAACATCGGCAAGTCGGTCGTCTTCAACCTGACGGCCGGCGAAGTGGCCAGCGCGTCCAGCCCCTTGGCGGCCGGCACGAAGCATCCGGTCTGCTTGGTGCCGCCGGACATGGCGGATCCGGCGTTGCTGGGGCGGTTGTTCGAGTCGTTCGAGCTGCACGCTTGGCGGTCGGCCGACGACCCGCTGACGGATTGCGTCGAAAACCGGCTCTTTTGGCGATCGAGCAAGACGTTGCCGCCTCGGTTGTTGCTCTTGGACGCGCCCGACGTGGACTCGGACGTGGAAATGAATTGGCAACGGGCTACGGCCCTCCGCCAGGCGGCCGACGTGTTGGTGGCCGTTCTGACACAGCAAAAGTACAACGACGCTGCGATCAAAGCCTTCTTTCGCGAGGCGGTCGAGGCCGATAAGCCGATCGTCGTTGTGTTCAACCAGTGCGAGCTGGAGGCCGACGCCGCGTACTGGCCGCTTTGGTTGGCCACGTTCTGCGAGCATACCGGCGCGCGGCCTGAGTTGGTCTACGTCGTGCCGTACGATCGGCGCGCTGCGGCCGCGCTGAAGCTGCCGTTCTATCGGATGGACGGGGATGGTCGAGCCGTCGGCGAGCGACATCCAACGGCGAGCTTCCGCGACGACCTCGGGGCGCTTCGCTTCGACGCCATCAAGATTCAGACGTTTCGCGGCGCTCTGCGTCGCGTGTTGGACGAGCGGCAGGGGCTGCCAAATTATCTTGGCGCTGTGCGAACGGCGGCCGACGCCTATGCGATCGCAGCCGCGTCGCTGTCGGCGACCGACATGGCGCGGGTCGGCTGGCCGTCGTTGCCGGCCGGCGTGTTGGTGGACGAGATTCGCGATTGGTGGGACGGCGCCCGGCAACCGTGGTCGCGGCAGGTTCACGCCTTCTACCGATCGCTCGGTCGCGGCGTCACCTGGCCGCTGCGAACGGCATGGCATTCGATGACGGGCCCGGCCTCAGCCCCGCTCGCGGCCTTTCAGCAACAGGAGCGGACGGCCATCGTCGCGGCCGTGGGAAAACTGCTCGACGAGTTGCAGCGACTGGCCGAAGTGGGCAATGAGGTCCTTCGGCCGCGGTTGCTCCGACTGTTGGGCGGCCGAGCCCGTGCGACGCTGCTCGACCGGGTGCAGGCCGCGCATGAAGGCTTGCCGGCCGTCGACGAGCATTATCGTGATTTCTTGCGGTCCGAACTGAACGAGTGGCGGAGTCTGAATCCGCGGGCCGTGCGTTTTCTGCAATCGCTCGATCACGTTGCGGCGCTGGCTCGGCCGGCCTTGACCGTGGCGCTGTTCTTCACCGGGCTGCACTTCGCCGGCGATCTGGTCGGCCAGGCCGCCGCGCAAGCGGCCAGCGCGACGGCTGGCCATTTGGCTGCCGAGGCGGCGATCGCCGGCGGCATCACGGGCGGCGGCGAGGCCCTCGTTAGCACGACGAGCGAAGGCGTCCGACAGGCGGCCGGTCGGCTCTTCGGACGGCTTCAATCGCGGTACGCCCAGCAGCGGGCGGGCTGGCTGGCCCAGTGGCTCGAAGGCGAATTGCTGGGCGATCTGCTGGCCGATCTGCGCCGCGGCGCAGAGGTGCCCAACGGAGCGGCCTTTCAAGAGGTCGAACGGTTGGCCGGCGTCTGCTCGGTTGCGGTAAGCGCCTCGGCAGGCTCCAAGGCGTCGTAACCTTGTGGGTTCGTGCGGCGAATGTACTCCTCAAGCTCGCCGCGGAATTTGCGAATGGTCGTCTTGATGGGCCAAGCGGCGCCGTCGGCCAGCCCGCAAATCGTCGTGCCGGGCGTGATACCGATGCTGTCGCCGATTTCCAGAAGCAGATCGAGATCGCGCAGCCGTCCTCGGTTCGCCTTGATCCGTTCGAGCATTTCGAGTGCCCAACGCGTTCCCTCGCGGCATGGCGTGCATTGGCCGCAGCTTTCGTGGGCAAAAAACCGGCAACTGTTGTGCAGGAAGTCGATCATGGGATAGGTTTCGTCCAGAACGACGACGCAGCCCGTGCCAAGCCCAAGGCATCCGACCGCCAACGGGGCCGAGAAGTCCAGGGGCGTGTCGAACTCGGGCTCTGTGACGATGCCCGTGCTGAGACCTCCGAGGACGGCCGCTTTCGGCCGGCGACCGTGACGGACGCCGCCGCCGAATTGGTCGACCAACTGGCGCACGGTGATTCCCAGCGGGGCCTCGTAGCAGCCCGGCCGATGGACGTGGCCGCTAAGCCCGAAGAGTTTTGGTCCGAAGCTGCCTGGATCGCGGGGATTGCCCGGCTCGGGCGGCGTGCCCATCGAGCGGAACCAGGCAACGCCGCGATCGACGATCTGTTTGACGCAAGCCAGCGTCTCGACGTTGTTCACAACGGTCGGTTTGCGGAACAGACCTTCGACGGCCGGGAATGGCGGCTTGATGCGCGGCCACGCCCGGCGTCCTTCGAGGCTCTCCAGCAGCCCGGTTTCTTCACCGCAGATGTATGCTCCGGCCCCGACGTGGATGAACACATCGAGCGAGAAACCGCTGTCGAGGATATTGTTGCCCAAGTAGCCGGCCGCGTAACAGTCGTCGATGGCCGCCTGCATTCGGCGCCGGCACAGCGGATATTCGTAGCGAATGTAAATGTAAGCCGTGGTCGCTCGGGTGGCATAACAACTGAGGATGACGCCTTCGAGGACTTGATGCGGATCGAGCTCCATCTGAACGCGGTTGACGAAGGTGCCTGGCTCGCTCTCGTCCGCATTGACACAGAAGTAGACAGGTCCGGGATGGTTCTCTGGCAAGAAGGACCATTTCATGCCGGTTGGAAAGCCTGCGCCGCCCCGGCCGCGCAGGCCGCTCGACTTGACCATCTCGACCACGTCCCGAGGCTTCATTTCCTTCAGCACCCGACGCAGCCCGCGATACCCGCCGCCGGCCTGATAGACATCCAGCCGGTGGCTGTCAGTTTTGGCGATGTTCGCGAGTAGGACGGGTTCGGAGGACATGGAGGCCGAGGTCCCTGTGGGTGATGCGCAGTAGCCGTTTGTGGCTATGCAATTCAGGTTTTTCCGCGAACGATCTCTTCCAGAACTTCGTCGATCTTTTCCTTCGTCATGTTGCCGTGCAGGGTGTCGTCGATCAACACGGCCGGGGCCATGTCGCAAGCGCCAAGGCACTCGGCGAACTCGAGGCTTACCTGTCCGTCGGTCGTCGTCGCACCGGGCTGAATGCCCAGCCTCTGGCACAGATGGGTGAGCAAAGGCTCGCCGCCGCAGACCGCGCAACTGATCGACCGACAGACCCAGATCCGATGTTTGCCACGCGGTTTGTCTTGCTTGAAAAAGCCATAGAAACTCAACGTGTCTTGGACCCGGGCTGGCGCCAGGCCGAGCAACTGAGCCAATTCGACGACGGCGGCCGGCGGCACATGGCCCAAGCGACCGTCGATCAAGTGCAACGCCGGCAGGACGGCCGCCTGCCGCGTTGGAAAGAGCGGCAGCAGCGCCCCGATCTGCCTGCGCAGTTCGGCGTCCAGCAGGCCGCCTGTGATCGTCGTGCCGCTCATCTTTCGTTCCTCAACCTTCCTTCGGCCTTGTTTCACCTGTCCAGTTCTGCCGCGATGATGTTCAAGCTGCCCAGCACGGCCACCACGTCGCTCAGCGTGTGCCCGCGTATCAAATGCGGAAACAGCGCGAAGTGAATGAACGACGGCGGGCGGCATCGTGCACGGTAGGCCGTCTGGCTGCCGTCGCCGACGATGTAGAAGCCCAATTCACCGTTGGGCGCTTCGGTGGCGCAGTACGTTTCTTCGCATGGCGTCGAAAAGCCACGGTTGGTCATCACCAACTCGAAGTGCGTGATCAGTCCTTCGATGGTCGAGAAGACATTGGCCTTCGATGGCAGGATTTGTCGGGCGTCGTCGCCCACGTTGACCGGCCCCGGCGGCAGGTTTTCGATCGCCTGGTCGATGATCTTGATGCTCTCGCGCATCTCGGCCATGCGCACCAAGTAACGCGCATAGCAGTCGCCGGCCTCGGCGCAGCAGATATTGAAGTCGAAGTCGCGGTAGTTCAGGTACGGCTCGTCTTTGCGCAGGTCTCGCGTGACGCCGCTTGCCCGAGCGACGGGGCCCGAGCAACTGCGGTCGATCGCCTCGCGCCTGGTCAAGACGCCGACGCCCTGGGTGCGGCCGAGAAAGATCCGATTTTGGCCCATCAACCGCTCCATGTCGCGGAGCGTGTTGGGAATCTGCTTGAGGAACGCGCGAATCATCTCGATGGCCGCAGCCGAGATGTCGCGCATTAGACCGCCCACGCGCGTGTAGCTGTTCGTCAGCCGGGCGCCGCAAAGGGCCTCGCAGATGTCGTAGATCTGCTCTCGCGGATTGAAGGCGTAGATGAAGTGCGTGAACGCGCCCGTGTCGAGCCCCATCGCGCCAAGACACAGCAGGTGATCCGCGATCCGCGACAGCTCGGCGATGATCACCCGGATCGATTGGCAGCGTGGAGTGACTTCGATCCCGAGCAGTTTCTCGACCGCCAAGTGCCAGGCCACGTTGTTGGCCATCGGCGAGACGTAGTTCATGCGGTCCGTGATCGTAACGTACTGGTTGTAGTCCAGGTGCTCGCCGAGCTTTTCAAAGCCGGAGTGCAGGTAGCCGATGTCCGGCATCGCGTCGATAACCGTTTCGCCGTCGAGCTTTAGGACCAAGCGGAGCGTTGTGTGGGTGGCCGGATGCTGCGGGCCAAAATTCATCGTCCACACGTACGGCTGCGGCTCGTCGTGGACCAGATTGCCCGAGTGTTCTGACGCGGTCCGTGGCATGTGATGTCGATGCGCCGTTTGCGCTTGGAAAATTACCCGTCAGCTCGCGTGACCGCCGGAAGGTTGTGCCGTTCACCGCGACCTTGCAGCGGATAGTCCTTTCGCAGCGGATGGGCGGCGAAAGCGTCCGGCAGCAGGATGCGCCGCAAGTCGGGATGGCCGGCGAAACGGACGCCAAACATGTCCCAGACCTCCCGCTCCAGCCAGTTGGCCCCTTCCCACAGATCGACGACTGACGCCGCGCTCGGTTCCGGATCGTTGACGAACGTCCGGATCGCGATCTGCTCGTTGGTCGCCGTGTTGGCCAGCAGATAGACCAGCCCGAAGCGATCGGTCGCGTCGCGATAGTGCAGATAATCGACGCACGTGATGTCGGTCAGAAAATCGAACCCGTGCTCTTCCTTGAGCGTTTGAAGCAGCTCGTGAAGCGACTCGACGTCCACGACCACCCGCGTCTGGCCGCGAAACACGCTGACCGTCAGCCCGGTGAAAACCGCCTGTAGACGCTCGATCACCTGTTCGACTGGCACAGTTCGGGCCCCCCAGAGACCGCGATTCGCTGACATTGTACGTGCAGGCTGCCGCTTTGGGTAGTGCTGCCTGGTCTGAACCGCACGTGTGCGGACCGCCAACCTTCCGAGGGTCGGATCGTCTGTCGGTCAAGGGCTCCAGGCAAGGCGCCGAGAGCCCTCCCCCTTTCTGGAACGATTGATGGGACCGCTCTCTCTCGGTTATGCTCAGTATTGTCCGGTGAAATCGCATTCTCGATCGGTCGGGCGCGTCGCTTGAAAACCGGACGACGGAAAATACGCAATCCGCGTTTCCGTGGCCTACGTCGGAAGATGGCACGAGACCATGCAGGGACCTTTGGATCAGGCGATCGGGCTTTACGTGCACGTGCCTTTTTGCGTAAGCAAGTGCGCCTATTGCGACTTTGTGTCGTACGCGGGGCGCGAGGCGGATATTCCGCGTTACGTGACGGCCTTGGTCCGCGAGATAACACGGCGCGGCGCGGAAACGGGCCATCCGCGGGCGGACACGATCTTCCTGGGCGGAGGCACCCCCTCGCTTCTCGACGAGTCTCAGGCAACCCGCATCCTCGCTGCGTTGTTTGAAGCGTTCCCCGTGGAAGCGGACGCCGAGATCACCTGCGAATGCAACCCTGGAATCCTCACGACGCCCTTTGCCGAGTCGCTGCGCAAGGCGGGCGTGAATCGGCTGTCCCTGGGCGCGCAGGCCATGCAGTCGCGTCTCTTGCGGCTCCTCGGCCGCATCCATGATTGGCGGCAAGTGATCGCTTCCGTGGAAATCGCGCGTCAGGCGGGATTTGCGAACATCAATCTGGACCTCATGCTCGGCCTGCCTTCGCAAACCATTTCGGAGGTGCAGGAAACGTTGGAAGCCGCGCTGGCGCTCTCGCCCACGCATCTCTCCTGTTACAGCTTGATGGTTGAGGAAGGAACGCCGATCTGCCGCGATATCAAGGCAGGAAAGCTGGCTCTGCCGGATGAGGAACTTGATCGCGCTATGGATGCGCTTGCGAGGCGGACGCTCGCGGAACACGGCTTTCATCAATACGAGATCAGCAATTTCGCGCGGGAAGGGTTCGCATGCCGGCATAACGTCGGTTGTTGGACTCGCGTGCCGTACTTGGGCTTCGGCTGCGCAGCGCATGGCTTTTTCGATGAATGCCGTACGATGAACCCGTCGACGCTCGATGCGTACTTGGCGGGCGACCAGCCGAAGACGGAACCCGTCTCGAAAGAAACTGCCCGGTTTGAGAGCATGATGCTGGGGCTGCGCATGACGCGAGGCGTCAGGGACGCGGATTTTTCGCGCATGCACGGGCTGAGCATCCGCGAGGTGTTCGGCCCAAAGTTGGACCAACCGATCGGCGCCGGGCTGCTTGAGTGGCACGAGGGCGCTTTGCGGCTCACACGCCGCGGCATGGATCTGGAAAACACTGTGCTGGTTGAGCTCATGTGACGGCGGCCGACGCCACGGGCCAGCACGAGCCAGCATGCACGGCTAACCTCCGGTCGTGGGGATTCGAGATCCTCGGGATGCCCATGCGGCAGCGTGGTCTTGCTCGACCGCAAACAGGGCCGTTTCGGCCGAGTTCGCCGCCCGGTTGGCCGTGAGATGATTCATCGACAATGCTGGGCGCAATAGCATTCCCTGGCCGTCGCTAAGGTTATATAATGAGGAGTTCGTCGCAGTGAGCGAGGCACCGGGACACTGTTTGCCAGAGACGGACGCATGAGACATATTCGGAACTTTTGCATTATCGCCCATATTGACCATGGGAAATCGACACTGGCCGACCGACTGATCCAGGCTTGCGGCGGGGTTGCGCAACGCGAGTTTCGGGATCAATTGCTCGACTCGATGGATATCGAGCGCGAGCGAGGGATTACGATCAAGAGCAATACGATCACGCTCGCCTACCGCGCGCCGGATGGTCAAGACTATCTGCTGAATCTGATCGACACGCCGGGACACGTCGATTTTTCGCACGAAGTGCGGCGTTCCCTCATGGCTTGCGACGGCGCCTTGATTATTATCGACGCCACGCAGGGAGTCGAGGCGCAGACGGTTGCCAACCTCTACCTGGCCCTGGACAACGATCTGACGCTTCTGCCGGTCATCAACAAGATCGATTTGCCAGCCGCGGACGTCGAGCGAGTGCGCGAGGAGATCGACGCGGATTTGGGGCTCGATCCGTTCGAGGCAATCCCCGTCTCCGCAAAGACCGGCCTTGGCGTTGAGGACGTGCTCGCTGGAATCGTCCAGAAGTTGCCTTGTCCCACGGGCGACCCAGACGCGCCGCTGAAGGTGTTGGTTTTCGACGCCCATTTCGATCGGTATCGAGGCGTGATTCTCCAGTGCCGCATCATGGAAGGCACGCTCAAGCCACGCGATGCAATCCATTTTATGCACCGTGGCGGCGATTATGTCGTCGAGGAGCTGGGCTACAATCAGTTGAAGCTCAATCCCAAAGAACAACTCAGCGCCGGGGAAGTGGGCTATATCATCGCCGGAATCAAAAGCGTCCGGGACGTCGAGATCGGCGACACGATCACGCACCTTGAACGCCCGGCGGCGGAACCGGTGCCGGGCTATAAGAAAGCGAAACAAGTCGTCTTCTCCTCGATCTATCCGATGAACGCCGATGAGTACAAAGACCTCAGCAACGCCATGGACAAGCTGGCCATCAACGATGCGGCGCTCACCTACGAAAAGGACAGCTCGGCGGCCCTGGGGTTCGGATTCCGCTGCGGCTTTCTCGGCCTTCTTCACCTCGACGTGATTCAAGAGCGTTTACAGCGGGAATTCGACATCGGACTCGTCATCTCCGCCCCTTCGGTGAAGTACAAGGTGAACTTGAGGGACGGCACGACGATCGATGTCGATAACCCCGCTTATTGGCCCGATCCGATGAAGATTGCCTCGGTGACCGAGCCCTACATCAAGGCGACAATTCTTACGCCCGAAGAATACGTCGGTCCCGTCATGGAACTATGCCGTGAACATCGCTCGGAGAGTCAGGCGATGAATTATCTTTCCGTGGGCCGGGTCGAAGTCATTAGCGAGATGCCGCTCGGAGAGGTGCTCTTCGAGTTTTATGGCAAGCTCAAGACCATCACACGAGGCTACGGATCGTTCGACTACGTTCCGATTGAATATCGAGACACCGACGTTGTGAAGGTCGATATTTTGGTCAACGGCGAGCCGGTCGATACGCTTTCCTACCTTGTTCATCGCGACAAGGCGCGGGCTCGGGCGCTCCACTACTGCGAACAACTTGCCGAAGCGATTCCGCGTCACCAGTTCAAGATCCCCATCCAGGGCGTCATCGGCGGCAAAGTCATCGCGCGGTCGACAATCGCGCCGTACCGAAAAGACGTGACTGCGAAGTGCTATGGCGGCGACGTTTCGCGCAAGAACAAGCTTCTCGACAAACAGAAGAAGGGCAAGGCGAAAATGAAGCAAATCGGCCAAGTCCAGATTCCGCAAAAGGCCTTTATCTCGGTCCTGAGCGATGACCGGGGCTAGCAGCCCAGCGTGAAGGGCGGATACGCCGATTCCACCAAACGGCTTTGGACGGAAAGAGAGTTGCTTGACCGTCCAACGGCGTCGGCGGCGCTGGCAGGTCAAAGTGGCAAAGTTCACCCCGTTTGCGCCGCTCGAACCCGGTTAGCGCGCCGCACAACCGCCCGTCTTCGCCCAGATTTCTTCGGGCAACCGGAAGTCGTTTTCCCGGATGGGCTTAGGGGACACCCCTGCATAGACAACAGGGGGCATGAATGCCCCCTGCTAAAGTGGAGCGGAGGAGGGTCGAACTCCCGACCTCTGCATTGCGAACGCAGCGCTCTCCCAACTGAGCTACCGCCCCACAGGTACGCCACTATTCTACGATGCTTCAGACGGTTTCGCAAGCGGGGCTCCGCGACACGCTTTGTGGCGTTTCGCGGCAACGGCTTGGGCTGGCCGTGGGACCATCCGTTCGCTGATGCAATACGCCGAACCGAGTTGTGGTCCCGGCGTGTGGGGGGACAATTGCGAGGAGGCCGGCCTTGAGTGCGGCAAGAAAAAAATATCGACGCGTTTACCACATGGACGTGCGGCGTGCATGAGCACGCAATGAGGCTGGCGGATCGAAGCCGTACCAAGCCCGCGGATTAGCAGTGCGTCACTGTGGTGGCAAACGCGTCGAGGGAGACGTTCACGAGCTCTACGATCAGAAGATCCTCCTTTTGAAAGAGTGGAGAGAAATGGGTCCCCGAACTAACACGGCGGACGTGGTCGCAACGGGTACGGCGGGATGGCGATGTAATCGACCAAGCCCGCCTGCAGGTCTTCCTGCTGCTCTCGCAACAGGTGGCGGCGTCGCAGGGCGCCCACATGGCTGGCGGGCGCCCCTGGCGGCGGCCCCGATCGGGGCAACCTCGTGGCCCGCGTGTACGCCCAGACATGACGCATTGGTCCGATGGGACAAATCATGTTGGGCGTACTCCGCCTGCCGGTCCAGCGGCGCGGCCGACCCCGCGGTCGGCTCCGAAAGATCGCGTCGCTTTCTCCCGGTACTTCTATATGCCCGATGGATTTCTTGAGTCAAAAAAAGATTCAAGAAATCCGGCAAGAAACGCTCAAGTTTTTGGGAGGGCGGCGCACCGAACGCTAAACGTTCGAGAGCTTCGGCAATCGTCAGAGTTTGCTTGATGGCCGTGGAGACCGCGACTGACAGAACCGTGGCGACAGCCGTCGCGTCGATGTGCGCTCAACGCCACGAAAAGCAGGCGGATGGGACTGAGCGGACTGGTGACGCTAGGCCGTCTTTTGCAGTTCGGCGGACTGGTTCAGCTTGTTGTAGAGCGTCTTGACGCTGACGCCAAGCTCCGCGGCAGCCTTCGGCTTGTTGCCCGAGTGCCGGTCCAGCGCCTCTTGAATGGCTTGATTTTCCAGATCGCGCAGGTTGAGCGTCGTCGGCATTCGCGACATGGCGGCCGACGGCCGACGGCAACCCAGCCGCTGCGGAAGATGTTCCGGCCGGATCGGCAGTGCGTCACAGAGGATCATCGCGTGCTCGATCGCGTTGGCCAGTTCCCGAACGTTGCCTGGCCAGGAGTTCGCCATCAGTATGTCGAGCGTTTCGGGCGCGAAAACAGCATCGTCGCTCCCCTGCGGCGCGCCGAACCGCGCGGCCAGCCGTTGAGCCAGAAGCGGAATGTCTTCGACCCGCTCGCGCAGCGGCGGCAGTGCGATCTCGAACGTGTTGATGCGGAACCAAAGGTCCTCGCGGAAGCGGCCCTCGGCGACCATCGCGGCCAAGTCGCGGTTGGTCGCACAAATGACGCGAACGTCGCACGTGAAGGAATCGTTATCCCCGACCCGGCGCACCTCGCCGCTTTCGAGAAATCGCAGCAGCTTGGCTTGCATTGCACTGGGCAACTCGCCGATCTCGTCGAGGAAAAGGGTGCCGCCGTTGGCTACCTGCAGCAGGCCCGTGCGATGCTCGTCGGCCCCGGTAAACGCGCCCTTGCGATGGCCGAACAGCTCGCTCTCGATGAGCGTCTCGGGCAGCGCGCCGCAATTGACCGGCACCAGCGGCATCTCGGCTCGGAGGCTCTGGTTGTGGACCGCCCGGGCGACGAGTTCCTTGCCCGTGCCCGTCTCGCCTTGGATGAGCACGCTGGAGTTGGTCGGCGCCACCTTGGCTACCAGCCGTCGGACTTGCTCGATCTGGGGCGAGCGGCCGATCAGTTCTGGCGAACCCTCGATGCGTTCCAGCCGCGTTTTCAGGGCGCGGTACTTGTTCGTCATCTCGCGTTTTTCGGCGACCCGCTGAAGCACGGCGTCGAGGTCGGCCAGCCGGCAGGGTTTCGTGAGATAGTCGAACGCCCCGTGGCGGAGGGCCGCGACGGCCGTTTCGAGCGACGACTTGCCGGTTAGCACGATCGCCTCGGTGTCGGGGGCGAGCTGCCTGGCCCGGGCGATGACCTCGATTCCGTTGCAGCCCGGCATGTCCAGATCGACCAGGACGCAGTCGTACGTGTTGCGCTCCAGGGCGGCGATGGCAGTCGTCCCGTCGGGACAGACGGTGGCGTCGTGGCCCATGCGAGGCAGCTCGAGACGCATCAGCTCTTGCAGCGAATTTTCGTCGTCGGCGAAAAGGACTTTCAGGCGTTGGTGCGGTGCGGTGGCGATGGCGTGCTCCTCGGTTCGGAAGCGGCCGCCGAGCGGGCGGCTGCGAAAGACATGGTCATGCGGCCCGTGCAAGAGTCTGGTTGTTGTCGGTGGCCAGCGGCAGGCGGACGCGGAACGTCGATCCTCGACTGGGTCCGTCGCTTTGGGCGTCGATCTCGCCGCCGTGGTCGACGATGATGCGATAGGTGATGGAGAGGCCGAGGCCCGTGCCCTGGCCGCCGCGTCGCCGCGTGAAGAAAGGCTCGAACACGCGTTCGAGGACGTCGGGCTCCATTCCGCAGCCGTCATCGGCGACCGTCAGCTCGGCCCTCTGATCGACCGCTTCGAGCGAAACGCGGACTGCGGTCCCATCCTCCATGCTGTCCAGGGCGTTGGTGAGCAGATTCAACACGACCTGCTTGATTTCCTGGGGATTCACGTCGGCCCAGACCGGCGCCGCCGGCGCAAACTCGATGTGCTTGCGTTGGTACTTGCCAAGGTGGCCGAGCATGTCGATGACGCCTTGCACGATCTCGCCAAGCTCGCTGCGCTCGCGTTTGCCCGGCCCGATGCGGGCGAAGTCAAGCAGTTTTTCGGTGATTCCCTTGCAGCGGAACGCCTCGCTCTGAATCATTCGGAGATAGTTGCCGACGACCGATTGCCGAGGATCGCCGCCATCGATCAGGTCGCGGCAGCGGTCTTCCAACGACTCGGCGCACATGGCGATCGAGGCGAGCGGGTTGTTGATTTCATGCGCCACGCCGGCGGCCAGAAAGCCGACGGCCGCGAGTTGCTCGCTGCGGACGGCCTGCTTCGTGCGAACCTGCACTTGGCGATCGAGATCGTCTCGGATTTCCTCGAATCGAGCGCTCATGTCGTTCATGGCCTTGGCCAATTCGGCCATTTCGTCACGGGTCGTCAGAGGGATACGGTGGCTGAACTCGCCCGCCGCGACGCGCCGGGAGCCGGCGATCAACGTTCGCAGCGGTTGGAAGATCCAACGGTAGCCGAGCCGCGTGAACAGGAGGACGATAAGCCCGGCCGAGAGCGTGGCGGCCCAGGTGCTGACGATCAGGACGGCGTACTTTCCGCGGACTTGGCGCGAGAGGCCGGCCAGCTTCGTCTGCAAATGGCTCGGCAGTTCCAGAGCGAGAACTTGCAGCCGTTCGAGCTCGACGTCGAGCCAGCCGATCTTGACGTTGTCGAGCATCCAATCTTCATCGCGGTTGGCCGCGCGGATGCGGTCCAGTTGGCTTTCGATCTTCCGAAGCGTTTCTTGCTCTCGCCCATGGTCGGACATCTGCCGATCGGCGCTGGCTTCGCCGGCCAGTTGCTCGCGGTAACGGACCAGCGTCGCGTCGACCTCGTCCAATTGGTCGGAGAACTGGTCGCGCACGATGCGGACCCGGAAGGGCGCCGAATCGCGGTGCGCGTCGGGGAACGTGTTGACGCGCAAACCGCGAAGCTCGCCCAGGGTGATGCGAAGATCGCTGACGTGGCGGCCCAATTCGGCGGCCAGCGGCAATTCGCTGACGCGCCAGCTCAGACTGTTGACCAGGTTGCGGTAGGCGTAGGTGGCCACCAGCCCGGTGCTCGAAAGGATGGCCACGACGAGGACCAACAGTCCCAGCCCGAGCATGAGCTTTCGGCGAATGGGCCACTTCGACGGCACGGTGCGACCTCCTTGTCGCCAGATTCGATCAGACGCGGCTTACCGCCCGTTTTGGGCGTGGGAGTGTACCAAGAGCCGCCGGTTCGGAGCAATGGGAAGAATGGGCGTGACCGGGTGACGCCTGTCCGCCGGGCCCTGGCTGCCCGATCACTCTTGACGAGCGTTCGCCCGGTGACTATTCTGTGCCGCCCCCAGTTTGGGCTGATCGCGCGAGTCGATGGCCTTTTTTCTGCAAAACGCCCTATGCGGTTCCCACCGGCAAAAGCAGTTGCGCTGCTGGCATTGCTGGCGATCGTCGGTTGCGAGCCGCCGTTCCATCGAGCCAAGTCCCCGTTGGTCGCGCCGCAGATGTCGCCGGACAGCGTGGTGCTGGAGATGTTCTTCGTCCGGGTGCCGTTTGGCGATCCGACGGTCAACGGCAAGATGTGGGAAGAGATCGACGAGCAGCCGTTCAGTCCCGAGTTGCGTCAACGGCTAACGCGAAACGGTTTCCGTGTCGGCATGTTGGGCGCGCAGTTGCCCGAGGACTTGACCAAACTGCTCGAATTGGCCGACAAGCCGGCGCCGGCCGGCCAGACCGCCAGCGCCAAAGTGGATCAATTGGAGGTCGAGCCGCGCGTCATGCGGCGGCATCTCCAGCTTCGCGCCGGACAGCGGAGCGAGATCCTTGCCTCGTCCGTCTATCCGGAACTGCCCGTGCTGGTGCATGCGTCCGGCCAACTGTCGGGCCAGACGTATTACGAGGCCCAGGCCGTTTTCGCAACCAAGTCATTTCCGCAACAGGACGGTCGAACGCGGATCGAGTTGGCCCCCGAACTGCAACATGGCGAGCCACGACAGCGATGGGTTGGCAGCCAAGGCATGTTGCGTCTGGAGACGGGGCGCGCCAAGCAAGTCTACGGCGACCTGACGATGACGGCGGATCTCACGCCGGGCGCCATGTTGTTGCTCACCTGCCTGCCAAGTCGGCCTGGCAGTTTGGGCTACGACTTCTTCACACAAAACGAGGGACGGCAAGAGCAGAAGCTCCTGTTGATCCGCTTGGCGCAAACGCAACACGATGGGCTGTTCAACCCGCCCGAGACGCTGAAGCTTGAAGACCAGGAGTGACGGGCGACACCGCGTCATCGAGACGCAGAGCGGCCCTTGCTTGCCCTGCCACCCTCTGTTCCCAAAGGGAAAGAGGGCCTCATGGTAAACGCTCTCTCCTTCGGGCAGAGAGAGCGTCTTCTTGACAAACGGGCTCTTGGCCGCGAGCGGCTATTTCTTCAGTGTCTTGCGCACGGCCTCCAACTGGCCGGCCGAGCCGAGCATCGTGTTCTTGTGGACGATGTAGTCGGCATACGCGGCCATGAAGACCTTGCCGATCGGACGCAGGTCGAAATTGGCCGGATCGTCGCGGAACGCTTCGCGGTGGACGGCGCACCAGACCAAGCGACCGTCGGTGTCGATATTCACCTTGCAGACGCCCAGTTTGGCGGCCGGCAGATACTGCTCCTCGGCCACGCCGCTGGTCTGCTTCATCTTGCCGCCGGCGTTGTTGATCCGATCGACCCACTCCTTGGGCACGCTGCTCGATCCATGCATGACCAGGGGAAACTGCTTCGGCACGGCCATCTGGATCTTCTCGAGCACGTCGAGGTGCAGCCCTTGCTTGCCGGCGAACTTGTAGGCCCCGTGCGACGTGCCGATGGCCACGGCCAGCGAGTCGCAGCCGGTTTTGGCGACGAATTCGGCCGCCTGGGCGGGATCCGTGAGGCAGACGCTGCCGACGATGTCTTCCTCGACGCCGCCAAGCTGGCCAAGTTCGGCCTCGACGACGACGCCCTTCGCATGCGCCCGCTCGACCACGCGGCGAACGATCTCGACGTTCTTCTCGAACGGCTCGTGCGAGGCGTCGATCATCACCGAGCTATAGAAGCCGCTGTCGATGCAATCGTAGCAGACCTCTTCGGTTCCGTGGTCGAGGTGCACGGCGAAGATCACTTCGGGGAAAATGGCGTCGGCCGCACGGATAATGGCTTCCAGGAACCGCTTGTCGCTGTAGCCCCGCGCGCCGCGGGAAATTTGGAGGATGAACGGGGCGCTCTTGGCCGGATTGGCCGGTTCCTCGTTCGTCTTTGACTTGCCTAGGTTGCCACGGAATAGGCCGACGGCTTGCTCCAGGTTGTTGATGTTGTAGGCCCCGACCGCATAACGGCCATAGGCGTTGGCGAACAGTTGCTTCGTGGTAACGATCATGGGGTAACCTTGCTCCTCATCAGGTTCGGAAGCCTGCCCAGCGATTCCGATGTTTCCAAGAGTTCTTGCTTGGCCAAAATCGCGCGCTCTGGCCAGCTTGGCTCGCACACTACCCAGGATGGGTTGTCGGCGAGCTACCGTGACAAAAACAACGGCGACCCATTCTACGGCAGCGGTCGTCGGTTGACTAGCGGTCGGCCGTCGACGCGCTTGCCCCCCGTTGAACTAACCGCCTGGCGGTCGTTATACTGCGAAGTTTGTGCCATTAGGCAGCGATCCATGAGATGCCGGCCATCGCCGCGACGGTCGACAAACGTCGAACAAAGGACCCAGCAATGACAGCTTTAGTGCCTCCACACGGTGGATTGACGGAGCCGGTCTGCCGGACCTTGGCCGCCGAGGCCGTGGACGGTTTTCTGGCCAATGCGAAGAACCTGCCCAAGGTGCCCGTCTCAGACGCCGATCTTTCGACCGTCTACCGCCTTGGCGACGGCGGACTGAGCCCCTTGACTGGCCCGATGGACTCGAAGACCTACAACCGGGTGCTGGACGAGTCGGTCATCGAACACAACGGCAAACTCTACGCCTGGACTATTCCGCTGGCCCTTCCAGTCACGGCCGAGGCGGCCGCCAAGCTTCGGCCCGGGCAACAAGTGGCCCTGGTCTCGACGGCCGGCGACATCGTGGCCGTGCTCGACGTGACGGACGTGTATCCGTGGGATAAAGAGAAATATCTGCGTTGCGTTTACCTGACCGATCGGACGGACCACCCTGGCGGCGACATGGTCTTGAAAGCCGACGCCGACAAGACGCATCTGCTGGGCGGAACGATCCAGGTTCTGCCGCAGCCGAAGGATCCGCGTTTCGGCAAGTACGTGCTGACGCCCCGCGAGGTCCGCAAGCTGCTGGCCGAGAAAGGTTGGAATCGTGTCGTCGCGTTCCAGACGCGCAATCCGCTGCACCGAGCGCACGAGTATGCGTTGGTCTACGGTTTGGAGACGCTGATTCGAGCCGGCTACAATGCCGGGGCTTGCCTGAACCCGTTGATCGGCGAGACCAAGGGGGACGACGTAGACGCCGACGTTCGGATGCACACCTACGAGACCCTGATCAAGAACCGAGCGTTGGGCAACGGCGACGCCGACCCGGCCCTCTGGGAGCCGCGCGGCGAGTCGGTGCCGGATCGGGTCATCCTGCTCGGCCTGGACATCAAGATGTTCTACGGCGGCCCGAAGGAAGCCGTGATGCACGCCATCTATCGGCAGAACTTCGGCTTCACCGACATCATCATCGGGCGGAAGCACGCCGACGCGCCCTACCACGACGGCTCGCCGATCTGGGGTGATTTCGACGCGCAGACGATCTTCGACAATCTGGGCGGCGATCTGAGGATCAGCCCTCTGAACGTCGGCTTCGCCGCCTTTTATCAATCGATGGGACGAGTCGACTTGATGGAGAACCACCAGGACGAAAAGCCCGTGTTCATCTCGGGCAAGGAAGTTCGCAAGTGCCTGGTCGAAGGCCGGCCGGTCGATCCGCGGATCATGCGCGAGAGCACGTCCGCCATCCTGACGGCCGCCATGGCCGGCAAGTGATCTGGCGTCGGCCGTGTCGGCGTGACGCGGCTGCCGCGTGTTTCGCCGGCAATGGAATGGATCGTTGGGCGGCGTGCCCCATGCGGGGCGTTGCCGGCGGCCGTGGCGGGCCCATCGCGCCACGGCCTTGACTGTCTCAGACCGCGTCGAGAGCAAGGAGTGAGCCGTGCCATGTCGAGGAATTCGCGGCGCTACGACCGTCGCCGACAATAGCCGCGAGGAGATTCTCAAGGCAACGCGCGAGCTGCTGGCGCTGATGATCCGCCAGAATGGCATTGATCCGGAAGACGTGGCCAGCGCGATTTTTTCGACCACGCCGGACCTGAATGCCGAGTTTCCGGCGTTGGCGGCTCGGCAGCTAGGCTGGTCCGACGTGGCGCTGATCTGCATGAACGAGCTGGCCGTGCCTGGATCGCTCGGACGGTGCATCCGCATCTTGCTGCACTGGAACACGGATAAACCGGCCGACCAGATCGTTCACGTCTACATCAAGGGGGCTGCACGACTGCGTCCCGATCGTGCGCAACTTCCACCGGTCGATTGGAAGGAATTGGAGGAGTGGATCGCGGCGCATCCGCGGGAATCGAGATGAGAGCCGCGTCTTCGGCTTCACCTCCGCCCCCTCGTTGGCGATCAATGCACCCGTTGGCCCGGCTTGGCTCCGTTGTCGGGCGAGAGCAGAAAGACATCGTCGGCGCCGCCGGCCGCGACAATCATCCCTTCGCTCAGACCGAACTTCATTTTCCGCGGCGCGAGGTTGGCGACGCAGATGACCAACCGGCCGACGAGTTCCCGCGGTTCATACGCGCCCTTGATCCCGGCGAACACGGTCCGACGATTTTGGCCGCCCAGCCCAAGCGTGAGTTTCAGCAGTTTTTTTGCGCCGGGCACGTCTTCGGCCGTAATGACCCGGGCAACTCGCAAATCGACCCGGGCGAACTCGTCGAACGAGATCGTCTCGGATAGGGGCTCGGCCAGCAACGGGGCGTCATTGTCGAAGGGGATGGTTTCGACAGGCGGTTCGGATGTCGGCGACTCCTGGCTGGCAGCCACCAGGGCGTCGACTTGGTTCGGGTCGATTCGCTGCATCATGTGCGTGAACTTGCCCACCGACTTGCCCAGCAGCGGCTTCCGCGACTGGTCCCAGGAGACGATCGGATCGTCCAGGAGCGTGCCGGTTTGCTCGGCCAAGCGTGGCAGGACGGGCGTTAGGTAGATGACCAACTGCCGGAAAAGGTTCAGTCCGATGGTGCAGACCTGGCGCAGCTCCTCGGTTTTCGAGGCGTCCTTGCGCAGGTTCCACGGCGCCCGCTGCTCGATGAACTGGTTAGCCCGATCCGCGGCGGCCAGGACCAAGCGAATGGCCTTGGCGTAGTCGCCCGCTTCGTAGGCCTCGGCAATCGCCTCGCCATCGGCGGCCGCTTTGGCGAACAGCCCGCCGTCGTCCGGATAGCTGGCCGCCAGGCCGGTCTCCGCGGCAAACCGAGCCGTCCGGCTTGCCAGATTGACCACGTTGCCGACCATGTCGGCGTTCACCTTGGCGATGAACTCGTCGAAGTTGAGGTCGATGTCATCGACGCGCGACGACAGCTTCGAGGCGTAGTAGTATCGCAGGTAGGCCGGATCAAGATACTCCAAGTAGGTGGACGCCCGAATGAACGTCCCCTTGCTTTTCGACATCTTCTCGCCGTTGACGGTGAGAAAGCCGTGGATGTGGACCTTTTCGGGCAAGCTGAAGCCCGCGACCTGCAACAACGCGGGCCAGAACAGCGTGTGGAAGTAGGTGATGTCCTTGCCGATGAAGTGATGGATTTCCGTGTCCGGGCTTCGCCACCAGTCGTCGAACCGCTCGCCGTGCCGGTCGCACCATTGTTGCGTCGAGCCCATGTAGCCGATGCAGGCGTCGAACCAGACGTACCAATAATTGCCGGGGCTGTCCGGGATCTCGAAGCCGAAATAGGGCGCCGGACGCGAGACGTCCCAATCGTGCAGCGGCTCGCAGAGGAAATGACCGGACAGATAGTTGGCGATCTCTGACTGGAGATGCCCGCCGCGCTGGGTCCACTCTTCCAAAAATGGGTGCAGCTTCTCGATGTTCACGAACAGGTGGTCGGCCGTGCGAATTTCCGGCTTGGTGCCCGACAGCGTGCTGACCGGATCGATCAGGTCGGCCGGCGTGTAGTGGCTCCCGCACTTTTCGCAGTTGTCGCCGTACTGGCCCGTCGCCCGACACTTCGGACACGTGCCTTTGACGAAGCGGTCGGCCAGGAACGTGCCGGCCTGCGAGTCGTAGAGTTGCGTGACGGCCTTTTCCTCGACCAGTTCTGCCTTGCGAAGCTCGGTCCAAATCTGCTCGCAGTATTTTCGCGTTTCCGGGCTGTTGGTGCTGCCGTAGTTGTCGAATTCGATTTGGAAGCCATGAAAATCGGCCACATGGTCCTGCCGCATCCGAGCGATCAGTTCCTCTTCGCCGAGTTCCTCCTGCCGGGCGCGGATCATGATGGCCGTGCCGTGCGTGTCGTCGGCGCAGAAGTAGACGCACCGTCGCCCCCGAAGCTTTTGGAACCGGACCCACATGTCGGTTTGCAAGTATTCGACCAGGTGTCCGATATGGATATGGCCGTTGGCGTAGGGCAGCGCGCTGGTGACCAGAATTCTTTTGTCTGACATCGCATTCTCTCGGGTTGGGCGAATCCACAATTCTAGCCGAACGAGCTGCATTAGGCGAGGCTATCGATGTCCAGATTGCCTTGGATCCCTGTCCCGCCGCAAACACGGCGGTTCCAGCCGACTTTGCTGGCCGATTGGCCGCGGCAAGTTTCCCCGGGCAACGTGGGACGCAATCGCCGCCTTCCGCAGGAACACCCCGATTGGCGACAGGCGCGCAATTCGCGCTACCGGCGATTCGCAATCTGCTGGGCGGCCCAGACGGCCAACTTCTCGCGGAAAATCTTGGCGTTGTGGCGGATGTCGACAGGGAACGCGGGGTGCAGCAGAAAATCGTCGATCCGCTCCGTCAGCGGGTTCTTGGCGGCCAAGTGCCGCAACTCGGCGACCAGCTTGTCACGCTGCGACGCATCGCGGCATACCGTCGCTGAATAGGGCTCGGCGATGATTACCGGCCGCTGCTGGCCGGCCGATCCCACGCCGACCAACGCGCTGCGGCGAACGCCTGGATGATCGTTGACGATGGCTTCGCAACAGACGGTGTACATCGGGCCATCGGCCGTGAGGACCCGATGTGCCACGCGGCCGCAGAACCAAAACCGGTCCTGGGCGTCGAGACGACCGCAATCGCCCATCCGATGCCAGACCGATCCGCCGTCGGCGATTTTCGCCAAGGCGTTGGACTCGACGCGCGTGACGTATTGACGAGTGACCTGCGGGCCGTGAACGATGAGTTCCCCGATTTCGCCCACGGGCAGCTCCTCGACTTCGTCCATCGACCGGATCGGTCCGTCGACGATGCGAATCACCTTCCAGCGGACGTCTGAAAATCTGCGGCCAACGCACACGCCGGCGCCCTGCCGAGTCTGCACGACCGTGCCGGAAGGGTCTGCAACGTCTTTGCCGGCGTTTTCAGGACGGTGACGCCACGGACCGCCGAGCACGTCGCCCGCTTCGATCGAGGCGACCGGCAGGGCTTCGGTCGCACCATACGGCGTGTGAACCTTGCCTTCGGGATGGATGCAGGCCCTCATGCGGCGAAGCACCTCGGCCGGGATTGGCGCCCCGGCGGACAGGATGCGGCGGATCGTTGGCATCTCGATGTGGTGCGTCTCGCAATGGCGGCCCACCCGATCCCAAACGGCCGGCGATCCGAAGGCCTGGGTCGCTTGCCAGTCGCGCGCCGCCTCCAGGATGTTCTTGGGATCGACACGTGCGGGCCGCGACGGGTCGAGGACCGGGATGACGGCCGTCACGCCCATCGCGCAGTTGTACAGGCCAAACATTGGGAAGCACGGGATATCGACTTCGCCGGGCTGGATGCCGTAGAAGTTGCGAATCTGCTCGGCTTGGGCGTCGAAATTGCGGTGCGAAAACAGGACGCCCTTTGGCGGGCCCGTGCTGCCGGTCGTGAAGATGATGGCGGCCGGGTCGTCAAGCGTTACGTCGGCGGGGCGGCCGGCGGGGTTCCGACGCCATTGTTCCGCGGTCTCGCTCCCGCTGGCTCGGAGTTGATCGAGGGTGACGCCGCCCCAGAACCAGCGGCGGCCGACCGTGACGTTCAGCTTGGCCTTAGGAAATCGGTGTCGCAACAGGCTGCGCACCGCCTGGGCAAGTGGGATGGCGATGAAGCCGTCCGGGTTCGCCGCGGCCAGGCAGCCGATCATGTTCCGCTTGCCCATCCCGGGATCGATGAGGACGGTGACCGCGCCGGCCTTGAACAGCCCGAAGACCAACGAAATGAAATCGATGCTGGGCGGAACCAACAGGGCCAGCTTCGTGCCGGGCGCGACGCCAAGCCGGCGCAATCCGGCGGCGATCCGATCGCTGTCCGCGTCAAGCTCGCGGAAGGTGATCTGGCGATAGCGGCGTTTGCCCGTGGCGTCGTAGTCCAGCGGTTCGGCCACGGCCACGGCATCGGGCCGGGCCTGAGCCATTGCCGTCAGCCGTCGGGCAACGTTTTGCGCGTCATGATCCATTTGCACCATCATGCCAGCCGTTCGCCCGGCGTGCAATGCCTGGTGGGAAACGGGGCGTTGCGGTCCGCCAAGACGCCGCGTAGGATAGAAGGAAATGGACATGAATTGGCTCAGTGTGTTGGGACTTGCCGTGGGGTTGGGCACCGATGCTCTGGCCGTGTCGATCGCCGTTGGCATGGCTCTGGACAGGGTGACCCCTCGCCACGTCTTTCGGCTTGGGTTCCACTTTGGACTGTTTCAATGCATGATGCCAATTGTCGGTTGGCTGGCCGGGCGGCAAGTGGCCGGGTACATCGGCGGATTTGATCACTGGGTGGCGTTCGGTCTGCTCTGCGCGGTGGGCGCGAAAATGTTGTGGGAAGCGTGGGACGATGACCAGACGGCGTCGGACCGCGACCCAACCCGCGGACTAACGCTCGTCGCTCTCTCGCTGGCGACAAGTTTGGACGCCCTGGCCGTGGGCCTCTCGATGGCCTTTTCGCGAGTCTCGATGTGGTGGCCAAGCGTCGTGATCGGCCTTGTCACGGCCACCATGACTTCGCTGGGAATCACTTTCAGCAGTCGCATTGGCTCGCGTTTTGGCCATTGGGCCGAGACGGCCGGCGGCAGCGTGTTGATCTTGCTTGGCGTCTGGATGCTCGTCGGGCATACGTGAGGCAATGAGCGGCTTTCAGCGGCCGGCAAACAGGTTTGTCAACCGAGAACGGTTGGCTTACAATGCTCGCCGCGAGGTTTGCAGGCGGGACGATGCCCCAGCGGGTTGACACGGGCCGGCCTGACCGCCCCCACCCCTCAACGCGATCTCAGACGAAAGCCGCCGGATGTCGTCCGAAAAAGCCACCGCCATCGTCATTCGCACGGTCGAGTTCAGCGAGACGAGTCTCGTGGTGACGCTTTTTACCCGCGAGTTCGGCAAGATAGGGGCCTTGGCGAAGGGTGCGAGGCGTCTCAAGGGGCCGTTCGAGTCTGCTCTTGACCTGTTGGCCCTTTGTCGAATAGTCTTCCTCCACAAATCGTCGGACGCTCTCGACCTATTGACCGAGGCAAAGCTCTTGCGGCGGTTCCGGCCCTGTGGTCGGGATTTGGCCGGGTTGTATGCCGGGTACTATGTGGCCGAGTTGCTCGACGGGTTGACCGACGAGGACGATCCTCATCCTGAACTGTTCGATTTGGCCGACGAGACGCTGGCGGCCCTGTCGCAAGACGGGCGGCAAGCGACCATCGGCGATTCGGTTGCGAAGTGGGTGGTGCGGTTTGAACTTGGTGCGTTGCGACTCTTGGGGCATCTGCCGTCGCTTGACCGATGTGTCGAGTGCGGCGCGGCGATGAAGCTGGCCGGCCAGGTGGCCTTCGGGCAACTGGACGGCGGTGTGTTGTGTTCAACGTGTCGCGAGGGAAAGAGTCAGGTTGCGATGGTCAGTGCGGGCGTACTGCGAACGATGGCCCAATTGGCCGACACGCAGGGCGCCGCCTGGCGCAGAATGGAGATCGACTCGCGGACTCGAGGCGAGCTTCGCGGGTTGTTGAATCAGTACGCGACGCAGTTGTTGGGCAGGAGGCCCCGACTGCACCAGTACCTGGGTCCGCTGGGAAGCTGACGGAGCAAAGCCTCGGACGCAGTGGGGTTTGCGTGCGTGGAAACGCACGCGACGGCTTGGACAAGGAAGTCCTTATGTCGATTGCTGGGCCGCGATGGTGGCTGCTGCCGTGCATAACGCTTGCGCTCGCCGGCTGCGCCAGCGCTCCGTCCGCGCATCATGACGAGGGGCCCCCGCAAGCCAGTGAACACGAAGGCTGGCTTTGGAAATCGGTGACGGGCCAGAAGGATGCGCCGAGCACCAAGGAATCGGCGCCTGCCTCGCCTTCGCCGCAGCCGCCGGGCACGTCCGAGGGCGCGGGGCCGCTGGTTCCGGGGCCTTCCAGCGCGTCGAAGTGGCACCGCGGCGCTGTCCAGACTTCGGCCGAATCGCCGATTGTTCCGCCGCCAACCATTCCGGCCGAACTGCCGCAGCCGTCCAGCGGCGTCAGCCTCAATGACGTGAAGCCCGAGGAGCCGAAAAAGAAAGGCTTCGATTGGTCCGATCTGTCGCCTGAAAATGCCTTCAAGAACCTGAAGACCGCAACCGGCTATGGCCCGGATGAAAAGATCGCGCGGGCGGCGATGAAGGAAGGCGAGGCTCTGTTTCGCGACAAGAAGTACAAGGAGGCGGCGGCCAAGTTCGCCACCGCGGCCAGTCGCTGGCCCGATACGCCGCTCGAGGAGGACGCCCTGTTTCTGCAAGGCGAGAGCGAGTTCTTCGCCGACGAGTACCCCAAGGCGCACGACACCTACGGCGGACTGCTGAAGAAGTACGCGAATACGAGGCACATGGACATTGTTTGCGCCCATGAGTACGCCATTGGGCGTTACTGGGAGCAACTGGACGTGGCCCATCCGGTGTGGCCGATCGTGCCGAACTTTACTGACGGCAGCAAGCCGTTCTTCGACACATTTGGCTATGCCATCCAAGCGTACGAGCGGATCCGCCAGAACGACCCCACCGGCCCGCTGGCCGATACGAGCCTGATGGCGCTTGGCAATGCGTACTTCTGCCACGGCCACTTCGAGGAGGCGGCCTACAATTACGACTTGCTGCGCAAGGACTATCCAAGCAGCAAGCACCAGATGAACGCCCACCTGTTCGAGCTCCAGTCGAAAATGCGCATCTATCAGGGGACGGCCTACGACGAGACGCCTCTGCGCGACGCCAAGAAGATTGCCGAGCAGACGCTCAAGCAGTTTGGCAACAAGCTCGACGACGAGCGGTCGAGGGTCGAGCAATCGCTGTCGCGCATCGTCGAGGAAATGGCCAATCGCCAATTCGCCCAAGGCCAATACTACGAGCAGCATGCCTACTATGGCGCGGCGAGGCTGTATTACCAGACCGTCGTCAAGGACTATCCCAAAACGCAAATTGCGAGAGAGGCCCAGGCTCGGCTCGACAAGATTCGCAACGAGCCCGACGAGCCGCCGCACCGCTTTGGATGGCTGACGGGGGCCTTCGAGTCGAAAACGAAGTGACGCGAAAATGATCGGTCGTGGATTGATCTTCGGCACGATTTTGCTGACCGTCGGCGGCTGCGCCGGCTATCGGTTCGGCAACCAGGGGCTCTATTCGCAGGGCATCCGAACGGTCGCCGTGCCCGTCTTCCAGTCGGTCAGCTTTCGCCGCAATCTGGGTGAGCGGTTGACCGAGGCCGTCGTCAAGGAAATCGAAGCGACGACGCCCTTCAAGGTGGTCAGCGAAGCCAATGCCGATAGCGTGCTCACCGGCCGGATCACCAGCGAGCGCAAAACCGTGCTGGTGCCGGACCTCAGCGGCAACGCTCGCGAGGTCCAGGTCGGCATGACGGTTCAGGTCGCTTGGGTCGATCGGCGTGGGCGATCGCTGCGTGAAAACCGCGATGTCCCCATGCCGGACGAATTGGTCGAGGTTACCGGAGGCGGCAATCTCGTGCCTGAGGTGGGCCAATCGACCGCCACGGCCCAACAGCAAGCCATCACTCGGATTGCTCGCGAGATCGTCGGACTGATGGAGAACCCTTGGTAGCGGGCAACCGCCGAGAGCCTGCAGTTCAAGTCGAGCCGTTTGCGGCTTCGCACCGAATGCAATGTCGCCTTTTGCCCATCCATCCGCCGGCCACTGGAGGCTCCGAACACGTGTGCTGGAGTTCGGCGATGCGCCACTTCTGATGGGCATTGTCAACGTCACGCCGGACAGCTTCTCCGACGGCGGGCGTTTTCTGGACGCCGACCAAGCGGTCGAGCATGGCCTGCGGCTGGTGGCCGAAGGGGCCGACCTGCTGGACATCGGCGGCGAAAGCACCCAGCCCGGTTCCTCGCCGGTTGGCGTTCAGGAAGAATTACGTCGCGTTATGCCCGTGCTCGGCGCGCTTTGCCAGCAGTCGGGCGTGCCCGTCTCGGTGGATACGTCGAGGGCGCTCGTGGCCCGACATGCTTTGCACGCCGGCGCCGAGATCATCAACGACATCACGGCCCTGTCAGCCGACCCGGCCATGCTTCCGCTGGCGGCCGACTCCGGCTGCGGTGTTTGCATCATGCACATGCAAGGCACGCCGAAAACCATGCAGCGCAAGCCGGTCTACGCCGATGTCGTGGCCGAAGTGGCCGAGTATCTGCGAGAACGTCGCGATGCGGCGACGGCCGCCGGCGTTGCCCAAGATCGGATCGCCCTCGACCCAGGCATCGGCTTCGGCAAGACGACCGCGCACAATCTCGAACTGCTGGCCAACGCTTGGCGATTGCACGCGCTCGGCTGCCCGGTCCTGATCGGCCATTCGCGCAAGCGTTTCCTGGCCCTTCCTTACGCGACCGGCATGGAAGACCTCGCCGCCGACGGCGCCAACACGGAAGACGGCGAGCCTGCCGAAGCGACAGACTCCTTCGCACGAACGCCGCCCGTTTCGCTGCCGCTCGAGCCGCTTGACCGAACGGCCGGCACCATCGGCGTTGCACTGTCGTTGGCTCGACAGGGTGTGCAAATCATTCGTGTTCATGATGTCGCCGCCGTCCGCCAGGCGATGTTCTTTTTCAAGGCCACGGGCGGCCTGGCCGAATCGCGAGTCAACAACCTATGAGCGCACTGTTGGACTCCTGTTCCGAGTTGGCCGGCGAACTGACCGCTTCGCTCGCGGCCTTGTTGCGCGGCGAACTGGAAGTGGCGCTGGCCGGCATCGACCGGATCTCGTACGGCGAGTTTCTGGGCGGGCTCGAACTGCCGACGTATTTCAATCTGCTCCAGTGCGATCCGCCGGGCGACTGTTTCATGCTGGCCGTCGAGCCGGCGTTGCTCTATCCGATGATCGACCGCCTGCTTGGCGGCGGTCTGGACGACGAGCCGGCCCCGTGCCGCCCGTTGAGCGACATCGAGCTGTCGCTGGCCGGCCGCATCGTCCGCGTCGTGCTCGACCGATTTGGCGAAACGTTCGGCGGAGAGGTGGAACGCACGCTGAGCGTCGTCGGCGTCGAGGCGAACCCTCGGCTGCTGAGGGCCTTGCCGTCCGACGAGATGGTGATGCTGGTCCGGTATCGAGTGACTCTGGGACGCCGACAAGGGGTCCTGCGGCTGTGCTTGCCCTGTCGATTCGTCAAACGGCTGAGGGAAGACGCGACGGACCGCAATGAATCTGGCGTTGCGATCGGCAACCCAGCGGAAGCCCCGGGCACGCCATCGGTCGAGGTCCACGTCACGTTGGCCACGACCGCGATCAGCGAGGACGAACTTCACGGGCTTCGCCTCGGAGACATTCTTGCGACGGAAACCGACGCCGACGGTCCTGCCCAGGTGTCGGTCGCCGGCCAACCTAAGTACGTTGGCCGCCCCGGGGTCTGGCAGGGCCGCATGGCCGTCTGTATCACGGGGCCGGCGTCGGATGAAGCCGGGCTGTAGAGCGCCTGCCGTCGGCAGCGGGCGAGCCCAAACCCCGGCACGTCTGAGAGGGCCGTCTAGAACCTCAGCACCACGTCGCAGTCGACGAGGACTTGGTTCGATCGCGTGCCGTCGCCAAAGGGATAGAAGCCGGGCGTGCCGGTAAAATCCCAGCGGAATTCGGGCCGCACGAGGACGTGGCGGTTCGGCGTCCAATTGAGGCCGGTCGTCAGCTCGTAGTACGTGCCGGTCTGGAGCGTCGGAAGGTCGTCCACGCGGACGCGCGAGCCCCCCTCGTCGTAGAACCACTCGAACCGCAAGCCGGCTTTCCACGTGTCGCTGATCGTGTAAAAAAGATACTGGTCGATACCGTACCACTGGGCCAGCGAGCCATTGGGGCCCGCCCCGGGTTCGTCGCCGTAGTCGGTCTGGAAGACGTACTGCCAGCGGCTGCCGAACTTCTGCTGGATCACGAGGCTGTAGAGCGCGCGGAGGTTCGTGCTCGGGTCCGATTGTTCGCGGCTGGCGGCCGCGTTGACAGCGATGCTCGTCCGCCGATTGCAGCTCGTCCAGCCGATGCCGCCCGAGACGCCCAGATCGTTGTTGTTGTCCTCCCAGTTGTCCCAGCCGCGCGTCATGCCGGCTTGGATGGTGAACTCGCCGAGCTTCGTCTCGGTCATGAACCCGGTGTACGAGTGGGGCTCGCCGTACTCGAAGTCGTAGGAATGCGAGTAGAAGAAGTTGTCGGGCGCGGCGACGCTTTCATAGCCGAACATCGAGTAGAAGTGGCCCAGCTTGATGTCGAGGCCGGCGCCCCACGGACAGTAAGCTTCCACATAGCACTGCGGTAACGCCGCGCCGAGTTGCTGCGAGTTCCACTTTGGCGAGAAGTCGCCGAACGTCTCCAGGCCGCGGGCTTCGGTGTCGACGGAGTCCGTGCCGTAGAGGAAATCGACGCGGCCGCCCAGTTGCCAGCGGTCGGCCTCGATGTCGATGTCGCGCTTCAGCCGCCCATAGAGCTGATTGAGCTGATAATCGTTCGAGCGGTTGTTGAAGCCGACGGGGCCGTTGCTTCGGTTCCTCGGGCTCAGCGTGTTGATCGTGGCGCCCTGATCGATCCAGCCCTCGACATCGATTCCGTCGAGCCACGTGCGGAGCCGTCCTCGCGGAACGCACGGGCCGGAGGTCATCAGGGGACGCCGCGCATAGGGGTCCGCGTCGAAATCGTCGTTGGCCGAGATCGTCGGATGCGGGGCGTCGGCGCGCTTCGGCGCAACGTCCGAGTCCAGCACTTCTGGCAACCGTCGAGGCGTTGCGTCGTGTGTCTTCGCCGTCGGGCTCTCGCGTCGCGGTTTTGGTTGGTCCCTGGGAGGCTGAACCGGGCGCTCCGTGGACTTCGGCGCGGCATCGGCCGGCCTTTTCGGTTCCTTCGCGGGCTTGGCAAATTCCGTGGCCGCCTTGGGACGGGCCGATTTCGGTGGATCCTTGGGCGCCGCCTGAACCGGCTCGGGCGGCGATTCCAAGCCGGGGATGCCCTCGCCGGTGGCCGCGTTGTCATCGGATGCTGGGTCGCGCGGGGAACGTTTCGGCGGTGGGACGGGCGCTACGTCGTCGTCTGCGTCGGCCGGCGTTTGTTGCTCGTAGGCCGTTCGTTGGACGGGGCTGCTTTGGCTGCCAAAACGGATCGTCGTCCCATCGGGCGACGCCGCCAAGATCCACAGAGCCATAAAGCCGGCCGCGCTGAGCATCGAAGCCTCCCCCCGGGTCGCCAAACCTTTAGCGGGGGAGAACGTGGCGGCACGTCGCGAGCGCCGTCATCGAAAAGGCGTCTCCCCGGTGAAAGGCAAATGCTTTCGCCCGGGGAAGACGCGATTGCCCCAGTCCCCCCCACTCTTTAGTCGCCTCTGTGTCTTCGACCGGCCCGGCCTGGAGACTTTATCAATTAGGCAAGCTTTTCCGTTTTTGCCGACACTTCCGGTTGCGTAATTCGCGGCGACGTTCCGTGAGCGCATTCCGCACCTGGAGGAACCGGGGGGCTGCTACTAGAACCGGCATTCCAGCCCCGCGGTCAGCCCTTGCGCCCAGTAGTCGCTCAGCACGAACTTGGCTTCGGGCGCGGGGTAGCCGGACAGTGTGCCGCCGGAGAACTGGGTGGCGTTCAGATTGGTGTCCAACTGATCGGCCGGCCGGACCACACGGCTCAGGTAAAGGAAGTTGTAGCCGCAGGTCGCCTTGAGGCGCGGCGTCAGGTCGTAGCCGAGGTTCAGGCCCACTTCGGGCATCACGGCGAAACCTGTGCGGTCGAAATTGCCCGAGTTGGTTCCCAGGGCGTAGAAGCCGCCGGACGTGACCGTCGGCGAGCCGGTGGGTGGCGTTACGGTGGTGCTGCCGCTGACGGTCGAGGTCGAATGCATGCTTCCCATGGCGAGCTTGCCCAGCACTTCGAGCGTCCAACGGCAATGACGGCTCTTGGCCACGATGCCCAGTTGGCCGCCGTTGAACTCGTTGTTCGTGTTGAACAGATCGGCAGTGGCGATGACTGTGCCGCTGGCGAAGGGCGACAGATCGATAATGGTGGTGCTGCCGTCGATGGCCAAGCCCTCGGCGAGGCGGCCGTAGCGGTAGCCGATTAGCCCATCGATCTGCTCGGTCCCCTGCTGGAACAGGACGTGCCGGTATGAGGCTTCGAGGGACTGGAGCTCGCTGCGGATCTTGGTCGAGAGCGAGCCGGTTTGCTCGTCGGGGTTTGCCAGAACAAGGCTGGACGAACTGAAGGTCTCGGCATCGTAATACGGTCGCGTTAGGATCGAGTATTGGGAGCTGTCCTGCGTGAACGTCTTGCCGGCGGCGCCCAGGAACAAATAGGTGACCTCGAACCCGGCATTCTGTTCTTGGGTGAGCCAGCAGCCGAGGGAAAAGCGAGCGCCCGAGCGGAGTCCTTGATCGACAGTCTGATTGCCGAAAACGACGTTGGTTCCTTCGAGGTCGTTGGCGGCCATGGCCGGCAGGTGGACCGATTTCCCCCACATCGCCAGATATTCGCCGCGGAACCAAAATCTGCATGGCATGTAGCAGGGGCCCAGGTCGCAGCAACTGCCGCAGCTATCGTCCTCGGGACTTGAGGCCGCGTCTTCGACATCGTCCGACATTCGGGACGGTTCACCGGTCGCGCGGACTTCCGGCGGGACCTGCCAAGGAGCGGCCGCAGCCAGATCGGTTTCAGCTCGGGCGGGGGCCGCGCTCAGAAACGCGCTCCACGCCAGGGCGAGGCCAAATGTCGACAGAAAATAGCGTTGTCGTGATAACGCTACGATGGGAGAACGTCGAGCCAGCATGAATCGGCTCCCAACAGGTTTCCCCCCTGCAGAAGCCACGGGGCCGTCGATCCGTGAACACAGACCAACGCCGGCACACCTTATCGGCAAACCAGCAGGGACGCTTGATGTTATCTTGCCCAAGACGTGGTTGGCGCGGTGGCCGCAGGTGGCCTGGAAAACTGGGCAAGCGACCTGGCGTCAAACTCTTGCGGCCTGGGGGGGCCCATCGAACTGGGACGGCATCGGTGCGCACCAACATCAGCCGCCTCATCGGTCCATGCCGATCGAACGCCCGACGCGACTGCGGAAAAATCTACCATCCCTGGGCGAAGACGGCTGCGGCTCATCATGGAAAGTAGTAGGACCTATATTTCCGCAGACGCCCTGTAGAGGTAGACGCCGCGGTCCTTGGGCCGAGCGACTCTGGGAGTCACCCTTCGGCGTTGAGGAGGTCCATCGATGGGCAGCGATGAGGCAAGAACGATTCTCCGGCTTCGTGGCAGCTGGAGCCGCTCCTGGCAGTACGGAGTCGCGGCTTTCGTATTGCTGGTCGGGCTGACGGCGTCTGCCGCCGTGTTCTTCGGACTCCGATTGCGCGAGCTCGAACAGGTTCGCAAGGAGTTTGGAGACTGCTGCAACGATCATGTCGCCGCGATTCAAAAGATGCTCGATCTGGCCATTGCCGAGGTCAGATCGCTCGAGTCGCTTTACGCAAGCTCGTCCAACATCGATCGCCAACAGTTCAAGACATTTGTCAGTCGGCTTGGAACGCGTCCGAGCGTTCGCGCCTTGCAGTGGGCGCCTCGCGTCCCCGCTTCCACGCTCGCGGAGTTTGAGAAGGCGAGAGCGCATGAAGGCTTTCCCGATTTCAGGATAACGCAATACGACGACGGCGGTCGCGCCTCGCCGGCTCGAGGGCGCGATGCGTACTTTCCAATTGTGTTTGTCGAGCCGACGAGCGCCAACGTAGCGGCCATCGGTTTTGATCTCGGTTCGGATCCCGTATGCCGCGCGACCATGCGCCGCGCTTGCGACACCGGGCGGCAGACCGTCACGCCGACGATCCGGTTGCCCAACGAGTCGAGTGAACAGCTCGGCATGCGGCTCTTCGCCCCCGTCTATCGAGGCGGGCACGAGGCAAAGTCCGTTCGTTTGCGACGCGAGCATTTGGCCGGCTTTGTCGTTGGCGTCCTGCGACTGTCCGGCATCGTTGAAGAGAGCTTTGCCGGTTTCGTGGCGGCGGGCATCGACATCCACCTGTTCGACACGACGGATCCAAGCCAGCCGCAACTCCTCTATGAGAGCCGTCCGGACATTCATGTGGCGCCCGGCGAGGAGACGGGTGCGCAACTCGCTGGCTTCCGTTACCGACGCGCGATCAACGCGGCAGGCAGGCGTTGGACGGTCGTCGCAACCATGCCCTCTGAAACGATCGACGGCAATCTGAGTTGGTATCCCTGGATCGCCGCGGCCGCCTGTTTTCTTTTGATCGCCATGTTGGCGGCGTACCTTGCCGGCATGGCCAAGCGTGCGGCGGTGACGACGCGACTGGCCGGCGAACTGGCCGCCGCAAACCGTCAACTGACCGGCGAAATCGCCGATCGGGAGCGGGCCGAAGCAATCATGCGTGAAAGCGAACGGCGTCATCGGCTGTTTGCCGAGAACGTGACGGACGTCATTTGGACAATGGACTTCACCGGCCGTTACACCTATTTGAGTCCTTCCATTAAGGAAGCGATGGGCTACACGCCGGAAGAGGGCATGCAGATGACCATCGATGAGATGCTGACGCCCGCCTCGGCCGCCGAATGTCGAAAAAATCTGGCCCAGCTCCGCGCGGCCGTCGATGCCGGGATCGCGGGGAAGCCGGCGATGGTCGAGATCGAGAAGGTTCGGAAGGACGGCTCGACCGGCTGGGGGGAGGTCACCCTGAGCCCCATGTATGATGAGTCAGGCAAGTGCGTGGCCGTTCAGGGCGTCACGCGCGACATCACCAAACGCAAGGAGGCCGAGCAGGCGCAAGCGCAATCCTTGCGACGGCTCGAATGGGTCAACCGCCTGCAAGAAGAATTGCTGTTGCCGGGATCGCTGACGGACAAGCTGAAAAAGATCACGGACGTGGCCATCGAGTTGGTGGACCTCGATGTGTGCAAGGTGTGGGCCATTCGGCCGAGCGATCGTTGCGACGGGTGTCTGCACGCCCAAACCGTCGACGACGATCATCGCTGCGCCAGCCGCGCGCGGTGTCTGCATCTGCTGGCCGGTTCCGGGCTCTGCATCGGCCGCCCGGGGGATTACGACCGCGTTCCGCTCGGTCGCTACGTGGTTGGAGAAATCGCCACCGGGCAGGAAAAGAAATATCTCACGAACGAAGTTGTCACCAACCCAAAAATTTACAACCGCCAATGGGCGAAAGAAAACGGCCTGGTTGCCTTTGCCGGCTATAAGCTGCGAGACTCCGATGGCGAGGCTACCGGCGTCTTCGCCGTGTTGGCTAAGCATCCCGTGTCGGCCATCGACGACGCCTTCCTGTCCAGTCTGGCGGAAATTACCGCCAGAGTCATCTTGGAGGACATGGCGGCCGAATCACTCCGGGCCAGCGAGCGGCGTCACCGGCTCTTCGCCGAAAACGTTCCCGACGTCATCTGGACGATGGACCTTTTCGGCCGGCTTACCTACATGAGTCCGTCGGTGGAGAAGGTGCTCGGTTACCCATGGGACGACAAAGCCCCATGGGACCTTGCGCAACTCGTCGTCCCGTCGCAACTGCCCAGGGTGAAGCGGCTCATCGACAGCAACGTGGCGGCGGCAAAATCGGGCCACCGCATTCCAGGCGGCAGCATGGAAGTCGAGCTGATCCGCAAGGACGGCTCGGTGATCTGGAGCGAGACGTCGTATTCCGGAATCTATGACGAGCATGGCGAGATCGTCGGCACGCAAGGCATCACCCGAGACATCTCCGAACGCAAGCAAATGGACATTGCGCTGCGTGAAAGCGAGCATCAGGCGCAAGCCATTTTGAATCAGAGTCTCCACTTCGCAGGAATCCTGACTCCTGATGGAATCGTCAAAAAGGTCAATCGGACCGCCTTGGAACTTCCTGGCACGACCGAAGCCAGCGTGATCAACAAACCCTTCTGGAAGTGTCCGTGGTGGACTCACTCTCCCGAATTGCAGAAGATATTGCAGGAGGCCCTGCCCCGGGCCGCGCGCGGAGAGGTCATTCGCATGGATGTGACGCATCCAGCGGCCGATGGCTCGCTCCATTGGTTCGATTTTTCCATCGTGCCCGTTAAGAATGAGGCAGGCGATGTCATATGGCTGATCCCGGAAGGCCGCGATGTCACCGAGCACAAGCGGCTTGAAGACGAGTTGCGCCGCGCCAAGGAGGCTGCCGAGGCGGCCACGGAGGCCAAGAGTCGGTTCCTGGCCAATATGAGCCATGAAATCCGCACGCCCATGACGGCCATCCTCGGCTATGCCGAACTGCTGACGGACTCGACCATCAGCGAAAGCAGCCGCAACAACTTTTTGGCCGTGATCCGCCGCAACGGCGAGTATCTGCTCGGACTGATCAATGACATCCTCGATCTCTCGAAGGTCGAGGCCGGCAAGTTGACCATCGAATCTCGATGGTGCAACGTGGTCGCTTTGGCGGCCGATGTGGCTTCGGTGGTTCGCCCCCGCGCTCTGCAGCGAGGACTGTCGCTCGCCCTCGATTACGTCGGTGAATTGCCCGAGACGATTCTGACTGACGAGGTCCGGCTCCGGCAGGCGCTGGTCAACCTTGTCGGCAACGCGGTGAAATTCACGGAACATGGCGGCGTTCGGATCAAGGTCGAATTTCTCAAGGCGTGGCGCGACGGGAGGCCCGCCGTTCGATTTGACGTGATCGACAGTGGCATCGGCGTTCAGCCCGATGTCCTGTCCCAGTTGTTCCAACCCTTCGTCCAGGCCGATTCGTCCGTGTCTCGCCGATTCGGCGGCAGCGGTCTTGGGCTTGCCATTTCACGACACATCGTCGAGCTGCTGGGCGGCCAGTTGACGGCCACCAGCGTCTGGGGAGAAGGCAGCACGTTCACAATCACCGTTCCGACTGGCAACCTCGACGGCATTGCAATGATTGCCAATCCTGGCGAAATCCAAGAGCAGACGGCTGCCGACGCCGTATCTCTGACCGACAAGGTGCTGTCGGGCGTGCGAATCCTTCTGGCCGAGGACGGTTACGACAACCGAGAGCTGATTCAGATTGTCCTCCGGTCCGTCGGCGCCACGGTCGAGACGGTTGAAAACGGGCAAGAGGCCGTCAACCGATTGATGGCCGAGCAGTTTGACATCGTCTTGATGGATATGAACATGCCGGTGCTCGACGGCTACGAGGCCACACGCATCCTCCGTGATCGCGGCTATGAGAAGCCGATTCTCGCCCTCACGGCCAGCGTGTTGGTCAGCGACACCGATCGCTGCCTAGCGGTGGGCTGCAACGAACACTTGACGAAGCCGATTGATCGCGTGCGGCTGATTGGCTGCATCGCCTCGTATGCCGGCAAAGAGCTGGCGGCCCAGCCGCCGGCCGCCCCCGCATCGGCGCCGCAAGGCCGCCCCATTGTTTCCCAATTACTCGACGATCCGGAAGTGGCGGGTATTCTCGGAGGGTTCGTCGGCCGACTCGCTGGATATGTGGACGCGATGCGTCAAGCGTATGCGGACAAACGTTACGAAGACCTTCAACGGCAGGCGCATCAACTCAAGGGGGCGGGCGGCTGCTATGGCTATCCTTCCCTGACAGACGCCTGCAAAGCGCTCGAGGAGGCCGCCAAGCGGCGCGATCCGGCGATGGCCAGCGAACTGCTGGAAGTCGTCGCCAACTTGTCACAATTAATCCAACAAGGCTACGAGATTCCGGTCTCGGCAGGAGAGACTCGATGAAAGTTCTGATTATCGACGACAGTCCCGATGCGTTGCTGGTGGCAAAAGCCAGGCTGGCCAAGGAAGAGCTTGACGTGGTGTGCGCCGAGGGAGGTGCCGTGGGGCTGGAAACGGCCCGCGAAGAAATGCCCGACCTGATCCTTTTGGATGTCGATATGCCGGACATGTCGGGCTTTGACGTGTGCCGCGCCTTGAAGGCGGACGCCGAATTGTGCATGATCCCGGTCCTGTTCCTCTCGGGTTCCATTACGCCGGAGGACAAGGTGCTCGGGCTCGACCTGGGCGCCGTCGACTATGTGGTCAAACCGTTCGACGCCTTCGAGTTGCGTGCTCGCGTGCGAGCCGCTTTGCGAACGAAGCACTTGCAGGACTTGCTGATCGAGCATGCCCATATCGACCCGCTCACCGGTTTGCCAAACCGTCGGGCCCTCATGGAACGCATGCGGATCGAGTGGGCGCGCATCGAACGCCACGGAGGGCAGATGTCGTTCATCATGGCCGACCTCGATCATTTCAAAGACATCAACGACCGTTTTGGCCACCAAGTGGGCGACAAGCTGCTGCAAGAAACGGCCGCTGCGCTGGCTGGCCAATGCCGCCAAACGGATCTGCCCGCCCGCTATGGCGGCGAGGAACTGGCCATCGTCGTTCCCGACGAGATTGCTGAGAACGCGGCCCATTTGGCCGAGCGGTGTCGCCGTAAGATCGAAAAGTCGTGCGTGGTCGTGCACAACGGGTTGGCTCAGATTACGGCCAGCTTCGGCATCGCCGATTCACGCGGCCTGGAGTCGCCCGAGGCGCTGATCCAAAGGGCCGACGAGGCGCTGTATCGGGCCAAAGAGGCTGGGCGCAATCGGCTCGAAACGCACCGCTCGGAGCCTTGCGCCGAGTCGGCTGCCGCCCCGGTCGAGCCGACCGACTCCGCCCTCTCCGAGATGCCAGCAGCAATCCCGTGAGTGCAAGACGCCCCAAACGTCAGCCGACCGGAAGGCGACGCCCCAGTCCGTCGTCGAACCGATGCCCATGACAGATGTCCTGGGCCAACCGGATTGCCATCTCCAGGGCGTCCGGGCCGTCGTCGTGGTCGGCGGCAGGGAACTCGCGGAGCTGCTCGACCAGCAGGCGCGTGCCGGGGCTATTCAGCCGAAAACGGATGCGGCGCGACGACAGATACGGCCCCAGCCGGCGAATCCGAACCTGTTTCGACGTGCGGTTGTCGATGGCCAATGGACGCGAGGCCAAAATGCCCTGGCGGCGAAACTGGGCCTCGAATTCGACGGCCAGCAAGTCCTGAAACTGGTTCGCCTCGACGCCGAACGCATCGGGGCGAAATCGGCAAAACCACTCCGTCCCGGCGGCAACCATCTCCGTTGTCGGACGTCGCGCCAGATCGGCCTCGACGTATAACGTTCCTTGGCGGTCGACGCCCACGGCCACCAGCGCCGAGTAATCGCCGCGACGCGCGTCGCTCCCCTTGCTCGGGTCCAAGGCCATCGTCTTGATCGCAAGCGTCGCCGGCCACTGCTCGAACCAGACGCCGTCGTCGAAATACGACTCGGGCCATTCGCACTGGTCGGGGTTCAACGGCGAGTTCTGCTTTTCCCGTTCGAAGGCCGTTCGTCCGCTTTCGGCCCTCATGCACATGAGCGCGTAAAGGTCTTCTTCTTCCGGCCACAGGACGGCGGCGCCAAGGTCCATCGCCGCGCGATGCGCGTCGTAGAACGTGCGCGCGGCCGTCTTGCGGCCGCCGTGAGACGGGCTCGTGTAGATGGCCTCCCATTCCTCCCACAGCGACATATGGGTCGGCCACCGAACGATCGCCTTGAAGATGCGCGAGGTCCAGCCCGGCGTCTGGTGCAACTCGAGGGCCAGGGCCTCGCGGTGCAAGGCCGTGGCCAGGTTGACGACGTTGGTCTTGGCCGTGCCGGCCTTCATCAGCGCACCGTGAAACCAACTGCGCGAGTGGTCGCGCTGCAATGCCGAACGAATGTGGCCGTCGTTCTGCAGATCGTCGCAGACGATCAGCGTGGGTCGGTGCTCGCGACGGCGGCGGCCTCGAATCCGCTGGCCCGTGCCCAGCGCCTCGATCGTGGCGCCGTTGCGGAACACGATGAGGTTGCTCCGGCAGCTCATGCCGCGTCCAATGGCCTCCGGATAGTCGCGCGCCAAGCGGCCGTTGTCGAGCAGCTCGGCCTTGATGTTCTCCAGGTGGGCACAGGCTTGGTGCTTGGTGTCCGAGACAATCCAGATGTAGGGTTCCGTGCCCTCTAGCGCGGCTCGAAGGGGCAAGGAGAGCGTCCCGAGGGTCGATTTGGCCCCGCCGCGCGGGCCGAGCACGTTGAGCTTCGTGCCTCGCATCGTTTGGGCCGCGTCGAGCTGCCGGGCGAGCCAGCGATGCATGAGCGAAGGCGGTCGCGACAAATGCCGCGGCAGATACTGGCGACCCCACGCGAGCAAATCGACGCCCACGCCGGTTTGGCGGGCCGCGCGACGCGCAGCGCCGTGACATCGCGCCAACTCGACGCCGAGCGCTCTGGCGATCGGCGCCAGCCGACCCACGGGCAAAGTCCAATCCGTCAGCGGCTGTTCGCCGGCGTTCATGGGCTCGTTCTCTTGGTCGCGTTGCGCGGTGTGGCGGCCTTTTCCGCGATCAGCCGCTCGTTGCCGACATTCTGGCCCAACCCCTGCAGAAAGGACTCGACGCCCTTGACGATGCTCTTGCGGTAGCGGCCGACCGGCACCTGCGCCATGATCATTTCGGCGAAACGGCGCAGGATCTGCGCGAGTTCGTCGGCCGTGATGGCGCCCGGTTGACGCTGGGCATATTCGTCGGGGAAAAAGCGTTCGAGCGCCCAGGCCGCGGCCCGCCAGTATTGCTCCTTGCTCGCGGCATCGCGAATGTTCTTGACGAAGCCCATCTCGGCGTTGCTTCGGGCTCGCCCAAGCCGCTCGGCGAACGCCGGGTCGCGCCGCGCGGTTCGCGTGATGGTCGACGGGGCGCAGCCGACGTAGCGGGCCGCCGTGGCTTGGCTGCAACCAAGGCTGACGATGGCGGCGATTTCGCGCTGTTTGGCTTCGTCGAGGACCAGCGAGCGACTGCGTTTTGACATGGATGGCCTCCCGCGGCCTGACGGCGATCCGCCGACACAGTGTGTGGGACGTGTTGTCAAGTCTGTTCCAGGCAGCCAACGAGTTGGAAATAGCGTCGTCCGTGCCGCCCAACACGGCCGCGATGTCGGACCGCTAGCGGAGAAACTCGAATGAGGCGACGGCGCGACCGGTCGAGCCTCGGTAGTTGTGAATGAAGTTCCGAGTATTGCGAGAGCCCGTCTTCCGAACGTTGACCAATCGCCAGCGAGGCGAGCGGCGGCAGTGCGCCAAGAGAGCCGGATGGCTGGCCGTCACGTTCACGCGATGCCCCTCCTGAACGTGCAGCTCGGCCACGGCCTCGACGACGGACATGCCGATGCCGACGCCCTGATAGTCGGGCCGCGTGACGATGCGGCTGATGCGCCAGCGATTCTTGCGGCCAATCAGCGAAACGCTGGCGCAAAACGCCACGGGCTCGCCCTGCCAGGTCGCCATGAAGCAGCGGGCATACTGGGCCAACGCGCCGCTCAGATAGTGATGACACGCAAACAATCGCCACGCACGACGCCGGCAACGAAAGATCTCAAGCTGGATTGGCGGTCGCTGAAGACACCTCCATGAGAACGTGGACGTGGCCATGTCGATGACCCAGTCGGGAGCGAGCCACTCGGTCACATCGTAGTGGCATGTCACGGCGACCAGCCGTCGCGCGATCCGGCCCGCCCGAATTCCCTGGGCCACGGCGGCCGACACTACGCGAGCGACGTTTCGGTCGACGACGCTTGTGAACTCGTCGAAGACGACCAGCGGAGGCTTTTCGGCAGCAGCCCCGGCGTCGAGCAGTTCATCGTTTTCGGATTCCGTTTCGCCGCGATCGGTCGCCAGCGCCCGGGCCAAATCGCAGCGGAACTGCTCGCCCGTGCTGAGAACGTGATACGGTTTGACCCAACTGGGCGGCGATGAAAAGCCGACGGCCGTGAGCAGCCGCGTGACCTCTTTGACCGGCCGGGGGCCGAACCCGTCGATGACGGCCCGATCGTCGGGCCACGCGCTGGGTCGGCAAACCCGATCGCCGAACATGGCGCGAGCCATCGTGCTTTTGCCGCTGCCCGAGGGGCCGACGACGAGCCCCAGTTTCCACGCTCTCGGCGGCTGGCTGTCGCGGCGCGCCGCGTCGTGGGCCGAATCAGCATCGTCCTCGACGATCCCGTCCGGCAGATCGATATGGAACCGTTGCGACGCCCGTTGGGCCAACGGCGCATCGAACATCCCGGCGATCTGTTGAACGCGGAATGAATCAAATACGGGACAGGTGACTTCGATATCGAGGGGCCGCATCACTGGTGCAACGGGGCTCGGGTGCTCAATAGTAGCGGAAACCGCGGTCGGCGAAGTCCTCGGCCAGCTTGCCGAGCGAAGACGCAAGACAGGGCGATGCGAACCCACTGGTTCAAAGCATCAGCAACCTGCAACAATATCCCTCGCCGGTCAGTCGCTCGAAGACGAGCCGCTGTTGCGACTCATCGCGGCACTCGACAACGACCTGATACGCCTCGGGCAGCATGTCGAGGGACGCGTCTTGCCTGTCGGCCGCCACGTCGGTCGTGTCCTTCGGTTCGCCCGGTTCGCTTGGTGGCCTGTCGGCGTTCAGCAGACCGTTCAGCACGCTGGCGACCGCCGCGTTCTCCGTTTCCACCTGGTCGAGCAACTCGGCGAGCGTCTCCTCGTTGCTTTCGGCCATCGCGGCCAGCGGATCGTGCAACGTCAGGAGCTTGGCCGCCTCGCGGTCGTCCAGATCGAGGATCAGCACGGGCACCTTGCTGTCCGGCGTCGTCTCGGCGCGGAGATGCCCGTCGATCAGCTCCAGCGAGCCATCGGGCAGGGTTCGAGCCAGCAACGCGCCGGCGTAGCCGATCTCGGCCAGAATGCCTCGCAGCGCATCCCGTTGAGCGGGCGGATGGGTCCGCCAGTTCTTTGGATGCGGCCGCAGCTCACTCGCCTTCACTCGGCGAAAATCGACGACTCGATCGCGGACGAACATGGTGGGTGGGGCTTGAGGATTTTGGGATTTGGCAACCGGCGACGGCATTCGCTCTGCTCTCCGACCTCGGACTACAGCAGCTTCTTGGCCAGCGCCGTTCCGACCGCGCCGGCCAGAGCGGTCAGCAGGGCCCAAGCGCCGCGAACGGCAAGAAGCATCGTTCGACGGCTCCTCCGCAGGTCGGCGACCTCGCCCATCAGGCCCGGGTTAGCTTCCTTGTTGCCGGGCAATCCGTAGATGTCGGCCGTCAGGCATTCGACGTTCGCGCGGCAGGACTCGCAGCGCTGGATGAGCCGCTGCACGTCCACATGGTACTCGTGGAGTTCTTGACGGAGCGATTCAATGGCCACGTTGTCGTTGGCGGTCATGATGCGTGTCCTCAGCAGTGAGTTGCGGCAATCCATCGTCTACGATTGGGTTGTTGGCGTCGATGACGTGGCGGCCGTCGGCGTTGCGAGCGCCGTTTGCGTCACCTGCTGCTGGACGGCCTGGACCTTCGAGTCGATCTTGGCATCGAGGTCGCGCAGGCGTTGCCCAAGGTTGTCAACCGCTTTGTCGAGCAGGTTTGTGACCGTGCCGATCGGTGTGCCGGCCGTGGCTGTGGCCAAGGCATCCGTCCCCTTTTCGACGAGTGTTTTCGTGCCGGCCTTGCGGTGCTGTGAAATTGCGATCCAGGTGCCGATGCCGATCACAAAGACGATGCCGAGGATCGCGGCCAGATGCTTGGCGAACGGGCTGTCGAGCACCCCGTCAAGCCGCTCCTTAATGTCCTCGGCCTTCTCGTGAATCCGTTCTCGCAAAGTGGCACGCTCGCTAGTCTTCTCGGCCGTGGACTTCTCCCGGTCCGAAAACAGCTTGCCGAGCGCGTCGAGCTTGGCGTTGGCCTCCTGCGCTTGCCGCAACGCCTCCTCGATGCGAGGGTCGGGCTGGCTGGCGGGCGAAGCGACCTGTGGCTGTCGGCCGAGGGCGTCGAGCTTGGAGTCGATCCGGCCCAAAGCGACGGCCGTCGATCGCTCTTGCTCTTCAATCTTCCGCCGCCACGCCAACGCGGGGTCGCGTTCTTTGCTCGATTCCGTGTCGTAGGCCTCCGGCACGGGGCCCGGCATGGGCGAGGTCGGACAACGCCCGTCGCAAGCCTGCTCGTGAAACTGCCGCATCGAGTCGGCGAGCGCCACGTGGAGCCGGCCGGCCTGGACGCAGGCGACCTGCTCGCCATCGGTGCCCCAGAGAACGCCGACCACGCGGCCGCGCGCGCTGAAGACCGGTCCGCCGCTGTCCCCCGGTCGGGCGTGCCCCGAGATGATGAACCAATCGTCCGGCCCGTGCGCCGCATCGGCGCCCGATCGTCGGTAGCCGACGAACAAGCCCGTGTTGGCGGCCAGCCGATCGTCGGGCCCGTAGCCGCACGACTCGAAACGATCGCCCTCGGCCATCGTGGCCGCGACGCCGAACTCCAACTCGGCCGGCTCGACATCCAGCGAAGCCGTCGGCGCAAGAATGGCGCAGTCCCACTTCTCGTCCGCGACCAGCACGCGGCATCGGACCGCGCGGCCCGTATGCGTCTTGACGCGAACGGTCGTCGCGCTCCGAACCACGTGTCGAGCCGTCAGGACCACAATACGGTTGCCATACCGCACGACGACACCGCTCCCCTTGACGCGACCGTCTTGCGAGTCGCATTCGACCCGTACGACCGTCTTGCGAACGCCTTCGGGCCGCTCGTAACGCCAGGCTGGGGTCGGTGTTTTCGTCTTGGTCTTCTCTCGCGTCCGTTCGTTCGCAACGGAAGCCGGCTTCGACTCTTTCGAGCGAAACCTTAGCCGCTCGATCGTCGTGACACCCGTGACGCGGTCCACTTCCCGGCCAGAGTCGATCCAAACAAAGCACGGGATCGATTGCACGCCGAACTGTTCGGCCAGGTCCCGCCGCTCGGCGACGTTCACCCGCCGGACTGCATAGCCCTCGGCGGCCAACTGATCGACCGTGGCCGCCATCGACTGGCAGGGCTGACACCAGTCGGCGTAGAAGTCCAAGAGCACCGGTTGCGCCACGGCAGCAGCCGTCGAGAGGGCCAACACCAGTAAGGTCGAAGATACGCGCAGCATTGTGTTTCTCCTAAGAGCGTTTCAGAACCCAGCAAACACCTGTTCCTTGAACTCCTCGGCCGTGATCCGGCTGTAATCGTGCCCGCAACCGGGCGTCGGACACCGATGGTTCCGCATTCGCCGACCGTGATCTTGGAAACGGATGGTCGGTGGATTTCGGCCAACGAGGGCTGTCAGCCTCCGGCCGCAACGACACGAGAAGACGATCTTGTCTTTCAGCATTGCGATGGCTCCCGACGAACGTCGCTACTCGGCTTCCCAGGTCAGAGTGAAACGGTACGCGAAGAACGGGCTACGGCTCAGGTCGGCCGGCTCGGTCAACCGGTCGGCCAGATTTGGAACCGGATCCGCTCCGGCTCGGCGGCAAGCCATCGAGACGGCTTGCGAGCAGAACGGCGGTCGCCTCGGCGTCTCGGCTTTGTCGTCGCACTCGGGCCGAATACAAAGCCGCACCAGTGGAAGGTGGCAGCAAGCGGCCCGAAACAGGTTGAACCATCCGTACTGTCGGCCCGTGATGCCGATCATGGCTCGGACGGCCGTCTCGCGTGAAAACCGTCGGCGATTCGCGTTGGCGCGATACACGTCGATTGCGCCGGGCCATTGCTGCACAATGTTCGACAGAAGCTGCGCGCGGCCGCCGCCGTTAGTCATCTCGATGTTCATCAGCCGCTGGTTCCACCAGCCGGCCATCGCGGCATGGACATATTCCGAGCGGCCCCCGGCGGCGATCAGCCGCGTATACCAGTTGCGCGATCGGTAGAGCAGCAGGTCGCCGTCCCGAATGTCCGCTCGGGCAGAGGCGTACGAAACGAAGTTGCGTGGATCGTGGCTCATGGCACGGCTTGTCCCGGTTGTCATCGATCGATCTCAAGCGAACGCGAACATACGGCTACGCAACCGCTTCCGCCGCAAGTCTGGCCTCGCGGACCTGCTCGTAACGCAAGCGGTGTTCCGGCCGAAGGTCCAAGTCGGTTGAAACTGCGGCGAGAGGCCGCTGCGATCGGGCCGGCGTTTGTGTTCGGTTGACCATCTCGTTGCGAAGGCCGCACAGCACGCACGGCATGTAAACCTTGGAACCGCAGCTCGGGCAACGAACGGGCGGGCCCGACGGCTCCAAGTCCTCTTCGACCGGCCGCGACTCGTAATCGGGCCGGCGTCCCGAGGCGATGGCCGCGACCGACCCGCGGCACACGCCCACCAGCCGAGCGATCTGCCGCTGGCTGAGCCGATCCTCCTGAAGCAGGCGGCGAATCTGGGCGACAATTTCGGGGGCGATCATGGCGAAACTTCCTTGTCTTGAGTCCTCTTGGTCCTTTGCGAGCGACACTCTCGCGTGCGTGGGCGCACCGCCGCGATGGGCGCAACAAAAAAAGCCCGCCGCCGGAGCGAACTCCAGCGACGGGCTTCCGTGGCTACCTAGCGTTCAGGCGCTGTGAATACCCGCGACGTGATGGCCGTTACTGTAGCACGCGGAGAAAGAGTTTCAAGAAAAGAAAATGGGCCACCGGTCGAAGCGATCTCGGCGGCGAGAGTTTCCGGCCGTCAGGGCGATTGACGGCTCGCAGTGCGAGCGGCCCGTGCACGCGGCTTGTCTTTCAGATAGTGGTGGCACAAGGCCACGGCCAGGGCGTCGGCCACGTCGGGCGGATCGGGGGCGACTTGGAGCGACAACTCGCGCTGGATCGCCCGCTGCACTTGCGACTTCGGCGCGCGACCGCTGCCGGTCAAGATGCGCTTGATCTGCGTTGCCGCGTAATGCACGACCGGAATGCCGGCCTCGGCAGCAGCCAAGCAAATTACGCCCCGAGCGTGGCCCATCAGAATCGCGGTGCGCGGCCGGGCGTAGTGCGAATAGAGTTCCTCGATCGCCATGACGTCAGGCTTCAGGCTGGCAATCACCTCGGCCACGCCATCGTGGATCTCGACGAGCCGCTTGGTGAGCGAGCCCCGCGATTTGCCGCGGATCACGCCCGCCTCGCAAAGCCGCAGCCGCGAGTTGGCCGCTTCGAGGACGCCATAGCCCGTGATGTTCAGGCCGGGATCGATGCCGAGGATGCGGAGAGGACAGCTGCTGATTGCTGATGGCTGATGGTTAATTGCCATGCGCGGCTCCTTCAGTCCTCGATCAACCATAACCAATCCGCGAGCACCAGCTTTTGGCAGTTCCTTCGCGATATCAGCGCAACAGCGAGACAACAATCAGGATTCGGGCCTGGTTGAGTCGTTCATTGCATACGCCTCATGGGACGCAGCCTATTTCCGGCTCCACTCCGTTCCGCCCGGCCGGTCCTCGAGCACTACGCCGATCTCGGTGAGCGTGTTGCGGATGCAGTCGGCCGTGGCGAAGTCCTTCTTCTTGCGCGCGTCGGCCCGCAACTGGATCAGGAGCTTCATCAGCTTGTCGGCCAGGTCATCGCCGCCTCCGAGCGTTTCCTTGGGCGGCTGGCGGAAGAGGCCGAGCACGGCGGTCAGCTCGCGGAGGACGCCGACGCCGCGACGCCAAGCGTCGAGTTTCTCGGGCGTCGCTTTGCCGGGCGCTTCGAGCTTCTCGTCGTCGGCGAACTTGTTAAGCGCACGGACGAGTTCAAAGAGCGTGCCGATGGCGCCGCCCGTGTTGAAGTCGTCGTCCATGTCGTCGAGGAAATGGGTTCGATAGGCGGCCACTTGGGCCAGAAGCGGCTGATCGCCGGGCTGGAAATCGCCCTCCTTTCGCGTCGCGGGAGCCGGGATCGAATAAAAGCTCTCGCCGGCGATTCGCTCGAATCGCTTGAAAAAGCGAGTGAACGTTTCCATGCCGGTCCGGACTTCGCCGAGTCGCTCTTCGCTGTAGTCGATCGGGCGGCGGTAGTGAGTCGAGAGGACAAAGAAGCGAACTGTCTCGCCGGAGAACTTCTTGAGCATCTCGCGGAACGGGGCCGAGCCCTTCGACTTGCTGATCTTACCGACCTCTTGGGCGGCCAAGTCGCCCTCGGCGGGCCGTGTGTTGCGGCCGCCCAGCTTGCCGACCTCGCTGCTGGCCTGCATCAGACCGTTGTGGAGCCAATACTTGGCCATGGGCTTTCCGTGGCAGCACTCGCTCTGGGCAATCTCGTTCTCGTGGTGCGGGAAGATCAGATCGAGCCCGCCGCCGTGGATGTCGAACGTTTCGCCCAGCAGCTTGCGGCTCATCGCCGAGCATTCGATGTGCCAACCTGGCCGGCCGGCGCCCCACGGGCTGGGCCACGAAGGCTCGCCCGGCTTGGCGGATTTCCAAAGGGCGAAGTCGGCGCTGCTGCGCTTGCGCTCGGCCATGCCGCCCCCCTCGCCGCGCATCGCCTCGACGCCCCGGTGGCTCAGCTTGCCGTAGTCGGGGCACTTCGAGACCTCGAAATAGACATCGCCTTGCGTCTCGTAGGCAAAGCCCTTTGCCACGAGTGTTTTCGTCAACTCGAGGATCTCGCCCATCGTCTCGGTGCAACGCGGGAAGTGGTCGATGACATCGACGCCCAATTCGCCCAGGTTCCGCATGTAGTCGTCGGTCATTTCGGAGGCCAATTGCGACATGGGCACGCCCCGCGCGTTCGACTCGGCAATCAGCTTGTCGTCCACGTCGGTGATGTTGACCACCAGCGTCACGTCAAAGCCCAGGTAGGCCAGGTAGCGCTTGATGGCGTCGAAAATCACGGGGCCGACCATGTGGCCAATGTGGCTCGGTTTGTAGACGGTTGGGCCGCAGAGATAGATGCCAACCTTGCCCGGATTGACCGGCTCGAAGGGTTCCTTGGCGCGTGTCAGCGTGTTGTAGATTCGGAGCATTATTGCGAGCGATGTATGGTGGTTGTGAAAAAATGAAAAAGGTTGAAGGGCCGGCATTCAGAAAAGAGCGGAAACCGATCTCGGTCGCGCGTTAGCTGTCTCCCACGGCTTCGAGCAGCGCGACGCACTGTGCGGCGATAGCCTCCTCGCGGCCGATCAGGCCGATGCCTTCTCCGGTCTTGGCCTGGAGCCCCACGCGCTCGACCTCGATCTGGAGGATGTCGGCCAGCCGTTGGCGGATCGTTTGGCGATGGGTGAGCAGCTTCGGCCGCTGGGCGAACACGATGCAGTCGATGTTGACGATTCGCCAGCCGAGCGCGGTCACCGCCTCCAGGGCCGCAACGAGCATTTCGGCCGAGTCGCGTCCCTGGTTGGCCGGATCCGTGTCGGGAAACATCTGTCCGATGTCGCCCAATGCGGCAGCTCCCAGCAGGGCGTCGGTCACGGCGTGGAGCAAGGCGTCGCCGTCGCTATGGCTGATCGAACTGCGATCGTGCGGAACATCGACCCCGCCAAGACGCAGCGGGCCGCCCGGCCGCAGCCGATGCAAGTCGTGTCCGATCCCTACGCGCATTGCGTTCGTGACAGGGTCTCCTTCTGTCGGGCCAGCCGCAGTCCTTGGCAGCAGTTGGCCGAATTATACCGAAGTTGGGGCGTTGGGGAAAAGAGGAAAACGGCGATCGGCCCACCGATGCCGCGTCGAAATCGAGGTTGCCACGTTTCGCTTGCGCCCTTAGGATCGAGGGTCATGCCGAACGTCTTCATCGCACTCTCGACCTTCAACGCCGGGCCCTATCTGCGGCCATTGGTCGAAAGCGTCCGGCGGCAGTCGTTCGGCGGCTGGACGCTGCTCGTTCGAGACGACGGCTCGAGCGACGAGACAGTTCCCGAGCTTCGTGCGGCGGCCGCCGAAGATGGGCGAATCGTCCTACTCGAACCAGACGGCCGGCGACTGGGGCCCTCGGCCAGCTTCGCCACGCTGATGCAACAGGCCTACGACCGCGGCGCCGATTGCCTGCTGCTGGCCGACCAGGACGACGTTTGGCACGCCGACAAAATCGAGCGCATGCTGGCCCGAATGCGCCATGAGGAGGCGACCGACCGACGGCCATCGCCACGTCTGGTCTATTCCGATTTGACGGTGGTCGATGCCTCGCTGCGGCTCGTCCATCCGTCGTTCCTGCGATATTCACGGCTCCGCCACGGTGAAGGGCGACCGCTGCGGACCCTTTTGGGCCGCTGCTTCGTGCTGGGCTGCGCCTCGATGGTCAACCGGCCGCTGCTTCAGTTTGCCCTGCCAATGCCCGAGACGGTCGCTTCGCACGACTGGTGGTTGGCGCTCTGCGCGGCCGCCGTCGGGCAGCTTTCCTATGTCGCCGTGCCGACGCTCGATTATCGGCGGCACGGGAAAAACGCCAGCGGTCCAGCCGGCTTCTGGCGTGGCTTCAATCCACTGCGCCATTCGTGGCGTCGGCGCTGGCAGATCGGCTTCCGAAGCTTCCGGCAGTCGCTCGATCAGGCCGTGGCCCTGCGACAGCGACTCGCCGAGCGATGTCCCGACGATGTGGCCGAAGCCGTCGAGTTGCTCGATCTGTTTTGCGAGCTTTTTGATCGGCCCCGTGGCCGCCTCGAATGCATCGCGGCCTTGCACCGGCTCGGCGTTCCCGCAATCGACCTGCCAAGACGCCTTCTCTACGACCTGTGCGTCCTGCGACTGCCAAGCGGGGGCAGGTAGCCGCGCTAGGAACAAGCCATTTGCGGCGGCCAGACGGCTTGGATTTTCGGCCAACACAACGCTCGTCCGACAATGGACCGTCGGCGGCCGCACACTACTCGCACCGGTTCAGCGTGGCGTGCAAGATGCTCGGGTTGCCGCGGAAGAACTCCAACAGGCTTTCCGAGGGCGCTTGGTCGAGCAACATGGAGCAGCAGCCGGCCTCGGCCCCGGCGAAAATCGTGTTCTCCATCTCCTCGACGTTGACGTTCTCCTCGCGCAACCCATCGAGCACAAAGGCGAGAACGCCAACCCGATTCAGATGACGAACGACCAGCCGATACTTGGCCGGCGACCGGGCGCAGAGATTCACTGTGCCGGCCGGATGGCCTGTCTTCATGTACAACTCGACGCTTTGAATGACATCAACCGTGTCCTCGCTTGGGCAATGCGCGACGTAGACGCCCATTCCGCTCGAGGCGGCCACGTCAATTCCGCTGATGTCGGGCCCGGCGGCAATGACCAGCGAGAGTCGTCTGGCCGCGCGGACCGTGGCGGCCGATAGGCCTGTTGTGCGGACAATCAGGATGTCCGCTTTGGCCAGCGATTCGGCCTTGAGCTGGGAGTCGACTTCCACCTGCAAGCCGAGCCGTTCCAATCCGGCAACCGTTTTGGCGGCCGGCCTATCGACGATCAAAACCTTCATGAGTTGGGTTCTCTGGCGATTGCAACGACCCAAGGTAGCAAATCGGGGGGCCGACGCCTAGTAGCCATTCCACGCCGCCGAACCATGACCGGAGGCGTGCGAGAGAACTGGAAAGTCAGGCTTGCTGCGCTGGGCCAACCTTCGCGTCATCCTGATCGCAGCGAAGGATCTTGTTGGTGCAACGCAGGTCTCACGGCACGGAATTCTCGCTCCGCAGTGACACCTGGCGAGGAGTTTGCCTTTCTTCCGCTGACCTGTGCAAAATGCTTGACATTGACCGAGCCTGGCCAGTAGCATGGGGGGCGTTCGCTCCTCTGAGGTCGGTCGCCACGCGGCGGTACTGGCCCCCACCGGGGCGGTTTTTCGAGGTGCTCGCCAAGGAGAACAGCCGATGTCAACCGCCCAGGACAGTGTCGCGTCAGCCCGACAGAGCGTCGAGTCGTTCGCGTCGCAGGTGCGAACCATCCGCGAGGCCCTGCACGAGGTCGTCGTTGGTCAGGACGAGGTGATCGACCAACTGCTGGTCTGTGCGCTCTGCGGATCGCACGCCCTGCTGGTCGGCGTTCCGGGCCTGGCCAAAACGCTGACGGTCAAGGCGCTGGCCGCGGCCTTCCGCTGGAAGTACTCCCGCATTCAATTCACGCCCGACCTGATGCCGGCCGACGTGACCGGCTACGAACTATTGGGCCGGGCGTCCGACGCTCAGGGGCCGACGATGGTCTTTCGCCAGGGGCCCGTGTTCGCCAACCTGGTGTTGGCCGACGAGATCAACCGGGCCGCGCCCAAGACGCAGTCGGCCTTGCTGGAAGCCATGGCCGAGCGTCACGTGACGGTTGGCGGAAGGACCTACGCCCTCGACGAACCGTTCCTTGTGGCGGCCACACAGAATCCGATCGAGCAGGAAGGAACCTATCCGCTGCCCGAGGCCCAGTTGGACCGGTTCATGATGGAGATTCGCATTGGATATCCATCGCCGGCGCAAGAAGAAGAGATTGTGCTGCGAACAACGGCCGGGATGCCAGAACTGCCGAAGGCGTCGCTGGAAAAAGAGGAGTTCCTGCGGCTCCGCGATTTGGTCTTGGCCGTGCCCGTGGCGGCCAACGTGGCGGCCTATGCCGTGCGGCTTTGCGGCCTCAGCCGGCCCGAAGACGCTCGCAGCGGCAAGTTCGTGCGCGACTATGTGGCCTGGGGCGCCGGGCCTCGCGGTTCGCAAAATCTCGTGCTGGCGGCCAAAGCGCGCTCGCTGCTGATGGGCCGCGCGGCGCCGACGGCCGAGGACGTTCGCGCCGTGGCGCTGCCGATTCTTCGGCACCGAATCATCGTCAACCATCGGGCCGTCGGCGACTCGGTCGGCTCGGCCGATGTCATCGCACACCTGCTGAAGGAAGTGACGGCATGACGTCCCGCGCGATCAGCCGGTTCCTCGATCTCCTCGCGCTCTCGGCGTTGGAGCACATGCGATTCACGACCCGACGCCGGGCTGAAGGCGTTTTCATGGGCTATCACCAGTCGCGCTCGTTGGGCGGGGCCGGCGAGTTCGTCGACTTTCGAGAGTACACCGGCGGCGAGGACTTGCGACGGCTCGATTGGAAGGTGTTCGCCCGGACCGGAAAGGCCTTCATGCGCTTGCACGAAGAGGAAACCAATTTGGCTTGCACGCTGGCCATCGATGCGAGCGGGTCGATGCGTTTCGGCGCCGCAAGCCGTCGCGATGCACGCGGGTCGAAGCTCGAATACGTCCAATACCTGACGACTGCCATGTCGCAAGTCATCGCGCGGAGCCAGGACCACGTAGGTCTGGCCGTGCTCAACGGGTCGCTGGGCCATTGGCTTCCGCCCGGCGCGACCGCCTCGCACGTCGAGCGGCTTCAGGAAATCGTCGCGACGCTGGATCCGCAACCGAGCCTGCAAATGGCTCATGCACTGCGCGAGTTGTTCGAGCGATCGCGCCGGCGCGGCGTGCTGCTGTTGGCCAGCGACTTTCTGATGGACGACCTCGATGACGTCTTTGGCGTCTTGCGGCTGTTTCGCCATCGGGGCTGGGACGTTGTCGTGCTGCATATCGTTCATCCCAATGAGGAGCGGCTGCCCGAGGGAGTCGCCTATCGGTTCGACGGACTGGAGAACGAGGGCCGGGTGAATTGCTCGCCGGCCGACATCAGGACGCTGTACGAACAGCGGTTTGGCGCCCATTTGGCGATGGTTCGTCAGTTGGCCCTGGCCGGCGGCTGCGATTATCGGCGTGTTTCCACAAGCGTTCCGTATCTGCAAACGTTGAGAGGGTTTCTGGTGGATCGAGCCGGATAGCCGATTTTCCTCGGGCTGCGGCGTCGGCGGCGAGGACATGACGACGTTGCGAACACAAGCGGGCCTAACGCCATGACGTTCCTTCATCCTTGGGCGATTGTACTGGGCGTGGCGGCGGCCGCCGTGCCGGTGTTGGTCCATTGGCTGACCAGTCCACGGCCCGTTCGCATGCCCCTCTCGACGATCCGATTTGTTCGTGAAGCGGTTCACGAGCGGCGCAGTTGGCGGCGACTCCGCGACATCATCCTGCTCTGTCTCAGGACGCTGGCTATCCTGTTGATCGCTCTCGCGGTGGCGCGGCCGCAGTGGGGCCAACCGCGTCAGGTCTCCGATCTCCAGCAAGGTGACGCCGTGCGCGTCGTCTTGCTGGATGTGAGCCAGAGCATGGCGGCGCGTGCTGGACCAGTCGAGCAAATCGAGCGGGCCAGAACCGTGGCGGCCGAATATCTCCGCTATCGGCCCGGCTTGGTGGCCGACCTGATTACGGCTGCTGTCCGACCGCAAGCCGTGTTCGACGTGCCCTCGACCAATTTCGACGCGCTGCGGGACGAGTTGGCCCGCGCGCGCGTTCGACCGGAGCGGTTGGAAGTCAATCGCGCCTTGGATCAGGCGGCTCGGCTCCTGACGCCTGCCGGCCCCAACGATCACCGGCGCAGGGAGTTGGTCTTGGTGAGCGACTTCCAGCGTTCCAGTTGGGGTGGGGCGAACTTTGGCCCGCTGCCCGCCGATGTGCGAATCCAATTCGAGTCGGTCGCCCCGCGGCAGCCGCTTGCGAACCTGGCGATCCTTCGCGTCGAAGGCCGCGCGACCGATCTTTCCGGCAGCACGCAACTGGCGGTCGATGTGGGCAACTACTCGCCCAACGATCGGAAAGTGACGGTTGAACTGTCCGCCGGCGATCTGCGATGGCGGCTGTCGGGCACGGCCCCCGCGCAGCGCGTCACCACGCTGACCGAGGAAATCGGTTCTCGCCAGATCGGCTGGCAGCCGGGCGAGGCCCGACTGTCAGGCGTTGACGATGCCCTGCCGGCCGACAATGTCTTCCCGTTTGTGCTGCACGGGCGACCGGCGCCGAAATACGCCTTGCTCACCCGGCAGCTCGGCGGCCGACGCCCCACGTCGAGCCTCTTTCTGGAATGCGTCTTGGCGCCGACAGGCGGCAAGGGCCGATCCAAGGGCGCAGCGAACGCCGAGCCGGCCGTCGCTCGCCTCGATCCGAGGGCGTTGGATCGCGCGGTCGTCAGCGCCAGCCATCTGATCCTGCTGGATCATCCCGGCAAGCTCTCGCCCGAAACGATCCAGCTTCTGGCCGATCTGCTGCGACGTGGCCGACCGATCGTCTATGTCGCGTCGGAGCCGATCGACGCGACGAACCTGAAGCGGCTGTGCGAATCGGCTGGCAGCGGGCTGCAATTGCCCGTCGAGTTTCTGCCGCCGCCGGTGGGCCAGAGCCGCCGCGATCTGGTGCTCGCCTCGGTGCGACGCGGCAGTGCGCCGTTTAAGGTTTTCGGCGATAACCTCACGTCCTTGACGGGTCGACTTCGTTTTGCCGGCGGGATCAGCTCGCGGCGGCTCGATACGGGCCTCGATTCGGATATTTTAGCGACCTACAACGACGGGACGGCCGCTCTGGTGCTCGCCTCTTCCGATGCGGGCCAGTTGGCCGTCCTGAACGCCGATTTGGCCGCGTCCGACCTGCCGAAAACGGCCGCGTTTGTCCCGATGATGAGCGAATTGATCGGGCAGATGCTCGAACGCGGTCACCGCGGCGGCGCTTTGGCGTGCGGCGATCCGCTAGTGGCTCAACTGCCGGTCGAGGCGGGCTCGGCGGCCGGGCTTCACGTTCGCGGCCCAGCTTTGAATCCTCACGAGCGGGTGGACGGTTTTGGCCAACTCGTCGACGAGGCCCTCGGAGCGCGATGGCGCTGGACATCGCCAGGGCCACCGGGCGTTTATCGGGTCGAACGCGATGGCCAAACGGTTCTCGCCGCGGCACTGACAATCCCCGCCGAGGAGAGCGATCCTGACCCGTTGCGGTCCAAGGAGCTAACCGACCGTCTGGCCATCGGCCGAACGGCCGCCTATCGCGGCGCGGCGGACGAAGGCCAAAGCCGCGATGACTTTTGGAAATGGTTTGCCATGGCGTGTGTTGTTTGCGTCGTCGGCGAAATCTCGATGTTGCTGGCGTTCCGCACCTAGGATTGGACGCGACTTGCGAGTCGCGGCTTTGTTGTAATGCAGATCACTTTTGATCCCTACATTTCGCTGGCCTTGTGGGCGCCGTTGACCTTGGCAACCGCCGCCATGTTGACATGGTATGCCGTCGCAGGCCGTCGCCGACTGCCGGCTGGCCGGTGGTGGTTGGTTGTGACCCTGATGGGCCTGGCGGCCGCCGTGCCGTTGCTGGCGCTGCTGAATCCGACGTGGTTGGAGCAGATCCCGCCGCCGGCTGGCAAGCCGTTGTGGACCGTCCTCGCGGACCGTTCGGCCAGCATGGCGACGCGCGATGCCCCAGGCGGCAAGACCCGCTATCAGGCCGCCGCCGCGTTCGCCGTCGACGTGGCCGCCCGATTGAAGAACCAGTACGAGGTCCGACTCCGTTGGTTTGCCGGCGACTCGGCGCCATGCTCGCCGGACGCGCTGGCCAAGGCATCGCCCGACGGCCCGACGACCGATTTGGCCGCAGCCTTGCTCGCCGCCTTGGAAGAAGACCGACCCCAGGGCCAAGCGATTCTCTTGCTCAGCGATGGCATTCACAACTCCGGCGGCGCCGAGTCGTTGCGGCAGGCGGCGGCCAAGGCCAGGGCCATGGCCGTGCCCGTCTACGTCAAGGCCCTTGGGGCCGACACCGGAGTCAACGACCTGGAAGTGACCGTTCAACAGCCGCAAGAGCTGGCCTTCGTCGGCCAACGCGTGCCGGTGGTCGCCACACTCCAGCAGCGCGGCAAGCTAGGCTCGACGGCCAAGCTCTCGTTGTGGGTCGACGACCAACTCGTCGAGAGTCGCGCGGTGGCCCTGAAATCCGACGACGCGGTCGAAGAGCTGTTCTACGTCTCGCGGAGCAAGAGCGGGCTGTATCGCTACGAGATTCGTGCCGAGACGCTGGCGGGCGAGGCCACCACGGTGAACAACGCGGCCACGCTGCTCCTGCGCGTCATCGATCAGCCAATCCGCATGTTGCTCCTCGAAGGCAAGCCGTCTTGGGATACGAAGTTTCTGGTCCGCACACTGGCCAACGACTCGTCGGTGCAACTGACCAGCGTCGTACAGCTTGCCGAGGGACGCTTGTTGCGGCGGAAGCTTCCGCGCCACGTGCCGTCGGAAGAAAAAGGGGCGGACACCCGGCGCTCCGTGTCGCGTGGCGATCAAGACCCCATGAAGCCGTCGGCGGCCAAGGAGCCGAAGCGGTCCGTCGCCGAGAAGCAACCGCCAAGCGACGACCGGGAGCAGTGGACCATCGAAAAGGACGCAGCCGGCTTGCTCTCGGACGCCGACGCCCTGAGGCCCTACCAAGTTGTGGTTCTGGGGCGCAACACGGATGCGTTTCTGACGGACGAGGCCTTGGCGAAGCTTCGCAAGTGGATTGTCGAAAGCGACGGCTCGCTGGTGTGTTTCCGCGGGGCGCCCACCTCGCAGATCAGTCAGCGACTCGGAGAGTTGATGCCCGTCCGTTGGACGCCAACGCCCGAGACGCACTACAACCTGCAACTGACCGGCATGGCTCAGGCGTTGCACTGGTTGCCGACGGGCAAGAACGGCGCGAGCCCGCTCGGTGACTTGCCGCCGCTGGCCGCCGCGGCTCGGCCCGAGGTTGCGCAGGCGCTCTCGGTCGTCTTGGCCACCGGCGTGGTCGATGCGTCGGGCAAACCGTCGCCGGTGATCAGTCACCAGCCGGTCGGCGGTGGAAGGGTGGTGGTCGTCGAGGGCGCCGGCATGTGGCGTTGGGCCTTCCTGCCGCCGGACCGCCAAGAGCAGGAACGGGTCTATGCGTCGCTCTGGCAAAGCCTCGTCCGTTGGCTTGTCGGCCAGGTGGGGCTGCTGCCTTCGCAGCGGCTGGCGATTCGCACCGACTCGACCAGTTTCAGCACGGATGAAAACGTGACGGCTACCCTGTTAACCCGCGATTGGAAGGGCGAGCCGCCACGGGTCGAACTGAGCGGCCGATCGCTCGAACGCCCGCGAATTGTCGGCTGCGTCCCACAAGGCAGCTGCCCGGGCCAGTATCAAGTGAGTCTCGGGCAGCTTGGCGAGGGGCGTTACTCGCTGCGTGTCGCGGGTGCGGAATTGCGGGATTCGTCGTCGGCCACGGCGTTCGACGTGCGCCAAAGCATGACCGAGCGGCTCGACATCAAGGCGCAACCGTCGGTCATGGCCATGATCGCTCGCGAGAGCGGCGGCGCCGTGCTGGAAACGGTCGATTCGGGGGCGCTCGCCCAACAGTTCCATCAACATCTGGCCCGGAGCCGTCCCCAGCGGACCAGCCGGACAATGGCCTGGGATCGCTGGTGGACGCTGAGCGGGGCGTTGATCGTCTGGGCCGCGGCTTGGAGTTTGCGACGGAGATCCGGCTTGGTGTGACGCTCGAGAAGGCAAACGATGAATACGGTTGAAACGAAAATTGGTCGGTTGCGCCGCCGATTGCTCGGCGTTCATCTCGCGGCAGCCACGGTCTGGGGCTTCGCGGCCGCCTTGTTGCTCGTCTTGCTCGGCGCGTGGCTCGATCTGCTTTGGGAGTTGCCGCCAGCGTGGCGCACGGCCACGCTTTGGGCTGCCGTTGCCGTCGGCCTGGTTCTCTTGGCCATGTTGGCTGTGTTGACGTGGCGCGCCGCGCAGGGCTTCGCGCTGGCCCGCCGCCTGGATGAGGCAGGGCGAGCCCGGGGCCGCATCCTGACCGGCTGGGAGTTCGAGCAAAGCCGCTATGGAATCGCCGGCGAGTTGCCGACGCCGCTCAGCGCCGGCCTGGCCACGTTGGCGGCGAACGACGCCGCCTGGGCGGCCGCCGACGTGTCGCTCTCACTGGCGGCCCCCTGGCGACCGCTGCGCCGCGCGTTGGCGGCCGTCGTCCTGTTGGCGGCCGTCGTCGGAGCGCTGACCATCGTCTTGCCGGGCATGGTCGGGGTCCAGTGGAACCGCTTCGCTAGGCCGAACGCCGACACGCCGCCTTTTTCTCGGACCGAGTTTGAAGTCACGCCAGGCAATAAGCTCGACGTGATTTACGGAAGCGACTTGGAGATTTGTGCCGCGGTCCACGGCGCGGCGGTGGACCAGGTGGAACTCGTGCTCACGTCGGCAGGCGGCCAGGAGCCGCCGCTCCCGATGTTCCCCGAGGCCGACGGCCGATGGCGGACCGTCCTGACAAAGGTCGTCGAGCCGACGGAATATTTCGTCCGCGCGTACCGCGCTCGGAGCCATGTTTATCGCCTGGGCGTCATCACGGTCCCACGGATCGAAACGGCCCGGCTGCGGATTGCGCAGCCAGGCTATGCCCGCCGCCCGCCCTACGAAGGGCTGCTGCCGAAGGATGGCGTCAGCGGGCTGCGCGGCAGCCAAGTCGAGATCTTTCTGACGAGCAATCGGCCGCTCGATGGCGGGCGGATTGTACTCAGCATGGCCGGCGCGGATGCCAAGCAGGCGCATGCGCCGATGCCCCCGGCAACCTCGATCCCGATGAAGCCTGCGGAGCCGGGCAGCCGGGAAGTCTCGGGCAAGTTCACCATCGCGGGCGATGGGCGGTTCGAGTGCCGGGTCGTTGACGAGGCCGGTCAGGTGTCGCAGCAGACGTTTTCGGGTAACGTCATCCTCCTGCCCGACGAACGGCCGCTGGTTCGGCTTCTTGAACCGCCGAGGATTTCGCTGGCCACGCCATCGGCTGGGCTGCCGGTCCTGCTGTCGGCCGAAGACGATTGCGGCGTCTCGCGTCTGCAACTGTTCCGCAGCCTAAACGATTCGCGGTCCTTGCCGGCCGACTTGCCCGTGCCATCGTCGGCGCCGCGGCGGTTCGACGCGCCGACCGTGCTGCCGCTCGGGCGATATGGCTTGGCGCCCGGCGACGTCATCAAGCTCTTTGGCCGCGTCGAAGACAACGACCCGGCCGGCGTCAAAGGCTCGGAGAGCACTGTGGCCATCGTGCGGATCATCAGCGAGGAGGAGTTCCAGCGATTGCTCAAGACGCAGGAAACCCTCGAGATGCTGCTATCAAAATACGATGACGCCCGACGACGCATGGAGCGGCTCGGCGATCAGGTTGAAAAACTGCGTAAGAAGGCGAAGAAGCAACCGGCCGACAAGAAAGCGGAGCAGGAGTTGCGCAATGAGTTGGCCAAGCTGCGGCAGGCGATGCGGCAGGAGGCCGAGGCGATGCGTCAAGCGGCCAAACGCTTGTTGCCTTTTGACATCGACAGGGCGTTGACGCCCGAGCTGGAACGACTTGCCAAAACGAACGAAGCGATGGCCGCCGAGCTGGAGCGTCTTGAACGCGAGCGGGGACTGATCAGCAGCAAGCTGGGCAAGAAGCTCGACGAGATGGCTCGGCAACTGGATTCCTCCCGAAAGCTTTACGACCAGATGGCCGGCGAGCCTTTGAGGTATCTCGAAGCGGCCTTTCCGCTGATGGCCGATCAGGACCGTTTCGTGATGCTCGTTCTGTGGCAGCGCGACCTGGCCGATCGGCTTGCCGCGCTCAAGGGGCATGACAAGCGGGACGACCCGGCGTTGAAGGCCCGCATGCGCGACCTGGAGGAGGAGCAGCGTCAGGTGCGCGATGCCCTGGCCCGGCTCTTGGATGACATTCAGGAGCATGTCGATAGGCTGCCCGACAAGTCGGAATTCAAGGCGTTGCGAGAGACGGCCGAAGACTTCGTCAAGCGGGTGCGCAAGAGCGGCGCGTCCGAAGCGATGGCTGAGGCCGAAGCCGCACTGGCCGAGTTCGCCGGCACGCGCGGTCACCAAAAAGCCAAGGATGCCGCCGACATCTTGGCCCGATTTCTCAACGAGTGCAACAATTGCAAGAATGGCGCGTGCAAGGGGATGACGCTCGCCTTCCGTCCGCAGCTTTGCGACTCGCTCAGTAACACACTCAACCAACTGCTCAACGGCTTCGGCACGGGCCAGGGCAACGGGGCGGGCAATGGTCCGGGCGGCATGGGCTTTGGCAGCCAAGGCCGTGTGGGCCTGTTCGGCGGTCCACCGGAACTCGGCGGCGAGGAGCGAAGCCAGCAGTCGGGTGGCAATCAGCAGTCCGGCCGTCGAGCTTACGCGGCCGCTCCCGGCGAGAACCCGGATGACGCCGACAGCGGAGCGGCCCGTGTTCCCGACGCGGTCGGTGGAGCCAGCGAAGGCGCGGTTCCCGCCCGCTATCGCCGTCAAGTGGGACAGTACTTTGAGCGCGTCGCCGAGGAGACCCGCGGCGCGCCCAGCGATTCAAGGAGGCGAAGCCATGACTGAACGAGTTGCAGCAACCGCGAAGGGCGTCGCGCTGGCGTTGGCCGCGCTCGCGCTGGTCCAGACCGGCCGGCTGGAATCGGCCACGAGCCCGTCGGGCGGCGAGCCGGACGGCGTCGTCCAGGTGGCCAACCTCGTCTATGCCGGCACCAAGAGCAGCCGCTGCTTTTCCGACCACTTTCTCGTCAAGGCCGAGCAGGAGACGTGCATTTCCACGAGCCGCCGGTTTCACGCCGTCAAGCTTGCCAGCGACGCCGTCTACGACTTCCCGCTGGTGGTCATGACCGGCGAGGGCGACTTCCAGCTCTCCGAGGCCGAACGCGAAAATCTCCGGCACTATGTCGAGCGCGGCGGGCTGCTGCTGGCCTCGGCCGGCTGTTCGTCGATCGAATGGGATCGGGCGTTCCGGCGCGAAATGGCGACCGTCTTTCCCAACGCGCCGCTGCGGCCCATTGCGATGAACCACCCGATGTTCCATACCGTCTACGACATCAATCGTCTTAAGGCCCGGCACGGTACGCCGCAGCCCCTGGCCGGCGTCAGTATCGGCGGCCGTATCGGGGTCGTTTATTCGCAGGATGGCCTGAACGACACGCCTCACAGCACGGGCTGCTGCTGTTGCGGCGGCAACGAACTGACCAACGCCGTGGCGATCAACGTCAATCTGCTGGCCTATGCCCTGCTCTGGTAAACCATGATCTGCAACTGTTGCGAATGGGCGTTGCCGCTGATCGCGTTGCTCGCGCTGGTCGCGGGCTGTCGCCCTACGCCGTGCCGCCAATTGTCGGTCGTCGTCAGCGGCGACACGGCCGGCTGGATCGCGCCTTGCGGTTGCTCGTCGAACCAATCCGGAGGCCTGGCGCGTCGGGCGACTTACCTCAAGGAACTGCGCCAGGAACGCGCCGTGATTGCGGCTGACGTCGGCGGCGCTGTTCGCGGAGACTCGCCCTATGACCGTCTGAAACTCGACGCGATCCTGTCGGGCGAACGTTTGATTGGCACGGCTGCCCACAACATCGGGGCCGCCGAGGCACAATTCGGCCCCGACCATCTGCGCCGGTTGGCCTCCGTCGGCGTGCCGCTCCTCTCGGCCAACGTCCGCGATCGTTCGGGCCGACCGGTGGGCGAGCCGTTGCGGATTGTGGTTGCCGAAGGACGTCGCATCGCGTTGGTTGGCGTCCTGTCGGAACGCTACGCAACGCCGGCGCTCGACGTGGCGCCGCCGCGGCCGGCCGTGCTCGACGCGCTGCGAGCCGCGAGCGAACGGTACGATGCGGCCATCGTCTTGGCCTACGTGCCCGAGGACGAATTGCGACTGCTGGCCGCCGGCTTGCCCGAGGTTGATGCGATCGTCGGCGGACCGACCGGTCAGCCGCTTGCGCCGCGGCGAATGGGCCCGACGCTGCTCGCTTCGGCCACGAACGAGGGAAAGTTCCTGGTCCGGCTCGACGCGCCCGGTGCCGGCCAGTCCGACGCATGGTCCGGCCTCATCGCCGAACTGACCGAACGGTTCGCCGATGATCCCGAGCAGACGGCCAACCTGGCCGAGTTCCGCAAATCGCTGGCCCGCGAGGATTTCTCGCCCCGGCAGACTTCGTTCGTCGAGCCGTTGCCCCGCGATTTGCCGAAAGGCTTCGCCGTGGCCGGCACGGCGTCGTGCCAGACGTGCCACGAGGAAGAGTCGCGGCAATGGCGGCAGTCGAAACACGCCGCCGCGTGGGCATCGCTGAAAAAGACGGGTTCGCAGGCGGACCCCGCGTGCCAGCGATGCCACACGACGGGCTACGGGGCGCCCGGCGGATTCTCGTCGATCAAGGACGAGCGTCCGCTGAGGGATCGGGTCCAGGTCGGCTGTGAATCGTGTCATGGCCCGTCGCAAGGTCACACCGCCGAGCCGGCCGTGCACACATCCTACTTCGCGAGGGCGAAGGACTTTTGCACGGGCTGTCACGACCGCGAAAACAGTCCGAAGTTCGATTACGACAAGTACTGGAAACTTATCATGCACGGGAAAAAGCCATGACACCCGACTGGGCCCGACGGCTGATGTTCTTGGTGGCGTTCGAGACGCTGCTCGTGGCCTTTGCGTCGGCGTCCGTGCCGGTCGCCAGCCTCCAGGACGGCTATCGCCATGCGATCACGGATGGCAAGCCCCTGCTGGTTTGCGTCGGGGCCAAATGGTCCGAGGCGAGCCGCAAGATGGTCAGGGAGTTGGCCGCCGAAACGGTCGCCAAAGAATTGGACCGTTGGGTCGTCGTGGCGTTGGACCTCGACGTTCACGTGGCGGATGTCGAGGAGCTGGGCGTCACGACCGCGCCCGCCCTGCGCATCTTCACGCCCAGCGGCCAACAGGTCGCCGCAAGCGACCGGCGACTGCCGCCCGAGCAACTCGTGGCTTGGCTCAAGAAGCATTACGACGCGGCCCTTGCGCCGGCCGACGACGTGCTGCTGGGCGCCGGCGAGCCGACCATCGGCGATGTCCTGAAGCTGGTCAAGCAATTCGACGATCGAAGCGCGGCGATCCGCGAGGCGGCCATTCGCCGGCTGCTCCCGTATCCCGGGGCCGCCAAGACGGCCGTCGTCAAGACGTTCCGCGAGCGGGGCCTTTCGTCGCGATTGGCGGCATTCGACGTTCTCGAAGCGTGGCACGCGCCGCTGGCCGGCTTCGATCCCTGGCGTCCCGAGACCTTCACGCCCGAACGCATGGCCACATTGGAGAAGTGGGCCGAGCAAGACGTCAAGGCCGCCAAACCGACACGCGACAAGCTAACCGCGAAAGAGTTGACCGCCGCCCGGGCCCAGGTCGAGCGTTACTTGCAGGCCGACGAGGTCGAAGCGGACGCGGCGGGCTATCGTCTGGCCCGTTACGGCGCGGCCCTGATGCCAGAGGTCTATGCCCGGCTCAAAACGGCCGCGACGGATCGCGACCGCCACCGGCTGCGAGTGCTTCGATACCGACTCGTGGCCGACGGCGCGTTGGCGCTCGGCTGGCCGGGCGGCATCGAGCGACTGGCCGACCGCAATCCGCGTCAACGGCAGAAGGCGGCCGACGAGCTTGCTCAGCGGGCGACGGCGACCGAGCAGCCGCTGCTGTTGGAATTGTTCGCCGATCCGGATCCGCTGGTGCGAGAAATCAGTCTCCGTGGGCTTCAGCACATCGGCGGTCGCCAGGCCAACGACGCACTGGTGAAGCTGCTTGACGATCCCGATCCCAATGTTCGCACGGCCGTGCTCAAACGGTTTGAAGCCCGGCCCACCGCCGCCATGATGCCGGCCATCATCAAGTACCTGAAACGCGAAAAGGACGCGGACCTGATCGGCCACGGCATCCGCGTGTTGCAGGCGGGCAAGGACGCCGAGGCGGTGCGGTGCCTCATGGCCCTGCTCAAGCACGAAACGTGGCAAGTTCGGGCCGAGGCGGCCGTCGCCATTGGCAAGGTGGTTGGCGCGGACAACTCGTATACCTTCCGTGCGCATCAAGCCAAGGTGGCTGAGGAGTTGACCCGTTTGACGGTCGACGTCTACGTGGCGCTCCTCGGCCTGTTGGAGGACCCCGAGCCGTTCGTCGTGGCCAAAGCGGTCGAGGGACTGGCGAAAGCCGACATGGCCGTTGCCGTCGAACCGCTGGCCAAGGCGGCCGCCAAGTATCCCGACCTGGCGCCGACCATTCTGAAAATGCTGGCCAACGGCAACACGATGCGGCCCAAGGCAATGCCCTATTTCCAGAAGTTTCTTCGCCATGCGGAACCGCGAGTTCGCGCCGCGGCCGTCGCAGCCATCTGTTCGATGTCGTTCAACGGTTGCGAGGACGCCATGCTTGCCGGGCTGAGCGACAAGGACAGCCGAGTGCGTTTGGCCGCCGCCACGGCCGCGATCGAGGCCATGGAACAACTTCGCAACGCCGCCGTTGAAGAGAATAGCAATGCCGTCCGGAATGCTGAGCGGCTGCTGCGGCAATCCTCACCGATGACGGGTGGCGTCGGCGTTCTTTCGAGCATCATGGACCTGCTCGGCCGCGCCGCCAAGGCGGCGGAACAGAAGGATGCCAAGGACCAGAAGCCGGCCGTCGCCAAATCGACCAAAAAGCCCGAGACCAAGAAGGAAAAAGCGGCCGACGCCAAGTTGGCCAACAAGAAGGACGGAAAGGCGGAGCGAGCAAACAACCAAAAGCCCGCGGCCGAGGAGTTCTGGTGGGACCAGTGGCTGCGCAATTGTTATGCGGGCAAAAATCGTCCGAAGTGGACGCCCAAGATGGTGCCGCTGTTGGAGAAAATGCTCCGTGCCGACGAGCCAACGGAACGCGCCACCGCGGCCGTTCTGCTCGTCCCCTTGGGAAAGACGAGCGAAGCGATGCCGATCTTGGAACAGACCTTGCGCGCCGATCCCAAACTGTTGGCCGTCTCCGTCAAAGCGCTCCCCTGGCTCCTTTGGGATGACCGCGCCAAATTGTTTCAGACGCTCCTCTCGACCGACAAGAGCGACGAACGTTTTGCACGCCTGGCGGATGGCATTGGCGAGATTGCCGACCCCCGGGCGGCCGAACTGCTTTGGCGACTGCTGGCCGAACCGGGCATCGATGGCGACGACGCATCGAGCATGCTTTGGGGCATGATTCAGGTGTACTTCGGCCACCGCGGATTCTCCTACGACGTGCCGCCCGCCATTCGTCGCAAAATCGTCGACGCGGCAACGCCTCGCGCGCTGTCTGGCACGGATTGGCAGCGTCGTTTGGCGTTGGCCATTCTGGCGATCGCCGCCAAGGACGACGCCGCGAAACTTGCGGCCCAATTGGCCGACGACAGTAAGCTGAGCGAAGCCCTGCGCACCGAGGCTTTCCAAGTGCAGTTGCTCGTGAAGCCGGACGCCGACGCCCGGCGGCTAGCCTTGGCCGCCTTGAAGAGCGGGCAAGCCAAGCGACACGCGATTGCCCTGCGTTATCTTGCCAACGGAAGCAGCGCGCTCAGACGATTGCCCAGCGGATTGCAGCTCTTCTGGGCCACGACTCAGTACTGGTCGAGCAACAGCGACGGAAAGCCGATCGTGCCGGAGGTGCCTGCCGGCGTCAAGCTAGAGCATGTTCGTCCGTTCCTTCACGATCCCGATTCAGAAACGGCGGCCAGCGCCGGCTACCTGGCCGTGCTGTTGGGCGACAACGAAGGTATGGAACCGCTGTTGCGCCAGTGGCGAAGCGACCAATCGGGTTCCGACACCTGGGTGCGTCCTGTCTATCGCGCGATCGCCGTGGCAGACGACCCCAAGTACATCCCCGTTCTGCGAGACATTTTCGCCAAGCTTCAGACGTACGAGTACCGCGAGTTCTACTGGACCATTCGCATCATGAGCGGCGAGGAAATTCTGAAGTTCCGCAAGGAAGTCCGCAACGCCATGAAGCGTCCCGATTCCTCTGAATGACATTTACCCTGCTCGAAGGAGTCCTCTCTCATGCCGCGCCGAGAAAGTTTGTGGTTGATTGCCGTGCTGCTGATCGCTGGTTCTCCGGCGACTGTTGTTGGCCAGGTCACTGGCGATTCCAGTGTGACTGTGGCCCAGGCCGGCGGTTTGGCCGCGGTCGGCTCGGCGAGCGTCCGCAAGCAGCCGACCCGCCTGCGAATGCACATTGAGCTGCTCGCCAAGGGCAAGAACCTCGAAGAGGCGTTAGCCAAGCTAAAGGATCGCCGCGAGGCGGCCGTGCTGCAACTGGAAACGCTGAAGGTTGACAAGAAATCGATCGTCTTTGAAGGCCCGACGAAGTCCGCCGCCCAAGCGGCCCAGAAGCGACAGATCGAGGCGATGATCATGGAGCAGATGCGGTCACGCGGCAAAAAGCCCAAAGGACTGCAAGTGCCGCAAACCGTGACCGTCACCGGTTCACTGACGGCCGAGTGGCCGCTCGAAGCCAAGTCTCGGGACCAATTGTTGTTGGCGGCCAATGCGATCGAGGAGAAAGTCAGCGCGGCCGACATCTCCGGCAGCCGCGAGGTTCAAAAGCTGTCGCCCGAGGAAGAGGAGCTTGCCGAAGAGGCGAGGCAGCAGAGCAACCGCTACGGCGAAACGCCGCAGGCGGTCGGGCAGCCGACGTTCCTGTTCATCGCCGTGCTCAGCAAGCAGGAACGGCAGAAGGCAATGGCCGAGGCGTATCGCAAGGCGGCCGCCGCCGCCGCCGAACTGGCCAAGGCGACTGATGTCGATCTCGGCCGGCTCGTCAACGTGGTCGGCGTTTGCCGTGGTCAACAAATCGCTGGCGACGAGGAGGAGAACTCCTACGCAAGCCGCATGGCCGCCATGAGATTGCAGCGGTTGTTCCAACAGGCCGTCGAAAACGCCGGCGAGAAGCTGGATGAATCGTTCAGCGATACGCCCACTCCGCTCACCTTCACCTGCACCGTGATGGCAACGTTTGCGATGAAGAAAAAGTAAGCGGGACGACCGGGCCGATTGTCACTGCCCCTGCTCTCAAGGGCCGATGCTGGGCGGATTCTTCGCCAAGAAGTCGCGAGGACCGCGCGTCGTGTAGTAGGGATACGTGACGGCCGCGGACGCCGGACCGCCGTCAACGCACTGGGCCTTGGCGCGGCATCGGTCGCGGCACAATCGGCAGCCACGTCCGCCGCAGGACGAGCAGGCCGCTTCGTTCGGGTCGCCCGCCTGGCTCGGATCGACACACATCTGGCCGTCGCAAGCCGTCGCGGAGCAGGCCTCCGCCGGTTGGCCATGCAGTCGGGCCCAGCGGCGACCGTGCTGCGCGGCGCAGCCGGTCAGCCCAATCAAGACCACGATCGTGAGTACCGAAAAAGTGGCGCGTTTCATGGGACGAGATTCCTTGTTTGCTCTTGTGCGATGAGGCGGGCCAGACAGGATCGGGACGCGGGAAAGTCCCCGCCCGCCTTCATGAGACATCGGCCCGAGAATCCGCAGAGTCCAGAAAATCGACAGAACCCCTTCCTCCCTTACCAAACGCATTGTCGCGCGGTGTAGAATGGGTAAACGGGCCCGAGTTTGCGGGGATTCGCCCGGCCGAATCATGCCGGAAAAATGCACCGCCGCCAGATTTCCCCACGGCGGACGCGTTCCCGTTGCCGAACAGAGAACCGATGGTTGCCTCTCGCGATTACATCGAAAACGTCCTGGCCACCTTTCAGCGGGCCGTCGAGGTGAACCGGCAAACGCCGGGCCGCCAAGGCAGCACGGTGACGCTCGATAGCCAGTTGGCCGACGAAGTCATGCTGACCGGCGACATTCACGGCCACCGGCGCAACTTCAATGTCATCCGTCGCATCGCCGCGCTGGCCGACCACCCGCGCCGCCACCTCGTGCTGCAAGAAATCTGTCACGGCGGTCCCACCTATACGGCCGGCGGGGGCTGCATGTCGCACACCATGCTCGAAGACGTGGCCTCGCTGGTTGTCCAGCACCCTGGCCGCGTCCACTTCATCCTCGGCAATCACGAATTGGCCGAACTGAGCGACTACCCGATCCAGAAGAATCGCCAGTTGTTGAACCTTCAATTTCGGCTCGGGTTGCGGCACATGTACGGACCGTCGAACGAGGACGTGCGCCAGGCCTACCTGGGCTTTCTTTGGAGTTGTCCGCTGGCGGTGCGGCTGTCGCAGGGCCTTTTTGTGTCCCACAGCCTGCCGGAAAAGAGCGACTCGCGCGAGTTCGACCCGTCGGTTCTCTTGCGAGAGCTTCAGCCCGCGGATTGCTCGGAAGAAGCGGACGTGTTCCGAATGCTCTGGGGTCGAGACTACCGTCGCGAGAACGCCGCGGCATTTGTCGAGCGGGTGGGGGCCAAGCTGCTCGTCACGGGGCACGAGCCCTGCACGACCGAGGGGTTCATCGTGCCCAACGATCGCCAGATCATCTTGGACTGCTGTGGTGGCAAAGCGGCCTACGTGATTCTCCCGGTCGGCCAAGCGCTGGGCCAAGCCGAGATCATCGACCGAATCCAGATGCTCTAGGCCACGGCGTTCGATCCCTTCCATGGGCTCATTGCGACGGGTCGGCGGTCGCGAAGTCATCTGACGATTAAACATGAGTTCCCCAGGGTGCGTGGTCGCCCAGGCCGCCCGTCGCGACCGTCGCCGCTCAAAGACGGGCCGGTTTTCGCCGTTTATCCCTCTTGGCCAGACCGGCGGAATTTGCTAAAAGGTCGCCATGAATTTCTCCCGAGTCGTGCGGATGGCCATCCGCTACAAGTTGACGTTTGCGTCCTCGATCGCCTGCGCGCTGCTGGTTGCCGTCTTTTGGGGCGCCAACATCGGGGCCGTGTACCCCGTCGTCGAGGTCATCTTCAAAGACAAGTCGATGCACCAGTGGATCGACGGCAAAATTGCCGAGGGCCAGGGGGCCGTTGCCGCGCGCACGACGGAGGTCGCCCGCCTGCAAAAACAGCTTGATTCCGGTGTCCCGGGCGATTCGTCGGCCGCCGCCGAACTGCGCTGGGACCTCAAAAAGGCCGAACGCGAACTGGCCGTCTCGACCGGGGAGTTGCAACGCTACGAGGCCGCCAAGCCGTACATCAATCGCTATCTTCCCGAAACGCCGTTCCGCACCCTGGTGTTTGTCACGCTGCTCCTCGTGCTGGGGACGCTCATCAAGGACGTGTTCCTGGTGCTGAACAACGTGCTTGTGGCGCGACTTTCGCAACGGGCCGTGTTCGATCTGCGCAAGCTGTTTTACCGGCGCACGCTTCGCATGGACCTGGCCACCTTTGGCGAGGATGGGACGGCCGACCTGATGAGCCGGTTCACCAACGACGTGAACCAGGTGGCCGGCGGTCTCGATTCGCTCTTTGGCAAGCTTGTGCGCGAGCCGCTCAAAATGTTCGCCTGTCTGATCGGCGCGGCCGTGATCTGTTGGCGGCTGTTGCTGCTCACGCTGATCGTCACCCCGCTGGCCGCTTTTTCCATCCGCTGGCTCGCCAAGATGCTCAAGCGGGCCAACCGTCGGGCGATGGAGGAAGTCGCTCTGCTCTATGGCACCCTGGAAGAAACGTTCCGCAGCATCAAGATCGTCAAGGCCTTCACCAACGAGCAACAAGAACGCAAGCGATTCCACGAGAACAACAAGCGGTACTACCACAAGGCGATGGGCATTGCCCGCTACGATTCCCTGAGCCACCCGATGACCGAAGTCATGGGCATCATGACCATCTCGCTCGTCATGGTCGCCGGCGGCTGGCTCATTTTCTCGCGGAAAACGGCCCTTTTCGGCATCCCCCTGAGCAGCGAGCCGCTCGACCAGGGCGCCATGCTGACGTTCTTCGCCATGTTGGCTGGCATGGCCGATCCGCTCCGCAAGATGTCGGACATTTTCAGCAATTTGCAGGCCGGCTTTGCGGCGGCCGATCGGATCTTTGCCTGCCTCGACCGGGAACCTTCGATCCGCGATCCCAAGCGGCCCTCGCCGTTTCGCCGCCATCACCGCGATCTGGTCTTCGAGGGGGTTGATTTTGCCTATCAGCCGGGCAAGCCGGTGTTACAGGACCTGAGCCTCGACATCCGCTTCGGCGAGACGATTGCCATTGTCGGCCCCAACGGATGCGGCAAGAGCACGCTGGCGAACCTCATTCCCCGGTTCACCGATCCCACGTCAGGCGTCGTCAAGCTCGACGGCATACCGCTTCGCGACATGCGGCTCCGCGATCTCCGCGGCCAGATTGGTCTGGTGACGCAGGAGACCATGCTGTTCGATGACACCATTTTCAACAACATTCGTTACGGCGCGTCGCATGCCACACGCGAGCAGGTGATTGCCGCCGCGAAGCAGGCCCACGCTCACCGCTTCATTGAACAAGAGCTACCGGACGGCTACGAAACGTCGGCCGGCGCCCTGGGCGGCCGGCTCTCTGGCGGGCAGCGTCAGCGCATTGCCCTGGCTCGAGCCATCCTCCGCGATCCGGCCATCTTGATCCTCGACGAGGCCACGAGCCAGGTGGACCTCGAAAGCGAGCAAGCGATCCAGCAGGTCTTGGAGAAGTTCACCCAGGGCCGAACCACGATCCTGATTACCCACCGGCTGGCCGTTTTGGCCTTGGCCGACCGGATTGTCGTCATGCAGGCGGGCCAGATTCTCGATGTCGGCTGCCACGACGACCTCTTGGAACGTTGCCCGCTGTACCGGCGTCTCTACGAGATTCATTTTGAGGACCTCAAGCAGTCCGCGTAGTGGCGGCTATGCCCCGCGAAGGTGGTGGTGCGGGGGCCGGGCAGTGGCGGTTCGGCAATGACCCACGAGAACCCGAAACGCGGGCCGAAATACGCCGAGCCAATCCGTTGATTGAATCGCTTCGGCCCGCCTTGCGGGCCATTGCCGCTTGACTTATACTAATGCGTTTGGCGCTTGGCGAAGCAACGCGAACCTAACCCCCATTGCGGTCGAAGATACGAGGAGTGCAGCGGTCATGACGATGGATAAAAGCCTGAAAGTGCGGCTTGGATTGGCCCGGGCCCGAAGCGTGCTGAGCCGTGCAGAGCGAATCCAGCGACTGAAGACCGCCGACCGCTGGCAGGAAGGCGACAGCCCTTTTGGTTTGGCCAAGGTGCGCGTCTATAAGCTGGCGATGAAGAAGAAGAAGAAGAAGAAGGAAGAAGAGGAAGGCGCCGAGGGTGCGGAAGGCGCGGCCGCTCCGGCCGCCGATGCCGCGAAGAAAGAGGCTCCCAAGAAGGAAGCCCCCAAGGGCGGAAAGAAGTAGCATCGCTTCTTGCTCTTTGGGTTGGCTCGCGTTATAAGAGTTGTGACTTACCGTTTTTGTGCCAGCGTAGCTTCAATCGGCAGAGCACCGCATTCGTAATGCGGGGGTTAAGGGTTCGACTCCCTTCGCTGGCTCTGAGCAATCTCGACCGATCAAGCCGCGACCCCGATGGTTGCGAGCGTTCTAGTCGCGGCCCCACCGGTCGCGAGTTCATCAGCAGGAGTAGTCCGACGATGGTCCAAGCCGTCGATTTCGATCTGAAGCAGTCCGTTTTGCGGAACGACACCTTTGGACCGCGAGAAGTTCGGCAGATGCAAGACGCCATCGCGCACGACTTCTCGCAGTACGCCATCCTGCGTGATGCGGTTGCCGAATTGCAGGGCCGCGAGGAGGACCACACGCCGGCAAGTCGCGTCCGGCTGGGCGTCTGCCTCTACCTGCTCGGCCGTTACTACCGAGCCATCGAAGTCTTGACCGAGGCCGATGGCGGTGCCATGGCCCGCTACTATCTGGCCAAGTGTTATTTCAGCCGGCAAGAGTACAAACTGGCCGTCGAAAACTATGTGGCCGCGGCCAAGGCCGGCTATGACGCTGGGGCGTGCGCCCTGGGACAGGCCGAGTCGCTGCGATGCGACCTCCAGGGCGACGCCGCCTTGAAAGTCCTCGACTCGCTCTCCGGGGCCATCGAGCAGACGGCCGAGTATCTGGCCCAGCGGGCAGCCACCGTCTCGGCCATTGGCGGCAACCCGAAAGAGGTCATCGCCCTCTACGAGCGGGCAGTCGAGGCCGATCACAACCACCCCGGCGCGCTGTTTGGGCTGGCCCTCGAAAACGATCGCTACGGCAACGACGATATGGCCCTCGAACTGTACGATCGCGCGGTCAATCGCTTTCCGGCCCACTTGGGCTCGCTGATGAACCTCGGCTTGCTCTACGAAGATCGTGAGCAGTACGACAAGGCGGCCCAGTGCTATCGCCGCGTCCTGGACGTTTATCCCGACCACGCTCGGGCGCAACTGTTCTTCAAGGACACCGAGGCGTCGCACGGCCAGTACTACGACGAGGACGCCGCGAAGAAACGCGACCGGATGGGCCAAGTCATGAACATCCCGGTTACCGACTTCGAGCTTTCGGTTCGCAGCCGAAATTGCTTGCAGAAGATGGGTATCATGACCCTCGGCGACCTCTGCCGCGCGACCGAGCAAGAGCTTCTGGCCAGCAAGAACTTTGGCGAGACGAGCCTCATCGAAATCAAGGAAATGCTGGCCACCAAGGGCCTCCGATTGGGCCAGTATGCCCAAGAGCGACCGGTGGCCGACCTGCTCGAGCCGGAGACGCTTTCGCCGGACGAGCAGGCGATGCTGTCCCGCCCGATCTCGGAGCTGAATCTTTCGGTCCGTGCCCGCAAGTGCATGACCCGCTTGGGCATCAACACGCTGGCCGACCTGGTGCGTCGCACGGGCGACGACCTCTTGGAATGCAAGAACTTCGGCGTGACCAGCCTCAACGAGGTTCGCGAAAAGCTCACCGGCTTGGCTCTGAAACTCCGCGGCGAATAGACGCCCCAAGGAAGACGAGATCCAAGGGATGAGGACGGAGGGCCAGCCGAGAGCAGCGGATATGGTTCCAGTCTCTCCGGCCGCCTCGAAATTCGCTTTCCGCTTGCTTCACACCGACGGCACTTCCGCCGCCCGCCGCTCGGTGTTTTCAACGCCGCACGGCGATGTGCAATTGCCGGCCTTTATGCCGGTCGGAACCCTGGCCAGCGTCAAAGGGTTGGAAATCGAGCAGCTTCGCGCCACCGGCGCGGAGATGATTCTGGGCAACACCTACCATCTGGCTCTGCGGCCCGGCGAAGCGACGGTCGCCGCCCTGGGTGGCCTTCATGGCTTCATGGGTTGGACCGGGCCCATTCTGACCGACAGCGGCGGTTTCCAGTTGTTCAGCCTGGCCCACCGGGTGGAAATCACCGAGGAGCAGGCCGTATTTCGGTCGCACATCGACGGCCGGCTGGTGGCCCTGTCGCCCGAGCGGGCCGTGGCCATCCAAGAAGCCCTCGGCAGCGATGTGGCCATGGTTCTTGACCATGTCGTCGGACTGCCGAACGAGCCGGCCGCCATCCAAGACGCCACCGAGCGAACGGTCCGTTGGGCCGGAAGGTGTCAGGCGGCTGCCCGCCGGTCGGACCAGACCCTTTTTGCCATTGTCCAAGGCGGTCTGGACCCCGAGCTTCGAGTCGCCTGTGCCCGGCAGCTTCGAGCCATGGACTTCAGCGGCTATGCCATCGGCGGCCTCTCGGTCGGAGAAGAGCCCACCGAGATGCGGCGGATGCTCGAAGCGACCGTTCCTGAGCTGCCGACCGACCGGCCGAGATATCTGATGGGCGTCGGCCGTCCGCTGGACCTGCTGGAGGGGATCCACCGCGGCGTCGACCTGTTCGATTGCGTCATGCCGACCCGCAACGGTCGTAACGCGATGGCCTTTACGGACCAGGGGCCGCTGCGTCTGCGGAATCTCAAGTATCAGCAAGACGAACGCCCACTTGAGGAGGGGTGTCCCTGCGCGGCCTGCCGGCGAAGCCGCGGTTATCTCCGCCATCTGTTCATGGCCGGCGAGATGCTTGGCCCCACGCTGCTCTCGATTCACAATCTGACCTACTACCAGCGACTCATGGCCGGCGCTCGGCAAGCGATCGAGCGCGACCGCTTTAACGAGTTCAGGCTAGAGAAGTTGCGTGGCTGGGGCGAGATGGCCGGATGCTAGCCACGAACTCGCCTTGACGCGTCTCCGCATTCCTGCGACACTCCGCCGCCCGCTCTTCCGAAGCGATGGGCGGCTAATCTGAATTGAGAACACGGAGGTCGAGAAATGCGCAAGGTTCACGGCATCGTCGTTGGCGCGATCGTGGCGTTGACCATGACGGGCTGCGGCAAGCCGGCCGCGACCAACAAGCCGGAAGTCACCGCCACCGGGCCGAATGCGGCCGCGGCGGTTGCCACCACCAACGCCGCGTCCAAGAACGATGGTCCGGCCGAGGCGGTTGCCGAGTTTCTCGAAGCCGTGCGCTCGGGCAATGACGAAAAGGCCGCACGGATGCTTAGCTCCTTGGCTCGCGAAAAGACGGCCTCGTTGAACCGCAACGTCACCCCGCCGGCCAGCGACACGGCCAAGTTTACCATTGGCAAGGTCGAGTACGTTGGCGAGGATAATGCCAAGGTATCGTCCACCTGGACGGATCTCGACGCCGATGGCCAGTTAAAGACCGATGACGCCATTTGGGTCGTTCGCCACGAGTCCGACGGCTGGCGTGTGGCCGGCGTCGCGGCGACGGTCTTCCCTGGCGAGCCGCCCCTCGTATTGAGCTTTGAGGACCCCGAGGACATGGTCCGCAAACAGCAATGGGTCCGCGAGGAAATTCGTCGCCGCATTGAGAAGGAACAGGCCGGATTGCAGGCCAGTGGCGGCGAAAAATCGGAAAAGCCGGTGCGTCGCTGAAATGGCGAATTTTGGCCGTCTTTTCGGTTTCACCTTACTTCCCCCCTAGAGCCCGCCTCGAACGCTGCGTCCCCTCGTTGGCCTGCCGCGGTCCGTCGCAAGGGTGCAGTGTTCATAACCCGCTTCACTGTCAAGGCTTAAGCCGTTTGTAGGTCATCCGATTGCCGAAGCGGACAGTTTTTTTCCGCCCCGAGGGGCTCACCGGCGAGATTCGTGACCTAGCTTTTTTTCTGTGCATACCCTGTATGGAACCCAGACTACCGAGGGGTCCCAACACGAATATTTTGGCCCGCCCCTGGTTGACATGGCGGCTGACTATGTTAGTTTTAGCGTCCTAAGCTGCGTAATCGCTACGGTCCGCGGTCTGTTTGGACACGGCGGCGCTGGTTCGCGGCAGGGATAGGATTCTGGAATCGGGGTTTTCCGACCGGTGGCCGTCGCGGTGGGAACCTTAGGATTGGCCGACGGCAGGCGTGCGTGAGTCTCTCAACGCTACGGTACCTTTTTTAGTTGGAGGTTATTCGAATGAATCGGATGTATCTAATTGGCATCGCCTTGGGTATTGCGGTGTTAGGGATCGCTGTGCTTGGCACGTCGAGCTACGCGGTAGCAGGCGATTGTTGCAGCCCGGCGGTCTGTGCGGCGCCGAGCTGTGGCCCTTGCGCGCCGGCCGCCTGCTGCCCTCAGAAGCGCTGCCGTAAGGCCCGCACGTGCTGCCGCGTTCCGGCCTGTGCGCCGAAGGCTTGTGCCCCGGCCGCTTGTGCCCCGAAGGCTTGCGCTCCGGCCCCGAAGGCCTGCGCCCCGGTGAACTGCTGCGAGAAGGCCCGTTGCGAGAAGAAGGCCCGCTGCGAGAAGAAGGTTTGCTGCAAGGAGCGTTGCCGTCGCGAGCATCGTCGCGTTCGGACGTGCCGGCCGCAGGCCTGCGCCCCGGCCGCCTGTGCGCCGAAGGCTTGCGCCCCGGCCGCTCCGGCCCCGAAGGCCTGCGCCCCGGTGAAGTGCTGCGAGAAGAAGGCCTGCTGTGAGAAGAAGGCCCGCTGTGAGAAGAAGGTTTGCTGCAAGGAGCGTTGCCGTCGCGAGCATCGTCGCGTTCGGACGTGCCGGCCGCAGGCCTGCGCCCCGGCCGCCTGTGCGCCGAAGGCTTGTGCTCCAGCCGCTTGTGCCCCGAAGGCCTGCGCCCCGGTGAAGTGCTGTGAGAAGAAGGTCCGCTGCGAAAAGAAGGTTTGCTGCAAGGAGCGTTGCCGTCGCGAGCATCGTCGCGTTCGGACGTGCCGGCCGCAGGCCTGCGCCCCGGCCGCCTGTGCGCCGAAGGCTTGTGCCCCGGCCGCGTGTGCCCCGAAGGCTTGCGCTCCGGTGAGCTGCTGCGAGAAGAAGATCCGCTGCGAAAAGAAGGTTTGCTGCAAGGAGCGCTGCCGTCGCGAGCGTCGCTGCCATCGCAGCTGCTGTGTCTTGACGAGCTGCCCGAAGCCTTGCGCTCCGGCCGCCCCGTGCTGCCAGCCGGCTCGCAAGAGCGTGCCGACGCCTCCAGCTCCGGCTCCGGTGCCAGAGAAGAAGGCCTAGTTGCCTGTCGCTCTGATCGCTAATGAATCAGGGCCGGGTCCGCACTATGCGGCCCCGGCCTTTTTGTTTGGTGCGTCAGGCATGACGCGCAGCGTCATCCTGACGCTGTAACCGGCGAGCGAAAGCTTGTCCGGGAATTGACTGGCCGGATGAAAGTTCCGGCGGAGACCTTAATGACGGGAACTCCTAGCCG
>JBDKSW010000013.1:0-41591 GCA_039698035.1 Thermoguttaceae bacterium | reverse complement strand
CACCGCTTGTGTGAGCCCCCGTCAATTCCTTTGAGTTTCAGCCTTGCGACCATACTCCCCAGGCGGAGCACTTAACACTTTCGCTACATCTGGAAGGCTATGGAGGACCCTCCAAATCAGTGCTCATCGTTTACGGCTAGGACTACGAGGGTATCTAATCCTCTTCGCTCCCCTAGCTTTCGTGCTTCAGCGTCAGAAGAGACCCAGTGAGCCGCTTTCGCTACTGGTGTTCCTTAGGATCTCAACGCATTTCACCGCTCCACCCTAAGTTCCGCTCACCTATGTCTCCCTCAAGCCCGGCAGTTTTGGACGCAATTCCTCGGTTGAGCCGAGGGCTTTCACACCCAACTTTCCGGACCGCCTACGCACCCTTTAAGCCCAGTGATTCCGAATAACGTTTGGACGGTCCGTATTACCGCGGCTGCTGGCACGAACTTAGCCCGTCCTTCCTCCTAGGATAGGTCAAACTGGTGGGAGAACCCACCAGCACTTCCTCCCCTACGACAGTGATTTACAACCCGAAGGCCTTCATCTCACACGCGGCGTCGCTCGGTCAGGGTTTCCCCCATTGCCGAAGATTCTCGACTGCAGCCACCCGTAGGTGTCTGGGCAGTGTCTCAGTCCCAATGAGCGGGATCATGCTCTCACATCCCGTACCCATCCTCGCCTTGGTGAGCCGTTACCTCGCCAACTAGCTAATAGGACGCGGGCCCCTCCTCGGACGGAATCACACCTTTGGTCCGAAGACATTATTCGGTATTACCCATAGTTTCCCATGGCTATCCCGAGTCTGAGGGTAGGTACCCACGTGTTCCTCTCCCTTTCGCCGCTGTCCCCGTATTGCTACGGTTCTCGCTCGACTTGCATGCCTAATCCACGCCGCCAACGTTCATTCTGAGCCAGGATCAAACCCTTCAATTGTTTATTTGCTTCTCCGCGACGGCTCGCACCGCCGCAGTTGGCTAACGCTTGAATAGGCTTTCACCTAGTCGCCGGCCTCGGAAAAGGCCGGCTTCAATTACTACTTCTACCAGTCTTCAACCGGCTGAAGAAATCAGAATTGAGGTTGTCACAACCAAATTGTCAAAGAGCAAACCTTCTTTCTGAGTCACACAGGCGAACCCATGTGTCCCAGGCAGAACATGTCATTCTAGCGTGTATCGGTCGCGAGTCAACAGGTCCTTGGAAGAATTTCCAAGATTTTTTTCGAGGCCCCGTTTCGGCCTGTTTTCGGCGGATTTTGCCCGTTTTCCGCGGGCTAGGCTTGGGGCTAGGCTTGAGACTCCCCGCGCTCGACGAGGGGTAGATCGACGAGAACCGTCGTGCCCTGGCCCGGGTTGCTGTCGATCCTGCAGCGGCCGCCGAGCAGGCGGGCTCGCTCGCGAATGCCGGCCAAGCCGAAACGGTCTTTTCGCACCGTATCAAGATCGAAGCCGATGCCCCAGTCTTGAATTTTGATGCGGACGTACGCGTCATGTTCAAGGAGGCTGACGCGGACTTGTTCGCTCTTGCTGTGCATCAGCGCATTGGTGAGCCCTTCTTGCACGATGCGATAGATGACGTTTTCGAGTACGGCAACCAAACGGTGAAAACCGACTTTGCTTTGGAACTCGATCTTGGTCCGGCTCGTTGCTCGGTGGTCGTCGATGAGGTGAACGATGGCGGCCACGACGCCCGACTCATCGAGCGCGGGCGGTCGGACGCCGCTGATGAGTCGCCGTGCTTCGAGATGGGCTTGTCGGAGCAGCGTGACGCCGCCGAAGTAGGCCTTTTGCGAGTCACTGGGGTTGATCGTCTTGAGGCTGTCGTAGACTTGGAACTGCATGATTGCGCCGGCCAGTTGTTGCGCCAACCCGTCATGGATGTCGTAGGCGATCAGTTGGCGTTCGTGGTCGGAGGCGTGCAGCATGTATTCGAGCATTCGGTGCTCTTGTTGGAACGCCGTTTCCGCCTGTTTGCGATCGGTGATGTCTTCGATGATGGCCAGCATGAAATCGACGCCAGCGTCGGGGGCGACGATGGCGACGGTCGTGACGTACGTCCAGAAAAACGGCCGAGACTTGCCGACGTAGCGTTTTTCGAGGTGATAGGATGAGATCTCCCGGGAAACGAGCTTTCCCCAAAGCTCGTCGAAGCGATCGTAATCTTCGGCGTAGGTGATGTCTCGCATCGTCTTGCCGATCAGTTCGTCCTGCGTATATCCGCTCATCCGACAGAACGCGCGGTTGACGCGGGTGATGGTGGCTCCTTGGACGACCATGACCATACCGACCGGGGCCTCCTCAAAAGCGATGCGGAATCGCTCTTCGCTGGCGCGGAGGGCCGTTTCAACCCGTTTTCGGCTGGTGATGTCGCGGATGACGGACATTGCGCCTTCGGGCTTTCCGGCTGCGTCAAAGATTGGGGCGGAAGAGGCTTCGGTCGAGACCGTGGAGCCGTCCCGACGAAGGAAGGTGTATTCGGTGCCCCTTCTTAGATTTCCGGCAAGGACGTTGGTGATATTTGCCGTCAGACGCGAGCGATCGCTTTCGACAACGAAGTCAAGAACGCTTCGCCCGACGAGGTCTTCTTCGTCAGGGATCCTCAGGAGTTTCCACGTCTGACGCGAGGCAAAGAGGATCCGCCCATCTTGGTTGCAGAGAAGAACGGCGTCCGGGCAGGCTTCCAAGAGGCTGCGCTGTCGCTCTTCAATTTGCCGGAGGGCCTCGTCGGCGCGGCGGCGGTCCTCGACTTCGCGCTGCAGCTTTTCGTTGGCGGCCGTCAGTTCGGCCGTTCGTTCCTCGACGCGTTGTTCCAGTTCGTCGCGGGCGCGTTCGAGCGCTTGTTCGGCCAGCTTGCGATCGGTGATGTCGATATTGATGCCGAGAATGCCGTAAAGTTTCTCGGCCTGTCGGATGGGACTGATGACATTCAGAAAATAGCGGGTTTGGTCGCCGATCTGGCGTTGGAACTCCCCTTGGACTTTTTCGCCAGCCAGGGCGCGGCGATTGTTCTCTTGCCAGAGTTGCAGTGTTGCCGGGTCGGGGGCGTATTCATCGGGGCGCTTGCCCACACCGTTGCCGAAACGGTCGCGCGATGCGGCATTGATGCACAGATAGCGGCCGTCGGTGCCCAAGGCGAAAAACTCGAAGGGGAGGCATTCGATCGCGGCCGTGAGAATGGCCTGGAGCCGGTCGCGGTCCTGTTCGGCCTCCGTGACGTCGGTGGAAGCGGGAACGTCGCCGGTTGGATTGGCCTCGAAGGCGGCCACGCGCCGCCGTAGCAAGGCGAGTTCTTCGATGAGTTGCTGTTTCGTCTTTTGGGCGTCGTTCATGGCGAGGCGGTCGGTGCGTTTTTCGGTTGGCGATGCGGGGCCATCGAGGGCCGCATCGCGTCGCCGTGCAGTGTCGTCAATCTACCCGGGCTGATGGAGACTCGCAATCCGGCAGCCCTTGGATAGCGTTACCGCGGTTTGTTGCGCCAAGGGGCGGTTGCCGCGTCGAAGAGCACGGCGATGCCGCCCCCGCGGGATTTGGCTTGGTACATGGCTCGGTCCGCGTTTTCCAGCAGGGCTTCGATGCAACGGCAGTTGTGCGAGGCGAGGGCGATGCCAATGCTGGCCGAGACGTTGGCGGAATAGTCGGCGATGGTGACGGGGCTGGCCAATTGTCGCAGGATGCGCCAGGCAACGCGCATGGCGTCGTCCGCACTGCTCAGATCGTCCACCAAGATGGTGAACTCATCGCCGCCGTAGCGAGCGGCCATGTCACCGGGGCGGATGGAATCCGCCAGCCGACAGGCCACTTCACGCAAAACCCGGTCGCCGGCCAGATGGCCCAGTTCGTCATTGATGGCCTTGAATTCGTCGAGATCGACAAAGCAAACGGCGAAAAGGCAGTCGCCGCGATCGTGATATCGGGCCAGGGCGCGACTCAGTCGGCGATGGAACAGGCGGCGGTCGGGCAAGCCGGTCAAGGCGTCTTGCCCAAGGCGGTGGTCCAGCTCGCGGAGGGCTTCGCCGACGGCGTCTTCTTCCGTGCGAAGCAGCAAGGTGTTCCTTGCGACGACGATCCAATGTCGCTGGCCGTTGATCGACGCGCGAGACACGCGCCAATCGGCCGGCGCGGCGATGCCGTGCTTGCACTGCTGCATCGTGCGGCGGTTGGCCACGGCGCGGTCGTGGGCCGTCAGGGCCGCCAAATCGGTCGCAGGAAGGATGTCGCTGAGCGCGAGCCCCAGCAGTTCACGCCGCTGATAGCCCAACGCGGCGAGGGCAGCCGAGTTGGCGAGGCTGATGGTGGCCGCTGGCCATGCGACGCCAAGAACGGCATCGGGCAGGAGATCGAATGCAGCCTCCAGGTCGGCGAGCGAGTGAGACTCGCCGGCTGAGAGGGCGGTGGCGTCTTCTCGGAGCGGAACGGGATGCATACCGATGGCGGCAAAATCCGACTCGTTGGCGCAGTCTTTCTATCTTAATGGAAGGCTCGGTGCATTGCGAGCTTGTATAGCCACTGATGGGTGGTGTGTGTTTGGTCGCAGTGGGCTGACGCGGCGCATGCCACAAAAGGCTGGCTCTGAAATGCACATAAGTACGGTTTCTGCCTCTTGTCAAAAACCTTGCCTATTTGATGTAGGTTGACTAGTCTAACAGAATGTCTCGTCAGCGTCCGTCTTTGGGTGCTTTGGTTGGCAAGCGGCTCTCGGGCTGAGTTTGCCGTTCGGGCAGGGGAGGGGTGCAATGTCCGGCGTGAAGCCTTCGGCAGGTGTCTTGGAGGAGGTGGCCGTGGTCCTTGGCCGACATTCCAAGGCGGCCTTCTTGTGTTTCTTGCTGATTGCCGGCGGGGTGGCGGCCGTTACGCTGCTGATGCCGAAACAGTACCGTTCGCAAGGCAAGCTATTCATTCGGCTGGGACGTGAAAACGCCACATTGGACTCCACGGCGACGTTGGGGCAGGCGCCGATCGTGGCCGTGCCGCAGTCTCGGGAGAACGAGATCAATTCGGTTGTCGAGATTTTGCAGAGCCGGTCGCTTCTTGAAAAAGTGGTGGATGCCTTGGGGCCGGCCAAGATTCTCGGTCGGCGATCTTCGGCGCCGAGCATGGACCAGCGCGAGGACGCCGTGCTGCGAGTGACAAAGGGCCTCAGTGTCGAGGCGGCGCGGAAGTCGAGCGTCATTGAAGTGTCTTATGCGGGGGCATCGCCCGGGCTGTGCCAGTCGGTCGTGGCGAAGTTGGTCGACGTGTATTTGGACGAGCACGGACGGATCAACCGCAATCACGGCTCGCACGAGTTCTTCGCCGAGCAGACGCGGCGTCTGCTCGCGCAGTTGTCACGTTGCGAGAGGGAACTGCGAGACCTGAAGAGCGCTACGGGGTTGGCCTCGCCCGCCGCGCAGCGAGAGCAGCTCGTTGCGCGCATCGGGCGGATCGAGGATGAGTTGCTTCAGACGGAGACGGCGCGGACGGTGGCCGAGGCCCGGGTGGCGGACTTGCGGCGGAAGCTGGCCCAATTGCCTGACACCGAGGTCAGTCAGGAAACGAGCGGGATGGGAAACGAGGGGACCGACCGGATGCGCGAGCAGTTCTACGCATTGCAGGTTCGGGAGAAGGAGTCGCAGGCTCGGTACACGGACGATCACCCCAAATTGCGGGAGATTCGAGACCAAATCGCGGCCGCCCGGCGGTTGCTTGACGAGGAGGAAAAGACGCGGCGACACGTGACGAAGGAACCCAATAAATTGCGGCGGCAGGCCCAAAGCGCATTGCTGGCCGAGGAGCCGCAGTTGGCGTCGTTGCGGGCGCAGTCGGACCAGTTGAGAACGCAACTGGCTATGGTTCGCGGCGCGTTGCGGAAGCTCAACGGGGACGAGTTGCGTCTGGCGACGAAGCAGCGCGAGGTGGATTTGTTGGAGGCGGACTATCGGAAGTATTCGGCCAATTTGGAGCAGGCCCGGATCGACCGGCAGTTGGAAACGGAGCGGATGTCGAACGTGAGCGTGGTGCAACCCGCCAGCTATGAGCCGCGTGCGGTGCGGCCGCGGGTCTTGTTGAATATGCTGTTGGGGCTTTGCGCCGGCGTGTTCGGCGGTTTGGTGTTGTCGTTCGGGCTCGATCAGACGGCCTGTTTCCAGCGGCGTGCGGCGAACGTGGAGAAGCGTGTGGAGTTGTCGACGTTGGCTGCGATTCCGCCGCTTCGATCGTGTGGGGCGGCGGCGAACGGAGACCGGGTCGCGCGGTGATTCTGGAAACCGTCGCCGGCCGCCAATTCTCGGAAAGGAGCGTCGTGAGCGAACCATTGGTTGATCCCCGGGTGATGCACGCGATTGTCGCGGCGCCGCGCCGTCCGCGAGTGCTCCAGCTTTCGTATGCGTGCAGCCCGTCGCGCGGCTCCGAAGCGGCGACCGGTTGGCAGCGCGCGGTGCGTTCGGCGAAATACTTCGACACGTGGGTGATCTGCGAAGAGCACGAGTTCGCCGACGAGATTCGAAGCTACACGGCCGCGCACGGCGAGATTCCCGGTTTGCGGTTCGTTTTTGTGCCGATCGATCAGCGCGAGTGGGCGTTGGGGCAACATCACGATCTGCTTTGGTATGCCGTGTTGCGGCGATGGCACCGTCGGGCGTTCGAGACGGCGCGGCGGCTCAACGGGGAGATCGGTTTCGACCTGGCGCATCTGGTGACGTTTTGCGGCTACCGCGAGCCGAGCGATTTGTGGCGACTGGACGTGCCGTTCGTCTGGGGGCCGATCGGCGGGACGCAAAACTACCCTTGGCGGTTCTTGTCCGGCGCTGGGCTTCGCGGGGCGATCCACGAAAGCTGCCGGAGCGTGATGAACCGGCTGCAATTGCGGTGGAGTCCGCGCGTTCGCGCGGCGTGCCGCAGGGCGGCCGTGGTTTTGGCGGCCAACGCGACCGTGGAGCAGGACCTCATCCGCGCGCAGGGCATCCGTCCGCGCACGATGTTCGAGTCGGGGCTCGCCGGGGTCCGAGGCGCGCCGCGCACGCGGGAGTCGCGCGGTCCGGCGATTCGGATTTTGTGGTCGGGGCTCCTCATTCATCGCAAGGCGCTGCACCTGTTGCTTCGGGCGTTGGCCCGTTTGCCCGCGGACGTGCCGTATGAACTGAAGGTGCTTGGCGACGGTGCGATGCGGCGGCCTTGGCAACGGTTGGCCCAGCGATTGGGCATTGCCCCGCACGTGACGTGGATGGGCTGGGTGCCGCATCAGGAGTCGATGCGGCAGTACGAATGGGCCGATCTGTTCGTGTTCACCAGCCTCCGCGATACGTCCGGCAATGTCGTCTTGGAAGCGATGGCCGCCGGCGTTCCGGCAGTCTGTCTGGATCATCACGGAATCCGCGAGATCGTGACGGACCATTGCGGCATCAAAGTTCCGGTGACGACTCCGAGGGAAGTGATTGCGAGGATTGCCGAGTCGGTCGCCCACCTGTCGCGCGATCTGGCCGACTGGGAGCGGCTGAGTCGGGGCGCGATCGCCAGGGCAGGGGAGTATCTCTGGTCGCAGCAAGAGCTGCGGATGGCCGGACTGTACCGCGAAATCTTGGCGCGGAAGCAGGACGGTGAAAAGGCAAATCACCGCACGGCGCGTGGGCCGCAAGACATTGGTTCCGAGACCGTGGGAGCGGCGGGGGGCGTCGCGGTGCCGTCGTCGCAAGGCAATTTGGCTGCGTCCGTCGGGCATGCGTCCAAGGATCACCCGTTTGGAATCTTGATGTACCATCGGGTGACGCCGGCGGTAAGCGGCGCGCCGTCGCCGACTTGGAACGTGACGCCGAGCCAGTTTCGGCGGCAGTTGGCGGGGCTGCTGGCTCGCGGCTGGCGCGCGTGGCCGCTTCGGCAGGTCTTGGCTTGTCGGAAGGCGGGCGAGCCGATTCCGCCGCGCACGTTCGTCGTGACGTTCGACGATGGCTATGACAACGTGTATCAGAACGCGTGGCCGGTTCTCAAGGAGCTATCGGTTCCAGCCACGGTGTTTGTTGTCACAGATTGTCTTGGCAGCGATCGGCCCTTTCGGTTTGACAATTGGGAAGCGACTGGCAGCGTTCGGGTTCCCGCGGAGACGTGGCGACCGCTGACGGTCGCTCACTGTCGAGAGATGGCAGCCAGCGGGCTGGTCGAGATTGGGTCGCACACGCACACGCACGCGGACATGCGGGGATCGCCGGACCTGCTTCGCGAGGACGTGGCCCGATCGGTGGAAGTGCTGAGGGCCCGGTTCGGCATGAAGGACGTCAGCTTCGCATTTCCGTTTGGATATGCGGAGGTGGAGATGCGGGCTGTTGCCCGAGAGTTGGGCGTTGCGTGTGCCTTGACAACGGAGCCGGAGACGATTGGTCCGGGCGCGGACCCGTTTGCCTGGGGGCGATTCGCTGCGGCGTGGTACGACACACCGACGACGTTGGCGCTAAAGCTCGGCGGCTGGTATTCGGAATTGCGCACCGTCTGGCGATGGCTGCGACGTCCGTGGGCGTTTCGGAACTCGGGGCGTGGCGATGCGGGGCCAAAGGCCGACCCGTCGCGGCGTGAGATCAACATGGGCCGCATGGAAACCTCGCGATGACGCCAGCAACCGACGTCCTTGAGAGACGGCCCGAGCCTCGGGAAGGACTCCAACGACGAATGAGACGGATTGCCGCGACGACGTTGGCCGACGCGATGACGCCGACGGTTCGCGGAGGGGTGTACACGATCTTCGACCAGGCCGTCGTGAGCGGCTCCAATTTTCTGGTCATGTTCATCCTGGTCCACGGCTGTTCGCAGAGCGAAGTCGGAGTCTATTCGCTGGCGTCGACTGTGGTCATGTTCTTGCTTGCCGCACAGGGAAATCTGATTTCGGTGCCATACACGGTTTACTGTCACCGGCACAGCGGTCAGGCGTTGGCGGAGTACACGGGAAGCACGCTCGTGCACCAACTGCTGACCTCGTTGGCGGCGGCGGCATGTTTCTTGGCGATTGGCATGATGCGTTTGTTGGACGTCGGGCCGGTGGGGCTTCGGCCCGTGGCGTGGGTGCTGCTGGCGGCGATCCCGTTTATCTTGTTGCGAGAGTTCGCGCGACGCGCCGCCTTGGCGCGTCTTGCGCCGCTGAGGGCGATCGCTGTTGACATGGCCGCGTCGGTCCTGCAATTGGCGGCCTTGCTGGCGTTGGCTTGGCTTGGACGCCTTTCGGCCTCGGCCGCGTACACGGCGATCGGGGCGGCCTGCGCCGCGACCTGTCTCGGCTGGTGGCTGTTGGATCCGCAGCCGATGCGGTTTTCGGGGCGCCGGCTTCGGACCGATTGGCGCTACAACTGGTCGTTCGGGAAATGGGGGCTCCTGAGCCAGTTGACCGGGTTGGCGTTCTATCTTGTCCCGTGGCTTTTGGCCGCCGTTCAAGGCAACGCGGCAGCCGGCGAATTGATGGCCTGCTCGGCGCTGGTCGGATTGTCGAATTTATTCGTGATGGGGTTCAATAACTTTCTGATTCCCAACGCGGCCAAGGCGTTTGCCCAGCGCGGGGCGCCAGCGCTCGCGCGGGTTCTCCGCTGGGCCGCGGCTTGTTCGGTTGTCGTGCTTGGCGGGCTGTGGCTGTTGATGCTGGCGGCCGGTCCTTGGGTCGCCAAAATCGTCTACGGCGGTGAGTACGCGGACGCCGGTTCGTTGATCGCCATGCTGGCGCTGGCGACGTTTGTCGACGCCATGGGGCTGTTGGCCAGCACGGGGCTGTCGGCGGCGGATCGGCCGGCAAGCACGTTTGCCGGCGACATCGTGCAGTTGATCGGGACGCTTGGGGCGGCGTTGGCGCTGGTCGGCCCGCACAGCGCCTGGGGCATCGCCACGGCGCTGGTCATTGGCCGCGCGGCGGGGGCCGTCGTGCGCTGGATCACGTTTTGGAATCGGATGCGCGAGATCCATCGGCAGCAACCGACAGGGTGATCGGCCCTTCGCTCGAGTCGCGGAGATCGTTTCGACATGAGAAGCAACGCCCATCCGATGACCGATTCGCCGACGAACGCTCGGTTGTTCTGGTTCGTCGTGGCGTTGCTTGGCGTGGTGTTCTTTTTCTTAGAGCACCATGTCCTCATTTCGCGCTACGAGGCGTTTACTCCCTGGGCCGAGGCGGCCGGCAGCCAGGAGAATGGTCGCAACGCGCTCAAGGGGCTGGCGCTGGCCTGCGTCGGCCTTTTTGGGGCTGGATTGGCGGTGCGGTCGGTCGGCCGGCCGCTCCGGTTCGGCGGTTGGCTGTCTGCGATGGTGCTTTGCTACGTGGGTTGGCTCGTGGCGAGCGTGACGTGGTCGATCGATCCGGGAATGAGTTGCAGGCGGCTGTTCGCGCTGTCGTGCTGTCTGGCGGCCGCCGTCGGGCTGAGCCGGCGGTTTGGCCCTCGCGATGTGGCGCGGCTGGCCGTGCTCGTCGGCGGGGCGTACGCCGTGGTGGGCGTTGTCGCCGAACTGGCGCTGGGCACGTTCCGCCCTTGGATGGCCGAGTATCGTTTTGCGGGCACGATTCACCCGAACGCCCAGGGCGTCTTGTTGGCGACCGCCTGTCTGGCCGCGTTCTGTCTGGCGCGGAGCGCGCCGCGACACGGTCGATGGCTCTGGGCCTGCTTTGCCGTTGGGCTCATTCTGCTGATGCTGACGAAATCTCGGGCGTCGTGCGCGTGTCTGGCCGCCGGCCTCGCGCTGGTTTGGTTGGCCGAGGCCTCGTCGCGAGCGAGGGCCATGGCCGTGCTGGCGGCCGGCTTGATGCTTTCGGCCGTCGCCATTGTCTCGGCGTTCGGCAATGATGCACTGGGCGATCGGCTGTTGGGCGCGGTGATGCTGGGGCGGCAAGAAGAGTCGGAAGGCCTGTCCGGCCGGGTCCCGTTGTGGGAAGAGCTGTGGCGTTACGTGCAGGCAAGACCGCTGCAAGGGTACGGCTATCAGGCGTTCTGGACCGACAAACACATCGCCGAGATTTCGGACGACATGGAGTGGGCGCTGCGCGAAGCGCACAACGGTTTTTTGGAAACCGTGCTGAGCGTCGGCGCGGTTGGCGGAGTCATTCTGCTCGCCGTGATGGCGGCCGGGCTGTGCCGGGCGTGGGTCGGCTGCCGAGCGGCGGGCGACGAGGGCATGGCCTTCCTGCTGGGATTGCTTGCGTTCTGCTTGACGGATGCGTGGTTCGAGAGCGGCGTGCCCAACTTCACGGCCGTGCTGGCCGAGATCGGCCTAGTGCAACTGATGATCCTGCGAGTCGGTGAGGGACGGACGCCGCGTCCATCCATGGGAACGTGCGAGTGCGGGCCGACGTGTCGTCGGCCGTTGGCCGTTGACGCTTGAGGGAACGATGGACATTCGCGTGGTAACCGCCGATGCGTTGACGCCGGATCAGTTGGCGGCGTGGGATGCCATTCAGCGGGCCGACGCGACGTTGGCCAGTCCTTATTTCCGGCCCGAGTTCACCCAGGCGGTCGCGGCCGTTCGGAAGGGTGTTGAGGTGGGCGTGCTAGAGGATGGCGGCCGTCCGGTTGGTTTTTTTCCATTTCAGCGTGGCGCGGGCCGCACGGCGTGTCCGGTTGGTGGGAAGATGTCCGATTTCCAGGGCGTCATCGCGCGGCCCGAGGTTGCCTGGCAGCCTAAGGAACTGCTCCGAGGGTGCCGGCTCGTGGCGTGGCATTTCGACCATCTGCTGAGTTCGCAGACGCAGTTGCAGCCGCACCGCTGGCGGGTCGAAACGTCGCCCTACTTGGATTTGTCGCGCGGCTGGGACGGCTATCGGGCCGATCAGTTGGCCGCCCATCCGCGATCGTTCAAGCAGGCGATGCGCAAGTTGCGGCGAGCGGAAACCGAAGCGGGGCCGGTCCGTGTCGAGCTCAACACGGATCGCCGGGACGTTTTCGAGAGCCTGGTCCGATGGAAAATCGCTCAGTACGAGCGCACGGGCGTCACGAACGTTCTGGCGTTCGATTGGACCGTCGCGCTGTTGGATCGGATTCGGCGAACGGATGGCGAGCGATTTTCGGGCGTGTTGTCGGCGCTCTATCTGGGCGACATTTTGGCGGCCGTGCTGTTGTCGATGCGGTCTGGCGGCGTGCTGCACGCCTGGTTTTCGGCGTATCGGCCCGAGTTCGCCGCGCTATCGCCCGGCCTGATGCTCTGGATGGAATTGGCGCGGCGGTGTCCCGAGCTGGGGATTCAGAGACTTGACCTGGGCAAGGGGGACGAGGCGTACAAGCGGCATTTGGCGTCGGGCGCTGTCGAGGTGGCTGAGGGGGCGGTGGACTTGCGGCCGATCCGGCGGCTGGTGCGGCGCGGGTGCCACCGGGCTTGCGATTGGGCACGGCAATCGTCGTTGCGGCGGCCGCTGCTGGTTCCAGGGCGGATGATTCGCCGGGCCCTTGAAGCAAGGGGCTTTCGCTCATGACGACCGTCCACGGGATCAACGTCGTTCTGTGCCTCGCCGGCGGGCTGTTGTTGCTGCCGATTGCCGCATTTTCGATGGAGTGCCTCGCGGCGCTGCTGCCGTTTCGGGGGAAACGAGCAGCGGCGCCGACGCGGCCTGGGGATGCCGATGATCAAGACGACCCGCGTCCGCGCACGGCCGTGCTGATTCCGGCGCATGACGAGCAGGCGGTGATCGGGCCGACGTTGCACGCGATTCGACCGACGCTTGCCGAGGGGGATCGGCTGTTGGTCGTGGCGGACAACTGTACGGACGAAACGGCCGCGCTGGCGCGAGCGCTCGGGGCGGAGGTGATCGAGCGCACCGACGGGCTGCGCCGCGGCAAGGGATACGCGCTGCAATGCGGGATCGCCGCGTTGGCGGCCGATCCACCGGATGCGTTGGTGATCGTCGATGCTGACTGCCTGGTCGAGCCGAGGACGGTCGAGGTGCTTGCGCGGTGGGCGGTCGTGTCGCGGCGGCCGGTTCAGGCGAGAAATCTGACGGATCGACGCCCGGCCGACGGCCCGGTCGAGGCCGTGTCGATCCTGGCCAATCGGTTTACGAACCTGGTTCGGCCGCGGGGGCTCGGGCGGCTCGGCGCGCCATGCCGTCTGACGGGCACGGGGATGGCCTTTCCGTGGGCGCTTGCCGTGGCCGTGCAGCCGGCTGGCGGAAGCTTGGTCGAAGACCTGCAATTGGGAATCGACCTGGCGATGCGGGGGCATCGGGCCGAATATTGCGCCGAAGTGGGCGTGACGAGCGAATTGCCGGAGGCGGGCCGGGCGTTTGCCTCGCAGCGGACACGGTGGGAACAGGGACACTTGCGCATGATGGGCCAAGTGCCTCGATTGCTGCTGACCGGGCTCCGGCGACGCTCGTGGCCGTTGGTGGCGATGGCCGCCGACCTGAGTATTCCGCCACTGACGCTCCTGGTGGGACTCTGGCTCGTCTTTGCGACGCTCAGTGGTTTGGCCTGCTGGCTCGGTGGTTCGGTGGCGCCGGCAATACTGGCTGCGACGGGCGGCGCGGCGTTGGCCGGTTCGCTGGGGCTCGGCTGGATCGCGTTTTGCCGACGACAGGTTCCGGCCCGAACGCTGGTGGCCGTGCCGTGGTACATGGTCCGCAAGGCGCCGATCTACGTGCGAATGATCGCCCGGCGACAAAAGACGTGGATTCGCACCGAGCGGACGCCGGGATCGATCTACCAGCAGGGGCTTCGCGTAGACTATACTTCCCAGGATGAAGCCACCAGTCACGAACGGACCGAAGCAAGGGGCGGAACCGCACGCGGAGACGCGGTTCTCGGTGCTCGGGGTCCGCATTGACAACCTCACGCGGGCCGAGGCCATCCAGCGGCTGGAAGAGGTCATTGGCGGCGGCGAGCGACAGACGCGGAGCGTCTTCTTCGTTAACGCCCACACGCTGAATTTGGCGGCGTCGGATCCCGGCTATCTCGCGGCGATCAACAGGGGCGACTTCGTGTTTGCCGACGGGACGGGCGTTCGTTGGGCGGCCCGGCTGCAGGGCGTGCGGGTGGCCGAGAATCTGGTGGGCACGGACTTCGTGCCGGCCTTGTTTCAGACGACCGCCGGACGCGGCCATTCTTACTTCATGCTGGGCGCCGATGCGGCGACCGTTGCGGCGGCCGGCGACTACGCCCAGCGGAACTTCCCGGGCTGGACGCTCGTTGGCTGTCATCACGGCTATCTGACCGACGCGGCCGCGACGTCGGCAGCCATCGAGCAGATCAACGCCGCGCGGCCCGACGTGCTGCTGGTGGGCATGGGCAATCCGGTCCAAGAGTTTTGGATCGGCCGCCATCAGTCGCGGTTGCAGGTGCCGGTCTGCTTGGGCATTGGCGGTCTCTTCGATTATTGGGCGGGCAACGTGCGTCGCGCGCCGGCCTGGCTCCGCCGTGCGGGACACGAGTGGCTTTGGCGGCTCTTTCAGCAACCGCGGTTGAAGGCCCAGCGGTACTTGGTCGGCAATCCGCTGTTCTTGGCCCGCGTGTTGCGCGAGCGATGCAAGGGGAACGAGGAGGCGTGACGCTCGTGAGTACGAACGACCACATCCAGGTTGTCACGACCGTCGAACGGCGCGAGGACGCCGAGCGGATTGGCCGCACACTGGTCGAACGTCGTCTGGCGGCGTGCGTCCAGATCGTCGGGCCGATCACGAGCCTCTATCGTTGGCAGGGGAAGATCGAGATGGCTCAGGAATGGCAGTGCGTCGCCAAGACGCGGCGCGACTGGTACGACGCGGTCGAACAGGCTATCCGCAAGCTCCATTCCTACGAAGTGCCCGAGATTCTCGCTCTGCCCATTCTGGACGGCGGCGCGGACTATCTGGCGTGGCTGGATGCGCAAGTGACGGGCGACTGAAGAAAGTCGAGCGGCATTCCGTGGGGGCCGTCTATCCGTTGCCGGTTAGGTGACGCCAGGGGGCGAAGACCAGCAGGGCGCCGAGGCCGATCATGACGAAGCCGAAGATGTAGTTCCAGCGAAGCGGCTCTTTGAGATAGTAGATGGCGAAGACGCTGAAGACCGTCAGCGTGACGACCTCTTGGATTGTCTTGAGTTGGGCCGCGCTGATGCCCGCGTTGTGGCCAAGACGGTTGGCCGGAACCTGGAAGCAGTACTCGATGAAGGCGATCAGCCAACTGACCAAGATGGCTGCCCAGAGCGCGGTTGTTTTGTAGCGCAGATGGCCGTACCAAGCGAACGTCATAAAAACGTTCGAGATAGTCAGCAGGACGAGCGTTGCGAGCCACATGGCGTCTAGAGGTCCAGGACGTGGACGACGGCGAAGCCGCCGCCGCCGGCCAGAGCGCCCAGCAGAATGGCCATTACGAAGTCGACCGTGTGGGCCATGTGTCCCGTGCGAAACAGGATGGCGCCCAGCATGTAGATGATGATCATCAGACAGAAGGACATGATGGCAACGAGCACGTGGCGGCGTTGTTTGTCGTCGTCCATGTTTTGGCCTCCGATCAACGGTGTTGGTGGCTGGTTGCAAGCGGCGGGGGGCCGGCCTGCTATTCCTCGATGACTTCCTTCACGAGCTGCACGAAGTGCGGCGTTTTCTGAGATTCGGTAAGCTCGGCGGCCTTTTTGTCGGCGTCGGGGCGTTGGCTGTACTCGAACAGGGAGACGCGGCGCATCGACTGATTGAAGACGCCCCAGAAGGCCTTCAGACGGACTTCCTTGACGACCTTCGCCCGGCTCTTGCGTTTGGCGGGCGCTTTCTTGGGGGCTGCCTTGGCCTCGCCGCCGGCTGCCTCCGCCGCGTCGTTCGCCTGACGCAACTCTTTGCGATTCAATATTTTACGAGCCATGGCTAGCGCCTCAATAAGGGTTCGCGGACAAACCAGTCCCCCATTTTAGCGAATGACGCGGCATTTTTCCATAGGAGCGACGGCAAAACGAAAGCAACCACGAAATGGCTCCGTCACGCGGCCGACGCGCCGCTGGCGGCCAAGCGGCCCCCGGGCTGGGCAAGCCAGCACACGAGGCTCAGTCGCCAAGCACGCGGTACGCCTGGCCGTGCTGGCCTTCCAGCGGCGGCAGCGGGGCCAAAATGCCCAGGCGAACGAGGCGGTCAAAGACCGACGGTTGGACGAACGGCGTGAAACCGTAGTTGCCGGGACTGCGGTAGCGAGCGATTTCGGCCCAGTTCACGTAGACGTACGCGATCCGTCGGGCGGCGAACGCCTGGCGAATCTCGGCCGCCGACTTGTCGTGAACCAACTGCTCGAAGGGGCAATCGTCGAAGCACGTGCTGTAAATCACCGGCGGTCGGAGATCGAAGACCGCCGCGTCGCCGACCGTCAGCACGCAGCCGTCCGTGGCGTGGCGGTTGAAGTAGCGATGCCACGGATCGGGCACCCAGTGCGGATCGGCGCGGAGCGCGGTCAGCGGGACAAACCAGGCGTTGCCAGGACCCGCGGCGGCCAGCAGAAAGTTGGCGGCCAACGTGGCCAGCAGCAGGCCGCGAACGGTCACGCGCCACCAGCGCTCGGTGGTCCAACAGACACCGATGCCGGCCAGCAGGGCCAGCAGTGGGAGGGTCGGCAGCCAGAAGCGATCGATGCGGTGCGTCAGCAGCCACCAGACGGCAATGGCGAACGCAATGTAGGCGAACAGTTGCCAGACCAAGCGTCGTGAAACGGCCCCCGGGCGCAAGAGGGCCAACACGGCCAGCGGGATAAGCAGCGGACTGAGCAGCGGACCGGTCAACGCGACACGACCGACGTCCTTGGCAAGTGTGGCGGCGGAGAAGTCGTGTGGGCGGTGGACCCGATTCCAGCGGGCGTCCTTTTCGGCGTTCCACGTGCGGCCGTCGAATGTGCCGTGGAGGAGCGGGTAGGTCGGGTTGCCGGTGAGCGCCCAGTTTTTGGCAAACCACGGACCGCAGGCGACGGCGGCCGCAACGAGGAAGATGGCTGCTCGGCCGGCGCGTCGCCGCCACTCGCCAGGTTCTCCGGCGGCTGTTGGCTGGCGGCTCTTGGTGACGAGCAGCCAAACCGTCAGCGGCAACAGCACCAGCAGCAGGGCGGGGTATTTGGTGGCCACGGCCGCGCCGGCCAGATAGCCGGCCAGCAGGAGCATGCCCCTTGGACGGCCACCGCATCGGGCCGCCGATTCATGCCACAAGAGCAGGGCATCGAGGGCCAGGAACAAGTAGCAGGCCAGGGCGCCTTCAATGAGGCCCGACGATGAGACGTTGATGTCCGCGGGGAGGATCGACGTGCTGGCGACCCAGGGTGTTGAGACGTAGAGCAGCGCGGCGGCCACGCCGGCCGTGGTCGAGTGGAATCGTTGCCCGGCGGCAAACAGCCCAAGGGCGCAGAGCGGTGTGAAGGCGGCAATCACCATTTTGCCGACCAGGGCGCCAAGCCACCAATCGCCGGTCACGACCATTCCGAGCAAGCTGAGCATCTCGACGCCCAACGGCATGTTGGCGTAGACGTTGTGTGGCAGGAACGTGATTCGGCCCTGCTCGAAAAACTCCTTCGGGGCTTGAAGGTGGTATTCGCACACGTCGAACTCGAAGGGCGGCAACATGGCGGCCAGCGCCACAGCGACGACGAAGGGCACGGCCAACCAGAGCCAGCGGTGGGATAGAAGGTTGTTGGGGGCCGGTTCCATCGCGGCGGCCGCGGGGGCTGTCAGCCCTCGGCGACTGCGACGATGCCACGTCCAGAGCACGGCGATCAACGTTAGCGCGGCCGGAATGAGGAACGTCCCGGTGCGATCGAGGAAGCCGAAGAGCCCGAGCAAGAGGACCCACGTGCCGAGCGAGGCCAGACCGGCGGCCGTGGCGAAAACGAACGTTTCCAGACGGGTCAGTTGCGTCACACTTGCTCGGAAAACGACCAACAACAGCCAGCCGAGCGCGGCCGCCCAGCCGAGGATGAGGCTGGCCGCGAGCAGCACGGGCAGCCGGTCGGCGAAGGTGAACTGGGCGGGCGAGCCGAACCAGTTGGCCGCCAGGAAGTCGTCGGCCAACAGGGCCAGGTGTCGGAGTAGGTCCCAGCGTCGCACGTCGCCGGGCAGCGGCGTTGCGTAGAACGTCGCCAGGTAGAGACCCAGCCCGAGCAGAACGGCGGTCCGCAAGTTTTTCATGAGCCGAGCGGAGGGAACTGGGGGTGCGGGCAGGTCAACCACCGGCCCTACGACGGAAGTTGTCGACCTGGTTACAGGTGCGATGGGTCGAGGCCCTCGATCGTATAGCCGGTGACGAGCCAGCGGTCGCCTTCGCGGTCAAAGTTCACTACGACGCGGCGCGAATAGGTCTCGTAGGGAATCTCCCCTCGACGGTCTCGCGCGCTGCCGGTGGCGATGAGACTGACGCTGGCGCTCCAAGGGCTGGTCAGTCGGTTGATTTTGATCTCCACGCCGTGAATCCAGGCCGACTGAACCTCAACGCGGTCGAGCACCCAGCGGGCCTGGTTGCGCATTGGCTTGGCGGACGAGGCGACGCAGGCCAGCAGCCGGTTGACATCGTTGTGTCGGACGGCCGAAACAGTGGCGTCCAGCGTGTTTTCGATCGCCTCGCGATCCGTGACGACGAGGCGTTCAACGATCAGACCGCCGCCGACGAAGGCGGCAACGCCCAGCATCGCCCAGAGCAGGACGCCGCGACGGGTTTGCGTTAGGACGATGGCCAGTGCGGTTTCCAGCGCGAGGCCGATGAGGAGCCACGGCCAGGGACTTTCGACGAAGACGGCCATTGTGAATTGCTCCCCTTTCCCGCGTGAGCGAAGACTAGGGCTCGCGGGAGAATAGCGGATGATTTTGTGTTCTGGTTGCCGCCCCCACCCCCGCCCCCTCTCCCAAAGGGAGAGGGGAGTTTGTTTGGCGTCTTTTCTTTCTCACGTGCGGGAGGAGGGAAGACCTGCTCGTTACTTCTTCTTGCGGAACAGCGGGCCGCCGTAGACGGCCGCGTCGCCGAGAATCTCTTCGATCCGCAGCAGTTGGTTGTACTTGGCCATGCGGTCGGTCCGCGAGGCCGAGCCCGTCTTGATCTGTCCAGAGCCGAGGGCGACGGCCAGGTCGGCGATGGTCGAGTCTTCGGTCTCGCCGCTGCGGTGGCTCATGACGTTGGTGTAGCCGTTGCGGCCAGCCAGTTCGACGGCCTCGATCGTCTCGGTGAGGGTGCCGATCTGGTTGAGCTTGACGAGGATGCTGTTGGCCACTCCGGCGTCGATGCCGCGTTGGAGCCGCTTGGTGTTGGTCACGAACAGGTCGTCGCCGACGAGTTGGATCTTGTTGCCCAAGCGATCGGTGAGCGCTTTCCAGCCGTCCCAGTCGTCTTCGGCGCAACCGTCTTCGATCGAGCAGATCGGGTACTTCTCGACCCACTTGGCGTACATGTCGACCAACGCGGCCGAGTCGATGTCCTTGCCATCGACGTTGTACTTCTTCTTGTCGGTGCTGTAGAACTCGGAGGCGGCCGGGTCGAGGGCGATGAATACTTGGCGGCCTGGCTCGTAGCCGGCCTTGCCGATGGCCTCGACAATGACGTCCAGGGCGGCCGCATTGCTCGGCAGGTCGGGGGCAAAACCGCCCTCGTCGCCGACGTTGGTCGAAAGCTTCTTGCCCTTCAACACGCTCTTCAGGTTGTGGAACACTTCGCAGCCGCAGCGGATGGCGTCGCTAAAGCAATCGAAGCCCAACGGCATGACCATGAACTCTTGCACATCGACGGCGTTGTCGGCATGGGAACCGCCGTTGATGATGTTCATCATGGGAGCTGGCAGTACGCGGGCGCCGACGCCGCCGAGATAGCGGAAGATGGGCAAACCGCAGAAGTCGGCCGCCGCGCGGGCCGTGGCCAGCGAGACGCCGAGAATGGCGTTCGCGCCAAAGTTCTTCTTGTTCTCGGTGCCGTCGAGCTCGAGCATCCGGTGGTCGAGGGCGACCTGGTCGAGGGCGTCCATGCCGCACAGCTCGTCGGCCAGCTTCGTGTTGACGTTTTCGACGGCCTTGAGGACGCCGCGGCCGAGGAACTTCGTCTTGTCGCCGTCGCGAAGCTCGAGCGCTTCGTGAATGCCCGTGCTGGCTCCGCTCGGGACGGCGGCGCGGCCGAAGGAGCCATCGGCCAGGTCAACATCGACCTCGACGGTGGGGTTGCCGCGGCTGTCGAGAATTTGACGGGCTCGGATGTCGATAATCGTGGAACTCATGCGGTTATCCTTGTGAGAGAGCGTTTCTTGGATTGGTCATGGAGCGGCCGTCGCTTCCGGGGGCGACGGCGACAGATCGGATCACCCATTGTGCCTAATCGGCGGGTTGTTGACTAGCGGGGGCGGGCGGGCGTTGCGAGCCATCGTCTGCGCGGCGAGGCATCGTCTTGAGTAGGAGGGAGTCGTCCCTTACCTTTCCGGCCCGCAGAAAATGGGGTAGCATAGGAAACTGGAAAAAAGCAACCAAAAGCTACCCATGGCCACAACGGAAAACGTCCCTGCCCGTGCCGAACCGCAACCGCTGCCGGAGAACTTAGTTTCCGTGCAGCCGGGGGGTGGAAAATGCTATCGGATTGAGCTGGCTTGGGGCTACTGGCGTCGCTGGTGGCTGAAGCATTTTCGCCCGGGCTATGTGCGCCGGATGGCCGCCCTGCGACGTGGCGACACGACCGGCGCCCCGCACGAGATCCTCGACCCGCGCGATCTGAAGTTCTGTCGGAACCGTTGCCATTGCGACTGGGCGAAGGCCGACGATCCGTTCGCCTGGCGCGGGCGGTTGGGGTTTGCCCGGTGGGGCCTGGCCGAGCTGCAACTGATGGGCTGGCCGCTCTTGGCCCTGACGGTTCTGGCCGTTTGGTTCTGTCCGTACGCGACGCCGCTGCCGGCCGTGCTATTGTTCCTCGTAGTCTTCTTCTTCCGCGATCCGCCGCGACGCGTGCCTGACGCGTCGGGCTTGCTCGTGGCGCCGGCCGATGGAAAGGTCGTCGAGATCACCCGGCTGGAGCATGACGCGTTCATCGGCGGGCCGGCCGTCCGGATCGGCGTTTTTCTCTCGATCTTCAACGTCCATTTGAATCGTGCGCCGTGCGCCTCGCGGGTCATCGCATTACGGTATTCGCCCGGCGCGTTTCTGAGCGCGACCAGTCCGGCCAGCGCGATCCGCAACGAGAATATGTGGATCGGTCTGGAAGAAGAGCAGTCGCCGCACCGAAAGATGATCGTGCGTCAGATCTCGGGGCTGATCGCTCGGCGGATCGTTTGCGACCTGCGGCCGGGCCAAGTGCTCGAACGGGGAGAAAAGCTGGGCATGATCAAGCTCGGGAGCCGCACGGAGTTGATTCTTCCGGATGTCGAGGAACTGAAGATCGAAGTCGAGATTGGCCGAAAGATTCGCGCGGGAACGACGATTATGGGTCGTTACGCCGCAAAGAAGGAAACGGCCCGGACCCCTCATCCCCTAAGCCCCAGCCCCCCAGTTCCATCCTGATGCGTCCGATCCGCACGATTTCCGTCTTTCCGACGCTGCTGACGCTGGGGAACCTGATCTGCGGGTTCTTTGCGATCGTCGTTGCCGCGCGGGTCGGCAAGCCGGTGGTCGAGACGTGGCAAGAGCAGATGATCGGCGACGCCGGCGCGGTGATGCTTAGCGGGGGGCTCATCTTCCTGGCGATGATCTTCGACGGCCTCGACGGCTACGTCGCCCGACTAGCCAGAACGACGAGCGATTTTGGGGCCCAGTTGGACAGCCTTTGCGACGTGGTGAGTTTCGGTGTGGCGCCGGGCTTCTTACTGGTGAAAATCTGTCCGAAGTTCACGTTGTGGCACAATCAGACGGTATGGATTATCGCGGCGGCGTTCGCGGCCTGCGCAGCGCTGCGCCTTGCGCGCTTCAACGTCGAGACGACGGACGACGACGAGCATCTGTACTTTAGCGGGCTGCCCAGCCCGGCGGCGGCGGCCGTCATCGCTGGGTTTGCCATCATGTTCCACGCGCTTCGCAACGAGGCGGGGTTGGCGGCGTCGTGGCGCAGTGCGATCGATAACGGGTTGCAGAGCGTGCTGCCGCTGTTCGCGGTGTTGATCGCCCTGCTGATGGTTTCGCGGATTCGTTATCCGCACGTGACGAATCGCGTCCTGCGTGGTCACCGGAGCTTTGGCCATGTCGTGGCGGTCGTGTTTTTCCTGGTGGCCATCATGGCCTTCTTCGGATACGCGATGGCGATTGCCGCGTCGGCGTTTGCCCTGTACGGGCCGATTCGGCTGGCGTGGCAGTTGTGGGTGCAGCATCGGCGGCGCGACGAGCCGTTGTTTTGAATCGTGAGTCGTGGAGAGGAGTTGTTGCATGTTTTCTGGAATCATCGAAGCGATGGGGACGATTGCGGAGATCCGGCAGGAACCGCCGGGTTGTCGGCTGATCGTTCGGGAACCGAAAATTGCGGCCGAGACCCAGGTGGCTGACAGCATTTCGGTGAACGGCTGCTGCTTGACCGTGGTCGAGACCTTTGGCGACACGTTCGGCTTTCAGGCGGGACCGGAAACGCTCGCTCGAACCAACCTGGGCGAGTTGAAGCCGGGAAGCCGGGTGAACCTCGAACGGGCGTTGGCCGTCGGGCAGCGGATGGGCGGCCACTTCGTCAGCGGACACATCGACGGCACGGGCACGCTGGTCGAGCGCGAGGATTCGGGCGACTGGTCCACGTTTTGGTTCGCCGTTCCTCGGGAACTGGCCGCGCAGATGGCCTCGAAGGGCTCGATCGCGATTGACGGCGTCAGCCTGACGATCGTGGCCAGCGAGCCGGACCGGTTCAGCGTCGCGCTGATTCCGTTCACGCTGGGCGTGACAACGCTGGGCCTGCTCGGGGTTGGCGGTCGCGTGAACCTTGAGACCGACATTTTGGCCAAGTACGTGCAGCGATTGGTCGAGGCGAAGAGCTGGTAGTCGGGTGGGGGTGTTCCCGCAGAGGACCGTGGGAACCAGGGTCGTGTTCCTTGCTTCAATTTTGACATTTCATTCCATGCCCAACGAACCGATTGCCCGGCAGACGCTCTCCTTTCTTCAACGCCGCTTCAAGGAAGCGGGCGTGCGGCCGAAGACCCAGGTTGGGCAGAACTTTCTGATCGATCTGAATCTGATCGATGTGCTCGTCGATGCGGCGGCCGTTTCTGGCGACGATGTGGTATTGGAGGTGGGCACGGGGACGGGCTCGCTGACGGCTCGCTTGGCTCAGCAGGCGGCGGCGGTGGTCACGGTCGAATTGGACCCGGAGATGTTTCAATTGGCCGGCGAGGAGCTTCACCGCTTCAAGAACGTGGTGATGCTGCAGACCGATGCACTGAAGAACAAAAACCGGATCAGCCCGGTGGTGCTCGAGGCGGTCGCGGCCCAGTTGGCCGTGTCGCCGGCGCGACGGCTCAAGCTGGTGGCTAATTTGCCATACAACATTGCCACGCCGCTGATGAGCAATCTGCTGGGCGAGGAGTGTCCGCCGCGAACGATGACGGCGACGGTTCAGCGGGAGCTGGCCGAACGGATGATGGCCTCGCCGGGCAGCAAGGATTACGGGGCATTGAGCGTGTGGATGCAGTCGCAGTGTCGCGTGGAGATTCTGCGAACGCTGCCGCCCGAGGCGTTTTGGCCGCGCCCCAAAGTCTTTTCGGCGTTCGTGCAGGTTGCGATCGACGACGCCCTGCGTGGCCGCATTCCCAACCGCAAATTCTTTCACACGTTTCTTCGCGGCATCTTCTTGCATCGGCGCAAATACCTTCGTTCACAGTTGCTTTCGGTGGTTCGAGAGCAACTGGGGAAAGAGGAGGTCGATGCGCTGCTGGCCAAGTTGGGTTTGGACGGCACGCTGCGGGCCGAGCGGCTGGATGTCGAGACGCTGCTGACGCTGTGCGAGGCCGTTCGGACGGCGACGTGCGGTTGACGGACGCGACGCGGGACCCTATGATTCCGCTGCCGTCGCCGGGGCCAACGGGTCCGGCGGTGGACGCGGTCGGGGCGGCTTCGCTCTGGGGGGCGCCTTTGGGCGAGACTCTCTTGTCACGAGAACGAACCATGTTTCGGATTACAACGATTTTCCTTGCGGCGCTGTTGACCTTTGCATGTGCCACGCACGGGGCGACGCCGTTTCGGCTGTCGTTGGAAGACGCCACGGTCGGAAAACTGCCGTCGGGCTGGAAGGCCGAGAAGACGGGCGAAGGCCCCGGCAGCGCCTGGGCCGTCGCGGAGGACGCCACGGCGCCGGGCGGCCGCGCACTGGCTCAAACATCGGCCGAGGGAGTGAAGCGGCTCTTCAATCTTTGTGTCGCCAGCGAGCCGTCGTTCCGCAATCTGGACGTAAGCGTCGCCTTCAAGGCTGTCGCCGGAAAAATCGATCAAGGCGGTGGGCTGGTTTGGCGCTATCACGACGCCAACAATTACTATGTCGCCCGAATGAATCCGCTGGAAGACAACTTCTGCCTCGACAAGGTCGTGGACGGAAAGCGAAAACGGTTGGCGTCGGTCGACGTCAAGGCGGTCGCCGGCCGGTGGCACGTCCTGCGCGTCGTCCACTCGGGCGACCATATTGAGTGCTATCTGAGCGGCAAGCGGCGTTTGGATGTGAAGGACGACACGTTTTCTGCCGCTGGAAAGATCGGCCTCTGGACCAAGGCGGACGCACAAACTCATTTCGCCGCCTTGCGCGCCGAGGAAAAATAGCGAGAACCCGCCATGCATATGCAATTCATCGAGATGTCGGGCAAGACCCTGCGACGTGTCGTGAGCGACGACGAACTGCATCCTCATGAGCTGGACCGTCTGGGTGTCACGACCGAATCGGTCGTGCGGGTCAACCGTCAAGGCGACATCGAGCTGCGCCGCGCCGACCGATGGGATCCCATCGGCGGATTGTTGGGCGAGTTCGAGGAGCGAATCAAACGCGAAACGGGGCTGGATTGGGTGTGAGACAAAAGCGGGCGACGACCAGTAGCTCGCTTTCAACGAGGAGGCCGCAACGGGTCGCGCTCAAGGGACAGGGGCGAACGGGGGCAACGGAGAACGGGGCCTTGTTCGCTCGGCCGTCTCCGGTTCAATTCGCTTCGAGCGATTGCAGCCAGGTGAGGATCTCCGCCGCCAACTCGTCGGGCGACTTCCCTTCCGTGTCCACCGCAAGATCGGCCAGCTCTTCGTAGAGGGGCGTGCGGACTTCGAGCAGTTGGACGATTTCCGCCAGGGGCGACTTGTCGGTTAGGTTTGGACGCCGGGCCGGCGTGATTGGGTCGGCCGTCATCCGGGCGAGAATCGTCTCGGGCCGCGCGCGGAGCCAAACGATTTTGCCGGCCGTGCGCAGGGCGTGGCGATTTTCAGGACGCAAGGGCGCGCCGCCGCCGGTGGCCAGCACGAGTCGGTCGCGGCGGCAAAGGTCCGCGATCACCTGGGATTCGAGATCGCGGAACGCCGGCTCGCCCCGTTCGGCGAAGATTCGCTCGATGGATTGGCCGGCCACACGCTCGATTTCCGGGTCGGCGTCGATCCATGCCCAGCCGAGTCGCTCGGCCAGAAGCTTGGCGAGCGTCGTTTTGCCGGTGGCGCGATAGCCGATCAGGGCTAAGAGCACGGGAGATCTGGGATTGAGGATTGGAGATTGGCAGGGTCGCCGTGCCGACGACCGCTAAACGTTGCGGCGATCCGAGTCCCTAATCCCTGGAGCCGACGCCCCAGTCTTCGCTCTCTTGGCCTTGGGAATAGCCGCCCTCGTCCATGCCGAGCCGGGTTCGCAGTTCCTCGAACTGCTGGATGTACCGGTCATTGGACGAGTGGACGTGTTCGGCCTCGGTGAGGAAGTGGATTTTCTCGTCGCAGGCGACGCCCCGCTGTCCGAAGACGTTCTCAAAATCGCGCAACTGCTCGCCGTAAACGATCAGGAGCTTGTGTTCGTCAAACTGGATCTCCTGGGGCACGTCCGGGTTGAGCACGGCGATGCCCGTGCAACCGTCGTTGGTCAACAGGTCTTCGTATTCCCAGAGGACGCTTTTCAGGACGGGCAGATCAATGTGCTCGCGGTAGAGGTCGGTATGGCCCTTGCTGCGGCGCTTGTGGCTCGTTTCCAGGACGACATCGACGGTGAAGCCCAACGGGTCCAGCAAGTCGAGGAACGTCTCGAAGAGGTCCTTCTGCGAGACGGATGCCATCAGCACGGGAACGCTGTTGCGGTTTTCCTGATCGCGGTAGTAGTCGTGGCGATAGCCCTGGGTCGGGACGACTTGGAGGTCGTACGATGGGCGGACGGCCTCGGTGAGCGTGAAGTCGCCGTAGCGGGAAACGCCCAAATGGGACTCCAGCTCGGCTTCGCTGAGTTTCTCGAAGCTGCTGGGTCCCGCGGGCATCTCGCCCTCACGGAACACGTTGCGGAAAAATCGTTGCAAAAAACCCATCGATGCTCTCGATCTCGTGGCGGTCGGCAGGGAGGGTGTAAGGGATAAGCGAGCTGCAAATGCTGGGCCTCGCTAATTAACCGTAGGTTACGCTCGGCGGCAAAGCCACTCTGATTCTTGAGGTTTTCGCCCCCGAGTCTCCGGTATCCGTAATGCCGGAATAACCCGCACGCCCTTCCTTTTCCGTACAGCAAACTGGTGATAACGCGAATAATTCTCTCCCGCCGCTGGCGGGCTTACGTTAGTCTAGCACCGGAAAACGGGCCGGCAGCGTTCCGGCGACCATCCTTCGCAAAACGTGAGAAGTGGCAGGCGCGGTCCGTCGGTTGGCGAAGAGTTTGCCAGGGGCTGGCCGTTCGTGGGCGATGCCGATACACTGCTGGAGGCGGCAGAACCGCGATTTGCCGCGACGTTTCGCTTGACGGCGCACGCTGCTTTACGCCGAAATGACACCGCAGGATGCCTTGCCCGCCCCGACCGCAAACGAATGCCTTCCGGTCTTCTTCCACAGAACGCGAGAGACTTGATGAACCGCATTGTCATTGCGATCCGCATGCTGATCGCCTTGGTGATTTTGACGCTTGGCTCCGACACTTTTCTTCCGGCGCAGACCAGAGCAGGGCAGGGGGCCGAGCGGAAGCCGCTCAGCGAGTCGTGGGACATCTGCCTGTTGCAGGGACAGCGGATCGGCTACAGCCACACGACCATGTGGCGCGAAAAGGAGGCGGGCGGCGAGACCGTGCGAACCGAGGGCGCGACGCGATTGTCGTTCCATCGGAACGGTGAAGCGACCGCAATTGCGACCACCGTCACGAGCCGCGAGACGTTGGAGGGAAAGCTCATCGAGTTTGAAAGCGACACGCGTGTCGGCCCAACCCCGATACGCGTCCTCGGCCGTGTGGATGGCGACCATCTGAATATCGAGACATTTGGCCCCGGCGCTGCGACGCCCAAGAAAACGGCAATGAAGTGGTCGGGCGACTTTCGAGGACCGTTCGGTGTCGAGCAAGGGTTGCTGCGCGAGCCGATGCGGCCAGGCCAGCGGCGGACGGTAAAGATCGTCATGCCGACGCTGGACAACGTCGAGATCGTGCAGGTCGAGTTGACGGCCAAGCAGTTCGAGCAAACCGCGCTGCGCGGCGGACCGCACGAACTGCTTCGGATCGAGAACGTAACGCGGATGTCGGGCGGGCAGAAGCTGGAAAGCACCGTGTGGTGCGATCGGACGGGCGATGCGCTGAAGAGCCTGGTCGGTCCGACCGAGACGTATCGGGCGACGAAGGCCGAGGCGTTGGAAAAGCCTGACGCCGCGCCGGTCGATTTGCTTTCGAGCATGTTCGTCAAGCCCGACCGTCCGTTGCCAGGCGCGCACCAGATGAAGCGGACCCGGTATCGCGTTCGCCTTGACGCGGGCGATCCGGCGGCCGTGTTCGTCTCGGGGGCGAGCCAGGCCGTGAAATCCATCGACCCGCATACGGCCGAGATCACGGTTTACGCCATTCGTCCGGGCCAGGGCGACGGGAATCCCGACGCGCCGGCCGATTCGCCGAAGGACGAAGATCGGCAGCCGAACAACTTCATCCAAAGCGACGATCGCCTGATTGTCGCCGACGCCCAAAAGGCGGCTGGCAATGAGAAAGATCCGTGGCGCGTGGCCGTTGCCCTGGAGCGGTTCGTTCATCGCGAGGTGACGAAGAAGGACTTTTCGCAGGCCTTTGCGTCGGCGGCCGAGGTCGCCAAGTCGCGCGAGGGCGACTGCACCGAGCACGCCGTCTTCTTGGCCGCGCTGCTGCGAGCTCGCGGCATTCCGGCGCGCATCGCCGTCGGGCTGGTGTACATCGAGGGGGTGGGCGCGTTCGGCTACCACATGTGGACCGAAGCGTACATCGACCGTCGATGGATTCCGCTGGACGGCACGCTGAGCGCCGGCGGTGTTGGTGCGGGGCATCTGAAAATTGCCCAGAGCAGCCTCAAGGGCGCGTCGGCCATCAGTGCCTTTCTGCCGGTCATCCAAATTATCGGGCGGCTGAAGATCGAAGTGCCGTAGGGGAATGGCCAGCGGCCAAGTGGGACGCGGCTTTACAGGTCCATGACGCGCGTTTACATTGACTCCTGTTCACCGAGGGAGGCCTTCTTGCGGACGGGTCCGAAATGACGATTTACACGCGTAGCGGGGACGAGGGGAAAACGGATCTGCTGGGCGGTCCGCGCGTTGCCAAAGACACGGCCAGGCTGGAGGCGTGCGGCGACCTGGACGAGCTGGATGCGTGGCTGGGGCTAGCTCGCTGCGAGCCGTTGCCGGAAGACGGTGCGATGTTTTTGGAGCAGGTGCAGCGGTGTCTGATCCCGATTCGCGCGAAGATCGTGACGACCGAACACGGTGATGCTGTCGCCGGAGATCCGCTGGATGCCCTGACGCCCGGTCCCTCTCACGCAAGCGGGCAAGGGGATGCCTGTGCCGAGGCGATCGAGCGGGCCATCGACCGCTACGACGGGAAGCTCGAAACGCTCCGTGCTTTCGTGCTGCCTGGCGGAACGCGGGCAGCGGCCGTTTTGCATCTGGCCCGGGCCGTCTGTCGTCGGGCCGAACGACGCCTGGTGACGCTGGCTCGCGAGGAGCCCGGCGCAGTGCCGCCGGCCATGCTGGCCTACGTCAACCGGTTGAGCGATTTTCTATTTGTCCTGGCGAGAGCCGCCAATGCGCGGGCCGGCGTCGCCGAGCTTTCTTAACCGGGAGCGGTCTGGAGTCGGACGATGACGCATGATCTCGACGCGGTGCGGGCCCGTTTCAAGAACGATCGCTTTGCCGCGACCAGCGGCGTCGAACTCGTGGAGCTGCGGCCGGGCTATGCCAAGGCTTGTTTGAAGATCGAGGATCGCCACCTGAACGGCGTTGACATTGTCCAGGGCGGGGCCATCTTTACGCTGGCCGATTTCGCGTTCGCCGCGGCCTGCAACTCGGCCGACCGCGTGGCCGTTGCCATTAGCACGAACTTGTCGTTCTTGGAGGCTTCCCGATCGGGCACATTGTGGGCCGAGGCCGTTGAAAACGGACGGAGCACGCGAATCGCCAATGCGACGGTCCGAGTGACCGACGACGCCGGGCGGCTGGTTGCCCTGCTTCAGGGGACGGCCTACGTCAAGGACTTGCCCTCTCTGCCGCAGTGACGGCCCCGTGTGGGCGATTTGCTGGCCGCGGCCGCTTTGCGCGAGGCGTGGCCCGCACTATACTGGACGTTCAATCGTCGAGGGTTGCGTCCCCCCCTGTGCGTCAGGCTTCGCTGGGGAGGGTCGCCGCCTCTTCTCTTTGGGAGTCTTGCAAGGCTCGGGCGTTCGTCGCCGAGCGATCCATCCATCAGGCAGGGCATGTGTCATGAACAGAGCTGCGCACGCAAAACAGACGGCAGGTAAGGCGACCTCGACGAAACGGTGGCTTTGCGGGGTCTGGATGACGGCGAGCGTGGCCGTTGCCACATGGACGGCGACGACCCTTTGCGGCCGCACGGCGATCACCGCGCCTCAGAACACGCCGGCGCCGAGTCATGCGAAGAGCTTCAAGGACGCGCCGCAGCCGTCGGCGCTCTTGGTGGGGCTCGAGGCCACGTTCGTTGGCAAAGGCGCGGCCGATTTCGTCATCGACTCGATTCGGCCGAGTTACCTGACGGCGGACGGAAAGGCCCTCCGGGGGCAAAAAAGCGGTCAGGGCTGGTTCAGTCCGGTCGAGGTGATGGCCAAAGACGGTTATGCGGTGGGTGGACTCGTCGTTCAAGAGGGCGAGCACCTCGCGGGCTTCCGCGTCATTTTCATGCGGAGAAACGGGGAACGCCTCGACCCGAAGGACCGGTATGAAAGCCGCTGGATCGGCGGACGCGGCGGAGACGCCGAAAAGACCCTGGCGTGCGACGGACGGCCCGTGGTTGGAATTGCCGGTCGCGCAGCCAAGGCGGTGGCCAGCCTGGAGCTGATTCAAGGCGACGTGCCAAAGACGGCCGAGCCGCCACGTCCGCCAAGCCGAGTCGCGGCGGCCGCTCGAGACGTTTTCGCCCTGGATGTGTCGCGGCATTTTTTTCCCGCCACCACGAGCCATTGGTGCAACGATTTTCTGTCGCAGGAGTTGATGCGTCAGTCGTTGTTGATCGCGGCTCGGGATGAGATGGGGCTCACGACCCGTGATGCAAGGCTGGGCGACGCGATGCCAACGGAGGGTGAGGGTGGGGCGATGGAGATTTCCGTTCCGGCGGCCAACCCTTCGACGATTGAGATCCTTCGCGGCAGTTATCCGCGACAAGAGGTCGTGGCGCGTCGGCAATTGTCGCGTCTTGGAGCCGAGTTGGAGTACGTGCCGCTGGTGGAGGAATTGGAACAGCGGTCGCGCAACTTCTTCGGCGACGCGCTGCGCACGGCGGGCTACCGGCCGCAACCGATCGTGGCCGCGTCGAAGACCGTGTTGCCCGACAAGGTGGCGACGGCGCTGGACGCGATGAGCTGCACGGCTCAGTTTCGGGCCGTGCGCGAGTTGCACGCGTTGATTCGCGCGAAAGGCGAATCGATGGAGCTCTTGGGGGCGCTGGTGCGCGGCTATGCCAACCTGGGCATTCTGACCGAGCGCTACGTGTTGCCCATTCACAACGTCTTCAAGGCGCGGGCCCTGCTCTATGCCCAGCGGGCGGTGGTTCGAGAAAAGGGCTCGGCGTGCTCGCTGCAGCATCGGGCCTATGCGATGGCCGCATCCGGGCTGCCGGCGGCGGCGCTCGCCGATCTGTCGGCCGCCGACAAGCAGGCAGGCGAGAAATCAGCGAGTGCGGCCGACAAGGACAAGGGCAACGGCTCGACGCTGCCGTGGGTGAAAGTGCTTGATGCCTATTGTCGCTACGACATCGTGGCCTTGGAAGCCGCGGGCAAGCGGAAGGAGCTCGCTCGGTTGGCGGGCCTGCTGTGCTTTCGGGCGCTCGAGCGGGCCGGCGTTGAAGAGCCGGCGATCGAAAAGGGGGCCGTGCTATTGAAGCTTATGCCGGAGTGCTGCCGCATTTGCGACGGCATGAGCCGGATGGGCGGCGTGGGCCTTTTGCATCAATCCACGGTGGCCGCCATCATGACGGCGCGGAAGACGCTGTATGCTGACGTGGCTCAAATGTCGGGGCTGCCGCCCGAAGCGGCCAGCATTGCAGAAGACTCGGCAAAGGCCGCCGAGGAACCCGTTTCTAGAAAGAACCTCACGGAAGACTTTGCCACGCGCGCCAAGCTGGTCGCCGCGTTGTCCGTCTCGGCCTGGGAACCGGCGGAAAAGACCGCGGCGGAAAAAGTCGCAGCCGAGAATTCCAAGGAACACAAGACGACGATCGTCGATCGGGGCGAGCCGTCCTGGGCCGTCTTGGGCCGGGTCATTCGCGAGCAGGCTGTCACCCAGGCGTGGCGTCGCATTCATTTTGAAAGCCGTTGTTGGGGCGTCTCGCCCGAGGCATCCCTTGGCGCGGTCGGCCCCTTGTTGGCCGATCACCCCTACCGGCCGCTGATCGAGCTTCTGAGTTGGGACCAGACGACGCGCGAGAACGCCACGCGGCAGTTGGCCAGCCTGCCGACGACAGACCTGGAAGGGCACTACTTCACCTTGCTCGTTCCCGCGTATCAGGCGTCGCCGACAGTCGTGGATCGGTTTCTGATCGTGGCGGAGGGGCACGGGTCCAACGCCGAGTGCGGGCTGATTGCCATGATGAACGTTACGGACTCGACGGGCAAAGCGATGAAAGGTCGCAAGCTCTCGAAAATCAGCCCGTATTCCCCCTACGCCAAGATCATTCTCATTGAAAACGACTGGGAACACGTCGCGAAGCAGGCGGCCGAGTGGGAAAAGGCAGGCGAGCAGTTTTCGGGAATCTTGGCGGCGCTCGGCGAGCGCTACGCCGCCGTGGGTCGCTATCAGGACGCCGAGCGGTGCCTGCGCAACGCGGTGGACATCATGCCGAGCTACCAGGGCTACCTGAGACTGGCCAGCGTCTACAAACAACAGCAGAAGATGGACGAGTGGAAAAGCACCCTGGAAGAGTACCTGAATCATCCGGATTACGGGCTCTCGCATTCCCAGGTGTGCAACCAGATCGCGCAGTACTACATGGAACGCGGCGAGTGGGAAAAGGCGCTGCCGTATGCCGAGGGCGCGGCGCAATGTTATTCGGCATGGGGCCTGCTGTCGGCGGCCGAGTGCCACGAGGGGATGCACCATTGGAAGGAAGCCGAATCGTATCAAAAGGCCGTCGCCGAGAGATACGAAGGGAGTCGCTCAACCTGGTACTTCTTCTGCCGACGGACGGGGCACGGCGATCTGAAAGCGGCGCGACAGGTACTGCTGGCCGAGGGACCGTCGAGTGAAGACGCATCGTCCGACGACATTACGATGCCCGTATTCCATGTGCTTGAAAAACAGCCGGAGAAGGCCTTGGCCGAGTTTGAAGAGAAGTTTCAGAAGGCGGGGCATCCGGCCGTCGGGCTGTTTGCCGCGTTGCTCTGCGACGAGCTCAAAAAGAACGACAAGCTGGCCACCATGCTGGAGCAAACGACCATCCGCGGCGCACGGTGCGATCAGGCGTCGCCAGCCAACACGCCGCGACATGCCGTCGCGTTGGCACGCCTTCTGGAGGCCGACGTGAAGAAGGGCGGCAAGGCCGACCTCGGCCTGGACGGTCCGCAAGCCAAGGCAGCCGATGCGGACAAGAACGCGACATTCTTCTATGTCCTGGGCAAGTACTTTTCGCTGCACGGCAAGCCGGACCGCGCGATCGAGTGTTGGAAAAAATCGGCCGCGTACCTTCCGCGGCAGTCGGTCAGCGTCCTTCTGTCCGTGGTCGCGTTGCGCGAACGCGGCATTGACCTCGCCGCAGACAAGCCGGCCGCGAAACCGACGACCGACGATGCCAAGGCGAAGGCGGGCCGCGCAAGCGACAATCGCAAAACGTCGGAAACCAAGAAGTCGGACGCGAAACCGAAGGACGCCGGATCGCACCAATAGCGATTCGCCACGGCCGACTACGGCAACTTGTGGCCCATCTTGTCGCGTTTCGCCTTGAGGTACCGGGCGTTGTGCTCGTGGATCGGTCCGACGATCGGCACCTGATCGACCACTTCAAGATCGAAGCCGCCGTAGATGAAGGCGTCGGTCTTCTTGGGGTTGTTGGTCAGCAGCCGGATCTTGGTGAGGCCGAGGTCCTTGAGGATTTGGATGCCGACGCCGTAGTCGCGGCTATCGACCTGATGGCCGAGGGCCAGGTTGGCCTCGACGGTGTCCATGCCCTGGTCTTGGAGGTCGTAGGCCTTGATCTTTTCGACCAGCCCGATGCCGCGGCCCTCTTGGGGCAGGTAGACCAGAACGCCGGCTTTTTCTTGGCCGATCATCTGCATGGCCAGTTGGAGTTGGTCACCGCAATCGCAGCGGAGCGACGCCAGCAGGTCGCCGGTGAAACAGGCCGAGTGGAGGCGGACGAGTGGTTCGGGCTGTTCGGCCGGGTTGCCAAGCACGACGGCCAGCGGTTGCTGATCTTCGTACTTGACGCCGTAGGCGACGATGCGTCCGTCGCCGTAGCGCGTCGGCAGATCGGCTTCGGCCAATCGGTAGACGAGCTTTTCGCTGCGACGGCGGTGCTTGATGAGCGCCTCGATGGTGATGATCTCAAGCCCATGCTTCTCGGCCAAGGCATAGAGTTCTTCGCGGTTGGCCCGATCGCCGGCGGGTCCAAGAATTTCAATGAGCACGCCGGCCGGTTTGAGTCCGGCCAGGCGCATCAGATCGACGGTGGCTTCCGTGTGTCCGGCCCGGCGGAGGACGCCGCCTTCCTTGGCGACCAGCGGGTAGAGGTGGCCGGGCCGCACGAAGTCGGACGCTTTATTCGCCGGATTGAGGACTTCTCGAATCGTTCGCGCGCGTTCCGGAGCGGTAATGCCTGTGCGGCCGCTTCGATGGTCGATGGGAATGGTGAAGGCCGTGCCGAGCGGGGCCGTGTTGTTCTCGACGATTTGGGGCAAATCGAGCCGCTGGGCCATTTCGGGCAGAATCGGCATGCAGAGCTGGCCGCGGCCATGGGTGATCATGAAGTTGACGATGTCGGTCGTCACCTTCTCGGCGGCGCAGATGAAGTCGCCTTCGTTCTCGCGGTCCTCGTCATCCATGACGACGATGATCTTGCCGGCCGCCAGGGCCTGAGTCGCTGCTTCAATGGTGGAAAGTCGATGGGACACAGGGGTTCCTCTGCTCGTCGTTTTGTTTCGTCGCTATCGGGCCGGCTCGGCAGTCGCAACGGGGCCAGCCAAGGCGATGCTCATGATGCGCCCGCATCAGCGATTCTCGGTTCTTGAAAACCGGCCGTTCGATTTCCCGCAGTTCATGTCCCGCGATGCCACGATTTCTGGCCAAGCCAACCGGATCGAGCCAAAACTTGCACTCACCGTTCGGAGAACGCACATGAATCTGGGCGGGTCGTCCACTTCGTCGCAGTAGAAGTGAAACCGGAACTGACCGATTCGCAACACGGTCGGCATGTGAGTCCCCCCACGGGAACTCATTCCATTGTAATCGCCGGATTAGGTTCGGCCAAATTGCCCTAAACGGGTGGGTGCCTCCGTGCGACGTCCCGGTTGGACTATTTTCCCAGCAAGCTGTCGATCTCGGTCCGCGCCGCCTCGAGCGCTTCGGGCAGCTTCTCGGGCAGTTTGCCGCCGGCTTGGGCCAGGTCGGGACGGCCGCCGCCGCCGCCTTGGACGATCGCCGAAACGGCTTTCAGCCACTTCACCGCATCCAGGCCGCGCTCGACCAGGTCGCGGCTCAGACCGGCAATCAGCGTCACCTTCTTTTCTTCTTCCTGGCGGTTGGCCAACAGGATGGCCACCGGGGCCGCCTTGCGACGCAATTGGTCGATCGTTTGTCGCAGGTCGTTGGGGCCGCCGGGCATTTCGGCAATGACCACCTTGACGCCACCGACCGTGGCCGCGTTGGCGATCAAGGTGTCGACGCTCGCGCCGCCGGGCTTCGGGCCGGCCGTCGCCTGCTTGCGCAGTTGGCGGATCTCCTTGGTCAAGGCCTCGATACGATCCGGCAGGTCGTCGGCCGGGACCTTGAGCGCGGCGCCGGCGCGGCGCAGAAGCGTCTGCACGTGCCGGATGCTGTCCATCGCGCGGCGACCGGTGAGGGCCGTGATGCGGCGTGTGCCGGCCGCGACGCTCTCCTCGCCAATGATCTTGAAAATGCCGATCAGGGCCGTGTTGCCAAGATGGGTGCCGCCGCAAAGCTCCTTGCTGAAATCGCCGGCCGAAACCATGCGGACCGTGTCGGGATACTTCTCGCCAAAGAGCATCATGGCGCCGCTCTTGCGCGCTTCGGCCAGCGGCAAGGTCGTCGAGGCGACGGCGTCGCCGGCGAGGATCTTCGCGTTTACCTCGCTCTCGATTCGCGCCAGGTCCTCCTCGCTGACGCCCGACGGATTGGTGAAGTCAAAGCGGAGCCAGTCCTCGTCGACCTTCGATCCTTGTTGTAGAGCATGCTTGCCCAGATGCTTTTGAAGCGCGTGGTGCAGCAGATGCGTGGCCGTGTGGGCACGGCGAATGGCTTGCCGGCGCTCGGGGCTGACCCGGGCGGCGACCGTGGCGCCCAGTTCGAGCCGGCCCTCGCGGAGGTGTCCGCGGTGCAGGGTGAAACCGCCGTCGATCTGGGTGTCGATGACCTCGAAGTGGAGGACGCCGGGCGCGCTGGCGACCTGACCGACGATTTCGCCCGTGTCGCCAACTTGGCCGCCCATTTCACCATAGAACGGGGTTTTGTCCAGCACGACGACGATCGGTTGTTCGTGATCGACCTCGTCGACCGAGTCGCAAAGCCGATCGTTGGCGACGATGCCGACGATTTTGGCGTCCGAGACCTCGAGCGTCTCGTGGCCGAGGAAGCGGCTGCCGTGCATGGCCTTCTTGAGCCCGTCCAGCGGATCTTGGCGGAACAGCTCGACTTTCTGACCGCCGCCCGAGTCGATGCCGTGTTGCTCCATCTCGGCGCGGAAGCCCTTCCAGTCGAAGGCCAGGTTGCGTTCGGCGGCCAGGGTCTCGAACAGTTCGGGCGGGAAACCGTGCGTTTGGAACATGTCGGCCGCCTCGGCCGCGGAGACGGTCGAGCGATGCTGGCGTTTCATGTCGTCAAAGATTCGCTCGATGCGATCCAGGCCCGCGTCGAGCGTGGCCAGGAAGTTGGCCTCTTCCGTTTCGATGACGTTCGCCACGGACGTGACGGTCTGGCTCAGTTCGGGGTACGGATGCTTCATCAACTCGGCGACGCGCCCGACGAGCTTGTGCAGGAACGGCTCGCGGATGCCCAGTTGATGGCCGTCGAGGACGGCGCGGCGCAGCAGGCGGCGGATGACGTAGCCCTGCTTCTTGTTGCCTGGATAGACGTTTTCATGAATGGCGAACGAGCACGCGCGGACGTGGTCGGCAATGCGGCGCAGGCGGCGGCCGTTCTCGCTGTCCGGCTCGTAGCGGACGCGGCAGACATCGCCGGCCGCCTCGACCAACGGGCGGAGAATGTCGATGTGGAAGTTCGTCTCGACGCCCTGAAGAACGGCGGCCGTTCGTTCGAGGCCCATGCCCGTGTCGATGTTCTTGCTCGGCAGGGGGCGGAGATTGTCGGGCGGATCGCCGACCCGATTGAACTGGGTGAAGACGAGGTTCCAGATTTCGACCTGCCCCAAGGGCGTGTGGCTGTAGATTTCACTGCACGGGCCGCAGACGCCGTCGGGACCTTGGCTCGGCGCGTTGGCGGGCCAGAAGTTCTCGTCCTCGCCGAGGCGTTGCAGCCGGTTGGGCGGCAGCTTGATTTCATCGAGCCAAACGGCGGCCGCCTCGTCGTCGTCCAGATAGACCGTGGCCGACAGCGAGTTCGGGTCCATGCCCAGCCACTTCTTGCTGGTCAGGAATTCCCAGGCCCAGTGAATGGCGTCGCGTTTGAAGTAGTCTCCGAAGCTGAAGTTGCCCAGCATCTCGAAGAACGTATGGTGGTAGGCCGTGCGGCCGACATTGTCGATGTCGCCCGTGCGGAGGCACTTCTGGCAGGTCGTCGCCCGGGTGAAATCGAGCTTGCAGCGGCCGAGAAAATGGTCCTTGAATTGGTTCATTCCGGCCGGCGTGAAGAGAACCGACGGGTCCCAGCGGGGCACCAGCACGTCGCTCGGGCGTCGGACACAGCCCTTGGTCTCGAAGAAGGCCAGATACTTTTCACGCAGCTCGTTGGTTTTCATCGTGGGTTTCCCGGAAAAGGTGAACCCTTCATGATAACCTTGCGAGAGGGCGGGGAAAAGCGGGGTGGGACCGTCATGGATGGCGGGCGCTGCGGCCAACGGAACGGCCCGTCGGCGCAAGAGCCCCGCTGCTGCGGCCGCCATACGCTACGAAGAACCCCGAAGCAACGCCGATCCGTGGCGTCCTGACGATGCCCGGTTCCGCCGCGCCCGGCTCTACTTGATGTCGGCGTAGTCGTAGTCGCCGCACAGCGCGCTCTCGTTGAGCTTGTCGGTGTGCCCGTCGCAGAAGGTCACAATTGTGATGCCGTTGTGGTTCGTGGGAGTTGTCTTCGTGCCGAGCGGTTGTTGGCCGTTGGCGAAATCGACCGTGCCAAAGTCGCGCACCAGGCCCGACGACGGCCAGACGAAGCCGTAGCGGTCGGCCGAAACCATGAGATTGGCGACCGACGTGCCAACGTCGTCGAATTCGTTCCAATACCGGCGTTGATTGGTGGCTTTTGCCGTGTCGCTGTTCATCAGAACCCAGTTGTTGCTGTTGCGAGTCGCTCGGTAGGGAAGGTCGGTGAGCAGCGGGCGGCGGGCCGCCGTGATGTTCGACATGGTGATCTGTGTCGAGGGCGTAATCGACGCGCTCGAATCGGTGCACAGGTCGCGGAACAGGCCCAATTGGGTTCCGTTGCCATCGGGTGGCAATGCGTTGCCGACGTTTACGGCGTAGGACAGCACGGTCGCGGTGGACGATGGGGTGCTCGCGTCGCTCGGGCAGACGAAATCGTTGATTCTGGGGGTCAGTCCCGTGGCGCCGCTGCGCCAGCCGTTGGTCTTGGCGGCGTTGGTTCCCTCCCAGAGGTCGGTGCGGCCGATGAACGGCAGGACGGCGACGGCCCAACTGACGCGGATCGGGCCGGCGCCGACGTTGTTGGCGTACCCTGGGAAATGGTTCTTCGCGCTCTCGTAGTGGATGACGGCCAGGGCGAGCTGCTTCTGGTTGTTGACGCACTGGGCCGTGCGGGCCGCGTCGCGGGCCATCAGCACGGCCGGAATGAGCATGGCCGCCAGGATCGCGATGATCGCGATGACGACGAGCATTTCGACAAGCGTGAACGCAGCGCGACGGCGCGAGGTCATGGTCTCTTCTCCACCCGTAAAGTTGCCCTGTCTGGCATTTTCCCAGAGTTTGAAGGAAAAAGCCAGGGAGGCAGCGGCTGGGGGGTCAGTGTGGGGTATTTGGATTGCTTGCCTGGTGGGGTGGCGGCGGAAATGTTGACGACCGCGGGTAAATGTCTGGCTTTTTCTGGACCGTTGTGCGAGAATAACCACTAGGCAAGGCGGAACTTATCGAATACCGGGGAAGATGGCACTATGGACTGCAAACAGCGAGTCCTGGGGGCGAGATCGGCCTTCACGCTGGTTGAATTGCTGGTGGTGATTACCATCATCGGCATGTTGATGGCTCTATTGCTGCCGGCTGTTCAGGCGGCTCGTGAGGCGGGCCGCCGCGCTCAGTGCGGCAACAACGAGCACAACATCGCGCTGGCGCTCATCGAGTTCGAGCACAGCCGCGGCTACTTCCCAGGCTACAAGAACTTGCTGAATGCGGGCATCAGGAACGGCCAGACGGTCACCAGCACGATCACGGTCAGTTGGCCGGTCGTCTTGATGCCCAATCTTGGTCGCCGCGATTTATTCGATGCCTACATGAACTATGCGGTTCAGGTGGCCAACAACGGCGGCACAACGCCATCAACGCCACCCGTGTCAGTGTTGACGTGCCCGAGCGACCCGCCCGATTTGGCGAACAACCCCTGGTTGTCGTATGTGGTCAACCGTGGGCGCAACGGCCAGGATGCATCGCCCGAGTTTGGGGTGTGCTTCGATCAGTCGCTGACGAATTGCGCTCAGGTGAGCAACGACTACCTGACGTCGCACGACGGGGCTTCCACAACGCTTCTGCTGGCCGAATCGCCGCTGACGCCGACATCGAGCGTGGGTGCCAATACACGGACGTCAACTGACCCATACACGGCGTTTTCGCCGGCTATGCGTCTCGTGGATCGCAACGTGACGGCGGCCACGCCCTACTATTTCGTACGCCCGTACAGCGTCTGGTGGGACAGCATTGCGTCGAGCCCCACCACGGCTTGGACGGACACCGACTCCACGGTTCCTTCCTACGGCGAGCTGACGCTCGGTTTTGAATGGCGCGCGTTGGACTATGCCAACTTGGCGCGCGTGAGCAATCAGATCGGCTCTCGGCACGGCGGCATCGTCACCGTGTCGTTTTGCGATGGACACGTGCAAACGATTCGAGACGACATGGATGTCGAAACGTTCAAGCTGATTTGCACGCCGAACGACTCGGCATGTGCAAACGACGTAACATCGGGCACGATTCCCAGCTATCCGAGCGGACCGCTGGATGAATCGAAGATGCGATAGGGAATCATCGGGTCGGACCGCCCGTCGCTTGGGCCGCGATGGGTCGCTTGACCAGGAAAAAAAACAAAAAAGGCGGACGGTCGTCCGTCGCAAGGAAGTTAAGTGGATTTTTGGTTGTTGTCATGAGACAATCAATGGATGGGCAAGGCCTCATGACAATTATTTGGGAGAATTAGAGATGCGTCGCACTACATCCCGGTATCGTGGCGGTTTTACCCTGGTGGAGCTCTTGGTGGTCATCACGATCATTGGGACGTTGATGGCCCTGCTGTTGCCGGCCGTACAGGCCGCCCGCGAGGCCGGCCGTCGCGCCACCTGCGCGAACAACGAGCACAACATCGCCCTGGCCATGGTCAACTTCGAGTCGGCCAAGAAGTACTTCCCAGGCTATAAGAACATATTGTACGGCGGATATACGACCAGCGGCGGGACGACAACCGCCTTGGGCGGCCCGGTGAGTTGGGTCGTCACAATCCTGCCGCAACTGGGTCGTCAGGACCTTTACGATCAGTGGCAGCAAGCGTTCCGTAATGCAACGGTATCCGGCACTACGTTGACCGTTAGGGCGTCCGATCTAATCAGAACGAGCCTCAACGTGATGCTTTGCCCGAGCGATCCGCCCGAGACTTCCGCGGCAGGGACACCGTACCTGGCCTACGTGGTCAACCGTGGACGGAACGGGTGGAATTTTAATCCCGCCGTGGGTGTTTGCTTCGACCAGGCGTCGGCGTTGGATTCCAACCGACGGCCGATTGCGGCCCGCGTCGGCATGGATTACCTGACCTCGCATGACGGCTCGGCGACGACCCTCTTGCTGGCCGAGTCGCTGTTGACGCCCCTCGCGTACCAAGCAACGGCGGCATCGAGCAGCAATACGCCGGCGACTCCCTATCTCCATCTCGTGGCGCCCTCGGCGGAGCAGACCAGTGTGCCGGCTTCCGGAGACGCCATGCCGACGGCGAGCGGAAGCGAGTATTTTTACCGGCCCTACAGCTACTGGGACGAGCAGGCGTTTAGCAGTTCGGGTTCGCTTTTGGGGTGGGATGATTCGGGCAGTGCATCGCCGAGTATTCTCGGCAACGCCGAAATGACGCTTGCCTTTGAATGGGGCGGGCTAAGTGAGGCGACGCGGTCGACCGGAGGCACCACCCCGCAAGTCTCGGATCAGATCAATTCGCGGCATGGCGGGCTGATTACCGTGGCCTACTGCGACGGGCACACAACGACGTTGCGGGCCGACATGGACATCGCCGTTTTCCGGCACCTGATGACCCCCTACGGCAAGGCCTGCGCCATCACGAGCCTCGGCCTGAGTGATGCCCCGACCGGCATCCTGGACGAGTCGCTTATCCCGTAAGCCGTTTGACAATCCAACCAGCATTGGCGTCCCCGGTCGTTGCGTGCGGCCGGGGACGTTTTTGTTTTCTTGGGGGTGTTTCTGGGCGAATCGTGGCTTGTCTGCGAAAAAGGCGCAAAGTCTGCCGTGTGACTCTGCCGATTATTCCGACGGCGTTGTTTGGGAGAACTCTGCCGGATGATTGCGCAGACAACTAAGATCCGCCAGCTTTACAATGCGGCCCACTGGGGACGGGGGTTTG
>JBDKSW010000012.1:0-205641 GCA_039698035.1 Thermoguttaceae bacterium | reverse complement strand
CAGGAGAACTGCAAAGTTGATTTTGACCAACCACAGCGTGGGGAGGAGCGTAGAAACCTTGATGGAATTAGTTGTGGCTCAAGGTTTCACGGAGGATTATCTTGGTCGAATCGACGTTGACGCAGTTGGCTGGGGTGTTTGCGCGAGTTTCTGACCCTCGAAAGCCCCGCGGCGTGCGGCATCCATTCCAGGGCATGGTGGCCTTGGTGTTTTTGGGGCTGTTGGCACGCATCACCGAGATGGCGGTATTGGTGCGATGGGCGTCCGCCCATTGGGACGAACTTCAAGAGCCGCTTGGCTTTGCGCGGGATAAGCCGCCGTGCGATACAACGATTTCCCGTTCCTTGGCACAGCTTTCCTTGGCCGAATTTCGAGAAGCGTTCTCCCGCTGGCTCCAATCAGCGTTGGCAGATCGTCAAACGCGCTGGGTGGCCGCCATTGACGGAAAGACCTGTAGCCAAGGGCTTGCTGCCGACGGCTCGCCCGTGCAAATGCTGAACGTGTTTCTCCAACAAATGAAGCTGGCTTTGGATGAATGGTCCGTCGGCGGCGACAAGACGAACGAGCCAGGCAGCCTTCAGCGGCACTTGGACGAATTGTTGGCCGCCTATCCGGCCTTGGGCCTGTTGACCGGCGACGCGATTTTCACTCAGCGACCCTTGTTGGAACTGTTGAAGACACATGGCTGCGACTATCTGTTTCAAGTTAAAGCCAATCAGCCCGACCTGCTAGATGCCGTAAAAACGTGCTTCGCGGAAGCGCCAACGACCCGTCCCGCGTGTGAAACGATTGAAAAAAGGGGAATCGCACCGATAGCCGCCGGCTTTGGGTCAACCTGGCCGACGCCGAGTATATCCGCGAGCGTCTAAACGTTCCGGGCTGCCAAATCGCCATCCGCGCCGATCGGGAAGTACGCTCGGACGATGGTCTTGTATTGCTTCACGAGAGCCGGTACTTCATTACCAGCCTCGACCCGAGCACGGTCACGCCGACCGAGCTTCACGCCTACATCCGAGGCCATTGGCAGGTGGAGAATTGCCTCCACTTCGTGAAGGATCGCTGGTGGGACGAAGACCGTCACTACACCAAGCGGCCTGGCCTGCCGGAGTCGTTTGCCTCGCTGACCAACGCGGCGCTAAGCGTTCTTCGGCTCATCCACCCCTTCGGCCTCCCCCTGCGAGCCACGGCCGAATCCGTCCAGTGGCGTCCGCTCCCCGCCCTTCACCGCCTCGGCTTCATGGCCCCAAAATGACTTTGCAGCTCTCCTGCCGCCAAAGGGCACGCCGCTTGACATCCGAACCTCCAAGACCAGCTTGCGGCGGGCCTTGCTGGTCATGGATGCGTTGCTGAAAGCCCTGGAACAGCGAGGGTATGATGTGGCACCAGGTCCAGCCGTTCAGATTCTTGATGTTCGCGTGCATTTCAACATCAGCGAGGCCCTCGACACGCAGCGAGAGCAGCCGAAGGACCATGACCTGGACGGCTACTATGAGTTTGGCCACAGCCGGTTCAATACAAAACGAGTTCGCTCTGGCCGCTTGACGCTGCACATTACCGACGCCGATGCGTACTGGGCCAACGGTTGCCGAAAATCTTGGCGTGACTCCGAGAAACAGCGGATTGAAGACCGGCTGAACAAGTTCGTCGCCGGATTGGTGAGCTTTGCTGCCCGAAAGAAGGAACACGATGCAGAAGAGCAGAGGCGAGCCGAGCAGGAACGGCAAGAGCAGCGCCGCCGGGAGGAAGAAGCCCAACGTCGCGCCGAGAAGCGAAAGCTCATCCAGGCTGAACAGCGGCGAGTCGATTCCCTGGTGCAACAGGCGAAATCCTGGAGAGCAAGCCAGAATCTGCGGGGCTACATCGAGGCCAGAAAACAATCGCACTTGTCTGCGCACGGGGAGATTGACCCGGAAGGCGACTTTGCGCGCTGGCTTACGTGGGCGACTCAGCAGGCCGACCGTCTTGATCCGCTCACCGAAAGCCCGCCGTCCATTCTTGACGAACCGATGCCCGAGGAGCCGAAACCTCGCAGTTGGTGGGAGCGATGACCATGCTGGCTCCCTCCACGAAAACTCGCCGGGCGGAAACGCAGGAGGAAATCCAGCCTCTCATCGAGCTGTGCAAGGCAGGCAAGCTCTTCGAGGTCCAGGAGTGGACCGCAGCGGGAAAGGCCGTCAATTCGCCCATCTACCCGAATCACCGAGCAAGTCGCCGAAACCCCCTGGAGATCGCGGTGGAGCGCGGCTTCCACAGCCTGGTGAAGGTGCTTCTTGAGGGTGGAGCCGCCATTGAAGCAACCGGCTATGACGGCCCAGTTGAGAAGGCCCTGGAAATGCGGCGTCTCGACCTGATCCAACTGTTTGTCGAGCGCGGCTACGACGCGAAGTCAGTCAGCATGGAACGAGTGTTCTCCACGTGGGACCCCAAGATTATGGAATACTTCATCGAGAAAGGGGCGGATGTTGAGGATGGCAACCCGTTGGCTTGGGCGTTGTGCAGTCACATTCGTACCGCTCTGCCGATATTCAAGCAGTACAAAGACCGTTTTCCAAGTTTCCAGGAGCAGGCCAACATTGCTCTGCGGCGCAACTGCAAAGAGGGCAACATGAAGTGGGTGTCGTTGTTGCTGTGGGCCGGGGCAGACCCCTACGCCCCAGGCTCCGACGACGATCAAGCGGCGCTAGATGATGAAGATGGCGGTCTTTCTGCGCTTGGCTATGCAGCGCTGTGGAGGCACTTCGAGGTGTTTCGCATCAAGAAGATTCGTCTCGACCCGAAGCATCCGGTGGCACAAGAACTCATGCAGTACATCGGCTGCGAGGAAGGCTTTGAAATCTTGCGCGAGCTGTTGGAAAAGGGCATGGACCCCAATGACCAGGAGACGGGTGGCTGTTCGGCGATCGCCGGATTGCTCAACCGCATGGCCTTCGACGCATCTCTGCGTCACCGGGATTACTTTAGCAGGGAAGGCGATTCCCAAGGCTGTCGAGAGAAGATCAAACTGATTCATCTTCTAGCGAAGCATGGCGCACGCTGGGTGCCGAAAGACACATCGGAAATCAATGATGTGCGTAAATCACTTCTGAAGCTCATCCCGGACTACACCGTCGAATTCGTCTGGATCATGGCGAAGTACCAGGCAGGCTCACAGCCCGTCATCACCCAGCTTCTGCGTACACCAACGATCACAAAGCACGTGGCCCCGTTCCGCGATCGGCTAGCCGAGTTGACCGCGATGCTGAAATAGAGCGATCCAAGCACGACCCAGCACGCGGAGGGCCAGAAGTGGTTCGCATTGCGTAGAACGCATGTGCGCGCCTACATTTGAATCGGACAGGTGGCGGGATGTCGAGATGTCGAGGGTGGCCAAAAACTCCTCTTGAAGTTGGCATCGCCAGCGGCTAACATGGTCAGGCGTACAGGTCTGTCTTGTCGCCGTATTGGGTATTGCGCCATGACCGAAGTGATTTGCACAGAGCGAAAATCGGCGGTGCTCACGCCGTCTAGCTTGGCCTGCCTGGCGCATGTTCCAACGGTCAACCTAACGGCCGGCTGCGCCCACGAGTGCCGCTACTGCTATGCGCGCGGCTACCTGACGCACCCTGGAGAAGGCCGTGTCACATTTTACACGAACACGCTCGCCAAGCTGCGAGACGAGTTGCGCCGGAAACGCAAGCGGCCCAGCACTGTGTATTTCAGTCCGTCGAGCGATCCGTTCCAGCCGGTGCCCGAAGTCTTGGACATGACCTATGACGTGTTCCAGTTTCTTTTGGAGTCGCAGATTGGCGTGGCCTTTGTTACCAAGGGCCGGATTTCTGAGCGGCATCGCAAGTTGTTGGCCGCCCATGCGCCGTTGGTTCAGGGCCGGATTGGGGTGATTACGCTTGACGCGGCCGTCACCGCCGCATTTGAACCGTTCGCCGCACCGCCAGACGTTCGGCTCTCGCAAGCCGCGGAGTTGATTGGAGCCGGCGTTCTGGTCGAGGCACGTCTCGACCCGATCTTGCCCGGAGTGACGGACGATGGGGAAAGCCTGGAACGGCTCTGTGCGGCGTTGGCGGGAATTGGGGTGCGCACCATTGCCGCCAGCGTTCTCTTCCTGCGACCAGCGGTGGTCGGATCGCTGCAACGGCACGTTGAAGACAAGCAATTGGTGGGCGGGCTTCTAAACGTGTTCGCCAGCAGCGAGTCCATGTCGATCCATGCCGGCAACAGCCGGGTACGAGCACTGCCAACCGCAGCGCGTCTTGAAATCATGGATCGCCTGAAATCCATTGCGCGCCGTTACGGATTGAACGTGCTCGTCTGCGCCTGCAAGAACCCGGACATTGCCAGCGGTTCTTGCCACATCTCGGGGCGTTGGCCACCTACGGCCCATGAGGGAAGCCAATTGGGGCTGTTCCAATCGTAGCAGCGCACGAGGTCGCATCGTGGATTGCATACAAAGGTACAATCAGCGTCTGTTGCGAAATGCGTTGCGGGAAACGCGGCTCATAACGTCTATTGACGTAACTGCCGCCCGCCGAATTCGCGTCACCAGCGCGACCTGGGATGAGTATTGGGGGGCTTGCGATTTCTTGGCGTGTGAAATCGCACTATTGAAGGCAGCATGGAGCGCACTGATTGCAGGTCGATTTGCTGACAAGCTGCGGAGCGATTTTGTCCGCACGTATTTTCGGTTGCTCCGTGCCTGTGTGGATTGCCATGTCCGCGGCCACAACGTGCTCACGCTGTTGAGAAAGGTCGTCGGCTTTGAGACAATTCGCATATCCGGCGACTGCAATGGCTCGGCGGCAGCCATAATCAGCACCAGACATCCAGCATACCTGCTGAGTAAGCTGGCAAGGCCCGACGCGCCGGAGAATCCGAAGTATTTGCCGCTGATATGTCCGTGCGGGGATTCACTCGAAACGGCGGCTCTGTATTGGCATTACAGGCGCATTCCACTGACGCGGACCGGCGGAATCCAGGTATTCGTCTATCCACCGACAGAAGTCTGCGATCGCCCGTCAAGTCATGCCCTTATCGGCCAGCTATTTGCCTGCCTCACGCCAAAAAGCGATCCGTGGATTCGTGAGCGAAGCCAATCGTTGTATGACGGGGTATTTGCCTCGCTGGTTGCTCGTTCTGCGTCACCCAGACTCCATCTGCTGGACATGGCGTGCGGCACGGCCAAGATAACCATGACGTTGTGCAGGAAGGCATATACCGCGTATCGCAAATCGTTCGACCTGACCTTGGTTGACGTAGTTCGAGGAAACCGTTCGATTGCCAATGCGTTCTACAGGAATCCCAAAGTCTTTGGCAATGTGCTGTTTCGCCGTGACAGCTTGTTCGAGTGGGTGAAGAAGAACGCCGACAAGCCGCAGATGCGTTTCGATGTGGCACTGTTGCTGAGAGCATGTGACCTGTTCAGCCGGTTTTCCATCGACAGGATGTCGTATCGAGAGGCGAATGCACTGATCGCCCAAGATAAGACGCGAAACCTCCTTGATTCTCATGTACTGCATCCGGCGGAACTGATCGAGAACAACAACCTTGGCAGAATAGAACATAGGATTGGCCGGTTCATCTTCAAGAATGGCTGGACGTTTCGGCAGTTCTCTTTGTCGGACTACTTCAAAGCAATACATGTTGTCATGGGCGGCCAGTTGACTGCCGACGAGAGCCATATCTACGTGCCGCTTCGCGTGTTCGATGAAGACATTCTCGTGCTGCCAAGCGGCCGTTCGATCATAGGGCAGTTGCTGACGATGGCAAATAGGCTGGTGATCGAAGATGCGGACTTATTGCCATGTCATCTCGACCGTCACGTCAGGCAATTTGCTCTGGACGGCCTGCGCATCACGGATTTGACGGAACAGGCAAAAAGGCGGGGGGGCGACCGTCTTCCTCGTTGAACGAAAACCAGTAGAATGACGATGCCAAGTCTGTCATGCAACTGTCAGAGGCACTCGGGCTGAGGTTGTCGTGGACGACGGCCGGCATGATGTGGACGGGGGAGGAAATCGTCATGCACATACGCCGATCAATGCTCGCTGGGGAACCGCCTTCCCTGGACGGCATGGACAAGGGCCTCTCGCTCGCTGGGCGGGTTCATCGCAAATACCAGCCGGTCTTCGAGAAGTTGAGCGAGGCCGATCGGGCGGCGGTGGCGCTCTATTTCCTGCCGCATGGTTCAAAGAAGGAGGCGCTGGAGGTTACGCGGCCGCACGTCGTCAAGTGGTACTGCCCGTTCGCCGATCAGCGGGTGTTCCCCTCGGGGCATCGCTATTGCATCAATGTGTACACGGGCTGCGAACACCATTGCCAATACTGCTACGTAGCCGGTTACAGTGCCGCGGAGCCCAACTGCAAGAACCGTTTTCGCCACGATCTGTGCAAGGACTTGGAAGCGTTAGATGCTTTCGGTGTTCCGCCCGCGCCGGTGCATCTGTCGAACAGTACCGATCCGCTTCAGCCATTGGAACAGCAGCACCGCCACACGCTGTTCGTGCTGGAGAAGCTGGCCGAGCATCGAAATCGTTTTACGACGGTCACGCTGTTGACCAAGAACCCCGCGATGCTGTTGGATGACAGGTATGTCCAGGTGTTACATCGGTTGAACCAATTGCCGCCCGACCATCCGCGACGTTCCTGGTTCGACGAAGAAGGATACCCGCCGTTGCGGCTGGAGTGCTCGTTGGCGTTCTGCAACGACGAACATCGGCAGCTTCTCGACCCGGAAGCCCCGAGCGTCGAAAGCCGTATGGAGGCTCTGCGACTGCTGCGGCGCGAGGGCCTGCCCATCTTCCTGCGGATCGACCCGTTGTTCCCGCACGATCCTTTGGGCTGCGGCAAGAAGATGGCAGATTTCGGCCTGCCGGATGTCCAGTCCATGCGCGACCTGGAAGGCTTGGTTCGTTTCAGCAAGGAACTGGCAGCGCCCCACATTATCTACTCCGTCGCCAAGATCACGCGACCTCAGCGCGGCAGCCTTCCGCCGGTCATGGAACGGATGAAGCGGGTCTACCAGCATCTTTCGGCGGAGCAATCGCTTGTCTTCCACGGCGGTTCCTGGCGACTGCCGGAAAGTGTCGCAGCGGCGCTGGTGCTCAAGCCGTTCCTGGAGCTATGCGGCCGGCATTCGATCCCAGCCCAGCCCTGCAAGATGAACCTGATTACGACGCCCTGAACCGCGATTCATCGCGGCAGCCGGGAAATTCTTGATTCTCTTCTGCTCCGTTCCCGTTTGGCCCCAACACGGCCGCCGTTTTCCTTGGCGCTTCGGATAGGGGCGTCAAGAAGACCCATCGCGGGTCGCCGAGACTGTACGCTTGCCGATCATCAGCGTGGCTAGCGAGTATGTTCCCCGTCAGCCGAAACTCGCGGCTTCGACGCAAACCTCACGCGAACACTTTATCGGGGAAATTGTTGTGGGCGATTGCGTGCTTGAGTGTCCCCTTGCTTCCGCGAACACTCATCCTTGCCTTCGGAATTTCCACGCGAATCCATTGCACACTTGCCGAGTTAAGGTCGATGACTGCCCGGAAATCCCGTTTGTCGAGAAGGCAGATCGTCAGTTTCCCGCAGACAAGCACCACGAATGTCTTGAACCCAGACGCAATGTCCGATTTCAGCGTATTCAAGTCGTCCGGCTGGAACGTGAACTGCCAGGGACCATTCCCTTTTGCGGTGAGTTTGCCAAACAGGGACTCAGACAGGCGAAAGAGCAGCTACCGCGCGCCCGGCTATAGGCTTCACTGAGCGGCGCGGGGGCCTTCTTATTAGGCGATACGGTGGTTTCGGCGACGGACGACATAATGCCAACCCCCACGCAATTGCCAAGACCTGTCGTGCCTGCATTTGGGCCACCAAACTGTCCGCAAATTTAGCAGAGTCCCGCCTCAGCCGCCAGTGGGAGACGCTTTGCCGGATGGGAAGGCGTTTTGCCGACCGAGTCGAAGAATCGAAAAGGTCAATCGCCCCCGACATCGCCAACCGCCGTTCCGATCAGTAGAGTGGGGGGGGCGATTGAGGGGCAGCCACCGGCCTTGACCGCCCGGCTGGCATCGGCTTTAGTTCTGGGGTGGGGTGCCGTGGGCGAAGCAAGAATCAGGCGTCGGACGGCCGGCGGGATGGATGCGGCACCGTGCAAGAAAAGTCCAATTCCGTTTTAGGGAGAGCCACAAATGAGCGATGTCGTGTTCACGTTGAAGGACGTGGGTAGGCTCTGCGAGGCGACGCCGCAGAGAATTCGGGCCATGATTGACGAAGGGAAAATTCCTATACCCGCTGGCGGGCTAGACGCTTGGAACAACGAAGAACTGGGCGAGGCCATGAAGGCGATCCAGAACGACGACTACTGCCCCCCTAGTCCCGACCCTGCCGTCGAGAAGGCGCTAGGCAAGGTTATCGAACTGCCCCACGCGGAAGGTGACGAAAAGGACTGACCGGTAGGGGCGAAGGGAGTATCAGGAGTCATTTCCAAGGGGAAACGCCTGGAACATCGGTTCCTAACGCTCTTTTCGGCTCTGACCTGGGGTGCCTTGGACGAAGGCGAGAATCAGGCGTCGGATGGCCGGTGGGATGGACGCGGCACCCTGCAAGAAAAGTTTCACTGGCGTCCAGTTGCCCCGACTCTGTAAACCCTTGGCAGTAAAGGACTTTGTGTCCACGGCCTGACAAGGCGGTCCAAAAAGGCCAACCCGCAGGACACCGAAAGCGGTCCTCCGGGTCGGCTCGCTTGGGTTTTCTGTGATTGTTCACCAACAGTCATGGGAGACCGAAAATGACTCGCGATCCAACAATCAGGATCTCTGAAAAGCCCTAGCTTTACGGGGCCTCTGGCTGGTGGTTGCTACCATCGATGGCCGGCGAAGGAAACTCTCGACAGGGATCTTGTCGCTGCCTGCCGCAAACGGAAGTCTCTTCGCATTCAGGCCAAAAAAAGGATTCGTTGGCAACCGCGATTGGTGGGATGCCTTTTTTCTGAGTTGGCCAATGGGTGCCTCTGTGACCTGCCCCCACTTGCTGTACCAGAGGTGATGAGCGCATTGGTCGGTTTGAGGTGCTCCCCAACGGTGATCCACTTGGAAGGTCAGCCAACAGGGCTTTGCGGGGCTGCCTGAATTCCAACCGCACTGCCCGGCTCCACGCTCACAGGTCGAGACACTTCGAGATGAACTCTGGGCCGTTGTCCACGCGCAGTTCCGCTTCCAGCGTTAGAGCGTCTGTTCTGACACCCCGAGCTTTCGTGTGGTCTCGTTCGTCGCAGTGCCCGATTCCGCTTGCCGTAGAGCAAGGGCACTCTGTTCTTCCGTAAACCGCTTCCGCTGTGTGCTCCCGGTCCTCTTGAACGGTCGAGGCAGCCAAAACGATCGCCTTCCGCAGAGACCACAAATCGGGGAGCCTGTCGGTCGAACGCCACGGCGGCGATTGCGTCTCTCACTTTGTTTGCAATCGAGACGTTGGCCGACGCCACAATGTGAACTTCCTCCCAATGGCCTTCTCCATATCGACCAGTAACATCAACAGTAGCGACACGCCCAGCACGCGCGACCACATCCACGCATCGAGTGGCGCTACATGAAAAAGGGAGTTCATGACGGGCCAATAAGTGAAAGCGAGTTGGAACACCACGATGGCGGCAATCCCCCACCATACAATCGCATTTCCAAAGATGCCGAGACGATTGAGAACCGAGTCGCTGAGGTGCCGGCTGTTGAAGACATAGGCCGCCTCGAAGAAGACGATCGCATTAACTGCCACAGCGCGGCCCACTTCCAGGCTACTGCCGAGTCTCAGCTCATAGAAGAACAGAACGAACGTCCCCACCTTCGACTTCCCGGAGCATTCCGGCGATGCGGCCGATCTCCGTGTTGTCGCCGGTTGCGACAACGAGGCCAACTCCCGTTCCGGTTGTCGTCAGCGTGCCGGCGAACGCCAAATTGCGACGATCGCCCAGCGGCACGTCATCCTTGAGCACATCGACAGCCTTCACCACCGGCAGCGATTCGCCCGTCAAGGGCGCCTCGTCAATCTGTAAGTGTTTTACGCGATACAAACGCAGATCCGCCGGCACCTTGTCCCCGCCTTCAAGCAGCACCAACATCGCCTGGCACCAGTTCCGTCGCCGGCAAACCGGTCTTCCTTCCGTCCCGGAGGGCGACGGCCAGCGGGGCCAGCATCTGCTTGAGAGATTCGATCGCCTGCTCCGCCTTGGATTCCTGGATGAAGCCGATGATGGCATTAATGATCACCACGCCAAGGATAACATCACGTTGTGAACTTCACGATCGCGTATGGCATTGTGGCTTGGATAACAACCGTCGCCGGCATCCGAGGCTACCAGCTCCTTCTGCTCCACAACCACGTCTCGGCCACCACAATGGCAAAGTCCAAGGGATCCTTGACGCCCCAGAATTCCCGGACACCCTCGGCTTGTCCAATGGTGCCCGCGTACGTATAGTGCGGACATCGGTCTTCGACACTTCGGCAACCCTTCAAAAAAAGACATGGAAGACAGCAATGCAGACCAGATGCCTGGAATTGTCATACAAAACAGACCCGGGCAGGATGTGAATGACGTTTATGTGACGGATGAAAATGGCAACTACTTTCACTCTGGCTTGTGGCCGACAAAGAGAGACAGTTCTCGCAAGTAGTCAATGGCACAGATATAGCAGACAAATTGGGCAAGAATGGAGTTCGAACGTGACCATTGTTCACAACATGCACGCCGTGCGACCAGTGCGAAGTACGATCTTGCTCTTCTGTTCAGTGCTTGCATTGTTGTCGTCGGGCTGTCGTCCGACCGAGACAGGCATGCCGGCCAAGGAAGAGCTCTCACGTCGCCCCAAGACAGCCTCGGTGTCCGAGCAGGGGAATCGCGAGCCCCGGCAACGAACCTACTACGCCGGCGGCGACTGGGCTCACGAGAAATCCTGTCGAAGACCGCCAACGTCGTTGATCCAAATCCTGGCCGTTCCCGACTACTTTCACCAAAAGCAGGTGTGTGTCGAAGGCTGCTTGATCGTTGAGTTCGAGGGAACAGCGATCTATCTGTCGAGTGAAGATGCGAACTATCGGATGCACGGTAATAGTCTCTGGGTAAACTTTGACCAGAACACGACGGCGCTGCCATCGTCATGGCGAGAGATTGCGAAGCAATACAACGGTAAGCACGTGTGGATCAAAGGCACATTCAACCGCGACAACTGGGGGCATTTCAACGGCTGGCCAGGCGCTATCGAACGCGTCTCCGAGATTAAGGTGTTGAGAGACCATAGTCACGATCCCACGCCTGTGCAGCGTTACTGTCTTTCTGCAAAGCGGGCGCTCGAAAAGGAACGCAAGCCCGATAACGCGATTTGGTATAGCAGCTGCGCGATCAAGTTGGAGCCACAGTGTGCGGAGGCCTATTATTTACGGGCTCGCGCTTATCAAAAGAAGGGCGACATCGCCAAGGCCGAAGCGGATATCGCCGAGGCAAAGAAGCTCGGATACACACCCGCCAAAAGCGAACAATAGAGTAACGTAAGGTGTGGGCGTGCAAGCACCCTACGTTAGTATGCTGTCAAGATAGTGCTTCCCGATGGATATATTGTGTACCTGGATGATGGGTCGGCAGGTACAGACGGTTCGCTCAGCTATAAAGTTGGCAGAATACCGCCTCCGGTTCCACCGCTTCGTAATGAGACGCTGACGAGTCCAGGTGAGCCCGGCTGGCAAAAGTAACGCTGTCATGGCGGCATTGTGGTGCTACAGCTAGCTTCAGGAGCAGTTTATGGCTGAGATAGGTCGAAACCCGGATCCGGTTCACTGTAATGTTGTGTCAAACAGAAACGACGGCACCGCTGGCGTCCGGCCGGGGTGGAGGTCATTTGTGATGAATGTCTTGAGAGGAGTCGCTTGTGCGCTGTCGGCACTGTGGTTACTCATGTTCCACGTTGGCGCGTTGAGCCAAGCATATTTCCGAGTTCCTTTTCCAATGAAGATGGCTGATACCTTCATGGGCATCGTTGCTACTCTGGTAATGCTTCTCTGTTTGCGCGGCCGGTGGAAATACGGCATTGGCCTGCCATTTGCGATCCTGGTACTGTGGTCACTTTGGCTCTATTGGATATAGATGTAGTAACGTAGGGTGCGTGCAAGCACGAACCCCACTCGTTGGCGTAAAAAGGGTTTGGTGTGCTACCCTCGGCTGGCTAAGCAAATGCCGCGGCATTCTGGTTCGCTACGCCAAGAACTCATGCAACTTCCTCGGCTTCATCCAACTTGCCTGCTCCATGCTTTGGTATCGCCGTCAACATCGTTGTGGGCTTTCGAGATAGTCTCTAAGGGGTTCGGCATGGTGGTCCGACAATGTCCACATCCCTCCACCATCGCGCTAATTAAATTGGTCCAAACCCTTAAATATCCCGCGCAACCAGCCTAAGAGCCCGCCTTCCAGTCGGCACGGTATGTCATTGACCGCGCCTTGCTCGCCGTTCTTAGCAACATAGACAGCACCCACGCGCTCTCCATTCCTGCCAAAAAAGATTACACCCCAACGTAGATCTGCCATCCTGGTCTCACGATAAACCTTGACAGAACTCAGCACTTGGGCAAGCTCCTTCCGTAACAGGCCAGTCGACATGTCACGTGCGACGATCTTGTAACGAAACGACGCTTCGAGCCTATGTGGCGTCATGGCCGAGCGAGTGAGTATGGACGCGGGAAGCCACACGACCTCTAGCCGCCCAATGTCATTCCGCGCGACAGCCGCAGCGAGAACATCGAACGCTGCTTGGGAGTGGTCATCGTTGTTCATACCTGTGCCCTGCTTGGGCTCTGCGGGACTTGTTGTTGCAATCAATGCAGATAACAATGCAACACAAAGCGATATTCGTTGGCAATGTGCTTTTGGTGTGCTCACATCCAATTCCTTTCTATTCCCGACAAAATGGAACGTCAACCAGCCGCCAGGCACCAGCAAAGCCAGTGGCACACTTTCCACACATTTGCCGTCCGTGCCACTTCGCCATTCCTTACCCTGAGGATGTATCCTGATTTGCTGCCAGTTCCTGTAAACCTCATTGTGCTAGACGCTTTTAGTCTCCAATCAGCTTGAGGTACAGGTGCGGTTCCGCCTGACACCGCTCGATCAGCGATTCAACTCGGCTAAGCGTTTTCTCGTTTTGGGTATCGTCTATGGACTCCCGAACCAACTGCAAGTCTCCAAGTAGGGACGGTAGCTGCAAGCGATTGAAAATCGTATCCCCATAGGGATCAACAAAACGGAGACAGCTGAAACGTGGATCGTCGGGACGTGCCAGTAGAGCAGGTGGTACGCTCAGACCTTCGCTAATTTCATTACCTTGTTCATCCAGAACTAGCACGCGAATCATGCTTGCCTCCCGATTCGATTTTCAGAAATTATGGAGTGCCTGGAAACATTGTTATAAGTTCGCCAGCCGCATCCGTGATGATCGTATCGATGGAGGTCGGCAGCCTAGTCCTTCGGTCGGTACCGATTATCCTACCAGCGTTAACGATCCTCGGAAAGCAACGTAAGGTGCGTGCTTGTATGCGCCCTGCGTTACTCCGTCACTACGCCTCCATCTTCTTACCACACTCGCTCAAGATAGTTCCCTAGGGCGGCGAAAACAGCGATTACTACAAGGGTCGCCATCAAGAACAAGAAGGACCTTCTCTTAGGCCACCGAGAAAACAGAACGCCAATAGAACCGCCAATGGCAGCCAGTGTCAACATAAACAGCGCAAAATGAACGCTACGAGGCTCGATTAGTTTTCGGGGAGGAATCTCGTTGAACATCCAAGCGGTGAAGCGGTAAAACGCTGCAGGCTCGTGTTTCGCCAGTAGGCACAGTGCGATCATGCCACACAGAACGCCGAGAAGAATCGGAAGCCACGTGCGTCCCTTTTGCGGTGGGACGCACATAGCGCCGTCCGATTCTCGCGTGCGCGGATTATCTGGGCTTATCGCCATCTAAGTCGCCCAATAGCGTTCTACATCACCGTTTAGGTGGAAGAAACGATCTCAAAAGCCCGAAACGATGTTGACGCTGATACCAAAGCGGGGAGCAGGCCAGTGTGGATGAGGCCCAGGTAGTTGCGTGACTTGTTTGCGTAGCGAACCAGAATGCCGCGGCATTTGCTCGGCCAGCCGAGGGCGACACACCAATCCTTTTCACGCCAACGATGAGGGTGCGCACAAGCACGCACCCTACGTTACTTCTGCGTCACGAACTCCAAGCCGCTCTTGAATCTGCCTTACTATTGACTTGAACAGCGGCCCAGCCTCGTGTTCCATCGAATGGAAGGCAGTCATCCAGCCGTCCTCCTCGTCGTCCCGAACGAGGCCACGTTCTTCCCGCTCCCGAACGTGGGTAAATCCGTTTGCAATGTCCGTGAGCTTGCCAGCCATCGTCCTGATCTCGTCGTACAGCCGAGGCGGAACATAAATCCGGTAGAGAAGAAAGTAGTCCCAAAACTTTCGATTTGCCCTCCCGACAGTCTCCAGTTTCGTTTCTTTGGACGCCTCGTGCGACCACTCGATGATCTTCACGTAGCTCGATACGCTTTCGTACAACCGGAACAACCGCTGATATGTCTCGTTCAAGACCTTGGCCACGTTCTCGTCAACAGAACAAGACTAGTTTGTCTTGGTTGCGTTTTGCCCGTCTCTGCTTGCTGACACGCCATTGATTTGTGACTTGTCAATTGTCGCAATGCCTTGGTCGCCAACGTCGGCCAATTTGGAAGCAGTCAGCCGCCCCACGATGCTCGTCAGGTGGCACAGGACGTGTTCCCTCAGTTCACCGACACTGGTGTAGCTTCCGATCAGCCCGTGCTGTTGGATCTCCTTCCGAAACTCGTTCATTGCCTTGAGTTGATCCGGGTCTACGGTGCGAATGTCCACGTCGCCCTCATAGAAGTACAAAACAACATACTTTTCGGCCCGCATGAACTCACGAATCTCTTCGATTGTCCCAGAAAGGTCCTTTCCAGTTGGGCTACCGGCCCTGCTTCGGAACACGGCCAATAGAATGTCAGAAATGGGAATCAACTCCGCATTTATCATCCCTTGTGCTCGCCCTTGCAGGCACGGTGTGGCATGAGTCTCCCACCTGACAGGGTCCACGAAGATGCGCTTATCCCGGTTGACGGCGTTCCATCGCAGGATCGTTTCTGTTATCGCTTGTCTCTCTTCGGCGGCATCGCTCGGCGACCCTATCATGACACCGACTCTCTGCATATAGCCAGTCACGTCTTTATCAACTGCCCGACCTAGAGGCTTGGTACCATCGCCATTTGCTTCCAATGCTCGTTTTCTCCTCATTTCGGCGATTTCATTTGCGACGGCACCTACCCGGAACATGAAAGGCATAGTGTCGGCTTGGTCCGCCTTCTTCTTGTTTATGTGTGGTTCACACAGCCACACCTCAACGATTTCCCCTCCGTCTGGCTTGGTTTTCACTCTGCGGACTGTCTTGTTGTATTCGAACAGACGCTCCCAGGTCAGTTGATCCGTGATCTTGAAGCCTTTGGCCCGTAAAGCATCGCCAACCACTTTAGGATATAGAGAAATGATTGACGCTGGATTGTCTCCAACAAGCTCGAAGACGACCTCAAGAATATCCAGGATTTCAGGAAACCTATCCATCGTGCATTACCACTTCATGGTGGAAGAATCTGACAACTCTCCCCTGAGTGCCTTGTCCAAAAACGACCGCAGGACGTTGAGTTCGGCAGCGGACTGCGTCTGCGAAGCTTTCATAAATCGCCGGGATGGTACTGACCCAATAGTGTCCGTATACGAGCAGACGGGCATGCTCGGGCATGAAAACAAGCTCGACGAGTTGCATCCCCCTTTGTAGCCGGCTGCCTCGACGCATCGGGCTAATGTTTCCCGCCACACATCGTTGGTTAGCAACGGCATCCGACGATAACACGAAAAGGTCAATTCGTGAAGATGCCCGACCTCGTGACAATGTCGCACCGGTTTCCGATGTGCCATGTCCCACTTCTACCACTGACAAAATGGAACGTCAACCAGCCACCGGGCACCGGCAAAACCAGTGGCACACCAATCCTTTTCACGCCAACGATGATGGTGCGCACAAGCACGCACCCTACGTTACTACCGCAAAACAAGATTGTCCCCGCAATTCACGGTGGTCGATCCATTGCATCGAGAGCAAGCCATAGCAGGATCATTGCGGCAGCATACGACAAAACAGTGGCGAGCGCAGACGCCACCCAGCGCCTTTTACCTGCGCCCACAGTCAGCGCTGCGATCCCGCTCAGTGCCACGCTCGTGAAGAATGGGACTCCAAAATACGCCACAGGCACTCCCAGGACCCGTGCAACGCGATCAGTGTAGTGGATAAAGTACGCCACGTTGATACCAACGCCTGCGGTTGCGCATACACCAATCGAAACAAGGTACCTTAACAGAAGACACGTCATCAACAGGTGTCTCATAATGATTGTGGCCTATTTAAGAAGATCGGCGATTCTGGGCTTATAGATCTGGTAGAGCATAGCGACGTCACCGGCATGCGCACGAGTCTTGTCCATCAATTCTCGGTACGTCAGAAGATTCCCATTTGCCTCACGGAACCACATGACACCATTGATTGTACCAACGTAGACTGCGTTTGTTCCTGCGGTAACGCCATTCGCCGAGGACTTGGGATCACCCACCCAGACGCGATCACCGGGAACTAAGACGCGCTCCAAAGCTGCTTGGTCATTCGGACCATAGCCCTTCTCAATCCACTTCTCTTCTTAAAAGAACTCGTCCACCAAGACGGAAGGCAGATGCCATTGGAACTCCTCCAGCGAATCAGCGTTTTCTACAGAGCAGACTTATCCCCATTTTCTTCCTCGCCATGCAAACCGTGCCACAAGTTCCTGCGGATTTCGAAAAAACGGCCATACCACGACATGGGGGATGGTACTTGGCTTGACTTGTGTATCATGCGGTAAGTAGACTAGGGACAGTATCCCTACTTCTAGCGTTCTATTCTCGTCCACGTCAGAGGAGGGGCTGAAGATGAACGTTCGGCAGGTGCGTTTTTGTATGGGGAAGCCCGGATTCTTGTGTTTTGCGATAATTGCCGTGACCCTTGCGATTCATGGTCCGGCGCGCGCTGACCTGGTCGGCTATTGGGCCGGGAACGGAAACACTCTCGACAATGCTGGAAGCCACGATGGCGTCCTCGTCAACGGTGCAACCTACGGCGCAGGGCTGGTGGAACAGTGCTTCAGCCTGGACGGCGTGGACGACTATGTCGCGGTTCCCGACGCCGCATCCAACGACGTCTCGAACGCTGAGGGAACGATCTCCGCGTGGGTCAAGCCGTCGGCCGTGGGCGACAACGACATCATCATCGCCTTCGGTTCGGGGGCGGGCGGCCAGGGAATCGGACTGGGATTTTGGGGCAGTGTTCGGATTTACCACCACTTCGGATACTATGACTGGCAAACCACTACGCCCGTCGCCGCAAACACGTGGACTCTTCTCACCTACACGTGGGACGCAACCAAGGAGTGCGTCTACGTTAACGGCGAACTCAAGGAGAGCAGAGACCGTGGGGATTTCTCTTACGTACCGGGCTACGCGCGGATCGGTCATGGGTTCTGGGGAGATTCCGCAAACCTGTTCCCCGGACTGATCGACGAGGTGCGTGTCTACGACAATGCGCTCAGCGCCAGTGAGGTTGCCGCGCTTGTTCCCGAACCCTCTTCCCTGCTGCTTGTCGGGACCGGCATGTTGGCGACCGCGTTCTACCGCCTCCGGCGACGGATGAAACGACCGCTCTCCGAGTAGTCAATCGGCGGAAAAGGGGAGGATAAGTCCACGATTTGGCAACATCGGGCGCGCGTGTTCAACCGCCCCAACGCACGGACATGGCGCCCTGCAAGAAACGTCTCACGGCTGTCCCGTCACCCCAACGTTGCCAAAAAGACGAGGCCCTTCGACGTCCCCGCCGAAGGGCTTTGGCGTTGTGCTGCGCCATTCCTGGCGCATCTCGAAAAGAGGACCCGCGTCAAAAGGCGGCGCGGGTCCTGGATCATGAGAAGACTCGAACGACTAGGCGATCTTGCGGCGCCGCCACCAACCGATGCCGACAGCCAGCGACCCCAGTAGCGACCAAACGACTAGCGAAACCGGCTCGGGAATGACGGGCGTGGCGCACACTTCGAGCGCCACGCACTCGATTTCAAAGCATCCGCTGGTGGCCGTGATCTGCCAATCCAGTTGCCCTGTGGAGTTGATCTCCAGCAGGTAGCTCACGTCCAGGGCGGTCTCGTTCTCGAACGGCAGCAGCCCCAGCAGAATACCATGGAAATCATCCGCTTCCGTCAGTAACGAGCCGAGGTCCACGGTCGCCTTTTCGGTGCAATTCATGAAATGCACCCAAACCTCGAACGTTCCGCTTACCGCCTGCCACGTGGCTGGGTCGAAGCCGGAAATGTCTTCCTCGACCGGCAGGATGCTGCTTGGCCACACATCGCTGCCCGGGTTGACCAGATCGAGCGTTCCAGAGATGGAATTGGGCGCGGAGATCGTCTGCTCGACGATCTGAACATCTTCAAAGATGGCACCTTGCGCCATCGGAACAGCCGCCAGACACAGGACGGCTGCAAGCCAAAACAGCCAGCTTTTCATAATCGGTTCCTTTCACGACGGTGTGTTGGAAGAGGTGAAGAGGTGGAACGCCCCCCGCTGTTCCCTCACCCTCTTTAAGCCGCGGGAGGCCGATTCCTGACAAGCGATTCGCCATTTCCTAACCCGAGGTGGGGGGGGCGTCTCGCCGCGATAGGCAGACAATGACGATTGTCGATCAAGTCGCAGGCCTCGACGACGCCCGGCGGCCCGACGCACTTGTGGCGAAACACACCTGCTACGGCAGCGCGGCGCTGACCATATCCACCACGCGCTGTCGTGCGGCCGCGTCCCAGACCAGATGAGATTCCAACCCCGGCCGGATGAAGCAGAGCGTCAGTTCTGCGGGCGGCTGTCCCAGAACGGTTTCCGCGGCCAAGGCGTAGACCAACATTTGCATCTCGTACTTCGCGGCCACGTCGGCCAACGAGTCGGCCGTTACGCGGTTCGTCTTATAGTCGATCAGCTTCCAGCGTCCTTCGGCTTCTTGGTACAGACAGTCGATGAAGCCCTGCAAGTAACGGCCCGGCATTTCGATGTCGTTCTTGGTCCCATCGCCGGCCTTGTGCGACGGAAGTGGCGGCCAAGCCAGCAAGAACTCCAACTCGCGATGAACCTGCTTGGCCGCGGCGATTTCCGCCCCCCTGGGAGATCGCACGAACCGCTCGATCATCTCGATCGGTTCGTCCCACCGTTTTTCCTGCCGCGGCAGATGTTCTTCGGCAAGCTGGTCAACCAATTCCGCGACAGACTCGGGCTGCCCGAAGTCGACTTGCGCCAGCACGGCATGCGTCAGCGTGCCCAGTCCGCGAGGGTCCAAGGGCGCGTCGGAAGAATCGCCGTCCCAGGGATGCGTCTCGCGGTCCCCAGGGGCATGCACCTTTCCCGTAAGACGCGAGAAAGAGTATTGCCGTCGCGCGGTCGGATCGGCGGCGACCGGGGCCAGCAGCGGCGGCCGCTGTCCTTGGCCCGCCTTGGCCATGTTCGTCGCCGTTTGCACGATTTTCAGCAGGTCGCGCTGCGGACGAACCATCGCCTTCCCATCGGCAGGCGGCGCGCTTGTCGTCACCTTGACCAGGGCCGGCGCCGACGGTTGGTCGACGCCGTCCGCCTCTTGCAGGCGTCCGGTGAGCAAATCGAAACGCCGGCCGAGCAGTTCCATCCACGGCCCCGTAACCGTGCCCGGCTCGTCCACCCCGGCCGAGAGAATCAGATAGTCGGCGGCCCGCGTCGCGGCCACATAAAACAGCCGCTTCAACTCCTCCTGCTCCTCGTCGTTCTCGGCCGCCATCAGCAAATCGTAGCCGGTTGTCGCTTCGCCGTCCTTGAGCACGGGCCCCAGCTCGGGCGCGAAAGCCACCGGCGGCCACATCAGACGTCGCGGTCGGCCAACGTCGGCCACGACCACGACCGGAAACTCCAACCCTTTGGCCTGATGGATCGTCATCAGCCGCACCACGTCGGCCGCCTCGGGACAAGTGGCCGCCAACGGTTCGTCAGGCTGTCGAGCGACGAACTCGGCCAGTTGGGTGATGAAATCCGACAGCGTGAAAACGCCCGCCTGATCGAAGCTGCGCGCCTGGTCGATCAGCTTGTGCAGATTGGCCAGCTTTCGCTCGCCGAGGAACTCGGCCACCAGCAGGGCGTCGTAGCCCGTCCGCTCGATGGCCGTCTCGATCAGCTCGGCCACCGGCAGTCGGTCTTTCAGCGTCCGAAGCTCACCGAGCGTTGCCGCCGCAAAACTGGCCCGGCGCCGCTGCTCGTCGTCGATCTGATCCGGCAATGGCGAAGCGAACAGCCCGGCCGCCAATCCCTTGCCTTCCTGGCCATCGCTCCGAGAGAGCCACAGCAGGGTCTCGTCGTGCAGGCTGAACATGGGGCTGCGAAGCACGCCTGCCAGACTTACCTCGTCGGCCGCGCTGTTTATCGCCCGCAGCAGGTTCAACAGATCGTAGATTTCCTGCTGGGCATAAAAGGCATGGCCGCCCACCAGATAGTAATCCACGCCGTGACGCTGCAAGGCGTCTTCGTAATACTCGACATTGCTCAACGCGCGGAACAAAATGGCGATGTCGCCCGCCTGAACCGGCCGCTCCTGCTTCGCGTCCTTGTCCCAGACAAGCCGCTTTTCGATATCGATCATGTGGCGGATGCGCCGAGCGATCCAATCGGCCTCGCGCCGTCGCAATTGCTCGCGCGGGCCTGCCGAATCGTCGGCAACATGCGCCGGTGGCGCACGGTCGGCCACGCTGTTGTCTCCAGCAACCGCATCATGCGCCCAGAGAAACTCGATGGCCGGCTCCGACCCCATCGCGGCTCGGGCCGCCCGAAGCGGCTCGTAATCTGGCCCCAATTCTTCGCAAAACAACGCGTTGACGAAATCCAAGACGCCCGGCTGGCTGCGAAAGTTCAGCGACAGCGCAAGCCGACCGCCGTCGGGAATCTGGCCGTGCAGGCCGCGAAACACTTCAGGCTGCGCCCCACGAAAACGATAGATCGACTGCTTGTGGTCGCCGACGAAAAACAGCTTGCCGTCGAGATACTCGTTGTCGCACAGCGACTTGACCATCTCGACCTGCAACTCGTCCGTATCTTGAGACTCGTCGACCAGCAGCAAACGAATCTGCGAGGCCAGCCGTTTGCGGAGACTCTCCCGACGCACATCCGTCAAGAGACTGCCGGCGCGGATCAACAGGTCGTTGAAGTCCAGAACGCCCAGCTCTCGTTTCTTCGCCTCGTATTGCTCGGCCAGGTCGGCGGCCAACTTCAAGACTTGAAGCCCGAGAACAGCGGCCGGTCTCGCTGCGGTCAGATCGAATTGCAGGCATCCGCCAAGCCGGTCGATCGCCTCGCGAAGCGCCTTGGCCGCATCGCGGAACCGCTCGTAAATGTCTTCGCTGACCCAGTGTTTCTTCGTCCCGCCGCCCTGCACCTTGGCGTTGTCGCGCATCGCGGTCAGCAAGCTTCTCGCCGACTCCACGTTGCGAGCCTCGGCGACGGACATGCCCACGCCCTCGCCGGACGCCGCCGAAAGGTCCATGCGGCCGATGGCCGGAATCGCCTCGCGCAGGAAGTCGCACCGCTCGCGCATCGTCGGATGGCTCGGCGGATACCGATTCGCCAAATCGAGCACCGTCCGAGCGGCCGGCGACTCGCTGAGTCGCCGCAGGGCGCGAGGCACCGCCTTCGTACGCCAGTAATCGTGCCATCGGTTCAGCAGGTCCTCGGGCGTTTCGCTTCGCCACGCGGGCCAATCGATCTTCTGACGCGCCTCCAAGAGCCGCGAGATCATCGTGCGGAGCCGGTCCACGCCGAAGCGAGTCACCAGCGTCAGCGCGTCGTCGTCGCGGTCGGCCAACCGCTCGCGCAGCAGGTCGTCGGTGAGCTCGAAAAGCAGTGTGCCGGCCTGGGCGCCGTCGAGCACGCGAAATCGCGGATCCAGACCCGCTTCGACGGCATGCGCGCGCAGCAGCGACGCGCAGAACGAGTGGATCGTGCTGATGCGCGCCGAGTCGAGATCGCGGATGAGCTGAAGCCAGTAGTCGGCCTGCGGCTCGGGACACTCTTCCAGTCGCTTGCGGCATGCCTTGCGAATCCGGTCGCGCATTTCGCGGGCGGCCCGCTCGGTGAACGTGATGGCCACGAGTTGGCCCAATCGAGAACGGCGACCGCCTGGAACACCGTCCGGTTCGAGCTCGGCCAGGAATCGCTCGGTCAAGACGAGCGTTTTGCCGCAGCCCGCGCCGGCCGACACGGCCACCGAGACACCGCGAGCGGTCACCGCCCGGTGCTGCTGATCGGTCAAACCCGAAAGGTTTAGACGCTCGCCGCTGGCTGGCATTTCTTCTCCAAGGATCGAACCTGATTGATCCGGCAGATCGTGCTGAACGGACAGTAGCCCGTGCAGCGATCGTCGGCGCTGCAGACGGGGAATCGGGCCGCTCGCAGGTTGCCGGCCAGCCCCATGACCGTGTCGGCCAGGGCATCGCGGATCTCTTCCCAGTCGGCCTCGAGCTCGATGCGACCGTCGATCTGGGAATACATTCGCAGGGCCTTGCGCGGACTGAAGCCGCCTTGACGGATGTACCAATAACCGGCCCGCCACGGCAGCGGGTCGCGGTCGGCCAGCAGCAATTCCATCGCGGCCAGCGCGTAGAGCGGCAGTTGCAGCACGACGCCCGCCGCGACCGTTTCGGGCGTAAGCGCAATGGGGCCGCCCGTCTTGTAGTCCACGATGCTGAACACGTGACGCCCGGCCACCATGCCTGAATCAATGCGATCGATCCGCCCGGCGATGCGAACCGCGTTCGGGTTGGCGACCCTTCCAACGTCATCGGACGCCGCGTCCAACAACGGAATCTCGAAGGGCCGATCCGTCGATGGGGCCGGCTGACCTTTGCGGCCGAACGAGACCTCAAACAGCTCCGGAACGAGCGGCGAGTCAAGCTCGGTCCACTGGGCATCATAGGCTTCAAGCTGCTCCCGATAGCGCGACAACCACTCGGTCACCAGCCGGCGATCGATCTCCCGCATCGCGGCCCGCAGCGACTTCGTCGGCTCCGGCGGAAGCGATTGGTCAATGGCCGCATGAAGCATCGCATCGTACTCGGCCGCGTCCAACTTCAGTGGCGATGCAGGCCTGCCCAACCGATCATTGACCGATTCATGGAACGTCTTCAGAACGTCGTGAAGGACACGGCCGCGCGCCAGCGCGTCGAACTCCAACGTCAGGTCGTCCAATGGCTCGATCCGAAGCACCCGCTCGATAAAAAACCGGAAAGGACACGAGGCGTACTGTTCAAGCTCTGTCGCGGCGAACGTGTGCTCCGATCCGAACTGCTTGGTGGCGTACGCGATCGCCAAATCGCTTGGCAAAATGCCTTCGGCCGGCCCGAACTGCTGGCGGTCCTGCCGCTGGTGGAGCAGCTCAAGCCCGGCGGCCAACGGCGCCGCAGTCCGCTCGGACCGCCCTTCTGTTCCTTCGCCCCTGGCAAACAGCCCGGCCAGCAACGACACATTGCCCTCGGTGGCCGTGGCGACGGCCTGAACGCGGAAGTCGGCTTCGCACAGCGGCTCGGCGTGGCGCGGGATCGGACTCAGATCCGTCTGCTCGACGCGGCCGATTCGATCGGGGCCCAACGCCTGCTCGACCTCGCCGAGAAACGGACTTGGCAGCAGCGGCTGGGCCTTCTCGTCCAGGGCCGGGTAGCTGAGCCAAAGCCGCTTGGTCGCTCGCGTGACGGCCTCGTAAAACAGCAGCATCTCCTCGCACGTTCGCTCCGTGCGAGCAGCCAGCGGCAGCCCGGCCTCGATCAGCCGAGCCGACTCGGTCTCGCTATAAAGCCGGTCCTCGCGGTCTGGCGGCGGAAACACCTTCTCGGAAAGTCCAGCGAGAAACAGATACGGAATGCGAAGCGAGCGAATGCTGTCGGCGCCAAGCACGCGCACGTTGCCCGACTCGTCCCCGCCCTGGCCGATCCGATCGCTGGCGAGAATGTCCATCAGCGCGTCGAACGCGCCGCGGCGATCCAGCTCGGGCGGTCGCTGTCGCAGCCAACCGGCCAATCGGTCGCCGTCGCTCAAGGTCGCCACGAGACGCGCCCACGCGCGACGATCAAACGAAATACGATCCGATGGCTCCAGACCGTCGATGGCCGCGAGCAGGCCGGTTTCCTCGGCCAGCGCCGTCCATGCCTCGGCCCAGTCAGGCAGCGTCGCCCGCTGCGGCAAGGCGTCGAACGCGGCGGCCAGACGTTGCACGACCGCCCGCGTCGCACGCCGCGACTCGGCCGAGCATTCCTCCTTGCTTTCCGCCAGCTCCTCGATCAGGCGTTGACGGCCGCGGGGCGCCTGCAATTGGCGAATCGTTCGCTCGACCACGGCCCCGCTGGTCGCAAGCCACTCCGGCCAGTTCGGTTCAAAGTAATTGCTGCCGAGGACGGCCAAAACCCGATCGAAAGGCCAGTCGTCGAGGTCGAGTTGCAGGAGGGCCGCCAACGCTCGCAACGCCGGCGACCGATCGAGCGATTGCCCCGACTCCAATGCGACAGGAATGCCAAAACGGCCGAAAACGCTCCGCACCAGTTCGGCCGGGTGTTCGACCGAACGGAAGACGACGGCAATCTCGCCCGGCCGAGCTTCCTCGGTAACGAGCAGCCGCTTCACCCGAGCGGCAATCATCTCGATTTCGCCAATCTGACGCGCCGCCGCCAGAATCTCGATGCCAGGGCCGCGCTGGGCGCACGGCGCACCGGGCTGAGAGACACGGCCCAGGTCCGCTTCGCCCTCCGACCGCTCGCCCCTCTCCTTCTTCCTCGGATTCTCGAACAGTCCGCGCTCCAGGACGGCCATGTCAGGCCAACCGGCAACCGTCGGGCGCGACAACGGCTCGACCACCGTTTCGGCGTGCAATCCGCGCAGCCGTTCGAGCGTCGCCAGCGGTTTGGCAAACAGGTCCGCACGCCGAGGTTCCGCCTCCAACGGCAGGCTGATGAACGTCGCCTCGCTCCGAGCGGCCAGAACGTCCAGAATCTCGTGCTGCGTTCGCGTGAAGTCGGTGAAGCCGTCGGCGACGAGGTACTGAGGAAAAAGGAGCAAGGGGCAAGTGACGGCCGGCCGAGCCGTGGCCGCTTGCTTGTCCTCCCGACGCAGCAGGTCGCGCGCCGACCAGAAGCGGCCTTCCGCGTCGAACAGTCCGTGCTCTTGCAGGGCCTGCTGATAAAGGCCGTAGATCTCGACCAGCTCGCGGTCCTTGTCGGCCAGCCCGCCGCGCCGCTCGCACGCTCGACGAAACTCGTCCGGCCAGATCTCCAGCCGCTTCAGTTCGCCGATGAACTCGCAAATCAGGTCCACGAGACCAGGCGTGTTGGCGATCGATTGAAAATAGCGAAGCCGCCCAGCCGCCGCTTGCGCGGCGATCATCTGGCGGATCAACTCGCGTTTCATCAGCCGGTTGACGGGCCGGAGCGCCACGCGTCCCGCGCGCAGCACCGAATCGGCGTATTGCGCGAAGGTCATCACGCCTGGCGCGAAGCACCCGGCCAGCGTGCCGTCGAACAGGTGGGCGCGAACCTCGGCCGCGACGCGCCAATTCGGCGCCAGCCAAAGCGACGCCCCCGGCGCTCGTCGCCGCAGCGACTCGCGGTAGCCCCGCAAAAGCTGCCGCGTCTTCCCGCTCCGAGCCGGGCCGCACAGAATGGTGACGCGAGCGGACATATCAGTCGGGAGGGGCTGCCCTGGCCGTCTCTTCGACGAGCGCGATCTCGTCGTCGGTCAAGCCGTAAAGTTCGTAGACCAAATGATCGATTTGCCAGTCCACGGCCGCAATCTGTCGCTCGATCACCGTCTTCTCGTGCGCCGTCCCGGCAAGCGGCAACCGTCTGTGGAGGTCCAGCATCTCTTCGACACAGCCTACCAAACGATCGTGCCGCGCTTTGTCTGCACGATTGCTGAACGCGATCCTGCGGAACGGAAGCTCCCGCGTCTGCTTCAATACAATCTTTGGAAAATCATCCCGGCGAGCAACGCTATGCACCGCGAGAAAATACCAGGATAAGAGACGTGAATTTAGCACGCCGAGAAGATAGAGGATGCTGTAGCTCGGATCGAGCAGCAAGAGGCTCTGCATCGACTTGTTCGTAACAAATTGCTCGTCGGTATAGACGGCCTGCAATCGAAACTGGCGGCTGACAAGTTCGCGGAGCAACAACCGCGGGCCAGTGAAATATCGGGGCGGCTTGTACTCCGCCAAGGATTCGTCGTATTCCAGGAAAGCTGTCGATGATTCTTTCAGCTTGTACCGTCGCACAGTTCCCTTGAACGCCCTTGATGCACCGCGAGACTGCTTCCTTGGCGACGTGTGGAACGGAGTGACGCCGCGTTGAATGTCAGCGACATCAAGGAATCTCGCGCCAGCTGCATTGAGTTTATCGACGACCGCACGTTCGGCATCCGAAAGCGTCACCAGAAACTCGTTGTGGCCGTCCTTGACCCAAAGGGCGGCGTCGGCGGTCTTTTCGACCGCCAAGAAGTCGGTCACCGATTGGACATGAAAGTGTTGTGGGAACACCGAAAGAGAGACCGGGGCCTCGGCAAGATCCCGCAGCGACCGATGGCGAGGAAGACGCTCTGCGATGACGATGATCGTATCCACGTACGCGGCGAATACATCATACGGCATCGAAGCGAACGCAAGCGGTCGAAATCGCGATATCATCAACTCCCGAAGCTTTGACGTTGACGGCGATGAGACGAACGCGGACTGCACTATCATCCCCAAACGGCCGCCAGGTTGCAGCAACAAGGAACCTTGTTCGATAAAGATAGCAAAACTGTCGCAAGAGCCGGCGGCCGATTCATATTTCCGCCGATAGTACGCAACTTGACGCGCATCGGCAGAAGCGCCATAGGGCGGGTTGCCAATGATCGCATCGAAACCGCCGACTGCCATGATCGCTCCGAAACCGCGACTCCGATCGCTCCAATCGAAGATGTTGATACGGTATCGCTCTTCATCGTCCAGCAGGTTCAGTTGATAGCCGTCAAAGAAGTCCGAGCCGATCAAGGAGTTGCCGCATCGGATGTTGCCGGCCAGGTCGGGCAGCGCACGATCGTGGAACATCCGCAATTGGTTGGCGATGGTCTCGCCTGACTCGCCTTCCAGCACTCGCAGCAGCAGTGACAACTTTGTCACTTCCACAGCCTGGAGATCAATGTCTACGCCGTAGATGTTGTTCAGCAGAATCCTCTTCTTCTCGGCGGTTGTCAACCGCCACTCCCCTGCCGTTCCTCGGTAGATCGCTGGGTTTCGCTTGCGGGCATGTCGTTGAGGATCGTTGTCCACGTACCAGTCGAGGTGCCAACGCAACAGGTGTTCGTAAGCGCCAAGCAAAAACGAGCCGGAGCCGCACGCGGGGTCCAGAATCCGCAGGTGTGATACTTGTGCAGGCGTCTTGTCTCGCAGCAGCGGCGCGACAGTGTTCTGGATGATGTAGTCGACGACGTATGACGGTGTGTAGTAAACGCCGCCCGCCTTGCGGACCTCAGGCTTTTCCTCCACTCTAGCCCGGTGCCCCTCAGTCAGCCGGATCACCTTGCCCAGAAATTGCTCGTAGACCTGGCCCAGAATCTCCGCCGGAAAGACTGAGAACTCGTACGGACTCTCGGGGAAATAAAGCGCCTGCAAAAGGTCCTTGAGCGGCTTGTCGTCGATCTTCAGCGCGAGCGTCAACTCGTCGGGCGGCTCGGGACGGTTCTTTTCGGGCGTGAAGTGAAATAACCCCGAGTTGTAGCGGTCATCGGCCCGTTGGAACAACTCGCCGAGCCGGCGATAAATGTTCGGCGCGTTGCACAGCGATTGCAGCGTGCCGTACGGCTCAATGCCGCGGTCTTCGCAAATCCGTAGGAATACAATGCGGTCGATACTCTGCTGGACCGCGAAGTTCAAGTCACGTTGTAAAATTGCCGGATTCCGTAACGCGATGTTCCTCGCTAGCTCCAGCCGCCAAGACTCCATCTCTGCCAAAAAGGCCGCGTCTACGGAAGCCGTGGCCTTCTTGATCTTCTTGTCGACCACGAAACGGTCGATTGAGCCGCGACGAATCGCGTCGGGCGATAGCAACTCGAACAGTTCGTCCCAACGGTCGAGGTACTCCGTGTGCTTCAGGTAAATGACCCTCGCCACGGACGCCTTGTCGGTCTTGAACGGCTTGATGCGGCAATCGTAAACCGCGAATTCCTCGAAATCGGTCAACACACTGAGCGGCAATTTAGCCGACCATGCGTAGCGCCGCAGCTGGAAGGCGGGCAAGATCGCCTTCGCAATATCGACCGCTGGTTTCTTCGCCTCGACAAAGAAGGTTCGCGTGCCGCCGCTCGCGCGAAAACAGTAGTCCGGCGCCTTGATCCGACTGCCAATTCGGATGGCGTCCTCGTGGATCACCTCCTTGTATGCGTCGGCAAAGCCCTGGCGATTATAGATGTCCCAACCCAGGGCCTCGAACAGCGGATTGACGAACTCCTCGCGGAGCTGCGCTTCGTTGTATTGGCCGGATTGATAGAAAGGTCGATGGGTGTCGAACCGTTCGACCAGTTCGCGCACAACCGAGGGCGCCGTCATGGCGTGGTCTCCACACCTTCCAGGACTAAAACCGCCGTTGCCTTACTTCGGCGACAGCGTGCAGATCATGCGGCGGCCATGGTGCACCGGCGGCGATTCGAGCTTGGAAATATCCGCCAGTTGGCCCAACACTTCGTCGAGCACCTTCCGGCCCTCGTCGACGTGAGCCATCTCACGCCCTCGAAACTCCACTTTGACAATCACCTTGTCCTTGTGCGAAAGGAACTCGCGGGCCTTGCCCACCTTCACCTCGATGTCGTGGTCGCCGGTCTTCGGGCGGACACGAATCTCCTTGATCTTAACTTGATGGGCATGCCCCTTGTGCTGCCGCTTCTTCTGCTGGTACTTGAACTTGCCGTAGTCCATGATGCGGCACACCGGCGGACGTTCGGTCGGCGCTACCTCGACCAAATCCAGTTCAGCCGCCCGAGCCTGCCGCAGCGCCTCGTCGGTTGTCAGGATGCCCAGTTGTGCCCCGTCTGCGCCAATGACTCGGACGGGCGTAACGCGAATCTGCTCGTTGATCCGCTGCTTTCCTGTCACCTCAGGCGTCTTCCATTTTCCCATAAGCAATTCTCTCCCAAGGACTTAGATGAAATTGAACACAATCACAGTATCTTGGATGGCGGACAGCTTGTCAAGTTTTTTCGCGCTCTAAGCCGCCTCGCCCCAAAACGTCTCACGACTTCTCTTTGTTGCGAATCGTCTTCGCCTGGATCTCTTCTTGCAGCCGCACAAGCGCTTCGGCCACGGTCATCGCGCCCAGGTCGCCGGCAATCCGGTCGCGGACGGCCACCTTGCCCTCTTCGGCCTCGCGACCGCCGACGACAAACATGTACGGAATCAACGCCAATTGGGCATCGCGAATCTTGGCTCCGATCTTCTCGGCACGATAGTCGCCCGTTACGCGCAGACCCGCTTCGGTCAGTTGCCGTTCGATGGCCCGGCCGTATTCCTCGACCTTCTGGCTGACGACCATCACGCGCACCTGCTCGGGGGCCAGCCACAGCGGGAAGGCGCCGGCGAAGTGCTCGATCAGCATGCCCACGAATCGCTCGAACGAACCGAACGGCGCCCGGTGGATCATTACCGGCTGGTGCGCCGCGTTGTCCGCTCCGATGTACTCCAGGTTGAAACGCTCGGCGCTCGGCAGGTTGTAATCCAGTTGCACGGTGCCAAGTTGCCACGGCCGGCCGATGCAGTCGGTCACAATGAAGTCGGCCTTCGGCCCGTAGAACGCGGCCTCGCCCCGCTCGATGTGCAGGTCGGGCAGCTTCATGTCGCGGCACACCCGTTCCAACGCCGCTTCGGCCTTGTCCCACGTCTCAGCCTTGCCGACATATTTGTCGCTCGCCGGATCGCGGAACCCGAGCCGCACGCGGTAGTCGCTCAGACCCAACTTGGTCAGCACATATTTCGTCATCTCCAGACAGCCGCGGAACTCGTCGGCCACCTGGTCCTCGGTGCAGAAGATATGGGCGTCGTCCTGCGTGAAGCCGCGGACGCGCGTCATGCCGTTCAGCTCGCCCGACTGCTCAAACCGGTGCACCGTGCCGAACTCGGCCAATCGCAGCGGCAGCTCGCGATAGCTGCGAGGCTTCGATTTGTAGATGGTCACGTGGTGCGGGCAATTCATTGGCCGCAGCAGATACCGCTCTTGCTCGTCCAGCCAGAGCTGAATCTCCTGGAATTTCTCCTCGATCGAAAGCGAGTCCCAATTCTTCGGAATCGCCGGCCGCATGCGATCCGGGATTTCCTTCGCCGCATAGGTCTCGAACAGGGCGATCAACGCCGCGTCCGACATTCCCTTGCCCCGCTCCAAAAGAAGCTCTTGCACCGGAGCGGCGAAGCAATGCGAGCAGATCGGCGGAAACTGGCTGTCCGCGTAATACGGATAATGGCCCGACGTCTGATAGAGCCGAACGTTGCCAATCACCGGCGTATTGACCGGCTGATAGCCGCGGTGGATCAACTCGCCGTGGAGGAACCCTTCGAGCTCGTGGCGAACGATCGCTCCCTTGGGAAGCCAAAACACCAGGCCCGAGCCAACCGTCGGATCGATGAAGAACAGGTCCAGTTGCTTGCCGAGCACGCGATGGTCGCGGCGTTTGGCTTCCTCGAACCGCCGCAAGTGTTCTTCGAGTTCCGGCTTGCTGAAGAAAGCCGTGCCGTAGAGCCGCTGCAACTGCTGGCGGCTGGCGTCGCCCTTCCAATAGGCGCCGGCGACCGAAAGAAGCTTGAAAGCGCCGATAGCGCCCGCGCTCGGAACGTGGGGACCGCGGCACAGGTCGGTGAACTCTCCTTGGCGATAGAGCGACACCGTGGCCTCTTCGCCAAGCCCTTCCTGCAAGTGCTCGACCTTCAACGATTGCCCCAGGTCGCGGCAAAACTCAATCGCCTTCGCGCGGTCCATCTCAACCCGCTCGAACGGCTCGTTCTCCTTGACGATCCGGGCCATCTCGGCTTCGATCTTCGGGAAGTCCTCTTCCGAGAGCTTATGCTCCATTTCGAAGTCGTAGTAGAAGCCGTCCCCCACGGTCGGCCCAAAGGCCAACTGCACGTCCTTGAAGAGCCGCATGACGGCTCGGGCCATGAGGTGGGCGCACGAGTGCCGCAACAAGCCCAACGCCTCGGGGTCCTTCGCGGTGAGCAACCGCAGCGTCACTTGGCCTTCGGCCGGCAGCACGTCGCCAGCACCCACAAGCTGGCCGTCCACCTCGGCCGCCAGCGTGGCCTTGGCCAGCCTCGGGCCGATCTGGGCGGCGATGTCCGCCGGCCGCACGCGATGTGAAAATTCGAGAGTTTTTCCGTCGGGCAGAGTGACTTTAAGCATGAGCTCCGAAAGCCTTTGGGATTCCTTCCGGCAAGTGGGGCATCGATACAAAGGAAGCCCCAAGGACGGCTCGCGGAAGGATGGTGCAAGTTGCCAGAGCGAACACGATCCCAGGCACGCGGCGACTTTCAGACGCCGACGCCAGAAACGGTCCCGTTGGCAACAGGTTCAGATAGTATAGGTTGCCACGTCCGAGATCGGCAAGGCCAGCGCGCCGGACCGATCGCCATTGGACGCGCGCGGCGAGAAACCGAATCGCGTTGCGCAACTCGTTGAACCAAAGCCGGTTACGTTCGCCACCAACCGCGACGCTTGGCGAACGCCCTACGGTGAGATCGTGATCTTCAGCGGGTTGGCGGCCGCGCCGTCGCTCCGCACGACGATCAGGTCGGCGTCCACGGCCCCAGCGCCGGCGATCTGCGGCACCGAAATCCGCACGCCCAGGTCGTACCAGCCCACGATCGTGGCGTCCAGCTCCCGGCCACCAACGACCACCAACACCCGGCCCGGCTGCGGACCAAACCCTTCGCCTGCGACGAGAACCTCGCCGCCGGCGCGCGGCGCCACGGGGTCGGCCTCGAATGCCGCCGGATCGACCGGCAGGATGTCGGCCGGCGCCAGCCTTGCACCGTTGTTCGCTCGCGTCCTATCAGAGACCTCGCGGTTGGCGTCCACCAGCACGTGCAGCACGGCAAACGGGGCCGCGTTCCCTGCGGCGTCCCGGTTCATCGAGTTCACCTCGAACGGCAACCGAACGTCGACGCTTTGTGTTTCGCCCGGCTCGACGGAGGTCACTCGCACACCGGCCTGGGGAAGCCCGGCCGCCATGCGCTCGTCGTTGGCCGCGAAGAGCATCACGCTGAACGGCTGCACGACCCGCACCGAGCTGTTGTTGCGGAACCAGACGCGGTAACGCGGTCCAAGCCGCCCTTCGGGATGCCCCGGATCGACGAATCGCACGGCCACCAGTTCCAGGTCCGGTTGGATGGTCGTCGTCAAGATAGGTTTCAGATCCACCCAGGTGCCACAAGTGGCCACCGGCAGCGGTGTCCAGACCGGCGTCGCCCAATAAACCCAAGGCGGACAAATCGGATAAAAAACGGGACGGCACCACGCCGGTCGTGGGTCCCAGTGCGGGCCGCACCGATAGTGCCACGACCAGTTCACCCAGTCATTCCACGTCGGATACCAATACACGCCGGCGAACCATCGCGGGCCCCAGTAATGGTACTGGAAGCAATGACGCTGATAGGCCGGGCTAACGACGCCCCGATAAGGCTTCGGCGGCGGACCGTGTCGTTGAATCTCGAGCCGACGAGCCACGTCGCCCTTCTGCCAAAGCCGATATTGTTCCTCAAGACGAAGCCGTTTGGCGCTGTCGCCAGCCGTGACCCGGTGGATTTCCCCTGACTTCACCCGATCGGAAAATCGCGGTTGGCCCGGGTCGCGCGGCGCAGGCCCTCGCACGCGGCTTTCGGGGCCAGACTTGCCTGGTTTCGGACCATCCAATCGCCTGCGGACATCGTCGATCCGCGTGCGATCGCCCGCCGATGGTTGATCGTTGCCTTTTACCGTCCGGTCGTCACGCTTAGGCAGGTCGCGACTGGGCGTTCGGCCCTTGTCTCGGTTCACGGTTTTTGAATCGCCGCGGCCTGCGTCCGGCTTGACGCCGCTCGGCTTCTTATCGGCCTCCGGCTTGCGACCCGTGTCTCGATCCGACTTGGCTGGCTGCCGTCCCTTGGACGGCTGGTCGCGGTCGATCGCCCGAGACGTCGGCGGCCGAGTGTCGCGCTTCGTACTTGGCGCCGCTTCCTGTTTGCGAGACTCCTTGGCCGAGGCGCCATCGCGGCTCGATCGTTCTCTGCCGGTCGGCGCGGCCTGACGATCCCTGGACGACGAGTCTCGCCGCTCGGTTTCTCTGGCGGGCGCACGGTCGCGATCGGCCGAACGCCGGTCATCGCGATTGCCCCGGGCATCATTTGAATTTTTGTCCCCCGCGTCTCGGCCAGCGCCGGTGGCACTCGGCCCCAAGCAGAAAACGGCCGCGATTGCGGCAAGTATCAGACAATAGACACTGAGATTCCGTCGTCGACTCGTCACACACGCGCTCATGGCGTCTTCCTCCCTGTTGAAGTTGCCTTGGCCGCCACATTCCAGCTAGCCGCGTGCCAGCCGCTAGATCGTCGGTCAGCCGCCCTGGCGTCGTCCTGCCGAAACCGCAAAGCTTCACAAAATGCCCGTCTTTGGCGCGCAAAACGCCGTTAACCGATTGTTCCCCAGCCCGTGAACCGAGGCAAGCCTGCCATCATCTCGATACGGGCGATGAGTCATATTGATTACAGTGCCGTCGATCCTCGTCCTGCCGCGCCCAAGCTGCGGAACAGGCACACCGCCCAGGGGCGACACCTTCTCATCCGGTGGCTGCGGCCTTATACTAGAAACGGTTGCATCAGGTCGAAGCTGCCGCCTCGATCTGCTTGCAATGTTCTTTTTGCAAGAATTGATGAAAGCCAGATGAGCGAATCGAAGCCTGCAAGTCATTGGGACGCATTGATTTCCGATTTGGGTGTCACGCCTGCCCCGGAAACAAAACCGCGTGTGACCGCCCCGAAGCCGGCTGAACCGGCGAAGAAACCGGCCGCCCACCGTCCCGCAGCCCCTCGGCCAGCGAGCAATTGGGACGACGTTGCCAGCGCCCTGGGCATGACGCCCGCCCCCGAACCGCCGGCGCCGCCCGCTGCGGCTTCGCGTCCCGCGAAGCCGCAACCCAAGCCCGCGCCGCGCCGCACCGAGCCGGAATCGCGGAGCCAATCGGTCCGAGCCGAGAGTCCCACGGAATCGCCCAATTTCTTTGACGAGTCGTTCGACTTCGAGGAGCCGTTCGACCTGGTCGAGTCGGCCGAAACGCCAGCAGAAACCTCGGCCGAAACACCACCCGAGGGCGAGGCGACCGAAAAACGCCGCCGCCGCCGCCGTCGCCGTCGTCGTGGCGGTCGCGACTCCGAAGGACGCCAGGATCGCGGACCGGCCACCGCTGGCGGTGTCGAGACGACCGACCGTCCGCAGGATGCCACGCCGTCGGCCGACCAAGACGCCGAGGCATCGCCCGTCGCCGCAGAAAAACCCGAGCGTGACGAACGTCGCGCCGATGGCGAGCAGGACGAGCGTCGTCGCGGACGTCGCGGATCGCGTCGCGGTCGCCGTTCTGGATCGGGCAGCGGACCTGAAAAGGCGCCCTCCGAGGTCGAGGAGCCGCTCGAAACGTCCCTCCTGGAGGCCGAAGACGCTGACGAAAATGCGAGCGATGTGGCCGAAGGCGATCGCCCCGCCCGCGCCGGCTTCCGCGGCATCCCCACCTGGGAAGAGACCGTCGGGCTGTTGGTCGCCAAGAACCTCGAATCGCGGGCGCGGCGGCCGTCCAACGGCGGCCCGTCCAACGGTCGAGGCAACCGCGGCGGCCGTGGCGACGGTCGCGGCCGCGGCGAAAATCGTGGCCGCGGCGAAAATCGTGGCCGTGGCCGCGGCGGCGACGGCGGCAGCCGCCGGTCCTGACCTGCCGGTCGTGTCGTTCAGCTCGATGCAATGACGGTCGATGGAACTCACCAAAGGACTCATCGACCAGATTGATCGGAAACGGGTGGAGCGAGTCCGGCAGATGCCGCTCGCCGAAAGAGTGCTGGCCAGCCTCCGGCTTTTCGGGCTTGCCGGCAAAATCACGGTTGCCAGCATCCGTGCCTAATTCGGAAGCGACGAGGACGAGCGAGTCTAAGAACTCCTGTGAGATTGGCTCGTCCCGGCACGCCAAATCGAGCCCGGCCGATGACACCGCAAGAAGTAACCATGGCGGTCATCGACCGGTTAAGCGACCAGATCAATGGGACGGTCTGACCGAGCGCTGCGACCGCCGCGTGTTCGGTCGCTCGCGGCAAACTGGCTCATTCAACCTGCGTTATAGGGCTCACAGTTCCGAGCCTTCTTATTTGGGAAGATCGAACGTCACCCCCTATCGCTTGGGAGAACCGTCATGAAACAGAGTCCCCGTCGCGGAACTTGGGGCGTCCGGCTGCTGATCCGGTCCCTCACCGTGGTTCTTGCCATCCTCTTCTTCTGGCTGCTCGGCTTCGTGGTCGAGGACATCGAGGCCATCAAGGGGCCGGACTTCGCCGAAATCGAACGCCACCATGTCGATGCCTCCCTGGTGGTTGACAAACGACAAATCGAGCGGCAAATCGGCGATCTCGAACGGGTGATCGAAAACACTCGGGAACAGCAGCGACTCGTGGGCGAGAGCTCACAAAACCTCCAGCGCACCATCAACCAAATGCTGGACCTGCAGCGACTCAGCATCCAAAAGGCCATCGCCCTCTCCGAGACCGAAAGAAACACACTGACGACGAGTCTCAAGCAGTTTCAGGACAGCCAGAAGACCTATCAGGAGCTGAACCAAAAGATTGCAGACCTGACGTCGCAAAAGTTCAAACTCCGCGACAAGAGCACACAGCTCGATGAACGGTTGGCCGCTCAACGAAAACCGGCCGAACGCGAATACGAACGCAGGCAGGAGAGTCACCGTCTGCGGCTCGCCAGCTATCAGCTTGCGATTCTCGTGCCACTGCTGCTGGTCGTGGCCTATCCGCTCATCCGAAAGCGGCACAGCATCTACTACCCGCTGCTGGTCGCCGTCGGCGGCGCAACGCTGCTCAAGGTGGCGATCGTCGTCCACGAGTACTTCCCCTCCCGATATTTCAAATACATCCTGATCTCCACACTGCTGGCGATCGTCGCCCTGGCGCTCGTGCGTCTGATTCGAACCAGGGCCTTTCCCAAGGTCGAGTGCCTCAAAAAGCAATACCGGGAGGGTTACGAACGGTTTCTGTGCCCCGTTTGCGAATACCCCATTCGCACTGGCCCGCGACGCTTCTTGTATTGGACTCGCCGCACCGTGCATAAAGTGCTTCCACAGGGCGACGCCTCGTCGGAAATGCCCTACGTGTGCCCGTGTTGCGGAGAAGAACTGTTCGAGACCTGCCCGGCTTGCCAGAAGGTTCGGCACTCTCTGCTCGACCACTGCGAACATTGCGGAGCCAAACAGGATCGCCTCGAAGAGCGTGTTGAGCTATAATCCTGCCAGATATGGCAAGCGGCGAAGCGGCTGCCTTTGCAGCCGAACAGTTGAAAAAACTGGTCGAACGCCTGGAGCGACAACAGGACTTCGCGGAGATCGTCGCCAGTTTGGAAAAGGGCAATGCGGCGACCCTGGACGGAGTCTGGGGTTCGTCCTGCGCGCTCGTGGCGGCCACGCTTGCCGCCCATGCCCCGGCCACGCTGGTCGTCGTCTGCTCCCAGGTCGAGCAGGTCGATGAGCTCATCGACGACTTGGCCCTGTTCAGCCAGATCAAGCCCTCGCCGTTCCCCGCCTGGGAATCGCCCGAGCGGCCAATCCACGACGAGGTCTTCGGCCAGCGGATTCATCTGCTCAAGCTGCTGGCCGACGTCGAGGGCCATGGCGCAACGCCCGCGCCGAAGCTCGTCGTGACCAGCATCCAGAGCCTGCTGCAACCGGTGCCCAGCCGCGAGACGCTGCAACGCCAAACGCGGTCGCTCCGGGTGGGCGATGCCCTGGCCGTCGCCGACCTTGCCCGCTGGATGACTGAAAGCGGACTAGTGAACACGCCGGCCGTCGATCTGCCGGGCGAGTTTGCCGTGCGCGGCGGCATTGTCGATATCTTTGCGCCGGACTGGGATTGGCCCGTCCGCGTTGAATTCTTCGGCGACGAAATCGAGTCGATTCGCCGGTTCGAGATCGCTAGCCAGCGGAGTCTGGCGTCACTGGCAAGCGTCGACGTGACAATCCTCGGCCCGGCGGCCGGCGACCGGTCCCATCTGGCCGACTATCTGCCGCCACAAAGCTGGTTCCTGCTGATCGAGCCGATGGACTTGGAACAGCAGGGCCGACAGTATCTGGAAAGGGTCGACGGGAGGCCGGGCAGTCCCGACGCCCAAATCTCGGCAAACGCAAATGTCCCCTCCACGGTTCCTTCTCCGCTCTCCCCCCTGCCCTTTCCGCAATTCCACACCGTCTCTGACGTGCTGCGCCAGGTCTTCCGCTTTCCTTCCGTAGCGGCGTCGGCCGTCGCCACCGCGTCGTTGGAAACCACCTGCCGACTCCGCGTCGAATCGGTCGAGCGCTTCAGCGGCGACATGAACCGGGTCCGCGACGAACTCGACGAGGCGGGCGCCGGCCAGCAGCTCTTCGTGGTCTGCCAAACCGATGCCGAAGTCCAGCGGCTCGGCGACATTTTTGGCGCCACCCAGGCGGCCCGGGAAAGTCGCCTCCACCTCCTCATCGGCACGCTTCACCACGGATTCCGGCTCGTCTCCGACCGGATCGTGCTCTTAAGCAGCGGCGAACTGTTCCACCGAACCGACCTGCGGCGGCCTACCGGGCGGCGGTTGTCGCGCGTCATCGACAGCTTCCTCGAATTGCGAGAGGGCGACCTCGTCGTTCACGTCGGTCACGGCATCGCCCGATACCGCGGACTGCGATTGCTGGAGAAGAATGGGCAGGCCGAGGAACACCTCGAACTCGAGTTTGCCGGCCGAACGAAGCTCTACGTGCCTGCCGCCAAAATCGGGCTGGTGCAAAAGTATGTCGGCGGCAGCAAAAGCCGCCCCACGCTCGCCAAACTCGGCGGGCGCATGTGGGAACGCCAAAAGGGCCGCGTCGAGCAGGCCGTCACCGATTTGGCCGCCGACATGCTCGAATTGCAGGCGGCTCGATCTGCCCGACCTGGCATCGCCTATCCGCTCGACACCGAATGGCAGCGCGAGTTCGACGCCTCCTTTCCCTATCAGGAAACGGTCGATCAGTTGGTCACGATCGACGCCATCAAACGCGACATGTGCCTCCCGCGTCCGATGGACCGACTGCTTTGCGGCGACGTCGGCTACGGAAAAACCGAGCTTGCCATGCGGGCCGCGTTCAAGGCCGTGGACGCCGGCTTTCAGGTGGCCGTCCTCGTGCCCACGACGCTCCTTTGCGAACAGCACGAGCGAACCTTCACCGCCCGAATGGCCGAGTTCCCGTTCGAGATCGCGTCGCTCTCGCGGTTCGCCGCCAAGCGACGGCAATCGCAAATCATCCGCGGCCTCGAAGAGGGTTCCATCGACGTTGTTATCGGCACGCACCGACTGGCTCAACCCGACGTTCGATTTCACAATCTCGGGCTGGTCATCATCGACGAGGAACAGCGATTCGGCGTCGAGGTCAAGGAGCGGCTCAAGGCCCTGCGCGGCATTGTCGACGTGCTGACCATGACGGCCACGCCCATCCCGCGAACACTCCACATGGGCCTCCTTGGCCTGCGCGACATCTCGAACCTCGAGACGCCCCCCGAGGATCGCTTGGCCGTCGAAACGCGCGTCGGCCGCTTCGACCCCGAGTTGGTTCGCCAAGCCGTGCTGCGCGAGTTGAACCGCGGCGGGCAAATCTTCTTCGTCCACAATCGGGTCGAGGACATCGAGGTCGTCGCCCGGCGATTGCGCCAGATCGTGCCCGAGGCCCGGCTGGCCGTGGCCCACGGCCAAATGAATGAAAACGAGCTCGAACACGTCATGCTCGCTTTTCTCGACCGCCGCTGCGATCTGTTGCTGGCCACGACGATCGTCGAGAGCGGATTGGACATCCCGAATGCCAACACGATCTTCATCGACGAGGCCGACCGCTACGGACTGGCCGACCTGCACCAGCTTCGTGGCCGTGTCGGGCGGTACAAACATCGCGCCTACTGCTATCTGTTGATCGACCCGAACAAGAACCTTTCGCCGACCGCGGCCAAACGGCTTCGGGCGATCGAAGAGTTCAGTCGCCTGGGCGCCGGGTTCGCCATCGCCATGCGAGACCTCGAAATCCGCGGCGCCGGCAACATCCTCGGCGCCGAACAGAGCGGCCACATCGCGGCCATCGGCTACGAACTCTATTGCGACCTGCTCGAACAGGCCGTCGGCCGGCTGAGGTCGCTGCCGCCGAAAACCGTGATCGAGGTCGATGTCGATCTGCCCGGCGAGGGCTACCTCCCCCGCGCCTACGTGTCGGACATGCGACTGAAGATCGATCTCTATCGCCGGCTCGCCCGGGTGTCGAGCGCGTCGGAGCTGAACGACATGGCCGCCGAATTGGCGGATCGCTTCGGCCCACCGCCGCCGCCGGTGCAGCATTTGCTGACGCTGGCCGGCATCCGCGTGGCCGCCCATCGCTGGGGTATCACGTCGATCCACTTGGAAGATCAGTTCGCCGTTTTTCGGTACTCGTCCCGACGACAAATCGACCGTTTGGCGCGACTCAACGGCGGACGACTCCGCGTGGTCGATGGGCAAAGTGCGTATCTCCCTCTGGGGAAAGCACTTGCGACGACCGACGAGCTCTTCGGCCAAGTGAAATCCCTGTTGCAGCGAGAGACCTGACACGTCTATAATTCCGCCGCGAAAAAGCAGGGGCGAACAGGCGCTGCCATCGGCTGCGACTCACTTGTCCCATCCCCCGCATGCCATCTTTTTCTCCTTGGTCCCGGCCATGAATTGCACTCACTCAGCAAAGTTCCTGATTGTTTTCATCCTGGTGGCCTGCGCCGTTTGCTCGGCGGCCGCCCAGGACTCGGCGAACAATGGGGTCACGCCCATGACGCCGGCGTCGGGAGCGTCATCGAATTGGCGCGGACAGTTCACCGGACCGAGCGCCCCGGCGAACCCCGGCGCGCCGTCGCGTCCCTCGACTTGGCCGACGGATCCCTCGCCCGACCAGCGAACCGGCTCGTCCGGCCGCGACAAAGGTTTGCCAGCCGGCGAACTGCACGTTTGCGAGGGCGCGGTCAAGCTCGGAGGCGTCGGCCAGGAAATCATTCTGGCCAGCGAGATCATGCCGTCCGTCAACGAGTTCTGCATGAGAAACCAGGGCCGCATTCCTTCCGCCGAAATCGAAGCACAGCGCAAACAGCTCATCCAGCAGGGACTCCAACGGCGCATCGAAACGCTGCTGATTACCCAAGACGCCAAGCGAACGATTCCCAGCGAGGGTTGGACTCACGTCCACGAGCAGCTTGGCAAAATGTTCGAAGAGCAAGAGCTGGACAAGATGATCAAACAGTCGGGCGCCAACTCGCGCACCGAATTGGACGCGAAGCTGAAAATGGTTGGCTCCTCGGTCGAGAAGATGAAACGCGCGTACTGCGAGCACGAACTGGCCCGCCAGTGGGTCGGCATGCAAATCAAGGTCAACGAGGAAGTCACCTACGACCAGATGCTGACCTACTACCGCAAGCATACCGACGATTTCACGAAGCCGTCGCGTGCGAAGTGGGAAGAGTTAATGATCGGCTTCGCCAGATACCCGACGAAAGAAGCGGCCGGCGAGGCGATCGCCCGGCTGGGCAACCAAGTCGTGGCCGGCGCGCCGTTCGCCGAGGTCGCCAAGGCGTCCGACGGCGTCACGGCCTCCAAGGGCGGACGCCGCGATTGGACCGCCCAAGGCAGTCTCGTCTGCCAAGCCATCGATCAGGCCTTGTTCACCCTCCCGGTCGGACAGCTCAGCCCGATCATCGAAGGGCCCACCGGATTCCACATCGTCCGCGTGACGCAACGCGAGGAGGTCATGGTCACGCCGTTTCTCGAGGCCCAGGTCGAGATCCGAACCAAAATCATGGAAGAGCGACGGAAAAAACAAATCACCGAGTACCTGGACAAGCTCAAGGGGCGCACCGCCGTCTGGACCATTTTCGACAAGGAAAAGCCCGAGCAGCAGACGGCCGCCAAGTCGATTTACGACGAACGTCTCCGGTAAGGCGGGCCGGCCTCTTCCGACCCTTTCCCGTGTGATCGCATCTGCTATAATCGCCGCCATGATTCAACTCGGCGTCAATATCGACCACGTAGCCACCGTCCGCCAGGCCCGCCGCACGAACGAGCCCGACCCCGTTTGGGCCGCCGCGCTGGCCGAACTCGGCGGAGCCGACGGCATCACCATCCACCTGCGCGAAGACCGTCGCCACATCTCAGACCGCGACCTGCATATCCTTCGCCAGACGGTCACGGTGAAGCTGAACCTGGAAATGGCCTGCGAGCCCGAGATCGTCGAAATCGCGTGCCAGGCAAAGCCGAACCAGGCGACGCTCGTGCCCGAACGGCGCGAAGAGGTGACGACCGAAGGCGGGCTGGATGTTTCCGCCCGACGCGACCATGTGGCGCGCGCCGTCGACCGCCTGCGACAAGCTGGCATCTCGGTCAGCCTGTTCCTCGATCCCGATCCCCGGCAGATCGAGGAAGCCGCCCGACTGCGGGCCGACGCGGTGGAGCTGCACACGGGACAGTATGCCTTGGCAACGCCCGGGCCCGAACAGGACCAAGCGCTCGAGACACTGAAACAGGCCGCCGCTTTGGTGACCCAAGCCGGCATGACGCTCCATGCCGGTCATGGGCTGACTTACCGCAACGTTCGCCCCGTGGCCGCGATCCCCGCGATGCACGAATTGAACATCGGCCACAGCATCGTCGCCCGAGCCCTCATGGTCGGTTTCGAGTCGGCCGTCCGCGAGATGAAGCGGCTCGTCTCGCTCTAGGGCACGCTTCGCAGCGGCGCCCCCAAGAAAAAATTATCCCGTCGCGGGGGTCAAGCCGCGACGGGGTGAGCGAATCGGCGATTCTCGCATATTCGCCGCCATGGGGTGCGGCGAATCGTTTCCGAAGCGGTCTTAGACCAGCTCCTTCTTCGCGCCAATCAAGGTCCGGAGCCGCTCGGCAAGCAGGGCCGAATCAAACGGCTTCTTGAACGTCTCGTTGATGGCCGAGCGGTCGAAGCTCACCGAGCTGCCGTCGTCCGGCAACAGGGCAATCAGAATCACTTCCGCAAACTCGTTGTTGCGGCGGAGATTCTGGCAAATCTGCAACGCTTCGGTCCGGCCAATCGAGAAGTCGACGATGATGCAATCCGGGTGGAAGCTCTCGGCCTGGATGCCGGCGTCAAACCCGCTCGCGGCAACCGCCGCCTTGAACGAGTGCTCCAACGGCAGTTCCCGCTTCAGGTTCTCGATCAGGACTTGGTCCTGGGCGACGATCAAGACCTTGGCCATCGCCTCGTCTTCCAGATCGCCCAAAGGCATCCCGTGTTCCTTGAGGAACTTAATCAGATATTCCCGGGGAATACGCCGGTCTTGCGACCCGGGAATGCGATACCCCTTCAGGCGGCCCGAATCGAACCACTTGCTGACAGTGCGGGGGGCCACCTTACATATCTTGGCGACCTGACCAGTTGTGAAGACCTTCATCGCAGGCTCTCCGATATATGAATCGCGTTGTTTGGTTGTATCTCGGCTGGACGGGCGTCCTGCCGAGCGCTCTGGTCCCTTGGACCCGCGGATCTTCTCCCCTAGGGCGTTCCCTCGTCTCCACCGTCTGGGCAGCGGTGGACTTTTCCGCAGGCTCTGGGTCGGGACCTCGTTCTCCTCGCTCTGTTGGCTGTGGCTCAGCTCCTTCTGACCCGCGCCGTACTTACTACATCGGCAACCACGGCAACCGGAAGTCAGAGAAAATCCGTAAAATAGGGAAGGCGTGTTCCAGCCAACCTATTTCCATTGACTCCGACTCTCGGCATAATTCTCCGGCTCGGCTCATAGCTCGCTTCGCCCCGTGCCTGCCACGGTCTAGGTGGCACCCTGACAACCGGTACAAGTTGCTAACTAAGAAACCGCACGCCATCACTCCGGCGAACCGCTAACCGACAGAGGTGGGACTCGCGGACCGCGCCGCCCTGGAGAGGCAATGGCGGACGGTCAAGGCATGGCCTTCTTGGCAGGTTCCCCCCTGTAACCTCATCCTTCGGTAAACCGCCGCGTTGGCTGTTTGCCGCAGAATAAGGCTTCCCGAAAGATTACTTCGATCCGCTTCGGGGTGCGACTTTAGAAAGAATGTCGGGTCGTAGCGAGTGAATCGGTCCTAGCATCCGTGCCGGACCTGCCGACGCCCGCCCCCCACGATCTGACAACGGCCCCGATTCGGCCACCACGACCCATCCGCAGCTCATCTGACGGCCTTCGACGGCTCGCACTGCGCCCACCGCACCACAACGTCCGCCATGCGCTGGCACTCGGCCCTTGGCATCTCGGGATAGAACGGCAAGAAGACAAGCTGCGAGAGTAGTTCTCCGGCGGCGACCGCCTTCAGTCCAGGCCGGTCCGGCGGCGTCTGCACCACGCACAGGCTCTGCCCCTGCGTCGCATCAAAGCCGGCGGCCGCCAGCTCGGCGACCAAGCCTTGCGGGTGGGACACCGTCACCGCGAACACCCAATACACGTGGGGGCACATGCCGGCGCCGGGGCAGGCGATCCCTGCGGCAGCAAGCGTCCGCGCCAGGCTTCGCCCCATTTCGGCCTGGTTTGCCCACCGGCAAACGTCGTAGTCTCGCAGCCGCCATGCCAGCACGGCCAGCAGCGGCCCACAAGGTTGCTTGCGTATCTGCCGCAGCAAATCGTTCCCGGGAAATCCGCGCGCCGCACCGTTGATCCACCGGTCATAGTCGCCGCCCATCCGCCGACACAACGTGGTGAGCAGTCCCCAGGCAGGCCGACCGGTCAAGAGCTTGAACGCGCCGTACTTGGCCAGTCGCCGTGGATAGCGCCATCGGCTTTCCGTTGGCCAGCCCGACTGCCGACACCGCATTCCTTCGAGCACTTTGGCATCGCGGATTCGCAGCACGGCCCCGCCCAACGCCGTGCTGGTCTTGATGACGCCGAAGCTGAACATGCTGGCGTCGGCCTCGGGATGTCCCGGGTAACTCGTGCCCGCAAACCCTTGAGCGCAGTCCTCGAAGACCCGCAATGCGTGTTGTCGGGCGAACGCCAAGATCGGCTCGATGTCGATTCGGCCGCCGAACAGATGGGCCACAAGGATTGCCCGGGTCGTCGGCGTCAGGGCCGAACGCCATCGCTCGATGTCGGCCGCCATCTGCCACGGCGTCAAGTCGATGGGCACCGGCACGAGGCCATGCGTCTCGAGGATTCGCACCATGTCGGGAATGGTGATCGCCGAGACGAGCACTTCACTGCCGCGCGGCAGGTCGAGCGTCGACAGCAGCAGGTCGAACCCGCTGCGAACCGACAGACAAGGGAACATCTTTTCCGGCTCCGGCCAAGCCGCTCGAACCGCTTGCTCGGCCTCCTCGATGTCGGGCGGAAAGAACGCCCGAATCATCCCTGCCGCCAAATCGCGCCACCCGATGTCAAGTCTCTTCCGCGACCACATGCTGCAACCTTCAGGCGAACGCCGCCCACCAGAGCAATTCACGGATCCGCGTATCACGACATGACCACGCAAAGCTCGTCCCAGGGAACACTCGCCCGGACCACAGGCTGCCTCCCAGGCGTGTGCGCTGGACGCTCGAGAACGCCGCCGCATGGAGCCGCGCTCATCATCCCCCGACGAGCGCCTTTCGTCAATCAGGGTGCTGGCTGCCGATTACCGACCAAAGCCGACGAAGAAACTGAAGACCTCGAAGCGGTCGCCGGACTGCCACGAGACCGGGAAGGCGAAGTCCAACGCGATCGGCGCGGGGCCCATCGCCGGAACGCAAATCCGCAGGCCGAAGCCCGGCGCGACGCGGTAATTGTCGCTCCAGTCGCTGATCGTCGGCTCGACCGTGCCCGTGTCGCAGAAGACGACGCCGCGAATCATGTCGTCCGCCGTGATGGGGAACATGTACTCGGCCGAAGCAAACAGTTCAAAGTCGCCGCCAATGAAAACGTTTTCGCCGGCGTAGCTGCTGTACACGTGGGGCGATGCATCGCGGAATTGGAACCCGCGGATGGTCGAGAAACCGCCGGCATAGTACCGCTCGTAAACAGGCGTGTTGCCGCCCGTCACGCCGGCGCGGCCGGCCAAGGTCAGCACGTGGCGCCCCGAGCCGTCCGGGCGTTCGTAGAGCGTGAAGTACTTCCGCAAGTCAATCTCAGCGTGCGGATAGGTGAAGGAGCCGAGAACCTGTTCGAACGACGCCTGGACCAAGTGGCCTTCCGTGGCCAGAAACGCGTTGTCGCGCTTGTCGTGGGCCAGATTGACCGAAAAACCGTGAATGGCCAAATCACGCCCCGTGACCTCGGCGAAGTCGGACAGGTACGGGTCGATCGGGTCCAAGATGCGAACCTTGGCGCCGCGATAGGCGACGGTGCCCGAAAGGTCGGGGGCAAACTGGTAACCCAAGGCAACACGCCCGCCGACTTGCTCTTGCGTGTACTCGGTATAGCTCCGCTCATAGTAATAGCCGCTGAGGCTCAAACTGATGGGCGTATTGCACAGATAGGGCTCGTCGAACTGAATCGAGTATCGTTGCGTCGACGACCCTGGAACGGCCTCGATGCGGAATCGCTGGCCAGCGCCTCGCCAAGCGGTGCCGTTGCGCACCTGCTCCCAACTGGTTGGGAACCGCGTCCAATCGAAGTTCTGCTCGTCGAGAATCACCGAGCCGACGACGCCAGAGTCTGAATTGACGCCGACGCCAAACATGACGCGGCCCGTCATGGCCTCTTCCGTGAAGACGTTGAGCGGCAGCGATCGCGACAAGTCGCCGTCGGGCGGTCCGTCGTGGAACGGCGAGTTCTCGCTGAAGATCGGGCCCGGCAGATACTGACCCTGCGGCGTCTCGACCGGCCGCTGCGGCGCTTGGCTGGGCCACGGCTGTCCGTAAGCCGCGTTGGGCTGCGCCGGCGCCGCCTGCGAGCTGCTGCCCGTCGGCGCCGTCTGTCCGTTGGCGTAATTCGATGCGTTGCTCGTCGGCGAGGACGCGGTCGTGCCGCCAGTTGAATTCGTCGAAGAAGCCGCGGAATCACCGCTCGTCGAGCTCGAACTGCTTACGGGCGTCCACTGGGCGCTCGATGCCGGATTGGTCCGGCCGGCGTCGGGCGAATACTGCGTGGCGATCAGCCCGTCGCGGGGCCTCGCCTCCTGCCGCGAGTTGCTCAACGCCATCGAGTACTGCCGCGCCTTCCGCAACAGCGAGTCGTCTTGAACGTCGGCTGCCAACGGCCGTGGGCCATTCATGGCGTAGCCTGCCGGCAGCCCGGCCGACGACGGCAACCTGTGGCTGCTGACTTCCGAGCCGCTCGGCGGCGGGCCAACGTATCGGCCGCAGTCGAGCGTAACGTCCACCACGCGATCTCGAGGCTCAGGGTCGGGACTTTGACCGCGGTACGACGGCGAACCGCTGACAGGGCCGCCCGAAGGACCGCCCGGGCCGCGTCCGCCAGGGCCGCCAGGCTTCCGAGCCAGTTCTTCGTCATCAATGCCGTCACGGCCCGGCGGGTTGAAGACGATCTTCGGCGCGTTGCCGTTCGCCGGATTGGCCTCGAACAGACCGCTGGCCCGAAGCCGCCGCTGGTCGTCGCGGATTTTGCACGTGTTGAGGATGTCGCCCGGCTTCAGCGAAAGACGATTCAGCACCGTGGTGAGCTGCGTGTGCGGACATTCGCCCTTGATGACGATGTTGACCTTGCCAACCCGGTAGCGGTCGCCTTCCTTGACGTTGTAGATCAAATCCAGTTGGGCCGGCTCTTCCAGAAATCGCGGGTCGGCCTTCACGTCGGCAAATACATAACCGATGCTGCCATACTTGTCCTGCAACATCCCCTGGTCGGCCGCCATCTTGGCCTGATTGAAATACTCGCCGCTCTTGAGCTTCGTCGCGGCCATCAGCTCGTCGGTCGTGTACTTCGTGTTCCCGACGACCGAAACGTCACGAATCTTGTAACGAGGACCTTCGTCGATCACGTAGCTGACCGTCACCCAGTTCTGCTTTTCGTTGAACTGAAGGTCGCAGCCGATTCGGGCGCGGAAAAACCCCAGCCCACGATAATAGGCCGTCAGTTTATCAACGTCCTCTTCGACTTTCTTTCGATCCAGTTCGCCGCCGAAGAGCCAGAGGAAAGGCCGGCTCGTTGTGATCTGCGTCCGCAGACGGCCGTCGTCGGCAATCGTGTTGCCCACGAAAGTGGTCCAGAGAACCCGCTGCTTGATCCCCTCGTTGATCAGGAAGACGACCCGACGGTCCTCAGGCTTGCTCCCTTCAAAGAGTGTGACGCGCGCATTGGCAAACCCGTGCTTGTGGTAATAGTCCTCGAGCTTGGCGCGAGCCTCCTCGATGGCGGGCGGGCTGGCCGCGTCCCCCTTTTTCAAACCCGACTCACGCTGCAACGACCGCTTGTGAATCTCGTGGCATCCGACGAAAAGCACATCCTGGAGCACGGGCCGCTCGAGTACGTCGAAATACACGATGCGGCCATTCGGGACCTGCTGCCAGTACGTCTTGATGTCAACGAACATCCCCGTGCGCTCGAGACGACGAACGTCTTCCTCGATCATCTCGAGATCAAACGGTCTGCCGGTGCGGGTGTGGATGTGCGGCTGAATCTTGGTGAGAGGGAGCGACTTGTTGCCGACGACACGGACATCGACGACCACCGGGCGCGGGGCGTTCGGATCGGCGTTGGCCGAGTCCGGCGGGTTTGGCTGGGGGCTGGTCGGGACGATCCGTGTCACCGGCGCGGCGCCGCCGGTCAGCGCGGGGCCCCCCTCGGTCGGCACGGGGCCCGGACTCTCGGGACGCATTTGCGCACAGGCCAGCGACGCGGCCGCGCTCAGCGCCAACGCCGCGAGCAGACGTGCGGCGCATCGCGTGATGTGGCGGCCCGTGTCGGTTCGGAGTTCGGCCATCCGTGGCCCTTTCCGTCTTGGTCGCTGGAACAGAGTGAATTCAGGAATTGACCGTGTCGACACATGCCCCGACAGACGCCCCTCCGAGGACAAGGTGCGGCAACAATCGCATCGCGGGCCGCCCCCCAGAATCGGATAGGTTGCGTAGAGATACCCAAACGGGCGTCGTGACACAAGGCGACTTGCATCGGATTGCGCATAACCGTTGAACACGCCGCGCCGATGGATACCCGACGCCGTGCCAGTACGGTCAAACTGGGCAATCTCGCGCGTCTGGCAGCCGTCCGCACCACGGCCCGATTGGGCCCACTTCCCCTTGGCCGCTTGACACGCGCGCCGAGTCGAATCTAATATGAAAGCTCGGACAGGACAGCAATACCCCGGTCGGGCGGGTGATGGCTGGACGAGTCTTGGGTGGCATGGGCAACGGGCAGCCCGCACCGTGGGACCACGGCATACGCAGGGATGGACCGATGCACATGCGCGTCGCGCGGCGCCGGTTGGCGGCGCTCACACTGATCTTGGTTGGCGCCGTCTGGAACGGCGTGTGCTGCGGCCAGGGCCCTGCGCTCACAACGAAGAGCCCCGAGGTCCTGAGTGCCATCGACCGCGGCATCAAGTACCTCGAATCGGATGCCGCGAAGGACGACCGCACCGGCGCGCACGCCCTCGTGGGAATTGCCATCCTCAAGGCCCACCCCGACCAGCCGGACCATCCCAAGGTCCTGGCGGCCATCGCCCGAATCCAAAAGGCAATCGAGAATCGCGACCTCGACAAGGCCAACCCCGATCTGGACATCTACAGCACCGGGTTGTCGATCATCTTTCTGATCGAGCGCGACCCGATTGCCCACCGCGCCGACATCGAGTTCCTGTTGGCCTATCTCCGCGCGCGGCAAAAGAAACACGGCGGCTGGGGCTACCCAGGACGCGACACGGGCGACACGTCGATGACCCAGTACGGCGTCCTCAGCTCGTGGGAGGCAAGGTACCACGGCTTCAACGTCCCAATGGAATCGATTGATGCCGTGGCCAACTGGTTGCTGCGCACCCAGGACCCCAGCGGTGCGTTCGGTTATCAGGGAACGATTGCCGAAAACGTCGGCAAGCTCGTCCCGCAGCAAGAGGTGCGACACAGCATGGCCGCCGCGGGCCTGGGGGCCCTCTATCTTTGCAGCCACATGCTGGGCATGGCCGGCCAGCCCGAAAAGCCCGCCAAGGAAGAGCGCATCCCCTCCGCGCTGAGGGAAATCAAGCCGAAAAACGCCAGGTCCGATCCCTCGAAGTACCGATCGAAAATCGACCCCAAGCTCGTCCGCGAGGCCGAAGAGCGAGGCAACGGCTGGTTCGACGCCAACTTCAAGGTCGAAGTCGCCCAATACAATCTCTATTACCTATACGCCTTGGAACGCTACAAGAGCATTGCCGAGCTGTGCGACAAGAATGCCGAGAAGGATCCGCAATGGTACAGCGACGTGGCGCAGTTCTTAATTGAGAAACAGAGCCCCAACGGAATCTGGAACAGCGGTTGCGGCGAAGTGCCCGACACGGCCTTCGGCGTCCTCTTCCTCCTCCGCTCGATGAAGCGGAGCATCGAAAAGGCCGTCGCCTTTGGCGAGGGCACGATGATCGGCGGTCGAGGTTTTCCCAAAGACACGGGCGATCTGGTGGTCGACCGCCACGGGCAGGCCAAGCAGCGGAAGCTGCTGGGGCCGGCCGACGAATTGATCGATGCCTTGGACGATCCCGAGGGCAAGGACTTCGACAGGTCGATCGAGCAACTGCCCGAGCTGCCCCAGGACAAAATCGAATCGCTTTCGGCCAAACACGCGGAAATGATTCGCCGCTTGGTCTCCAATAAGAAGTGGGAGGCCCGCCTCGCGGCCGTCAAGGTGCTGGGCAAGACCCGCGACCTCGACAACGTGCCCGTCTTAATCTACGCGCTCGGCGATCCCGTGCCGGACATCGCCAAGGCGGCCAATGACGGACTGCTCCGAATTAGCCGAAATCCGACGCTGGTTCGGTTCCCCGATAAGTTGACCGACTCGGAACGACGTGCGATCATCGAAAAGTGGAAGGCCTGGTATCAGACCATTCGGCCCGGCGCCGACCTGGATCTGTAATTAAGAAATATTCTCGAAAGAATCGCGTTTCGCTGGAGGTATTGAAGCTGCCATGGGTTTCGACACAAACGCATTAGCCGCATTTCTGGGCGACTGTTCCTACGTGTTTCTGAGCATCAATTTTCTCTGGGGCCTCTTTTGCGTCATCATGCTGTGGCGCCGCGTCCTGATGCTCCGGTTCACCAGCGATCAGTTGCAGTTGCAGTTCCTTGGCGAGCTGCGCCACAGCTTGGACAAGGGCAATTTCACCGCCGCGGCCCAGATTTGCCAGACCGACCAGCGAGCGTTGCCCCAGTTGGCCCTGGCGGCCATCGAAAACCGCGACCTCGGCGAGGCCCAGCTACGGCAACTCGTCGCCGAACTGATGCAACGCAACGTCCTTTCCGACCTCGAATACCGGCTCAGTTGGGTCGCCACGGTCATCAAGTCCGGGCCGTTGCTCGGACTGTTCGGCACGGTCTTGGGCATGATGGCCGCGTTCGGACGCATCGGCTTGGGTGAAAAACCGGACCCCAAGCAGATCGCGGCCGACATCAGCATCGCGTTGATCTGCACCGCCATGGGACTCATGACGGCCATCCCGTTCACGTTCATCCTGGCAAACCTGAACATTCGCGTCCGCGTGTTGCAGGACTCGCTCAGCTCGGGAATGACGCGATTCCTTGAATACTTCAAGCTCGTCATGGCCCGATTCCCCGACGGCGGCGACGAGATCCCGAGGGGCGGCCTTCATGGCCATCCCGAGTCTGCCTAGCTGCGGAGAAAAAACGCCTGGCCTTGGAACTTTCGTGAGCAACGAGGAAACTGAAACGATGGACGCTGGTCCGGCCCCCGTGTCGAATGCCCCGCCGACGCCGTTCGAGGAAAACGCGTTGGTGCAGCGCCGTCCCCTGTTGGACGACGCCCGCTTCGACGTTACGGCCATGGTCGACCTCGTGTTCATGATGAACATCTACTTCTTGGTGACCTGGGTCGGCGCGGCCCTGTCCGAGATGGACCTGCCCAAGGCCAGGCATTGCATCGCGGCCGATCGCGACAAGTCGGTCGTGGTCACCGTCTTCAAAGGGCCCAAGTTCTACCTGGGCGATGGCGAAGCCGGCCAGGCCCTGACCGCGAACGAGGTCGATCAACGACTCCAATCGGCCATCGAAGCCGGCATGCGCGATGGCCGTAATCTGGTCCTGATCAAGGCGGAGCGGAACGTCCCGTTGCGTGACATCGCCCACGTGGCCACGATCACCAACGGCGTTCTCGGCGCAAAGTTGAGGCTGGCTGTGATCGAAAAGGCGGCGGAATGAGCAAGAAACCGTTGTACGAAGACCTTGTCGATATGACCGCCATGGTCGACATCGTCTTTTTCGTCCTGATCTTCTTCATGGTGACATCGATGCAGACGATGTTCACGGCGATCGACATGCCGACGCCGGACCGTGAGAAGACGGCCGCCAAGGGCGCTCGGTCGTCCGCCGAGTTTGAACGCGACGGCTTCATCATCGTGCGAATCGATCGGGACAACACCATCTGGGTGAACGATTCCGAGGTGGCCGGCGGCAGCGAACGTGAACTTCGCATCAAGCTGGGCGAAGCCAAGGGCCCCGGCTCAGGCCCAAGCAAGATGCTCGTCTTGGGCAACAGCGAGGCGACGCATGGCACGCTCGTCCTGGTCCTCGACGCCGGCAGCGACGCCGGCATGGACGACATGCAGTTGGCCATCGAGGACGACAGCTAACACCGCTCGGGACCGGAGACAGCCGTACATGGCAAAAACCTCATCGATCGCACGCGAAGCGAAGGCCATGGCCCGCGAAGGCCGGCGGGTCGCCGTCTCGTGGTACGACCGGGTGGCCAGCATGATGCTCGCGCTGCTGATCTCGATCGGCGTCGTGGCCTCCCTCTTGTTCTTCATCTGGCTCAGCGGTCGGATCCACGTCTCCACGGTATCCGTTCCTGTCCAAATGGCCGAATACCGCGAGGACGGCGAGGGCGGCGGCGACGGCCGGCCCACCGGCGGCTCGCAACTCGACGCGCCCTCGGACGACCCATTCGTCGCGTCGGGCGAAAGCGAACAGCCGGCCGATGTCGAGCAGGACCTCAGCACGCTCGGCGCCGCCGTCTCCTCCAGCGTGGCCGAACTGGACGACCCCAGTCTTGCGGCCCCCGCACACCGCGGAAGCTACGGTGCGGGCGGCGGCATCTACGGCGGCTTCGGCGACGGTCGCGGCCTTGGGCACGGACCCGGCAAACCCGGGTTGCCTCGCCACTGGGAAGTCACCTTCCAAAAGGGGAGCACGCTCGACCTCTACGCCAAACAGCTCGACTACTTCGGCATCGAGCTCGGCGTCGTCATGCCCGACAACCGGGTCGTCTATGCGTTCAACCTCAAAAAGCCCAAGCCCGACAAAAAAGAAATACGCGATCCCGCGAAGAACGAGACTCGCTATTACCTGACCTGGCGAAGCGGCGCGTTGGAGGCGGCCGACGAAGAGCTTCTCAAGCGCGCCGGGATCGACTGCGAAGGCCGGCAAATCTTCAAGTTCCTCTCCCAAGAGACCGAGCAGAAGCTTGCAGCCCTCGAACGGGACTTTCGCGGCGCATCGCCCAAGGACATCAGCAAAACGCGCTTCGGCGTGCAAACCGTCGGCGACGGATTCGTGTTCTACGTCATTGAGCAGCCCATGAAGAGGTAAGACGCCATCCGTCGCGGTGATTCGGCGCATCCAACGCACCGAGAGCCACACCCAACGATGCGTTCCACGCGCGCAAAACCATCATGACACCCATCGAACAGTTTCTGCGGCTTCTGGAAGAACGAGAGATCTTGTCGGCAAGCGCCGTGGCCAACCTTCGCGCCCAGGTGGCTCGGAGCCCGACGCCCGTTTCGGCCGAGTCGATCGCAAAACGCTTGGTCAAGCATGGGCATTTGACGCTTGCGCAGGCAAAGCGGCTGTTGACCGCGCTGAACGAGCCCCCGCCGGCCGAAAGACCCACGACCGGGAAAGCGGCGAAACATCGCCCGCCGGCCGACGACGATTCGTCGCTCGACCTGGCCCCGCTGGATGACGAGCCGACCGCGTCGGCCAAAGCGAAGCGGGCGCGCAAGGAGCGGCCCGCCAAACCGGCCGCGCAACCCAGCGCCCAACGCTCGCAGCCGGCGGCGCCGCGGCCCAACGTCGCCAAGCCGGCCCGCGAGTCGCTCGTCGAGCAGGAAATGTCATTCCGCGCGCCCGCCATGGGCGAACTCGACGGACTCATGGCCGATCCCTCGACGACCGCGACGCCCGCAAGCCCGCTGACCGCGGCGAGTCGCGGCAAGAGTTTCCTGCGAATATTCCAGCGGCAACCAAAAGCCCGCAAGCAAACCGAGTCCGAGAAGTGGGGCTCGCCGCTCATGCTGCTCGGCGGCGGCGCCCTCCTCATTATGCTCTTCGCCTGCGGGTTGCTCTACTGGACGCTGACCCGCGGCAATGCCGAGAAAATGCTCCAGCCAGCCGAGGATTCCTACAAGCAAGGCTCCTATCTTCAAGCGGCCAAGCAATACGAAGACTTCCTGGCCGTGTTCCCGAAGGACGCCTCGGCCAGCCATGCCCGCGTGATGGCTCAGATGGCCAAGCTCCGCCAGGCCACGCTGCCCGGCTCCGATTGGGTCGCCGCGTTGAAGGCCTCCGAGGATGCGTTGCAGCGCACATCGACCGAGAAAGAGTTCAAGGACGCCTATCCCGAGCTGGCCGCCATGCTGCCGGCCATTGCCGAGGGACTGGCCGACACGGCGCGAAAGAAGTTGGACCCGAAGCTGGTCGAGAAGAGCCGGCAGGCGCTCGGCATGGTCGAAAAGTACGTGCCAAAGACACTGCGTCAGGCCAGCACGAGCAAGCTGTCCGACGTGCAAGGCAGTTTGGCCATCACCGTTCGCCAAATCGCACGCGGCGACCAATTGCAGAAGACGCTGACCGCCATGCGAACGGCGATCCAGCAATCCAAAACGGCCGACGCCTATACGGCTTCCAACGCCCTGTTGCGGCAGTACCCCGATTTGGCGGACGACGCCAAGCTGAAAGCCGCGCTTCTCGAAGTTTCGCAAACGCAACAGACGCTCGTCAAGTGGATTGCGAAGAGGAAGCCCCCCGTGGCCGCGCACCCGGCCGATGTCGCGGCGGCCGTCATCACGCCAGCCCGTCGAGACACGAAGAGCGAGCTGTCCGATGTGGCCGGCCAAAGCGTCCTGGCCGCCGTGGACGGCGCGATCTACGGCCTGGACGCGGCCTCGGGCAAGTTGCTTTGGCGGCGTTTCATCGGGTTCGATGCCAATCCGCGGACCGCATCGATGCCCATCGTGCCGCTGTCCTCCGAAGGCGGCGGCGACGCGCTCATCGTCGACACGGCCCGCAATGAACTGGTGCGAATCGAGAGCGCATCCGGCCGCGTTCGATGGCGTTACGCCGTCGGCGAGCCGTTCGACGCCCGCCCCGTGGTGGCCGACGAAAACATCCTGCTGGCCACCCCCAGCGGCAAGCTCATCACGATCGCCGCTGCCACGGGCGAATCAGCCGGCTACGTTCAATTGCCGCAGCCGCTCGGCGTGTCGCCGGCCGTGGACGGCCGCCGCTCGTTGATCTACCAGGTCGCCACGCACGCGAACTTGTTCATTCTCGCGTTGGCCGACGGCGCCTGCCGGCACGTCGATTACCTGGGCCAGGACCGTGGAAGCGTTGTCACCGAGCCGCTGTTGGTGGACGACTTCCTGCTGCTGATCGTCAACGACGGCGCGCGCGACGCCCAACTGCGCGTGTTCTTGATCCAGCCAAAAGACTCGAAAAAGCCCGAGCCGTGGCTAAGACTCGTACAGCAGATTCCGCTGGGCGGACTCGTGGCGACGCCGGCCGTGGCCGATGGGCATCGCGTCCTCGTGGCCACCACGTCCGGCATCGTCCGCGTCTTCGATGTCGGCGGCGCACAAGCCAAGGAACCGCTGCGGCAGATCGCCGAAAGCGCCGTCGAAGGCGCTCCCAACGTCGTCCGGTTCCCGCTGTTACAGGCCGGACAGCTCTGGATCGCCGACAATCGTCTCGCAAAATACGACGTCCAGGCCACGCGAGGCCGGCTCGAACCCAAGTGGATCGAGGACGACCAGAGCGCCTTCTTGCAGCCGCCCGTCGCCGTCGGTCAGGCCGTGGTCGGCGTGCGCAAGAAACAGGGCATTCCGGGCGCCATCGTCTCGGCCCGTGGCATGGCCGAATCCGAGTTGAACTGGTCGACGCAGCTCGCCGCGCCCCCGGCTGGCGAGCCGCAGCTCCTGGACGACGGCAGCGTGGTCGTCGTCACGGCCGGCGGGGCCGTGTTCAAGGTCCCGGCCGGCGAGGCGAAATCGGGCATCCTGAGCGATCCGTTGGTGCCGCCCGATGTCTTTCGTCTGCCGCCGCCGGTGAAACACGTCGTTCCACTCGCCGGCGGCCTGCTGGCCATGAGCGGCGGCCGGGGAACTCAGCAGATCGGAATCTTTGATCCCAAAAGCCCGACGCCGTTGGTGACCTGGTTGAAGTTCGATAAGCTCGCCTGCCCCCCGGTGGCTCTGGGCGCCGGCCTGTTGATCGCCACGTCCGCCGGCCAGGTCGGCCTTTACGACACGAAGGCTAACACGACGACGGGCGATCCCGTCGCCTTGGCCGCGCCCTTCCAACCGCGGTTGGAGGTGGACACCCAGATCGACTGGCTCACGCCGACCGTCATCAACGACCGCGAGGTTCTGATTACGGACGGTCGGTCGAAGATCTACCGTCTCTGCATTCAGGATACCCCGAAACCCCATCTGGCCGTCTTGGCCGAGACGACCGTCACGAAGCCCATCGTCTCGCCGTTTGCCGTGTTGGGCAATGCCGCCTATGCGACCGACGCCGGCAAGCTGCTCGTCGGCTTCAGCCTTGCGAAACTGGTCCGCCACAAGGACATCTCGCTGGGCGGCCAATTCGCCTGGGGACCGGCACGCCTCGGAGACGCTGTCCTGCTGGCCACCGACGACCATCAGTTGCTCGCAATCGACGGCCGTGGCAAGCCGATGTGGCAAGCCCCGTTGCCCCACGGTCTACCGGCCGGCACGCCGTTGCGCGTCGGCGGTCATTACCTGATGGCCACGCGCGACGGAACGATCGTGCGTCTCGATGCGGCGACCGGAAAAGAGCTGGCAAAGCTCGATGTCGGTTGTCCGTTGGCCAGCGGGCCGATCGTTCGTGGCGGCCGGCTGCTCGTCGCCGGTTATGACGGGACCCTCCACGAAGTCGGGCAACCATGAGGCTTGCGGTCCCAATGAATATGCCATGCCACGATCGCCGCGAGTCGCCCGGCCCCAGAGCCGTGTGTGCCGCGTTGGCGTTCCTGTTTGCGCTCGCCGCCGTGTCGGCCGGGGCGAACGTCCCACTTTACGAAGAGGATCCTTACGACCAGATCACGCTGAACTCGCTCTACAACAACCAAGTGTTGAAGGTGAAGCCCCTGCCCACGGCGTTGCGACGCTCGATCTTGGCCGGCCGAAATCCGGTAAAGCTGACCGTCCGCCGCGTCGAGGACCAGGACAAGGAATATGAGCTTCTGTGGCGCAACGTCGCCAAAATCGAGTTCTTCGACCAGTTGGTGCTGAACAAGGCGAGCGCGTTGGTGCGGGATGGAAAATACGAAGAGGCCTACGACTATTTCAGCTACCTGCAATTGAACAAGCCCACAACGCCCGGACTGGCCGAGGCTTGCGAGGACTTTCTCTTCGCCGAGGCGAACGCCTCGTATCACAACGGCCAATACGACAGCGCGTTGGCCCTCTTGCGAGAAATCTACCGCCGCAATCCGAAGCGGCCAAAGCTGGACCGGACGCTGGCCGGAACGACCGACAAGCTGATCGAACAGCACGAGTCGCATGGCAACTACGCCGCGGCGCGCGCGCTGCTGCGCGGCTTGGCCGCCGAATACCCGGACGACCCAACCGTGGCCAAGTGGACCGGACGCTGGCACGCCAAGGCCGTTGCGTTGCTCAACGAGGCTCGCGTGGCGCAAGACGCCGGGCAGTGGCCTCGAACGGCCGAGCTGAGTCGCCAGTTGACGGCCGTCTGCCCGGAATTGCCCGGCGCGCGGGAATTGGCCGAAGCCGTCCACCGCAACTATTCGCGGGCAGTGGTTGGCGTCACCAGCGCGGCCGCCCAGATCAGCATCGACCGCCTGGACGACTGGGCCTCGCGTCGCACGCGGCGGCTGGTCTATCGAACGCTGGCCGAGCTGACCGCTCCGAGCACCGAAGGCGGTAAGTACGACTGCCCCCTCGGCGAGATCACGCTCCAACCGGCCAATCACCGGCTCACGGTTCGCATCAAGCCCGATGTGCATTGGGCAGCCGGCAACGCCACACTCATGGGCGCCGATCTCGCGCGACTGCTGCTAATGGCCGCCGCCCCAAGCAGCCCAAGCTATCGCATCGACTGGTCCGACCTCATGCAATCCGTCGCCGTGCGGGGGCTCTACGATGTCGAGGTCCAACTCCGTCGCGGCCACGTTCATCCCGAGGCCATGCTGCAACTGATCGTCCCGCCGCCCGGCGCCGCGGCGTCGTCCGACGGAGCCCCGTTGGGCAACGGGCCGTTTGTCGATCCGGCCCCGTCGTCGCGTAACCGGCTGTTCGTCGCCAATCCACAGTACTTCGCCAACGAGCCTGGAAGACCGATGGAACTGGTCGAGCGGCGGTTCGGCAACACGGCCCAGGCGGTCGTCGCCCTGAAACGCGGCGACGTGCAGGTGGTCGATCGCCTCAACCCGTGGACTCTGCCGGCGCTCCGAGCCGACGCGCAGCTGAAGGTCCAGCCGTACGCGATGCCACTGGTGCATTGCCTCGTGCCGAACGGACGCCGCCCGCTGGTGGCCGACCGCAACTTCCGCCGAGCCCTGGTTTATGGAATCAATCGCCAGGCCATTCTGCAACAGATGCTTGCCGGCGTCGAAGTGCCCGGCTGCGTCGTCACCAGCAGCCCCTTTCCGCTGGGCATCGGCGTTGGCGATCCCATGGGATACGCGTCCGACGAAACCATCGAGCCGCGCCCCTACGATCCACGGCTTTGCATCGCTCTGGCAAACATGGCCTACCAAAAATACCTCGATGCCGAAGGCGCGAAAGCGACCCGGCCGACCGAGGCAACGCCCGAGGCAATAACCGAAGCGAATGCGGCCGACAAGACCGATCCGAAGCCGGAGGCAAAAAAGAGGTCCAAAAAACGGAAGCTGCCGCCGCTGCCCAAGCTGACGTTGGCCTATCCGTCCGACGAAATCGCCCGGGCCGCCTGTCTGGCCATCCAGAAGCAGCTCGATACGCTCGGAGTCTCTGTGACATTGCGTGCGCTCGAGTCGCCGTTGCCTCGCCATGTGCCGGACGATGTCGACTTGCTCTACGTCGAGTTAGCCGTCTGGGAGCCAGTCGTCGACGCCGGCCGCCTGTTTGGCGAAGGCGGCGTCATCGCCGACTCGGGGCCCTACATGGCCTTGGCCCTCCGCCAGCTCGATCAGGCTTCGGAATGGGACCAGGTTCGCGACTGCCTCCATCGGGTCCACCGCATCGCGTTTGACGACGTGACGGTCATCCCGCTGTGGCAACTGGTCGAGCATTTTGGATACCGTCGAAGTCTGCGCGGCGTCGCGCCCCGGCCCGTGTCGCTTTACCAAAACGTCGAGCAATGGCGGCCCGCTTTCCAATATCCGGTGGAGAAATGAACGTGCCCGTTGGAAGCAACATAGCGCGCGCGACAAGCGGCATCTGCCAGCCCGCATCGCCCTCCCGCGCCGGCTGCCGGATGGGCCGCCTTGGCGCGATCGTGTTGGCGGTTGTCGCACTTGCATGGGCCTCGCCTTCCACCGCGGCCGACCAGACCGTCTGGCCGCTGACGCCCTATCAGGTCCAAGTGTTCGTGGCCGTCGAGCGGCAGCCGCCCCTCGCGCCGCGCCTGGAAGCCTCGCTATGCGATGCGCTTTCGGCCCGGATCGACGCCGTCTTGGGCGCGGCGTTCAACGCGGAAGTCGCGCCCGCCCCGCCGGCCCTCTTTCGTGACATGGTGCGCGGCCTATCGAGCCTTCAAGCCGACGACGTGCCGGCGCCGGCGTCCTCCGTCGACAAGATTCTGCTGGTCGCAGTCACGACGATCCCAGGCGGCATGGCCGTCACCGCACGCGACTTCGACGTCCGAACGCGCGTCCTCGGCATGGCCGTCAGCCGGCCCGTGTGGCAAGTCGGCGCGCTCGGCGAAACGGCGTTCAGCGCGCTGCTGGCCGCCTTCGCGCCAATCGCCCGAATCGAGCGGCTCGAAAAGGACAACACGGCCGTGTTGCGTCCCAAAGCGATTGGCCTCCCGCTGGGCGACCGCACGTTGGCCCTCTTGCGCGACGGCGACGTCCTGCAGCCGATCACCCGCACGAATGACCGCCTTGGAAACTTCCGCAAAGCGACCGTTGCCCCCTGGTCGTTCGTCGTCGTCGAAAAGGTCGGGGCCGAGGAAGTCCGTGGACGGGTGTATTCGGGCATGCGTGCCGCCATGAGCGCCAAGGGCCGTGGCCGCATCGAGTCGCTCGCCCTGCGGGTCGTCCCGCCCGGCGGCTCCACGACGCTCGTGCTGAAATCGCGCACGGAACCCAAAATCCCGCTCGGCGGTTACGACATCTACACGGTCCCGCCCGGCGGAAAAACTCCTGTCCTGCTCGGCGTGACCGACCGTCAGGGCCGACTGGCCGTCTCATCCGACGCATCCGTGCTGCGAGTGCTGATGGCCAAAAGCGGAAAGGACTTGCTGGCCAAGCTGCCGATGGTGCCCGGCTTGGAGCCGCGCCTCACGGCCGAAGTGCCCAACCACGATCGGCGGCTCGAAGCCGAGGGCTTTCTGTTCGGGCTTCAGGAGGAACTGGTCGATCTGTTTGCCCGGCGCAAGATCCTGATGGCTCGCATCGAGATGCGCATGCAGGAAGGGCAATTCGACCAGGCCGCCGAATTGATGGACGAACTGAACCGGTTGCCCCGCGCGTTGCAGTTCACCATGCGCATCGCGCAACAGCAGGACCGACTCGTTTCGCCCGACAAGAGAATCCAGAAGAAGATCGACAAGCTGCTCGAAGACACACGACAGCAGGTCGAAAAGTGTCTCGGCTCTGACGAAATCGAGGCGCTCGATCGGCAAGTCCGAGCCGGCCGCTGCGACCCACAGCCCGAGGCGACGCCCGAGCCCAAAAGCGACGGCAATCGCTGACCGGCTTGCCGTGTGCTCTCGGCGCCGGCCTCGAACCGTGCCCTCTCGGTCACTGGGAAGTCAAGCGGGGACGGTGCGGTTGCGTTGCACGATCTCGATCGTCAGAAAACGACGGCCGTCGTCCTTGACGGCCGTCGTCCTGCAATCCTAGCATCGCAGATGCTCGTGCGATGGCACAAGCCGGTTTACAGCACGTTGACCTCCAACTCGGCGCCGAACGAGGCAAACACGCTGTCCGCTGCCTCAGCTTCGTGCTGGGCTGTGCGGCCGAATACGCTCGTGTCGAAGGATTCAATCATCGATTCGGAGAAGTCCGACAGTTTGTGGGTGGCAAAACCGCTGTCTTCCCAAACGTTGGGGATCGTCTCGTCGATGACATTGGTTGGCAGGGCGACGTCGGTAACGTCGGCCGACACCGTATCGTTGACGATGTTGTCGGACGGCGTATTGCTCACGAGGCTGGTCAGTTTCGTGCCACTGAGCAGGCTGCTGGACACGTAGCTCGAGGACGACGCACCCGAGCTCACGTAGGTTACCGTGAAGCTCGATGACGAACCGGACGTGGTCAGGGCGCTGGTCGAGGCCAACGTCGTGCCGCCGGACACCATGTTGATGCGATAGTTGTTCCAGTTGCTGATGGCGCCGGTCGTGCCGCTGACGGTGGCCGTGCAACTGTACATGTACTGCGACCCGAAGTTCGCCAGCGTCGAGACGGTGCCGTTCACAGACGGCCGCTCGACAACCCACTCGGCTGTGGTGCGTGTTGCGCTGGACAGCGACTGGTAGGTATGGAACGTGTTGCTCCGCGTCATATTCGCGATTTGCAACAGGAACTTGCCGGCATACGTGCCGCTGGTCACGTAGGTGACCGATGCGCTCATCAAGTCGCCAGGATAGACGTTCATGCCAACGATCTTCACCGACGCCGCGGGGTACATTTCGTACCAAGCCCAGTACGACGTTGAGCCGTTCTTCGAGTAACCCGTTGTGCCGATCTGCTCGACGGTCGAGGTGCCGTAGCCGTCGATGCCGACCCAGGTGCTCTCGTAGGTCGCAGCGATGGACGCCGTGACCGTGGGAACTGTCCACGTTCCCGTCACCTTGGTGACCGTGCCGGCGCCGGTGCTAATCGAATAGCCCGACCAGTTGGTGCTTGACGTCGTTGTTGTCGATAACAACAGACGATTTTCCAGCGACTCAAACGCAAGTCGCTTGCCCAACGAACCTTTCGCCTTCATTTGCGTCTCCTGAAAAGTGTGAAAGCGTGCAGACAAAGACGCCGTGAGAAGAGCCCAAAACGCGCATCCTTTGCTGCACTTTGGTTAGAAGGAAAAGCCACGACAATCGGTTTATGCTAGCGTGGCCGGAAAAGCTGTCAATATGGTGGACGTGGTTTCCCCGGTCGTGCGAGCATTGCGGCCCGTTCCCGAGTTGTCCGGCCGTTCCCCGCGCCTTCAGGATTGCAGGTGTCTCTGAGACTGACTGCGGCTGTCCGGGTCAGGCACGATTAGGCCAAAAATGGGGTGGTGGTTTTTCGGTTGGCATTCTGGCCTAGCGTCAGGTGACAGTTGCAGTTCCAGGGTGTCCGTCAAACCCTGCCTATCTTTGCCAGATGCTTTCCGCTCGGCCCGGCATGGCTTCCTCTCGGGGTGCGGGTCGCGCTATCATGATGGGTGCATCGGCACGGCTCTGCCGCCCGAGCCCGCGTGGCCCCCAAGGGCGTTTTGTGCCGATCATTCCCTGAAACCATCGAACCAGCTCGGCATCGCCATGAACACGTTGAATCACTTTGATCTGTCCGCCGCCAATTGGGACGCCGAACCTCGCCGCGTCGAACTTGCGAAAGCCATCGGCATGGCGATTCTCCGGGAGGCCCGGCCAACCAGCGATGACGACCTGTTGGACTACGGTTGCGGCACGGGCCTGCTCGGGCTGTTTCTGCTTCCTTATGTGCGGAGCGTCACCGGCGCCGACAGTTCGCCGGGGATGCTCGATGTGCTTCGTGCCAAGATCCGCGATGACCGCATCGGCGGCATGATCGCGATTCAACTCGACTTGGAGAAGCAACCCGCTCTCGACAAGCGGTTCCACATGATCGTTTCCAGCATGGTGATGCACCACGTGGCCAACCTCGACCAAGTGTTGCGCGCGTTTCACGACATGCTATTGCCCGATGGCATCCTGTGCATTGCCGACTTGGATGCGGAGCCGGGCAACTTCCATTCGGCCGACGCGGCCGTCAGTGTCCGCCACCGCGGCTTCGACCGCTCGGAATTCAAAGACCGTTTGGCGGCGGCGCTCTTCACCGACATCAAGGTGTCTACCTCCCACATCGTTAAGAAAGAGATCGGCGGCGGTGAATTCCGAGACTTCCCGGTGTTTCTGATGGTCGGACGCCGAAAACCCCAGGCCAGCGATTCGACCTGAATTCCGCTTGACTTATTATGGGCATATGCCCATAATACCGGCGGAGAACCGAAATGCCCCGACCAAAGCACTGCCGATGCGTCGGCTCCCTGCCCGGCTCCTCGTTGTTCAAGCCCGCTGGCGTTCCCGCCTGCTCGCTGGGCGAAGTGGTCCTGGCCGTGGACGAGTTCGAGGCCCTTCGCTTGGCCGACTACGAGGCGCTCTATCAGGAGCAGGCCGCCGAGCGAATGAGGATTTCTCGTCAGACCTTCGGGCGGATTGTCGAGACGGCCCGAAGGAAGGTCGCTCAGGCCTTGGTCGAAGGGCTGGCATTACGAATCGAAGGAGGGAAAATCGAAATGGCCACGATGCGAGCGTTTGCGTGTGCTGATTGCCAGCACGTTTGGGAAGTGCCTTTCGGAACGGGACGCCCCGCGGGTTGCCCCGCTTGCCAGGGCAAAAACTTTCACCGGGCGGTTGAAGCGGCGGTCGCCCAGCCGGATACGGCGCAGCGCCCAGCAGCCGGTCGGTGCTGCCGACATCGCAACGGCCCTGGTGGCCGTCGACTGGGGCGGCGCGCTCAAGGTCGAAACTAAACGTCAGAATCACGAGAGGTTTCCATGAAAATTGCAGTCGCTTCGGAAGACGGTGTTGCCATTTCCAGCCACTTTGGCCGCAGCCGGTGCTTCTTGGTGTTCGAGATCCAGGACAAGCAGATCACCGGTCGCTCGTTGCGAGACAACACGTTTACCGCCCATGCGCGAGGCGAATGCCACGAGGGAGAGTCGCACGAACATCATCACGGCCACGAGGCGATTGTCAACGCCTTGCAGGATTGTGACGTCGTTCTGTGCCACGGCATGGGTTGGCGCGCCGCCGAGGAATTGAAGCATAACGGCATTCAAGCGTTCGTCGTCCAGGGCGAAGTGACGCCCGAGCAAGCGGTCGTCGACTACCTTGCCGACAGGCTCGATGTGGCTGGTGGGTTTTGCCATTGCCACGATTGAACTTCGCCCGGGCATGTGGGCATCACCGCCTCTGCCCACGGGCCGAATCACCGTCTGCTTCCTGGCAGTTCTCGGCCGAGCGCGCTGCGCGGCGATACCGTTGATGGAACGTCCGCTCAGCCGGCCCGGGCCTCGATGATGCGAAACTTCACGCCCTTGATCGGCGCGCCGCCGTTATGAAACAGCAGGCCACGATAGCGATAGCTGGAGATCCGCCGATGCGTGTGGCCAAAATAAACGTCGCGCACGCCGTCGCGTGGGCCCTGCCGGATGCTCTCCAGGTAGTTCAGCACACGCCGGGCCACGATCCGCTTCGAGAAAGCCAGATGGGCCACCGGCTTGTGCAGCCGCGTTAGCACGACCACGTCGTAAAGCCGGCTCAGGAACGGCCCGCGACGCCGTTTGTCCAACCAGCGGTCCCGAGCCTCGGCCAGTCTGCGTGCGTCCATCCGCCGACTGGCCACATCGCCGTGCAAAAACACGCTGCTGCCCAGTCGCAGATAGAACGGGTGCCACGACAGATTGCGGACCTGCTTTTCCAGCCTCACGAGCCGATCGATAAACACCTGATGATAGTCGTGATTGCCAAGCACCAGATGGAAATGGCAACGAGGACTCGACGACGCCAGCTCTCCAAGCCACTTGACGGCCCAGGCCACCGAACGAGCAATGGGCATGTCGGCCCACGCAAAATCGAAAATGTCGCCACCAAGCACGAAGACCTCGGCGCGAGCGGCTGCCCGGCTGATCTGAGCAAGATACCGATGGGCGGCCGAACGATTGGCCAGCAGGTGCAGGTCCGAGACGAAATAGCACTTCCCCATGCCGTCATTATAACAGCATTGGCGTCCGCCGCGAAAACCGAGCGGCTCCAACTCGGAACCCGCGAATCACTTCACCCCGGCGCCCGGTCGCACGGCGTCGCGGAGCAGCACGCCCGGATGACGTGAAACCTTGTCCGAAAACACTTTGGCGTCCTGCACGATCGGCCGGATGTCGCGCGTTACCTGCTCGACATTCCTGGCCGCTCGGTTCAGGCGGTCGTACAGTTGGCGATCGTTCAACAACGCGCCGATCGAGCCGTCGCCGCGGTCGATGCGGTCCAAAACCTGCCGCAGCAGACGTGTGATCTCATTGATGTTCGTCACGGCGTCCGCAATCTGGTCCACCGGGGGCGGCTTGCTCGGATCGGTCGATTCGCTGAACTTCCGGAGCGCCCGGTCGGTCAACTCGATGGTCTCCACCATCCGCTCGACGGCCGTTCTCTGGTCTGGACCCGTCCGGCGACTAAATGCCCGCAGGCTTTCGTCCGCCGAATGAAACGTCCGATTCATGTTGTCGAGCGTGTCGGGCAGTTTTCGCATCGCCTCGCCAAGACGTTGCTGCGTCTGAGGGTCGCCAATCACGGTCCGAAACGCCTTGAGCGATTCGCTGGCGTTTTCCAAAACATCGTGAATGCGTTGCCGCTCGGAATCGAGAAGCTCATCCACCTTCTTGGCCGCGCTGCCAAGCTGCCTGCTGGCCTGCGTCAACGCCTCGCCCGTTTCCGTCACCGTGTTGATGGGGCCCTGCAATGCCTGCTTTAAGCCGGTGGGGTCGTCCAACACCTCTCCCACCAGCGTCGCGCCGTCCTCGATTCGCTGGTTTCGCAACGACGCCTTCTTTGGGTTCGGGCGAAACGCCAGGGCCGCGTCGCCAACCAACGAGTCGCGCGTGATGAAGCAGTCCTCGTTCTTGAAAACGTGCTTGTTCTTGTCAATCTTCAACGTGACGAGGACTTGCTCCTGGTGATCGGCCAACGCCACCTCGCTCACACGCCCAATCAAGACGCCGCTCTTGCGAACCGGTGTGCCATCGGTAATGCCAGGCGCATAGCCGAAACGCACGTAGACCGTGTAGCTGCCCATGATCGTCGGCAACTTGCCGAACATCACGACCAGGATGCCGGTGATGAATAATGTCGCCAGCGCCACGACGCCGACGCGAAACTGCATGACCCTGTCGTCCATGATTGCGATTCCCACGCATGGGATGCCTGCCGGCAAGCCGCCGGAGACACCCGGTTCGCTTACGGACGCCCCGCTTCCCGTATCTTACCGGGCGTGTCCGTTCTGTTGCCTCATTTCCATCAGACGCCCGCCCGCCTCGCCGCGGACGAATTGCGACACACGCGGGTCGGCGGCCTCTTCGATCCGGTCGGCCGGCCCGTCGTAGATCATCTGCGAGTCCTCCGCGTCCAGCCGTGCTAGCGGGTAGAGCATGACCACGCGGTCGGCCACCTTCTGCGCGGTCCGCATGTCGTGCGTCACCACGATGCTCGTCACCGGATGGTGCTGGCGGGCGCCAAGAATCAATTCGTTGATCACGTCGCTCATGATCGGGTCCAGGCCCGTCGTCGGCTCGTCGTAGAGCATGATTTCAGGCTCCAGTGCGAGCGCCCGGGCCAGTCCAACCCGCTTTCGCATTCCCCCGGAGAGCTCGGCCGGCTTCTTCACAAGAATGTCCTCCGGCAATCCGACCTCGGCCAGCCGCGACGAGACGATCTCACGGATTTCCTGCATCGGCTTGTGCGTGTGCTGCCGCAGCGAAAAAGCGATGTTCTGGGCGATCGTCATGCTGTCGAACAGGGCCGCCTGCTGAAAAAGGAACCCAAAACGAATCCGCTGGCGCGTCAATTCGCGCTCGCCGAGCTTCGCCAAGTTCCGGCCGTCAAAATAAACGGCGCCCCGTGTCGGCCGAAGCAGCCCAATGATTGTCTTCAGCAGCACGGTCTTGCCGCAGCCGCTTTCACCGATGATGGCCAGCGTCTGACCACGCGCGATCGTCAGGTCGATATCTCGCAACACCTGCTGACGGCCAAAACTGACCGACACATGATCCAGATGGATCGGCGGCGCGGAAGAATTCACCGGCGATACTGCGACGTTGACCATTGGGCCGTGCGGCGGCGGTTGCCAATCGCTCTGGCAATGGCCGCCCTTTCTCAAGGGGTGATATGTCTCAAAGCAGTTTTGGCGCCTCGGGCCAAAGCGTGAAGTAGAGGCCGTCCAAACCGATTCCCAACACCAGATCCAACAAGAGAATCATGACAAACGAATAGACGAACGCGGCCGTGGCGGCCCGACCAACGCCCTCGGCCCCCGGGTCGCAATGGAATCCGCGGTAGCACGCAATCAGCGCGATGGCCGCGCCAAAAAACAGGCTCTTGAACACGCCGGCGAACAAGTCGAAATTGCCGACGAAGTGCCGCGAGTTCTCGATATAGTGGTGCCAGTCGATCCCCAGCAACCCAACCGCGTAGAACAACGCGCCGGCAACGCCCATGAAATCGGCCATCACCGTCAGCGCCGGGATCAACAGCAGACAGCCCAAAAACCGCGGCACCACCAAATACTGAATCGGATTGGCGCCCATCGTCACTAGGGCGTCAATCTGCTCGGTGACACGCATCGTCCCAAGCTCGGCCGCCATGGCGCTTCCGACCCGACCGGCCAGCATGGTGGCCGCCAATACGGGCCCAAGCTCGCGGACCAACGACATGTTGATCACCGCGCCCAGCTTGGCCTCCATGTGCAAATTGCGAAACTGCACATAGCTCTGCACCACCAGCACCATGCCGATGAACGTGCCGGTCAGAGCGACCACGGGCAGGCTCAGCACGCCAATCTGATAGAAGTTTGGCAGCAGTGTCTCCTTCCGTGGCAATCGCGCGAACATCCACCCGACCGTCCGAAGCGAGAACCGGGCCATGTTCCCAAGGCCCGCAATCCAGTCCATCGCCGCACCGCCAAGGTCGGCGATCCAGTTGACGAGAAGATCCAACGGTCCACCCGTGCGAGATCCCGGGCGTGGGACTTCCGATGAGTTGGCTGCCATTTGCGTACGATCCCTTCTCCCATTATTTCGTCGTGCCGATGCTGCGGCTTGAGTAAAGACTGTCGGTTGCAGCGGATTTACCGACCTGGCAAGCTGGGGTAGCTGGTGGGACTGCCAGCGGCGGTCTGTGGGGGGCCGCTGGCCAGCCACCCCCGGCTGGCGTAGAGTAGTGGGTAGGCTTCCCGACCGGATCGGCACACCATGAAACTCAGTTCCATCCCGCAAATCTATCGCCACGTCGGTCGTTGGTACGAGATCGTCGAGGTGCTCAGCAAATACGGCGTGGCCGCGTGGGTGGGACGTCTTGGCCCCGATTTCGCTAAAGACCTTCTCAAAGCGCGCGGCGGCGCGGCCATCGCTCGGAGTCCTTGGGAAACCCGCTTGCGCATGGCGTTGGCCGAGCTCGGGCCCACGTTCATCAAGCTGGGTCAGATGCTCAGCACCCGGCCCGACTTGGTCGGCGTCCCGCTGGCCGATGAATTTCAGCACCTTCAGGCGAACGTCCCGGCCGATCCGGCCAACGAGGTCGAGAAGCTGGTGGCATCGGAACTTGGCCGGCCAGTCGGCCAGTTGTTCGCCGAGTTCCAGCCGACGGCCATGGCCTCGGCGTCCATCGGACAGGTCCATCGGGCCCGCCTTCATTCGGGCGAGTCGGTTGTCGTCAAAGTGCTCCACACCGACATCGAGAAGAAGGTCGCCGTGGACATGGACATCCTCACCGGCCTGGCCGCCATTGCCGAGATGGTGCCCGAGTTCCGCAACTATCGTCCCCAGGCGATTGCCGCCGAGTTCCAGCGGACGATGCGGCGCGAGTTGGACTTCGGCCGCGAAGAACGCAACCTTCAGCAGTTCGCCCACGACTTCTGCGACGACCCGACCGTCCACATTCCGCGAACCTACCCCGAGCTGTGCAGCCGTCGTGTGCTGACGATGGAGCTGCTCGAAGGAATCAAGCTGTCCGACGCTCGCGGTCTGGCGGAAGCCAACGTCGATAAGGAAGAGGTGGCGCGACGCGGCGCGGCCGTGTGTCTCAAAATGATCTTTGACCGTGGCTTCTACCACGCCGACCCGCACCCTGGCAACCTGTTGGTCATGAAGGACTGTCAGGTCGGACTGCTGGATTTCGGCATGGTCGGCCGCATCGACGAACGGCTACATGAAGGGCTTGGCGAGATGCTCGTCGCGCTCAGCGGACTGGACGCCGAGCACATGACCTCCATGATCCTCCGGCTTGGCAAGGCGCCCATCGATCTGGACCGTTCGGCCCTGGCAATCGACGTGGCCGACTTCCTTTCGTATTACGCCAGCCAGTCGTTGGAGAAGTTCGATCTCAGCGGCGCGCTCAACGAGATCATGGAGCAGGTGCGGCGCTACCACATCATGCTGCCCGCGCGGATCGTCATGCTGTTGAAGGCGTTGGTGACGCTCGAAGGGACCGCCCGGCAGTTAAGCCCGAAATTCAGTCTGGTGGAAATGATTCGGCCCTATCGGCGGAAGCTCCTGTGGCGACGCCTCTCGCCACGCCGCCGGCTGCGCAAGCTGCACCGCCTCTACTCGGAGCTCGAACACCTGGTCGATATTTTGCCGCAAGGCATCTCCGACGTTTTGGAGCAGATGCAAGGCGGCCGGTTCGACATCCATCTCGACCACCGCGGCCTCGAGCCCTCCGTGAACCGGTTGGTGCTGGGCCTCTTGGCCAGTTCGCTGTTTGTCGGCGCATCGCTGCTGCTGAGCCGTCCGGTGCCGCCGCTCATGTTTGGCATCTCGTCGTTCGGCCTGGCCGCCGGAGTCGTCAGCGTTGCCCTCGGGTTGCGTCTCTGGCGCGCGATCAGCAAGTCCGGCCACCTCGACCAGAAGCGGCGAGACTAGCCCGAGCGGCATTCCACTTTCCGATCACGACCGGCCGGGTCGCCAGCCGCGTGCTGATGAAAACGCCGACGGCCCCCTCCGATTCGTCTTGTGAACGCTTGCCTGGCAGACAACAATTGCAGAGGGGAAGGAGGTCGCCATGAACGATACGTGCGAAAGCAAAGTCAGGGCCGCCGCCATCGCGCTTTGGTGGGTCGTGCTCATCGCCGTTGCATTCGTCATCCTGCAATGGATCGTCTATCTGGCCGTCCTGCGCGCTCGACCAGCCTGGATCTTGGCCATGTGGGGGCCAAACGTCGATTGGGCATTCGTCCAGGCCGTCTGGTTCTGGGCCATCGCCGGGCTGAAGTTTCTCGTCTGGCTGATGGCGCTGGCCGCCCTGTGGCTGACGCTCTGGGCGAGGCAGCTCAGAAAACGGATCGCCGGCTAGCCCGGCCGTGTCACTCGTCCTTTCGAGCCGCGTCCGTCGCCAGGGCCACGCCCCAACGCTGATTCGGCCTCGGTCCCATGACGAAGTGCAGATGGCCGCCGTGAACGATGTCGGCCTGCTTCAGAAAAGGCCTGTTGAGCGGAACCCCGTCGAGCGTGGCCGACTGGATGTAGAGGTTCTCGGGCGATTGGTTGTCCGCCGTGATGCGAAACGTCGCCGGCGCATAGGGAGCGCCGATCGAGATACGCACCTCGTCCCAAAGCGGCGCGCCGATGGCGTAGACATCCGTGCCGGGCGTCACCGGGTAGAAACCCATCGAACTGAAGATGTACCAGGCCGACATCTGGCCGCAATCCTCGTTGCCCGTCATGCCGACGGACGTGTTCGAGTAGTTCTTCCGTTCCACCTCGCGGACTCGCTGCTGCGTCTTCCAAGGCTGGCCGCAGTAGTCATAGAGATACGGATAATGGTGGCCCGGCTCGTTGTTGTGCCGGTGATGGTTGCCGTCGAAGTTCTCGTCCAGCTTCTTGGCGAACGCCTCGGGACCGCCCAACCGTTCGACCAAGCCCGGAATGTCCTGCATCGCGCAAAACAAGTATGTCCACGCATCGCCTTCCGTGAGCGGGTGCGTCGCATCGCTGGGCTTCATCCACCGCCCATCCGCCGTCCGAGCCCACAGAGCGCCGTCCTTGAGAACGTTCCGATAGTTCTTGCTTCGAGCCATGAACATGCGGTAGTCGTCCGTCGCGCCAACCGCTTTGGCCAATTGGGCATCGCAGAAGTCGTCGTAGGCGAACTCGAGCGTTCGTGAAATCGACTCATCCGTGCGATCCGCCGGCACGTAGCCCAGCTTCATGTACCACGATAATCCGCCCCGCGTCTCGGGCCACTGCTTGTTCGGCTGGCGATCTCCCCAACGATTCGCGGCGTCGCCCGTTTGCGCGACCATCGCGCTCTTGCGCACCGCTTCGTAGGCCAGTTTCATGTCGAACCCGCGCAGCCCCTTCGCCCAGGCGTCGGCGATCACCGAGTCGGCGTGTGAGCCGATCATGATGCCCGTATAGCCCGGGTTCGGCCACTTGGGCAGCCAACCGCCCTCGCGGTACATTTGCAGCAGCGATGTGACCATCTCGCCGACGCGCTCGGACGCTGTCAGCGTCAGCAGCGGGTGCTCGCCGCGGAAGGTGTCCCATAGCGAATAGTCGTTGTACGAAACACCGTCGTGGACACGGTCGTCGAAGGCGCTGTAGTATTGACCGCCTTCGGAGAAAATGCGTGGGTAAAGGTGGCTGTGATACATGGCCGTATAGAAGATGCGCCTCGCATCACGATTTGCCCCACGAACCAGGATCTTCGAGAGCTGACGGTTCCAGGCCGCGCGACCCTCGGCCTTGCATCGCGCGAGGTCCCAATAAGGGATCTCGCGCCGCAGGTTCTCTCTCGCCCGTTCGACGCTGATGAACGACGTGCCGACACGCGCCTTCGCAACACCGTTGGCAGGCGGCTGGAGCCGCACGTATCCGCCCACCTTGTCCCCGCGCGCTTCAAGCGTTCCATCGCTCGTCTTTGATCCGACGTAAGTGCCGGCCGACGCCAGCGGCACATCGAGCTCGATGACAAAGTAACCTCGGAATCGCGGCAGCGGCAACCCGAGCTTGCCTGACTGGCGATCGGCGTTGTAGCCGGTGATTTCACGCTTTGCCAGGTCGATGCGAATCCAGCCTTCGGCCGGGCTTCGCTCGGAAAAGGGCGACGTCGAGTATTCCTGGCTGGCGTCAATGACCAGGTAAGCGTCCTGCTGCTTCACGGCGCTTGGCGCGAACGCGAATGCGAGAAGGGCCGCCCGCGTCGTGGCGCTCAACTCGACCTTGATGCGGTCGGGTGACGCTCCGTTCATGGTGACCGAATAGGAATAGGGAGTCGCCGTCTCGTCGGCGTGCGCGAACGGCAGCTTTCGCTTCTCCAGATCGACGACGACCGGACCGACACCCGGCATCAGGGACACTTGCCCGTAGTCGCCCATCCAAACGCACGGCTGGTGACTGCCGAGAAACCCAAGAATGAACCGATCGCGATAATTGTAGGCGCAGCGACTCACCTCATTCTTGCGAGTCATGGGAAGCCACTGGGTCATCCCAAAGGGATGCGTGACGCCCGGCACGACGCCCCCATACTCCGAGCCCACGCCGTCGGTCCCGATCAACGGGTTGGCGTCATCGACCGGTTCGGTCAACTCCTCGGCGGCCGTCGCCCTGAAGTTCAGCAATCCGAAGGCCAGCAAACAGACCAAGAACCAACACTGCGATCGCGGACCCGTGCGTCTCGTCATTCGGCTCACCCCATGCTTTGTGAGCACCCTGCCGAGCGTACCGCTGCCAAGCGAGGCAGGATGCATTCGCAACGAAAAAAGGAAGGGCTGCGTACGACCCGAAGCCGGCTATTCCTTGACTCGCTCCAGATACTCGCCGGTCCGCGTGTCGATCTTGATCAGGTCGCCGATGTTGACGAACGCCGGGCAAGGGAACTCGGCGCCCGTGTCCACCTTGCAGGGCTTCGTGACGTTCGTGGCCGTGTTGCCCTTGGCGCCCGGCTCGCAATATTCAACACGCAGCACAACGTGGTTCGGCGGGGTCATGCTGATCGGCTGGCCGTTGTGCAACACGATGCTGCACACCATCCCTTCCTTGAGATATTTCCATGCGTCGTCCACCTGGGCGTCGGTCAACTCGTACTGCTCGTACGTCTCGTTGTCCATGAAGACGAAGTGGTCCTGCTGGCGATAAAGGAACTGCGCTTGGATTTCGTCGATCTCGGCCGCGTCCAGGCTGTCGCCGCTCTTGTAGGTGCGGTCCAGCACCGTGCCGCGAAGCAGGTTCCGCAGCTTGCATTTGTAGAGCGCTTGCCCCTTGCCAGGCTTGACAAAGTTGCACTCGATCATGATGTACGGATCGCCTTCCAACTGGACCTTCAGGCCCTTGCGGAACTCGCTGGTATTGTAGCTGGCCACGACTGGTCTTCCCGTTTCACTTTCTGACTGAGAATCGTTCTGGTAAGATTCGTTATTATGGCAGATTGCAGGTCTGAAACCAAGCGGGGGACCGGCCCGGACGATTGGCAATCCATTCTGGCCCAGGCGGTTCGCAATCCGTCGGAACTCTGTGAAATTCTCGGGATTCCGCGGCTTTTACCGGCGGACGCCGAGGCCGCCATGCGCTGGCCGATGCTCGTCCCGCGAACGTACGTTGCCCGAATTCGACCCGGCGACCCGGCCGACCCGTTGCTTCGGCAGGTCCTGCCCCAGGCGGCCGAGCTGACGCCCGTTGACGGCTTTTCGACCGATCCACTGGATGAGGCAGCCAGCTTGGGCCAGGGCCCCTTGTTGCGGAAGTATCTCGGGCGGGCCCTGATCGTCACGACCCCGTCCTGTGGGGCTCGTTGCCGATTTTGCTTTCGGCGGCATTCCATCGCCGAGCCGTCGCCCGCAACGGCCGACTGGCGGTCTGCCCTCCAAGCCATTGCGACCGATCCATCCATTCGTGAGGTCATCCTGAGCGGTGGCGACCCGTTAACGCTGCCCGACAGCGAGTTGGCCGATCTGACCAACCAATTGACGCTCATCCCGCACGTTGACCGATTGAGGATTCACACGCGGCTGCCCATCTTGATCCCACAACGGGTGACCGACGGGTTGATCCAGGCGCTTCGTCTGAACGATGACCGCCGGCGTCTCGCAACGATCGTCGTGGTCCACGTGAACCATCCGGCCGAGATCGATCCCCAGACGGCCAACTCGTTGGGCCGCCTGATCGACGCCGGCATTCCCGTCCTGAGCCAGACCGTACTGCTGCGAGGCGTGAACGATCGGGCCGACGTTTTAACTCAGATGTACGAGCGGCTGATTAACCTGCGAGTCATCCCCTACTACTTGCATCAACTGGATGCCGTGGCCGGCGCTGCGCACTTCGAGGTCCCAACCGCCAAGGCCAGACAACTCCTCGGCGAACTTCGCGCTCGGCTGCCCGGCTATGCCGTGCCTCGCTATGTCCGCGAGATTCCCGGTGAAAACAGCAAACATCCGCTCGATTGAACGAGCGGCAGATGCCTAATCCAACGATCGTCGCAGGACCACCAAAACCAAGATCGTCAATGCGAGAACCGCGGCGGCCAACCAATGGCTCAGAAGGTAGGCCAGCCCGGCAACGACGCCGCCGATCGCCAACAAAGTGACCCAGCGGTAGCTGCGGCGCTCGTGAACCAGTTCTTGGAGATCCACCTGGCGCTCGACCAGCATGACGGCGACGCGCCGCCGCTTGGCCTCGTCGCGAATCGCGGCAACCAGGTCCTCCGCCCCCGCGTGTTCGGCGATTAGCCCCGCCAGGGCCTCGGCCTTGGCGTCGTCTCGCTGATCCTGCAAGAGCGTCACCATTGCCGATTGCGCGTACAGATCGTTCGGATTGAGCCGCAACGCCCGACCCAGGCTCTCCTCGGCCTCCTTGCGACGATGAAGACGGAACTGCACGAGTCCCAGGGCGGCCCAGGCCGTCGACGACTCGGCATCCGCCTCCACGGCCTCGATGGCGGCTCGCTCGGCCGGCTTCGGGCCGCGCTCGTTGGCCATGAACCAGGCGTACTGGCTCAGGATCGAGGGCCGTCGCCCGGACAGCTCGATCGCCTTTTCAAACGCCTCCTGCGCCAGCGCGAACCGGCTTGTCCGCCAAGCGGTCATTCCCAGCAGTCGCTGCGAGTGGCTGTCTTGGCGGTCCAGCTCGACCGCCAGACGCGCTTCCTTGAAAGACTCCTCGGGCGCATCCGCGCCGAGCAACGCCTGGGCGCGAATCGCACGCACCACCGCGCGGTCGGGCGCGGCAGCCACCAACTGGTCGCCGAGGGCCACGGCCCGAACATAATCCTCGGCATCCAGCGCGCCAAAGGCCTGATCGATCAGATCTCGCAGTTCCGACTCGTCCATGGCGTTGTTGGGATCCGATGTTTCGATGGGTGCGGCAACGTCAAGCGTAACGGATCAAAGCCCGAAGGCAAGAGGCCGTCACGCCATGACCGACTTGCTCGGCCAGCTCGGTCGCCGGCGGCTTGCGGCGTTGTGACGCTGACCTATGCTTGTTCTAATGAGTTTTCGACGACAAATCCTCGGAATTCCAATCCTCGTTCTGGCAACGACTGTCGGGGGGATGCTCTGTCGCCATGCCTTCTCGGCCGACCGGCTGGCGATGGACGCCATGGTGGCCGTGACGTTCCAAGGCCGAAACGTCGAAGGCGCCGCGGTGGAATGGAACTCCGAGGAGGTCCATTTGCTCGGGCGGGACGGCCGCCTCTGGCAGTTCGATCCGCGCGAGGCCGTCCACTTCAGAAAAACGGCCGACCATTTTCGTCCCTATTCGCCTTCCGAGTTTCGCGCGGCCCTGTTGCGCGAGCTGGGCGGCGAATACGAGGTGACCGGGACCGGGCATTACCTGATCGCCCATCCGCGCGGCCAGCAGGACCGCTGGGCCGAACGCTTCGAGAACCTCGATCGCGCGTTCGTCCATTACTTCTCCGTCCGAGGCCTCCAGCCCGCCACGCCCCTTTTTCCGATGGTCGGAATCGTGTGCAAGGACCGGGCCGAATTCGATCGTCGCATGACGGCAAGCCGTGCAACCCACAGCCCGGCCGGCGAGCGAGTCTTCTACCGCAGCGGCGTCGAGGGCTATTATCGCATCGACACCAACCGGCTCCATCTGTACGACATGGGCGGCAATCCCAACTCGGCCACTTGGCATACCAACGCCGCGGTCCTCATCCACGAAGCCACGCACCAGACGGCGTTCAATACGGGCGTTCACAGCCGCTTCAGTCCACCGCCACGCTGGCTGGCCGAAGGCTTGGCCATGCTCTTCGAGGCCCCCGGCGTCTGTGATCCCCGCAATCACCCCGAACCGGCCGACCGCGTCAACCGGGGACGGCTCGACGCCTTTCGGAAAATGCTCGCTCGGCATCGGCCGGAGATGCTGGCCGCGATCGTGGCCGACGACGAACTGTTTCGCGTCGCGCCGGATGCCGCCTATGCTGAAGCCTGGGCAATCACGTTCTTCCTTGCCGAAAACGAGCCGGCCAAATACGTGCGCTATCTCAAGCGCACCGCGTCACACCCAGCGTTTGCGCCCTACACCAAGGCCGAACGAATGGCCGATTTCACGGCCATTTTTGGCGCCGACTGGCGAATGCTCGAAGCGCGGCTGCTGCGATGTCTGAACGGACTGCCATGAAAATACCCGCGTCCTGCAAGTGTCCAGCCAAGCCGGCGTCCGCTTTGTGACCTATACATTGTAGGTGGGGCGTTATTGTTGCGGTGGCGATGGATGATTGTACCGAACGTTCCGTATGTAACGGCATCCGCAACTCGTTAACCGGCTCCACGCCTCCCAAAGTCGCATCGACGATGTCCACGGAAACGCTGCCTCAAGAATCGCCAAGTCCCGAAGCCTGGGCGGAGCAGTTTCTCGAATCACTGCAAGCCGAGCGCGAGCGGGTGCGCGAATTCCTGACCGCAAACCGTGTCCGACTCGAACGAGCCGAAGCGGCCCTCGAGGCCGAGATCGAGCGGCTCGAACAGCGCGTCGAGGCGGCCGAGGCCCAGCCCTCGGCGCCTCGCGTCCCCGTCATCCAGCATCGAAAAGGCGCACCTCTGGACTGGGAAGCCGAAAAACGCCGCATTCTCGCTGCGCTCGAGGCAGGCTACGATCCACGCGATCCGCAGCAAGAGGCCGAACGGGTGCGCATCGAGGAGGTCATCGAGACCACCGAGCAAGCGCTGGCCGAAAAGGACCGCCAGATCGAGCAACTCACCAAGCGACTGGCGGAACTCAACGATCATGCCGCCAACGGCCATCAGCAGGCGTCCGACGAGCAACTTCTGAACGCCGACACGCTCATCCAACAAGAGCGGCAGCGGCTCAAGGAACTGCAAGAGCAGTGGCAAGAGAAACTGCGATTGGCCGAGATCGAGGTGTCCCTCCAGCGAGCGAAAGTGGCACGCGATCGGGCGGAACTCGAAGAGCGAATCCGCTTGGCCGAGTGTGCCATTGTTGGGCCCGTCGGAACCCCGGCGGAACGGCAGAAGCGTCCGCGCGGACGCTGGCTCGCGCGTCTCGGTCTGACCGAAGCCGACCGCGACGACGGCACTCAAGACTCGTAACGGCGCACCCGCGCACCCCAAGGCTGCAATCCGTGCCTGGCGCTGCGCTTTGGAGCCCGTCGCATTACCGTGCCTCTACCACCGCAATGGTTTTTGCCAGGCCTCTTTGAGTTCGGAGAGGCTGGCGGCCAAGACCGTCCGGCCGTCGGATACCGCTTCCAGCTTCGCGGCCTCGGTCACTTGGCCGATGCGCGCGTGCGGAATGCCGGCCAGCGCGGTTTCAAACGCCGAGACGCTGCTGGGACGCAGTTCGCAGAGGAATCGCGTGTTCGATTCGCTGAAGAGCCGCACGGCCGCAGGGCAGCCTTCGCCTTGGACATCGGCGTCCTCGGTCGGCACGGAAGCGAGGTCGATTGTTGCACCAAGACCGCCGGCGAACGCCATTTCGGCGGCCGCCACGGCCAGCCCGCCCTCGCTCAGGTCGTGGCACGCGCGAACGAGGCCAGCCTGGATTGCCTGATGAAGACCGGCGAACGTCTTTCGCGCCAGAGCCGCGTCGACCTTCGGGACTTCGCCCCCGCCGAGTCCCTCGACCAGCGCGAAGTGCGAGCCGCCGAGCTCATCGCGGGTCGAGCCGACCAGGTAAAGCAGGTTGCCGGCCTCCTTGAGGTCCATCGAGACGCAGCGCGAAACGTCATCGACCTGGCCCATGGCGCTAATCAGCAGCGACGGCGGGATGCTAATCGGCTCCTTCGCGCCCAGTGGGCGGAACTCGTTGTTGAGGCTGTCCTTGCCGCTGATGAACGGCGTGCCGAGCGCCAAGGCCATGTCGTGACAGGCCAGCGCGGCGCGGACCAGCGAGCCGAGCGTCTCGGGCCGGTCGGTCGTGCCCCAGCAGAAATTGTCGAGAATGGCGATGCTCGCCGGATCGGCCCCGACGGCCACGCAATTCCGCAGGGCCTCGTCAATCGCGCTGGCCGCCATCCAGTAGGTGTCGAAGTCGCCGTAGCAGGGGTTCATCCCGCACGAGACGACGATGCCGCGGCGGCTGCCAAGCACCGGCCGCACCACGGCCGCATCGCTGGGACCGTCATTTGCCACCCCGACCAGCGGCTTGATGACGCTGCCGCCCTGCACTTCGTGGTCGTATTGGCGGATGACCCACTGCTTGCTGCATACGTTGAGCGAGCCGAGGATTTTGAGGAGCGCGGCCGTGTGGTCGCCGGTCGACGGCAAACCGACCGCCCCAGCCCCAGGCGTCTTTTCTAGCGGGCGACGCGCGGGCGGCGCGTAGACCGCGTCGCGGACCACGGGCGGACGACCTTCATGGAGGAACTCCATCGCAAGGTCGGCCACCTGATGACCCCCGTACTTGAGCACAAGCCGGCCCGTCGGCACGAACTGACCGATCACCGTCGCCTCGACTCCTTCCGATGCGCAAAGGGCCGACAGCTCCGGCCATTTTTCTTTTGGAACCGAGAGAACCATGCGCTCCTGGGCTTCGGAAATCCAGATCTCGGTGTACGAAAGGCCCTCGTATTTCAGCGGCGCGGCGTCAAGTTGCACCTCGGCGCCGATCTTTTCGCCCATCTCGCCGACCGCGCTCGAAAAGCCGCCGGCCCCGCAGTCGGTCACCGCGCTGTAGAGTCCACGATCGCGGGCGACCAGCAGCACGTCGAGGACCATCTTCTCCGTGATGGCGTTGCCGATCTGAACGGCCCCGCCCGAAACGGTCTCGCTGTGGCTGGTCAGTTCGGCCGAACTGAACGTTGCGCCGTGGATGCCGTCGCGACCGGTGCGGCCGCCCATGGCCACGATCAGGTCGTTCGCCTGCGGGTGCTTAAACGATTTGTCGCGAGGCAGCAGCCCGATGTTGCCGCAATAGACCAGCGGGTTGCCGAGGTAGCGCGGATCGAAGTAGAGCGCGCCGTTGACGGTCGGAATGCCCATGCGGTTGCCGTAGTCTCGAACGCCCGACACGACGCCTTTCATGACGCGGCGCGGGTGCAACACGCCGGGAGGCAGCGTCTCGACTGGTGTGTCGGGCGGCGCAAAGCAGAACACGTCCGTGTTGCAGATCGGCTTGGCGCCCATGCCGGTGCCCATCGGGTCGCGGATGACGCCGCCGATGCCCGTGTTCGCGCCGCCGTAGGGTTCGAGGGCCGAGGGGTGATTGTGCGTTTCGACCTTGAAGACGATGTTGTATTGCTCGTCGAACCGCACGACGCCGGCGTTGTCCGAGAACACGCTGACGCACCAGTCGCGGTCGCCCGCCTCCTTGCGAATGCGCTGCGTGGCCGCGAAGATCGTCTCGCGGAGCATGTTCTCGAATCGCCGCTCGCCCTCGGGACCGCGATAGTGAATGCGGCCGGCCAGCGTCTTGTGGCTGCAATGCTCGCTCCACGTCTGCGCGACGGTCTCCAGCTCGATGTCGGTCGGGTCGCGGTCAAGCTTGCGAAAGTGGGCCTGAATCGTCTGCATCTCGGTGAGCGACAGATAAAGCTGCCCCGCGCGGCTGAGCCGTTCCAAGGCCGCATCGTCCATCGTGCGAATCGGGACGGTCACCAGCTTGTACTGATAGGGAGCGCCCACCTGAAGCCGTTCCAGCGTCAACGGGCCGACGATCGCCTGCTCGACGGCGTCATTGGCCAGCACCTTCGAGCAGAGGAGCGAAAGCCGGTCCTCGGCCAGCTTGCCGACGGCGAACTTCTTGAGGGTGCGGACGGCCTCGACCTTGATGCCAAAATCGGCGATGGCCTCGACCGCGCTCTGGGCCACCGGGTCCATGACGCCCGGCTTCGGCAGGACGTGAATCCAGGTGACGCTGTCGGCAGATTGACTACCGGCCCCGCGGCACAACGTCGGGTCGCCGACCGCGGCGACGACCGTTCGCTCGACGACGCGATCGGCCAACAGTTCGGCCGCAATCCGCTCGACGGTCGCGCGATCCAGGTCGCCTTGGATCAGGTAGCCCCGCGCCGAGGCGATTGAAAGACGGTCGGTCAGGTGCAATTCGGCGGCCGCGGCGGCAACTTCTTGCCCAGCCAGGTCCGGCTGCCCCTCGGCCGCATGGATGTCAACTTCCCAAAGCATTTCGGTTCTTTCGGGCCTGAGTAAGTAAGCGAACGATGGTGTCCTCGTCGTTGTCGCGAAGGGCGGCGTGCATGGCCGCAAGATTCTTGCCATACAGCTCCAACGCACGCAGGACGTTCGAGCGATTCATGGTCAGCACCTGGCCCCAGAGTTCTGGATCGCTGGCGGCCACGCGCGTCGTGTCGAGAATGCCGCGACCGCAAAATCGAAACAGCTTCTCCGGGACGCTTAACGCCAGGATGGCTGCCGCGAGGTGCGGCAAGTGGCTCGTCAGGGAGACCGCCTGGTCGTGTTCCTCGGGCGTCATCTTGACCACGACCGAGCCGAGCGATTGCCAGAACTCGGCCAGCAGGTCGAAATCTTCCGCGCAGGCGTTCTTGGTCGGCGTCAACACGGCCACCCGGCCCTCGAACAGATCGGCCGAGGCGTGCTGCGCGCCGGTCTTTTCGCTGCCGGCCAGCGGGTGGCTGCCCAGAAACCGGCAGCCGTTGGTCAAGCCTGTGTCCAAGGCTTCGACAATCTTTTGCTTCGCGCTGCCGGTGTCGGTGATCAGCGTTCGGCCGGAGCAATGCTCGGCGACCTGGCGCACGTGCTCGACGACACGGCTGACAGGCGTGCAGACGATAACCAACTCGGCGTCGGCCACGCCCTTGGCAAGGTCGATCGTCGTGTGGGTGATGGCGCCAACGCGGCGAGCAATGCGGAGGCCCGGCTGTCCGCGGCCGATGCCAACCACGCTTTTGGCCAAGTTGCGCTGGCGCACCGCCATGCCGATCGAACCGCCGATCAGCCCGACGCCGACGATAGCAATCGTGTCCCACTGTTTCATGCCAACATTTTATCACATCACCCCCGGCTTGCAGCGGGGGGGCGTTGAAACTGGCCACTTCCGGGGGTATTCTTAAGATATGAACACAGTCAGGTACGTGTACTGGCAAGACGGCGACATGTGGCTCGGGTACTTGGACGAGTTTCCCGACTACATGACCCAAGGCGCGACGTTGGAAGAACTCCAAGAGAACCTGCGCGACATCAACGATGATCTTAACGGCGGAGTCATTCCTGGCGTTCGCCGTGTTGCCGAACTGCCAGTCGCATGAAACGGCTCGATCTGATCCGCCAACTTGAACAGCAAGGATGCGTGTTCATCCGACATGGCGGGCGGCACGATTGGTATCGGAACCCGCGAACAGGGGTCTGCCAGCCTGTTGCGCGTCACGCGGAAATCAAAGAACACCTCGCACGCCATATCTTGAGGAAGCTACGAGACTAGGGCTTGGCAGACTTTGCGAGCCGCTTCGGCATGATCGAAATCTTTCAATATCCGCACACGGTCACGCCCGACGAGATCGACGAGTTGGGTCATGCCAACAACGTCGTCTATGTCGCCTGGATGCAGGCGGCCGCCTTGACGCACTCCGCATTGCTCGGTTGGACGACCGAACGCTATCTCGAACTCGGCAAGGGCTGGGTCGCACGCCGCCACGAGATCGAGTACGTCCGACCCGCGTTGGCCGGCGACGAGGTCATGATTGAAACCCGCGTCACCGAAATGAAGAAGGTTACCTCGCGGCGCGTTTACCGGATTTTTCGCCGATCGGACGGCGCGTTGCTCGCCCGTGCCGCGACCGATTGGGCGTTCATCAATTACACCACGGGCCGACCGACGCGCGTGCCGGCCGAAATCGCCGGCGTCTTTCCCGTGAAGAGCGAAGGGCCCGACCGACAAGGCAGAAGCCCGATTGAAGCGTGAGCCGCGGTCCGTGCCCAGGGCTCCCGCTTTTCATTCTATGAACCGCGTCAGGCGTGGGGCTTCCGTTCCTGCGTTTTTTGGCTGTGGCGAGACGCACAAAACGCCGCATACGCCCGTGCCATTGACGCTCCACGGTTCCGGATGATGGGGCGCGGTTCCGTTTTTTTGTGAAAATACATAGGATTGGGTGTTTTTTTGCTGGACTTCTTGATCCGGTCCAAGAAGACTGGAAGTTCGACGTGGGAATACCGTCGTGCGCGCTGCCGGAACGGCGCGCAACAAGAAGAGGCGTGTGCTTTCGGAACAGTGCCCTCTCAATTGAAAGTTTCGCTGCTATCTCAGCGGCGGTCGCCTCTTCGATCGTTTTGCGCTGCGGACACGTTTGTTTGGTCGAACACCCGCGCAGTCGAACAAGAGGGGACCCATGAGCGGAATCTTTCAACGGTTGGCTCGGTCGGTGTCGATTTCTCGAAAGGTGGCGGCCGTTCGGCCGCTGGCACTCTTGGCGGTTGGCTGCCTCGCCTTGACGGCCTCATCCGCAACAACGTTGCGAGGCGAGACCATCACGTTCGCCGCCGCTTCGTCAGATCGCTCGGCACAGGCAGTGTTTTCGTTGAATGGACAGGTGCTCGAGATCACTCTCAGCAACACCCATTCCGCCGGTGACGGCTTCCAATTGACGCCGACCGATGTGCTGGCCGGCCTGTTCTTCGACATCGCAGGCGCGCCGACGCTCACGGCCGTGAAAGCCACGCTCGCATCGCAGTCGATTCTCGTCCTCGATGGCGAGGACATCACCGCGTCGGAAACGGCCAGCCAGCCGTTTGGCACGGGAGACGTTGGCGCAGCGTGGGCCTACTACTCCGGCGCAATATCGGGCCTGACCCAACAATTTGCGCTGACGGCCGTTGGCTTCGGCGTCGTTGGGCCCAACAGTCTATTCCACCCCGGCAGCAAACTGGCGCACCAACAAGGCGCGGCGCCAAACGGCGACGACTACGGTTTGATCCCGTCGCTGACAACCGACTTCAGCCAAGGCAATCTTTCGAAGAGGGCCTTCATCCAGAGCAGCGCCATGTTCACCCTGACGGGGTTGGTTGGATCCTTGGACGACATCGGCAACGTGCGTTTCCAATACGGCTCCTCGCTAAGTTCCCCCTACCTCGAAGCGACCCCCGAGCCCTCGACGTGGACTCTGATGATTGTCGGAATGGTCGCTCTCGCCGCCCACGCTGGCCGAAATGTCAGACGCCACCGCCGCGCGGGCAAATCAACCTTTTGACGCGCAAGCCACACCACAGATCGCTTCCCAGGTGTCTCTCGGGAGGCGACCGCTTCTTTGCCCAACAAGGTTCGGGACGTCGTCGGCGCCGCGCTGACGAAGCGACTGAGCTAGCAGTGAGAGGACGATGCCGCCGAGCAAGGGCGACTCGCAGGCGACCATTCGGGGTTCGTTCGGCCTAGCGTCGCCGTTTCCACCAAACGTAGCCGCCGACCAGGGCTGCCATCGTGCCCAGCAGACCCAGTGAGGCGGGCTCTGGCGTCACTCGCACGTTATCGATCACGAGGCAGGCCACCGACGGCATTGACGTTGGCTGCTCTTCCATCCCCGATGGCGCCATGGAAAGGGCCTGGCATACGAAGCTGAGCGACAAATCGCCCGTTACAGGAAGCGTGTACGAATAGGCTGTAAACTCGCTCTCCACGCTCAACGTCAGCGACTGAAACCAGGTTCCAATGGAAAGGTCCACCATCAGCCAAGCGGTGCCCTCGCTTGGCAACTGCGTCCAGCCCGAGTAATCAAACTTGAGCTGCTGTCCCGCAGTGACTGCAACCGATTGGCTCAAGCCGACGCTCGACATACCGCCGCCCTCGGCTGTCGCATAAAGCTCCGCACAGTGCGTTCCCTCGCTGCCGTAGGAACAAATCGTCACCGAACTGCTGCTCCCAGATTGTCCCACCGTCCAGCCGGTCAGTCCGTTTGTCTCTTCGAAGCTTCCGTTGATAATCGTATCGGCGATGGAGTGCTGGGTGCAGACGCAAAGCGCAGCGGCAACCAACAGCGAGACGCCCACACGTCTTGACCGCGACATTTCTTGCTCCTTTCGTTGGTTTAACCAAGGGACCCTTCGACAAGGTGGCAAAAGCCCACCAAATGCCAAGACGAGAAAGCTTACCAGACGTGCGAATTAAACGCAATCCCCTCGTTGGTATTGAGTGCTAGGGCGGCCGACCGACGATGGCCAGGCCTCAGGCGGCTCGAATTTCACGTGCAAATCAGCCTTTTGACGCGCGGGCTAGCCAATAGATCGCTTCCCCGGCGTCTGCCGACCGATGGCCGCTTCTATTGCCGGCGTTCGATGACGAAATCGGCCAGGCCGACGAGCGATTCCGAGGCCGGCGTCTTGGCAATGGCGGCCAATTGCTGATAGGCCCGCTGCGTGAACGATCTCGCTTGGCCGCGTGCGTAGTCCAGCGCGTCATAGCGCGCCAGCCAGGGTTGCAGCGATTCGCGGCGGTGATTGTCCGATCGCTTCAGAATCGATTCCAGCTCGTCCCGTTCCGCCGGCGCGACGGCCGCCAGCAGGCGAATCAGCGGCAGCGTCGCTTTTTGCTTCGACAGGTCGGTGCCGAGCGACTTGCCGACGGCCGCCTCCTCGCCCACGAGGTCCAGGACGTCGTCGGCAATTTGGAAGGCCACGCCCAGGTCGTAGCCATATTGGCCAAGCGCCTCGCAGGTCGCCGAGGCGGCCCCAGCATAATGCGCGCCAAGCCGACAGCAGGTGGACATCAGCGCGGCCGTCTTGCCTGCGACGATCTGCACATATTCGGCCTCGGTCAGGTCGTAATTGCCGCGGCTATGAATCTGCGTCAACTCGCCTTCGCACATATTGCGGGCCGAATGGCTGATCGTCTGACAGGCGAAGTTGTCCTCGAGCGAACTGGCCAGACACATCGCCCGGGCGAACAGATAATCGCCCAGAAGGACGCTCGTTTCGTTGTTCCAACGCGCGTTGACCGTGTCCAGATGCCGACGCAGCGTGGCCTCGTCCAGCACGTCGTCGTGAACGAGCGAGGCCGTGTGGATCAGTTCCGTGGTAACCGCCAGCACGATGTGTTCGGGCCGAACCGACCCGGTCGCGCGGGCGGACAGCAGCACCAACGCGGGGCGGATGCGCTTGCCGCCCAGGCGAAACCCGTGTTGCGCCAACTGGTCGACGAACGGGTTGTCGCTCGAAAATTCCTTCTGCAGCAACCGCTCGACGTCTTCAAGGTCGGTCGCGATGGGTGCGTACAACGCCCGGAGATCTTTCGGAACCGCAAGGTCAGCAACACCGCCAGTCGAAGCCATCATCGCCCTTTCCGAGCGTGTCTGCGATTCATCCCACTCCGCTGGGATGAGGTTAGGTGAGGGGCGAGCGGCCTACGATGTGCTTGGTCGCTCGAACCGTGCGGCCCTCACGGGCTGTTCCCCTCTTGAAACCACCAAGAGGCAGACAGCCCACGCCTTTTCAGCGTGAACCGCTCATTTTACCCTGGCGGTCGGGTGAGTCGAGGGGGGACAGCGCGATGCGTCTTATGCCCCATCCCCCTCTGGTGCGGATCGGGTCGCGGTCAAGGTGGCCGTGCCGTATTCGACCGCGCCTATTCCATCCCTACGAGCTGCACGTCATAATACGGATCGCTCCACGGGGATGTCGGCCAAAGTGGCCGAGCGGTCTCCGGCCACGCCCGCCTGCGCCCCCCACCCGCCGCTGAAGGAGTCCTGCCGATGACACGCCAAACGGCCCTTCACGTTCTGGTTGTCCTATCGTGTTTCCTGCCGATGGTCCGGGCAGCCGAGCCCGCGCAAGCCGGCTTCGAGCTGTCGATGAAGTGGCCGACATTCGTCCTGGATGCAGGCCAGTTTGCCGGCGGTGCGCCGCCGTCGTCGATGAGCCGCGGCAGCACTGGCGATGGAACGCTCGAAATCACCTTCCAGTCGGTTTCGATCGGCGATTCGGCCAAGCTGGAAACCAAGTTGTTCGTGCAACTCTCGGAGAAGGAGTCGCTTTTCAGGAAATGGGCCAAGGTCCGGCTCGTCGGGGCCAAGCAGCCTCGACTGCTCAAGGAAGTCATCCTCGACCGCATTCCCATCCAAGGCCGCCCTGTCTGGACGCACGGCGCGAGGGAAGCCGACCGCCAAATCATTCCAAGTCTGCAAAGCCAGCCCGTCTTCATGCCGGGTTTTTTTGTCGGCATCGAGTTCCCGATCTCGGCCGTCCGTTGCGAGAAGGACCACATCATCGTGGCCCATCGGCCAGGCGTATACCTGAAGCCGGGCGAGTGGTACACGACGCGGACCGCCGTCTATGGAAGGACGCCGAAAGACAACGAGGTTCGCACGTTTCAACGCTACATCGCGTCGCATCGCCCCGCGCCGCATGGAGTTCATATCGACTACAACAGTTGGTGGACGGCCCCCGCGCCGTTCTACAAGGAAAAAGACATCCTCGACCTGATGAAGGTTTTCGAGCAGAAACTCTACAAGGCCCACGGCGTCAGCTTCGACACCTTCTGTATCGACATGGGCTGGTCCATCCCGAAAAGCATTTGGGAGATCGACACCAAAAGCTTCCCGGAGAAGTTTTCGAGACTTCAATCGGCCGCCGAACGCATGGGCTCGAACCTGGGCCTCTGGATCTCGCCGAGCAGTTGCTATCCGGACGCGCTGAACGGTCATTGGGCGAAAGCCAACGGCTATGAAACGTTCGCCGGGCCGTGTGACCTGCAATTGTGTCTCGGCGGTCCGCGCTACGCCGACCGGTTCAAGAACCGCTTGACCGATCTGGTCGCCCATTGCGGCGTACGCCAACTGAAGCTTGACGGCTACTGCCCCGAATGCCGCAAGACCGATCATGGCCATCAGCCCGGCGCGATGTCGTGCGAAAAGATCGCCGAGGGGATGATCGCCGCGATGGAGGCCTCGCACCAGGCCAACCCGGCCGTGTGGTGCGAGACGACCTGCTTCGGCCTCAACCCAAGCCCTTGGTGGCTCTTCCATGTCAACTCGGTCGTGGGCACGTTCGGCGACGACGCCCCCGCGGGCCGCGTGCCTGCGCCCGTCTACCGCGAGAGTTACACGACGGCGCGCGACTTCTTCAACCTGCAGGGCGCCGCCTTGCTGCCCCTTCCGATCGGCGGCCAGGAGGTCCTGGGCATCATTCACCAAACGCCTGACCCGCTGATGAACGATGCCGTAACCGTCGTTCTGCGCGGGCACGAGTTCCTCCCGGTCTACGTGAATCCCGCGTACATGAACGACACACGCTGGCAGTCGCTGGCCAAGCTGCTCCGATGGACGCGAAAGAACGAAGCGATCCTGGCCGACACGACACCGCTCCTTCCGGCCGGCTGGCGCCATGGTGGCATTCCGCGTTGCACGGATAAGGGCGAGATGCCCCGCGATCCGTACGGTTATGCCCACGTGAAGAACAACGCGGGCCTGATGATGCTGCGAAACCCGTGGATCGCCCAGCAGTCGTACCGTGTGAAGCTTGACGAAACCGTCGGATTCACACCGGACGGCGCAAAGCGGCTCTCGGCCGTCAGCCTCTATCCCGAACCGCGGCTCTACGCCGAGAATCTGAAGCTTGGCGACACGCTCGACGTGAAGCTGATGCCCTACGAAACGATCGTCTTGTCTCTCGACGACAACCAAAAGACGGCCGGACTTCCCACGGCTGCGTCGGCCACCGGGTCGCCGCTCCACGTGTCGGACTGCAAAAGCCAGCTCCAGCGAGTGACCTTCCCAAAGTTGGAAAAAGCGCTGGGTCCCGATTGGACCTGCCGGCTGGGTGATCAGCCGTCGGCCCTGCGGCTCACTTGCACAGCCAAAGTCCGCGTCGGCTCGCCGCGCGCGGAACTGCTGGTTCTATTGGAAGGCAAAGGCCGCTGTCCGATGCCGGTTGGCCGGCTGACGCTCAATGGACGCAAGGTCGCCATGGAGGAGCTTCCGTCCGAGGCCGGCTGGTCGGCCACGGGCCTTCCTCACCACGAGCACTGGACGTTCCTCCGCGCGTCGCTGACCGCGGGCGACCATGCCATCGCGCTCGACCAGTTCGTCGGCGATGGCTGCACGAACGTGTCCGTCTGGGTCACGGCCATGAAACCTGGCGCCGTGTCGGACGATGCCAACGCCCTGCCGCCGCCCGAGTCCGTTTCGCTCGGCGGTCTCGCGCTGATGACGCCGACGGACGTTGCCGCCGTTCCATCGCAGGCCATTGCGGCAGAGCGGCCCGTCGAACGCATTGACGGCGTGTTCCTGGACACGCTGGAACCCGTCTCCGTCGAGCAGGGCTGGGGCACCCTGCAAAAGAATCGAAGCGTTTGGGAAAAGCCGCTCAACATCGGCGGCCGGTTGTTCCCTCGCGGTCTCGGCACCCACGCCCCCTCGCGGATCGTCTACGCCCTGGACGGCCGTTACCGCCGTTTCCAAAGCTGGGTCGGAGCGGACGCCAACAACGCACCGACGGTCGTCTTTGAGGTGGTGGTCGATGGTGTGAAGCGGTGGCAGTCCGGACGGATGACCCGCGCCGAACAAGCCGCCTGGATCGACGTGGATGTGTCTGGCGCCAAGAAGATCGAGCTGATCGTCCACGACGCGGGCAATCGTGCCGCCGACCACGCCGACTGGGCCGAAGCCCGACTGCTGCGATAGACGCTCACCGCGAGCGATTCATCGACACCCTCTGTTTCCGCCCGCCCAACTGCGATACGATTCACGCATGCGCGAAGTCTTCCTGCTGTGTGAATACCCGACGCTCAACGGCGGTGAGCGGTCGATGCTGGCTACGCTCGACGGGCTTCGTGCGAGCGGCTTCACGCCGGCCGTCATCGGCCCGCCGCATGGTCCGCTGGCCGACGAGTTGACACGTCGCCGTGTCGAGGTGCTCGGCTTTTGCTGTCGCACGGTCGAGGGCGAGCGACGGCCGCTCGGTTGTTTGCGAGAGCAACTGGCCGAACTCCTGACCCATCGCCGTCCCGCCTTGTTGCACGCCAACAGTCTGTCGATGGGGCGACTCTCGGGCCCCGTAGCGGCTCGCCTGCGATTGCCAAGCGTGGCCCACCTGCGAGACATTGTCAAGCTGAACGCCCAGGTGATCGCCGACCTGAACTGCCACCAGCGGCTTTTGGCCGTTTCCGACGCGACTCGAACGCACCACATTGCACAGTCGCTTTCGGCCGACAAGACGCGGACGCTTTACAATGGCGTGGACCTGGACCTTTTCCAACCGCGGACGGTCACCAAGCGTCTGCATCACGAGTTGGGGCTTCCGTCCGACGCCCTGCTGATTGGCACGATTGGCCAACTCGGTCTTCGCAAAGCGCAGGACGTTCTGCTGCGGGCCGCCGAAATGATTCACATGCCAAGCGAAGCGACAGGCCGCATCGCGAGCGTGTTGGACGCGGCGCATTACCTGATTATCGGCGAGCGCAACTCGGACAAGCAGGAGTCGCGACAGTTCGAGTCGCAATTGCACCGGATGGCGCAGTGTGAGCCGCTTGCCGGACGCGTTCACTTTCTCGGTCGCCGCAACGACATGGTTCGTCTGTTGGGCGAGCTGACGCTCGTGGTCCATCCGGCCCGGCAAGAGCCGCTGGGCCGCGTGTTGCTCGAAGCCGCTGCGACGGGCGTCCCAACGATTGCCACCGCGGTTGGCGGCACGCCGGAAATCTTCCCGCCCGACAGCCAATCGGCCCGGCTCATCCCGCCCGACGATCCCCAGGCCTTGGCCGCCGAGATCCGCCAGTTGCTGCATGACGAGTCCTTGCGGCGCCGCTTGGCCGCTGCCGCCCGACTCCGCGCCGAGCAGCAGTTCGACATCCGCCAGGCGGTCGCCGGTCTGATTGCCCACTACGAGTCGCTGCTTTACCAGAACGACACGTGATGGTAGGATCGCTCAAGCAGAGCAAATGTCGAGTATCGGGCCGTTGCACATCCGAGCTCAAGGAATCGGCGAATGGGACGTCATCCGAAGATCGCAGTCTTCTGCATAGTCGCCGTCTTGATCGCCGTTCTGTGCGTCCTGGCTCATTTCTTGCTGGTGACGTCGCCAGCCAAGACCCGAGGGCGCGTGACGATCTCGAAGGCGACGACCTACATCACCGAGCCGCTTCGTCCGGATGGCTATCCGGATTATCTCGGCGCGCTCAATCAGCAGGCAAGCCGCGGCGTCACACCGGAAAACAACTCGGCCGTGCTCTTCTGGAAGGCGATGGGTCCGGGCGAAATTGCCAAGCCGTGCCGCGAACGGTTTTTCAAAATGCTTGGCATTCCCGTCTTGCCGGAAACAGGCGATTACTTCATCAGTTCGGAACGGATGTTCGAGCGCTGGATGGCCGCGAAGGAACAAGCAATTTTGCAGCTCAATGCGAAGGGAGTCAATGCGTTTCCCGAGCAGTTCCAGTTGATCATGATGCGGCCATGGACAAAACGAGAGTTCCCTCACTGGCACGACTGGCTGGCCCGCAACGAAAAACCGCTTGCGCTGTTGGTCGAGGCTTCAAAACGTCCGCGCCGCTACGATCCGCTGCTTTGCAGCGATAGCGATATGGTGATCGCCTGCCTTCTGCCAGGCCCCCAGTCGAGCCGCGAGGTGGCTCGTGCATTGGTGGCCCGGGCGATGCTCCGCTTGGGCGAGGGCCGCACGGAGGATGCCTGGGCCGATCTGTTGGCCTGTCACCGGCTAGCCCGGCTGGTCGGTCAGGGAACCACGTTGGTCGAAATGCTGGTCGCCGTGACAATCGATGGGATGGCGAGCGAGGCCGATCAATCGCTGCTGGAACATGCAAAACTTACGGCCCCGCAAATTGCCGCCATGCGTGCAGACCTGGCCAAATTGCCACCATTGCCAAAAATGGTCGACATGATTGAGACGGGCGAGCGGTTCGTGTTCCTGGACATTGTAACCACTATGGCCCGCGAAGGGCCGAGCGCCCTGTCCCCACTTTTAGGCGCGGCCAGATCCGAAAGCATGCTAAAGTCGGCAGTCGACGCCGTCGGCGTGGTCGCCATCGACTGGGACATCGTCCTCCGAATAGGCAATTCCTGGTATGACCGAGCCGTTGTCGCCGCTCGCGAGCCAACGCGAGCCCAACGCATCAAGGCAATGGACGCTATCCAAGCCGAGCTCAGGATGGTCGTCGGGTCGGCAAGGACAATGGACGCCACTTCGCTCGGACTGCTAGTGCTCGGGAACACCCGCAAAGCCGTCTCTGAACGGTTGGGGCAGATTCTGGTGGGCATGTTGCTGCCAGCGTTTTCCGCTGCGTCTCACGCCGAGGACCGTGCAACGACCCGCATCGAGTTGAATGATCTCGCCTTTGCGCTGGCCGCCTATCGGGCCGACCACGGCTCGTATCCGGTCGCGCTGGCCGATCTTTCGCCCCGTTACATCGCGGTAGTGCCCAAAGACACGTTCAACCGCGACGCCGACCTGCATTACAAGCGGCAAGGCAACGGCTATCTTCTTTACAGCGTCGGCATCAATGGCGCGGATGACGGCGGCCGTGGCACCGAAGACGGCAGGGCCGGCGAAGGTTGGGACGATCTGACCGTCCGAGTGCCGGCCAAACCGTAGCCGGCGTGCGGACCGCCTTCACCCCCGGCCCCTCTCCCACAAGTGGGCGAGGGGAGGCAGCCGCTAGACTTGCTCCACCACTTGTCGGCAGTTGGGCAGCGAGGCGAGAAACAGCCGGCCATAGGGCTTCGTGCGAACACGCGGATCGAGGATCACGACCATGCCCGTGTCACGCTTGGTCCGGATCAGCCGGCCGAACCCCTGTTTGAGTTTCAAGATGGCCTCGGGCAGTTGGTAATCGCGGAACGGATTGCCGCCGGCCTGGCGAATCGCATCGAGACGAGCCTCGATCAGCGGCCGGTCGGGCACGCTGAACGGCAGCCGCGTGATGATGACGTTCTGCAAGGCCTCGCCCGGCACGTCGACGCCCTGCCAGAAACTCTCGACGCCAAACAGCACCGAACGGTGATTGGCCTTGAACTGTTCGAGCATTCGGCTCCGCGGCAGCCCGTCGCTCTGGCTGTAAAGCGTCAGCGATTGCTCGGCGAACCACTCGGCCAGCTCGGCCGCCGCGCGACGCATCATCTCGTAGCTCGTGAACAGCACGAACGCTCGACCGTCGCTCCGTGCCACATAGCGGCGGATCATGTCGTTCGCCGTCCGTTGATAGCGCGAGCTGTCGCTCGGGTCGGGCATACCATCCAGCAAAATCAGTTGAGCCTGGTCTTGGTAGTCGAACGGGCTGCCAAGGCAAAGCGTGGGGCAGCGCGGCATCCGGCCGCTGTCCGACGGCTTGCATCCCTTTTCACTCAGACCCATGCGCGACAAAAAGAATTCGAACGAGCCGTTGCCGCCGCCAGTGGCCAACGTGGCGCTGGTCAACACGACAGTCGGCACTTTCGCAAACAGGTTTTCGCGCAGAATCGGCCCAACGTCGATCGGCGCGGCGGCCAACGCGATCCGCGGTCGATGACGCCCGGCCGTTCGTTCAATCCAGTACACCGAGTCCAAAATGGTTTGCAGCCGCCAGTCCTCGATTCCTTGGCCGAGGGCGTCGAGCCGATTGGCCGCCGAATTGAAGTCCTGCCGCGACTCGGCCTCGTCGAGCTGTTTCGCCTCGTGCCGCAGCGTCCGCACAAGGGCGCCCAGCTTGTCGCCCAACGGATTGGCCACCACGGCCGGGCGCCGAACGCGACCGTTCCCGTCGGGCTGCTCCGCCAGCCAGCGGCCGACGCTGTCGAAAAAATCGGCGGCCAGCTCGCGGCACTCCCAGACCAGCTTTTGGGCGTCGGCCAGTCGGTGATGCACCAGCAGCCCGCGGTTCGTGCGGTCGTTGTACAGCTTTCGCAACGTGTATTCGACTTGACCCCCGGTGACGTTCAGGCCGAGATGGTCGCCAGCGACCGCCTCGACCTGATGCGCCTCGTCGAGGATCGCCACATCGTACTTTGGCAGCAGACTGACGTCTTGCCGCTTGAGCGCGAGGTCGGTGAAGAACAACGCGTGATTGACCACCAGCACCTGCGCGTGCTGCATTCGCCGCCGGGCTTTATAGTAGAAGCACTTGGCATAGTTGGCGCACTTTCGGCCCATGCAGTTTCCGTGGTCGCTGGCCACCTCGTCCCACACGGCCGGCAGCGGTCGGAAATCCAGATCGGCCAGCGAGCCGTCGCTCGTCCGCGCGGCCCACTCGCGGAGTTGCCGCAGTTGCTCGAACTCCTCGGCGTCGTGGAACAAGCTCGGTGCGCGAGCGAGAGCCGCATTGAGCCGTCGCAAGCTCAGATAGTTGCTGCGGCCCTTGACCAGCACGGCCGAAAACTCGACCGGGATGACGCTTCGCAGCAGCGGGATGTCCTTCTCGATCAACTGCTCTTGGAGACTAATCGTGTGCGTCGAGACGACCACGCGACGGCATCGCGGCGCCAAGTCGTCGCCCTCGGCTCGGCTGTCATCGCAAGCGGTCGCCAGAATGGCCGGCGCCAGATAGGCGAAACTCTTGCCGACGCCCGTGCCGGCCTCGACCGCCAGGTGCGTTCGCCGGGCAATCGCTTGCTGAACCGCGTCGGCCATCGCAAGCTGTTCCTGGCGGTGCTCGTAGTTGGGCAGCCGGGCCGCAATTCGTCCGCCGGGACCAAGAATCTCACTGGGCGATAGCATCTGTCCAGGGTACCTGAAATCACACGCCGAGGCGAGGGGAGCTTCAACGCGAACAGGAAGCGAAGCACGATCCGGCGAGTCATTTCCCCCGGCCGCCGATTCTGTTACAATTCGGCCAACGGAGGACCTTAGCGAATGTCTATCGAGTTCCGCTGCAATCAGTGCGGGCGGTTGTTGCGAACCGGCGACGATACGGCCGGCCGCCAGGCGCAATGTCCCGTTTGCGGAGCGATTCGCATCGTCCCTGACGCCACGCGACCCGAAGCAATGGCGACGCCGGCCTTTGCCAACGGCGCCATTCCGGCCGGCATGGTGGGCGACCCCCTCGGCAATGCGCCGATGCAGACACCATTTCTCGTGGTCGCGTTGCAGCGTGTCGCCGGCCCAGCCACGGCCCTGATGCTGATCGCCGGCATGGCGGCCGTGCTTGCCATGTTGGCCGCCGCGTTCTGGGGCCTCGCCGCGATGGCACTGGCGTCCAACGCGCCGTTGCCGCCCGAAATGCCGTTCGGCCCCCAGGAGCGAGCCAACGTCCTCAAGAGCTGCCTGTTTTACCTGACAACCTCGGCCATCTGGTTCTTCGTGGCGATCGCGGTTTACGCCGGCGCGGCGCGGATGAAGCGGTTGCAGAGCTATGGGTTTGCAAAAATGGGTGCCGTCCTTGCCGTCATCCCGTGCGTCGCGCCCTGTTGTCTGCTGACTGTGCCGTTCGGCGTCTGGGCCCTTTGGGTTCTCAACGATCCATCCGTCAAGGCCGCGTTCGATCGCTCGGGCTGATGTGGTGCGATGGCCGAAGCAGCGACCCTTCCAACACCTGGCAGCGATCCCAGTGACCGGCGTCCGGCCGCCGATCGGCCCCCGATCTCTGCCGCGCTTGTGGGCGCAATGGTGCTGCTCTTTGCTCTCGGGCTGCTCGCCCTGTGGTGGTTCGATCCGGCAAAGCTGGGATTGCCGCTGTGCAGCTTCCGCGTGTTGACCGGTTTGGACTGCCCTGGCTGCGGCGCCACCCGCGCAACGCACGAACTGCTGCACGGCCGACTGGCCGCGGCTTGGCATTGCAACGCCCTGTGGGTCGTCTCCTGGCCGGTGGCCCTGTACGCGATGCTTTCCGAGCTGCTCGTTCTTGCAGGCCGCCATCCGTTGCCTGGCGATCTGCCTCGCCGGCTCTGGTTTTGGCTTTTCGCCGCTATCGCCGGCATAGCCTTCTTCATCGTCCGCAACGTGCCTTGGTAAGCGACCGGGTGAAACGCACGAACGGAGCCTCGCCGGATACCGTCGTTCCACGAACGCGCGCCGGCCGCGACGGCCCCTCCGTTGTCCAGGGCGTGGTTCTCTTGGCCTTCTGGCGAGCATAAAATGGTGCCAGTGGCCAAACCGTCAACACGCCCTCTTGTGGTGCGAAAATACCATGCAATACACATATCTCGGTCGGACCGGTGTGAAAGTCTCTCGCTTGTGCCTCGGCTGCATGAGCTACGGCGATCCGGGCTGGCGGCCTTGGGTCCTCGATTCCCGAGCGGCCATGCCGTTCTTTCGCCGAGCGGTCGAAGCCGGAATCAACTTTTTCGACACGGCCGACATGTATTCGGTTGGCGTCAGCGAAGAAGTCACCGGAAGGGCCTTGCGTCGCTACGCCAACCTGGAAGAAATCGTCCTGGCCACGAAGGTCTTCAACCCGATGAGCGACGGGCCCAACATGGAGGGCCTTTCTCGCAAGCACATCCTCCAGGGCTGCGAGGCCAGCTTGCGACGCCTCGGCGTCGAGACCATCGACCTCTATCAGGTCCACCGCTTCGATCCGCACACGCCGCTCGACGAGATGCTGGCCGCGCTCGACCTGCTGGTGCGTCAGGGGAAGGTTCGCTATCTGGGGGCCAGCTCGACCGTCGCATGGAAGTTCGCCCAGGCGCTTTCCATGTCCGAGCGGAACGGTTGGGCCCGGTTCGTCAGCATGCAGAACCACTACAACCTGATCTATCGCGAAGAAGAACGCGAGATGATTCCCCTTTGTCAGGCGGAGGGAATCGCCGTGATTCCCTGGTCGCCGCTGGCCCGTGGACTGTTGGCCGGCACTCGCAAAACGCCGAACGACAAAAAGGCCACCGCCCGGGCAGCCAGCGACGAGTTCGCCCGGGCGCTTTACGACCACCCGACCGACATCGACGTGATGCGAGCGTGCCAGACCGTGGCCGCCCGGCTGCGCGTCCAACCGGCCCAGGTGGCCCTCGCGTGGCTCTTGGCGAAGCCGGCCGTGACGGCGCCCATCATCGGCGCGACGAAGATCGCCCACTTGGAGACCGCCCTCGCGGCCCTCGATCTCCCATTAAGCGACGGCGACATCCAAGAACTCGAAGCCTGCTATCAGCCGCACGCCGTCCGTGGATTCGACTGAATCGGCGCGAGCCTGGGCACGATCAGATTGCTTGGCGACGCCGACGCGAACCGACCGCTCGGCTTCCTGATCTGTCACCAGCAACAGCGCACATAACCGGTCGCCGACGTCTGCTGAGACATCACCACGACGCCGTTGTCCCACCGCTCGTCCGCCGTTGCCGCTCCGGACATGACCCAGTGATGCGTCCCGGTCGTGTGGATTTGTGTGTGATCCACCTGAGCGCCGACGGCCAAGTGCTTATTGAAAGGAACGTCGGCGGTCAGGGCCACATGAAACACGTCGCCCGCTGTGCTCTCCATCGTGTAGCGGTGGATGCCATCGGCTTCATAACCCGAAATGTGGTGATCGACGTTGTAGCCCGCGGTGAAACCGTAGTCGGCCTGAATCACCAGAGTGATCGGCGGGGCTGCGGCTCGCTCGATCGTTTTGCGGAGCTGACCGCCCAGATAGGCCATGTAGTACTGCTGATTGAACGAAACCATGTCCTCGTCCCAGCGATAACCGACTTCCGGCGGCGGGGCGTTGTTGATGACTTGCAGCCCGTTGTAGGCCATCATATCGAAACGCTGCCAGCGGAATCCGGCCAGCGGCCAAAGTTCAACCGGCATGCCCAAAAAGCAATTGCTCCACAGGAACTCCTCTTCCACTTCCAGCTTCTGCCCGTCGAGCCACCGCTCGGGCGAAACCGAAAGGCTGTCGAGGCTCGTCGGATCTTGCGAGGCCGCAATGCCCCAGTCATAGTCCGACATGTTTCCGTTAATGCCGCGGACCATGGGCGTTAGCCATTCGCAGTGGACGTCCCAGGTCGGCCTCTTGACGCCCAATCGCACGCCGGTCCACGTCGAATCGAGCGACCAATCGAGCTTGCTTAGAGGGGCCCACTGCCGCAACGACTCTGGCGCCGTGCCAAACTGGTAAGACGTGCGGCTGTCGAACATCTGCTGGACCCGCCAATCGGCATACCAGATCCGGTCCGACTCGGTTGCCGCCGGAAGCACGTTGCTTTCGCCCGGCTGCGCGACCGTCACCCAATCCTCCTCGGCCGCATGGGCCACGGCATGAACCGCCGCCAGCGCCACCAGGACTGCCAGCGCGGACGTGAAACATCGCGGAAGTGAATGAGAAGTCATAACGCGGCTGCTGCCCCCAGAGTCGCTACAGGTGGAATAAACGTTACAGACTATCCGTGATGGTTCGGCCAATTGGCCGGCGCAATTAACAATGTCGCGGTCCGTTGGAATACTTCTCGTAGCTTCGCTATCTTTCGCCCAATCGCGACCCTCGGGGTATCCGGACTGCCCCGCCAGAGAACTAGTCAATGCAATTCTCGAAACGCTGCCAGGCAGGGCCTCTTCCTTGGAATCGGAGGGTGTTCCTTGCCTTGCGCAGCTTGCCCAATTAGGATCAGTGGTGTAGAACTATAAGCGGGCAAAACTTGCGTCAACAACCCGCTTCCACCTCCGTCGCCAACGCGGACGGCCTCGTGGGAGCGGACCGGACAATTCGCCTCGGACGGAGATCATCGTCATGCGTTTGCGAACTTGGGCAGGCCTCTTCCTCGCGCTCTCGGCAGCCATCACTCTGGCCTTGGCCACGCGGGCTATCGCACAGAGTGACACCAGCGACAGCAGCGACGAAAGCAGCGTTGCCGGTATCGCCGTTGATGCCGAGGGCGTGCTGCGAACCAAGATGTTCCGGGACAACCAGAACACCAAGGACGAACGGATCGCCGCCGCTCGCGCAACGCTCGGCTCGAAAGTTACCGCCCACAGCAAGCTCCGCAAGATCTCGCTGAACCGCCTGGAGCAGGCGATCCTCGATCATCAGGGGACCCTGACCGAAGAGATGCGCCGTCTGGCCGGGCTGCTCCGCGTTCGCTACGTCTTCTACTACCCTGAAAGCAAGGACATCGTTCTGGCCGGTCCGGCCGAGGGCTGGATCACCGATCCATCGGGCCGCGTGGTCGGCATCGACAGTGGCCGCCCCGTGCTCCAGTTGCAGGACCTGGCCGTCGCCCTGCGTGCGTTTCCGCCCAGCGGCAAATCCACCGAGATGATCGGCTGCTCGATCGATCCGACCCAAGAGGGCCTGACCGCCTTACAGCAGTACGTCCGCGGCGTTCGCCTGGCCGGTCCGCCATCGGACGACGAGATTCGCGCGATTGCCGAGGGAGTGCGGACCAGTCTGGGCCACCAGATCGTCACGATTAGCGGTGTCGCGCCCCGCACGCACTTCGCCCAGGTGATGGTCGAGGCCGACTACCGCATGAAGCTGATCGGCATCGGACTGGAACGTCCGCCCGTGAAGTTGGCCAGCTACGTCGAGCGCGCCAAGCTCGGCGACATCGCCCGCAATGCGTTGCAGCGCTGGTACTTCCTGCCCGATTACAAATGTGTTCGCCAGAGCGACGACCGGCTGGCGATGGAACTGGTCGGCGACGGCGTCAAGCTCGTCGGCGAAGACGAAATGGTCACCGGCGGTGGCGAACGGAAGGCGGCCGCTGGCAAGGGGAACCGTGCGAGCCAGATGTTCGTGATGAACTTCACGAAGAAGTATGCCGAACTGGCCGACCGGTCGCCCGTCTATGCCGAACTGCGCAACCTGATCGACTTGGCCGTCGTGGCCGCGTACATCCAGGCGGAAAACTACTACGACAAGTCCGGCTGGAAAATGGAATTTCTCGGCAGCGAGGCCCTCTTCCCGGTCGAAACCTACGATATCCCCAAGACGGTCGAATCGGCTGTGAACGCCATTTGGCGCGGCAACACGATCGGCACGCCCGTCGGCGGCGGTGTCAAAATTCAGCCGTCCGAGGCCATCGACTCCGGAAACCTGCTCCGCGACGAGAAGGCCAAGGTCAGCAAGCTCCGCGAGGACATCAAGCCGAACCTGGCCAAGGGCCAGTGGTGGTGGGATTGAGCGCGGCCCCGGACCACCGGCCGCATACGGTTTCCGCTGCCCAGTGAACCACGCGAGGGAAAGGAGTTCCCATGCGACTTGTTCTCTTTGACCGCTTGACCCCCAAGCGGATCAACTTCCATCCGCTGGCGCTCAGCCGCCCCGTGTTCGAGCTGCGTTGCGGCATGACCTCCTTGGGCGACAAGCTCGTGGCCAAGCTGGGCATGGCCGACGTGGCCTGCTTCGTTCCGCCCTACATGGCCGCCGCGTACCAGACGCAGTGCCGGTGGCCGGTCAACGACGTCGCCAAGCTTCGCGGCGACGACCTGCTGCTGATCGCCGGCCGGGTGAAGGCCGCCGACTTCCGCGTCGCGCCGCGCGGACCGAGCGAGGTGGCCGTCGATTCTGATGGCGAAGTCCTCTACGCGCGAATCGCTCAGGCCGACCTCGAACGCCTCGACACCGGCTCGATCGACGCGCTGCTCGACTCGGCCAAAACGAGACTCTCGGCCGCCAAAAGCCTGCCGGCCGCCTGGAATTATACCTGGGAACTGATCCTGGCCAACTCGGCCGAGCTGATCGCGGATTTCGCCGCCGCTGGCTGCTCGGGCGTCGAAGGCGCAGTCGAGGAACCGCACGCCTTGCGAGGAAGCCGCAAGGACGTTTACGTCGCCCCCAGTGCGGTCGTGCATCCCATGGTCGTCATCGACGCCGAGCACGGGCCGGTCTACTTGGACGAAGGCGTTCAGGTCCACCCGTTCACTCGCATCGAAGGTCCCTGCTACGTCGGCCGCGACTCCGTGCTGCTGGGCTGCAAGTGCCGCGAGGGCAACTCGATCGGCCCCATGTGTCGCCTCGGCGGCGAGGTCGAAGAGTCGATCATCCAGGGCTACTCGAACAAGTATCACGACGGCTTTCTGGGCCACGCCTACGTCGGCCAATGGGTCAACCTGGGCGCGCTGACAACCAACAGCGACCTGCGAAACGACTACTCGGAGGTCTCGATCATCCTCGATGGCCGCACGCCCGTGCCGACGGGCTCGACCAAGGTCGGTTCGCTGATCGGCGATCACGTCAAAATGTCGATCGGCACGCTGCTGAACACGGGCGCCTATGTCGGCGCAATGGCCTTCGTCATCAGCGATGGCAACCTGCTGCCAAGATTCTTGCCAAGCTTTGCCGGCTATCTGCAAGGCGTTGTCACCACGGGGCGCGGCAAAGAACGCCTCTATCCCACGGCCCGAGCCGCGATGAGTCGGCGAAACTGCGCCTGGACGCCGGCGGACGAGGCCCTCTGGAACGCCGTCTTCGACATTACGTCCGACGAGCGGGTCCAGGCCGTGGAGCGTGCCAGTTCGCGGAAGGCCTAATGGCTTTCGGCCCCTAAGACGCGATGGCCGGCCCCGGCTCGGCAACAAACGCGGACGGCGCCACGCCGGCCGCTGCCGTCGTCTCGGGGGTCGTGAATTGCTCAAGCGTCGTGATAAGCGTTCGCCAGTCGAACGGCTTGATGACGAAGTCGGATGCGCCCAGCTTGAAGGCATCCTTGAGAATGTTCTTCTGTCCCAACGCGCTGACGATAATCACCTTCGCCGTCGAGTCGATCGCAAGAATCTCTTGCAACGCGACGATGCCGTCGCATTCGGGCATGACCATATCCAGGGTCACCACCGACGGCCGCAACTCGGCGAATCGCTCGATCGCCTCGCGCCCGTTGCAGGCCTCGCCGACAACCGTCCAGCCGATGCTGAGTGCAGCTTGCTTGATCTTTTCCCGCACGATCAAAGCGTCATCGACGATGAGCAATGTGTTTGGCATGGCCACGAATCCCGACCAAGTGAGGCAGCAAAACGTTGTTCAAGAGATGGTTCGTGTGCAATCCGTCTCTCACAACGCGCAAGCATAGCTTACAGCTCGCACTCGGATCGGAGACGGTCAAAAATGACGATTGTAACGGCTATTCCGATGGGAAGATTTCCACCGCTTTTGGCCCCAGGTGGAAGCTCAGTCGCGTGCCGTCGAGCAACTTGCGAAAGACTTCATCCGCCGTCGCGTTCTCCAGATGCACCGACACCCGCTGGTCCAGGGAGATGCCGGCCGCCTGAATCGCCTGCTCGTCCATGCGGAGTTCCAACCCCAGCCGCTCGGCAAGCTGCCGCAGGACGGGCCCCACGGGCTTCTCACGCACGTTGATCGTGAAGCGGTCCTCGCCCGGCGTCGAGCCATGCGTTGACCCGGCGGACGGTCGCCGCGACGAACTCAGCCCCTTCGACGTGGCCGGCAGGTCCCTTGGCACGGGCGTCAACGCCAACATCAGCTTGGAACCGCGATTCGACGCCTCGAACGTCTGTCCGAACTGAATGGCCACCAACGTCAATCGGTCCACGAGCGGCAGCGGCGGCAGTTCGGCGGCCGCCCAAAGGTCGTGCGGTATTTCCTCCAGGTTGGCGATCTCAAACCGGTTCTGCAGACCCAACTCCGCAAGCACCTCGCGCGGCGTTGCCAGGTCGGGCCACGAGAGCGCCTTCGGCTGGCGAAACTTCCGCTGCAAGGCCGTCGGCAGCCGGCGCACGGCCTTGTCCAGTGCGGCCGCCACCGCCGGCAAGCGGTCCGCCACCGGTCGTGGCCCCAAATAGATCACACTGCCCAGCCGGGCTACGCCAAGATGACGCCCCCGAGCGATCGTCTCCAGGGCCTCGCCAAGCGGGACGCCCCGAAGCGAGAAGTCGAGCTTCTGCCCCGGATCGACCCGGCGGTCGATCAGGATCGCGACCCGGCATGCGCGGGAAAGCCGCATGAGGGCTGGCCGCAGCGGGTTTTCCGCCCAAAGCACGTCGATCGGCTCGGCCAGCCGTTCGTCGAGCGATGCCCCCGTAAGCCAGTGGATCGGCTCTTCGGCCCCGGCGGTCGCTGCGGCCCCCAACAGCCAGGCCACGGCAAACACCGCGACCCAAGGCTGCTTGGTTTGCGTAATAGGTGAAGAAACTGGCACGGTTTGACCCCCGATCATCGTGGCGGCACACCTCCATTCTACCTTGGCGATCATCCCGGCATCGCCCAACGGGCCGTTTTCCAGGTTTTTGTTGGCGTTCGCCATCGCTCCTGATTAGAATCCATAGAGTAGCCCCGCGGCTTTTCTCGCTGCTAAGGGAACGTCACGTGAGCACCGATCCGACACGGCACCCGCTTCTGCTGGTGCTCTATCAACAGCATCTCGACCGACAAGATTCGAGCAACTTCGTCCAGAAGGTAGCCAGACTCTACACCACGGGCACGCTCGAACGGCTCGCGCGGCACGCCAGTCGTGAGGTTCGTCGTGCGGCCGTCCTGGCCCTCGGTTTCCTGGGCGACTACGAAGCGAATCACACGCTCGGCTGCGCCCTGCTGGACGAGGATCGCACGGTGCGCACCTTGGCCCAAAGCGGGATCCGCACGCTGTGGACCCGCGCCGGTGACGAAGCCGAACGTCGCGAGTTGGGCACCATCGTTCGCCTCAACGCGGCCCAGTTGCACGGCGAGGCGCTCGCTCGCGCCACGGCCCTGTTGCAACAAACCCCCTGGTTCGCCGAAGTCTGGCACCAGCGGTCCATTGCTCATGCCGCGATGGGCCGGCTCATCGAGTCGATCCGCGATTGTCACCAGGCGCTCGAGATCAACCCGTATCACTTCGTCGCCGCCACGAGCATGGGCCACGCGTATCTCCAACTCGAAAACCCCGTGTCGGCCCTCGAGTGCTTTCGCCGCGCGCTGCGGCTGAACCCCGACCTCGAAGCCGTCCGCCTCCAGGTGGTCCGCCTCACCCGCATGGTCGAGGGGACCCGTTAACCGGCGAGTCGCTTCGGGCCAAGCCGTGGCCAGCCATGCTGCCGACCGCCGACGCCGCGCTCTTGACACGCATGGGCCCCCTGCGGTGAAATGGGCCCGTGCTTTCCTCGCTCCTGCTGTCGCTGTTATCGACATTGCCCGCGGCCGTCGGCGCTGCGGATGGCGATGCGCGGCTCAACCAGATCTGCTTCCTTGACGCCAAGCAGGGTTGGGCAGTCGGCGATCGAGGCGTCATCCTTCATACCGACGACGGCGGTCAGCGATGGCTGACGCAAAACTCCGGCGTCGATTGCACGCTCTCGTCCGTTTGCTTCGCCAACGACCAACTCGGTTGGGCGGCCGGCGGGCGGACCCAGCCCTACACCCATCTCAGCTCGGGCGTCGTTCTCAGCACGCGAGACGGCGGAAAAACTTGGTCCCACGACGACAAACTTATCCTGCCATGCCTCAGGCAGATCGGCTTTTTCGACCCACGCCACGGCTGGGCGGCCGGTTGCCGCTCGGGCATGTATCCCAGCGGCACGTTCACGAGCGACGACGCCGGACGGACATGGCGCCCCGTGGTTGGCGATACGCCGACGGGCTGGACCGCCGCGGCGTTTGCCGGACCGCGCAATGGCCTGCTGGCCGGCCGCAACGGCGCCACCGGGCTGATCCTCGGCGGACAACTCGAATCGATTCGCTCCGCCGACTTGGAACTCCGAAGTCTCGCGGCCGCCTCGCTCCTCTCGCCGACTCGTGGTTGGCTGGTCGGGGAAGGCGGTTGGGTCCGGCGACTCGTCGAGCGACCGCCGGACGGCGCTGCGCCTGCCGAACCGTCCGCGACACCGCTCGCTGGAACCGCCTTGACGCTCGTTCCGGCCGGCGGCGCCCATTTCGTCAAAGCCGTTCGCCATTTCGATCTCGCGGCCGTCGCCGCGCGCGGAACGCGCTGCTGGGTCGCCGGAAACCCGGGCTCCCGCATTTTTCATACGCCCGATGCCGGCCGAACTTGGCAGGACTTTGCCACCGGCTCGACGGTCCCCCTGCGGTCGATCACGTTCGTCGACGATCAACATGGCTGGGCCGCCGGCGAACTGGGAACCATCCTCGCAACCGACGACGGCGGACGAACGTGGCGACATCAACACGGCGACGGCGCCCGGGCCGCCGTGCTTGGCGTCTTCGCCGATCCCGAGGACGTCCCGTTCGAGCTGATCGCACGGCTGGCTGGCAGCGATGGCTACCGTACGGTGATCGATGTCCTGGGGCGTCGTGACATCGAGGTGACGCCGCGCGGCGATGTGCCGTTGCCAGACCGTCTGCACGAGGCGGTCGTCCGCGCCGGCGGCTCGGCGGCCGAAGTCGCCTGGCAATTCCCGCTCCGTCAGGCCGGTCTGCGCGTGGAACGGCAAGCCATCATCGACGCCTGGGACCGGGTGAACGACGGGCACGGCCTGGACGACCTGCGTGCCCGGATCGTGCGGACGATCCGAACTTGGCGGCCGACCGTTTTGGTGATCGGCGACGCGCACAACGCCCATGACGACCCGCTGGCGGCCCTGATTCAAGAGGCCACGCTGAAGGCCGTCGCCGAAGCGGCCGACTCGAACGCATTCGCCGATCAGATCGTCGAGGCGGGGCTGTCCGCCTGGCGGGTCGCGCGCGTCGCTGTGGCAACACCGCCAGGCGAGCGTGGCACGATCGAGTTGGTCACGGCTCAGTTCATGCCCGTGCTGGGCCGGTCGTTGGACGACGTGGCGGCCGAACCGCGCGGCCTGCTGCGAGACCAGTTCGAGCCGTCGCCGCGAATCCTCGGCTTTCAGACCCTCGTCGGCGCCGCGGCCGCTTCGCCGCCGCGCGACTTTTTCGCGGGGCTATCGATCACGCCGGCCAGCGAGTCGCGTCGGGCCCTCACGGCGCCGCCGTTGGACCGACTCGATGTCTTGCAACGCATGACGCGAAAACGCCGCCAGGCGCAGGCCGTCATTGCGATGGCCGAACGCCGCGGCGGCTCGGCCGAGCAGCTATTGGCCCAAATCGACGAGCTGACCCGCGACCTGGATCCGTCGGGCGCCGGCCAACTGATCTATCAACTGGCCGATCATTACTACCGCACCGGCCGCTGGTCGATCGCGGCCGAGACGTTCGAGGCGCTCGTGCAACGGTATCCGCAACACCCCCTCGCTCCACTGGCGCTGCGCTGGCTCCTGCAATTCCACGCCAGCAGCGAGGCCGCCTTGCGCGCCGGCGTCGATTCCTCGCGGCAGGCGAAATGGCGCGAGCGGGCCGTCGCCTGTGGCCAGCAGATCGAGCGAACCCAGTTCGAATGGTTCGCTCAGCCCGGCGTACGCTTTCCGCTGGCCGCGGCCTATCGTGGCTTGGGGCAGGACCGCCAGGCCGACCGCCTCTGGATGGCTCAGTGCCGGAGCGGCGGCCGCGACGCATGGTGGGCTTGCGGTCAGGCCGAGTTGCCCCGCGCCGAAGGCAAGAACCGCCCCTTCAAGCCGCTCCTTCCTTGTCCGAAAACCGATGCCAAGCCGCATCTCGACGGGCGGCTCGACGAGCCATTCTGGCAAAAGGCGAAACCGGCCGTGCTGCGCAGCGCCCAGGGCGATGACGACGGCTGGCCGGCCCAAGTCATGCTCGCCTACGACGCCGAGTTCCTCTACGTGGCCATAAGCTGCCGACGAGCCGCTCGGACGAGCGTCGGCGACGACGGCTCGCCCGGCCCGCGCTCGCGCGACGCCGACCTTTCGGGGCACGATCGCGTCGAGTTGTTCCTGGACGTGGATCGCGATTACTCGACGTTCTACCACTTGGCCATCGACGATCGTGGCTGGACGTTCGACCGTTGCTGGGCAGACGTCACGTGGAACCCGACATGGTTCGTCGCGTCGAGCCGTGCGAAGGACCGTTGGACCGCCGAGGCGGCAATTCCACTCAAAGAGCTTGTCGGCCGCGCGCCGCAGCCTTCCGACAGTTGGGCGATCGGCATCCAGCGGATCGTGCCGCGCGCCGGCTTCCAGTCCTGGAATACGCCTGCGGCCATCGCCGTTCTGCCCGATGGCTTCGGCTGGCTGGCGTTTCAGTAGCGACCGGCCGTCGATTGTTGCCGCCGGCCTTTCGAGGCACTATAATCGGGCATTGAACCGATTAGCAACGAGAGTCTTGTTATGCACACGCATCGATCGATCGGCGGCGTCCCTCGCACCTGGGCCTTTTGGCGATTGCCGCTGGCCCTCGGCCTCTTGGGACTCATGCTTTCATCCGGCTGCGGCACCGGCGGGTACGAGGACCGACTGAACCAGGGCAATGCCAGACGGGCCGCGCCGGCTGCAAACAAAGCCGCGCCAGCCAACGCGCCCGCCAAAAAATAGCCTGCCGGGCCGATTGCAACGAATGTGCCGGTCGAACGACTCGGCCGGTTGGGCCTCGTGCGCCGCGAGGTCTCAAACCTTCCGTGTAAGCTAGTGTTTTGAGGAAGCGGCTCCCGTTGCCGGCACTGGTTTTTCGCTTCACTGGACTCTTGCATCGTTGACAACGGGGGCCGCCGACTTTCTGCCGATGCCCGACGACCCTCGCAAAGGACTTCCGCCGTGAGCGAAGAAACCACCGCCGCCAAATGCGACGACTCGGCCGCCGACTGCTCGATCGCCGACGCGCTCGAGCGGGCGAAGGACGAACTGGAAAAGGCCCAGGCGTTCTACGACCGCGTCCGTGGCCAAGCGGCCGAGCGAATGAAGGCCGTTCGCCGCACGACCGTCGGCGATATACTCGACAGCACGCTCGAAGCGACCAAACGCCATCCAGTCGCCGGCCTGACCCTGGCCGCTCTGCTCGGTTACTGGCTTGGACGCATCTTCCGACGATAGTCCACGGCAACCACGAGATGGCTTTCACGTCCATGTCCACGCCCGCCCGCCGTGATGAGATGTGCGATCGCAAGCGAGCGCTGCACATGCGCATCGGCCGTTCCCGCCGAAAAATCGACCAACGGCTCCGCGCCGCGAAAGACCAGGCGCGCCAGTTGGCCTCCTGGCGGACCTACGTGACTCGCTATCCAGGCTTGTCGCTGGCCGCCGCGGTCGGCGCCGGGTTGGCCGTCTCGGCCGGCTTCCGAACGCGGCGCGTCGCGCCTCGGCTGGGCCGCATGTTGTTGCGTCAGGCGACGGCCGCCTTCAAAAGCCAGCTTTGGAAGGAACTGCGGCGCGCGTGGAACGCTTCCGATTCGAATCACGGGGACTCCGCATGAGCGATCCGTCGCAAAAGCCCTTGTTCGAAGAAGTCCGCGCGGAGATTGCCGCGTTGGGTCGCGAGCTGCGCGAAATGATGGCCGCACGCTGGGAACTGGCTCGGCTCGAATTGTCGGCCGATCTGCGGTCGTTGCGACGGTTGGCCGTCTGCTGGCTCCTGGCCGCGCTCGTCGCCATGACCGTTCTGCCCGTGCTGGCCGTGGCCTTGGCGCACGCATTGGCCGGCATCGGGAACATCGGCTTTGCCGGTTGGTTGCTGCTGGTGGCCGGCGGTCTGTTGCTGGCCGCCGCCGTCGGCGTCTGGGCGGCCTGGCGTCGGTTCCGCCGCAAGTTCGTCGGGCTTCGCGAGACGCTCGAAGAGCTGCGCGAGGACATGACGTGGCTCGCCGAGAAGACAGACCGCGACGCCTGAGGACCTCCGCCTTCGCGGTGTGTCGCTCACCCTTGCGTCCAGCGGCGATCGACGCCTGGCGGCTGCCCAGACACGCCTCCCGTCTCGACGCGGAAGCGGGCGTCTTGCTTCGACCGGCGCCTAGTACTTCGCCGCTCCGATCGCGCGACGAAGCGTCTCTCGCATCAATTCGGCCGGGCCCTCGCGGCCCGTGAACAGCTCGAATTGCCGGCACGCCTGACGCACGAACATGTCGATGCCCGTGATGACCGTGCAATTCCGGTTCCGGGCTTCCTTGACCAGCAGCGTGTTCTCGGGATTGTAGACGACATCAAAGACGATCATCGTCGGCCGCAGGTGGTGCTTCTCGAAAGGCGATTCGTCGACGTTCGGGTGCATGCCGACCGGCGTGCAGTTGAACAAAATGTCGGCCGCAACCGAGTGCCTGGCCGCCCACTCGACGCAGCGGCACTCGTAGCGTTGGGCCAAAGTCAGCGCTTGACGCGAGACGCCGTCGCTGACGGCCACATTGACGCCTCGGCGGGTCAGACCGTAGACGACGGCGCGGCCGACGCCGCCCGCCCCGAGCACCAGCGCGGTCTTCCCTTTCAGCTTGGCGATGGCTTCCTCGTGACCGCCCAGGACGTCCTCCAAAGTCTCCATGGCGGCGCGATGGTCCGTATTGTAGCCGAGCCGATTCTTGCCCTGGAAAATGACCGTGTTGGCCGCGCCAATGCCGCGCACCGCGCCGTCCGCCTCGGTCAGCCGTTTGACGACCTCCTCCTTGTGCGGAATGGTGACGCTCAGTCCGCGAAGATCCAGCGACCCGGCCTTCTCGATGAACCAGGTCAGATCCTCACGCGGAATGCGGAACGGGATGTACACCTTGTTCAGCCCACCGCGACGGAACGCCACGTTGTGAACCAGCGGGCTAAGGCTATGGCCGATCGGGTCGCCAATGACCCCGTAGACCTCGGTCTCGGCGTTGATCTGGTCATAGTGATAGGTTTCGGTCATCTGCTGGAAGCTCAACTGGCCAGGGGCCAGGACGCGCTCGTGGTGGAACGTCGCATAGCTGAACGGAGCGCCGAACTTGCCGGCCAGCAGCCGGGTGGGCGTGCCGATGTCGCCCATGCAGACGCCGATCATCGGCACCTTGCTGCGCCGAATTAGCTCCAGCATCCGAAGGTTGTCGTGCGGGTGGTTGGCCATCGTGCTGATCTTGACGATGTCCGGGTCCAACTCGCACAGCCGGCGGTGAATCTCTTCGAGATTGTCGGGCGTCTTGCGGAAGTCGTGAACGCTGATGACGCGCTTCGTGCGACCAAAACGCGGAATCGACGTCGCCACGTCCTCTTCGAGATCGACGTACTCAACCCCCTCGGCAATCGCGCTTCGCAGCAGAAGCCGACGCTGCTCCTCGCTGCCAGCGAACTTCCCCCCGTCGGTCGCGCGACGGCACGAGATCAACACGGGGCACGGCCGGTCGGCCACCAGACGCTTCAAATTGACTTCGCCGTTGATGTAGTCCAATCGCAGCTCGACCAGCCTGGCGCCCTGATCCACCAGATGTCGATACTCGGCGATGACGTGTCGATGCCGGCCACGGCCAATGCTGACGCAGATCATAATGCGATGGAGAGAATCGTTTTCTGAAGAAAGTGGATGATCGCGACGGTCGACCGTCGCTACCCTCTATTCTGGCAAATTCCATCAGGAAAGCAAACCGGTGCCAGGCCTCCTTCGTCCGCAGACCGCGCGCCCCCCTTCCCCATTTGGGGCCACGGCGTGGACGCTAAAGCCGTTTGAACTGCCGGTCAAGCTCGTCGCGCGTGAAGACCAACGCCGTGGGCCGGCCGTGTGGACAGTGGTGGGCGTCGGCGACCAGATGCCGCTGCTCCAGCAGGGCGGCGATTTCCTCGGGCGCAAGTCGCTCGCCCGCCTTGACGGCCGCCTTGCAGGCAATCGTGTGCAGCAGCTCCTCCAAAAGATCGCCGCTGTCCGGTCGCTTCACGCCCGCCAAGATCCGCTCCAAGAGCGACCGCAACACGTCGGCCGGATTCATGTTGGCCAGCATGGCCGGATAACCGCTCAACAAGACCGTCTCGCCGCCAAACGGCTCGATTTGCACGCCCAGACCGGCCAGCAAATCGCGATGCTCGAGCGCGGCCGCCGCCTCCGTCGGGCTCAGAGCAACCGGCTCGGGCACCAGGAGGTTCTGCGTCTCCATCGCGCCGGCGGCCACCCGTTGGCGAAGCTGCTCGAACAAGATCCGCTCGTGCAGCGCGTGCTGGTCGATGATCGTCACGCCGTCGTCGGTCTCGGTCACCAAGTAGCGGTTGTGGACCTGCAAGGCGGGCTTCGTCGCCGGCAACGCGTCCGATCCCAAGCAAGCGTCTCCGGCCGGCCGAGAGTCCGCCGGCGCCGCCGGGTGATCGAGACGCCGCAACGCGAGCGGATCGTGGCCGGTGAAGACTGAACCGCCGGACCGTGCATCGCCCAAGGTCGTCCCTGCTCGCTCCCCGTCGTGCCCTGTCCTCTCCGATCCCCAAGAGGCTACTTTGCCTTTGGCCCAATCGACCAACTGCTGCCGCAATTGGGCGCCGTGGCCCGCGTCATGGGCGCCGGTCGGATCGTCGCTGGCCGCGATGCCCGACTCGTCGCCGCCCGATTGGACGTGGGTGCTCAGGTCGCTGGTGAGAAACTTCGCGCGAAGCGTGGCCAGGAGCTGGCTGTAAAGCCTGCCCGAATCTTGGAAGCGGACCTCGAGCTTCGTCGGATGGACGTTCACATCGACCAGTTCGGCCGGCATGGTCATCGCCAGCATCGCAATCGGCTGGCGACCGACGGTCAGCAGTCCCCGATAGGCCTCGCCCAGGGCGTGTTGCAGCGAGCGGTCGCGGATGTGGCGGCCGTTCAGAAAGAAATACTGCATTCGGTTGTGGCTGCGACTCTGGCTCGGGTGGGCCGCGTAGCCGGAAATCCCCACCCCGTCTTCGACGCTCTCGACCCAGATCAGCTTCTCGGCCAACTCGCGGCCGAAAAAAAACGCGATCCGATCGAGCCACGCGCTCTCGGCCGGCAGCGAGAACACCGGCTTGTCGTTGTGCCGCAACGTAAAGTGCACCCGCGGCGTGGCCAGGGCAATGCGCGTGAACGCCTCCGAAACGTGGCCAAACTCGGTGGCCGTCGTCCGAAGGAACTTCCGCCGCACCGGCGTGTTGAAGAACAGATTGTGCACCTCGATCGCCGTGCCGACCGGACAGCCGCACGGCATCGGCTCGCCCAGCACGCCGCCGGTCGCCTCCAGCTCGGCGCCGCTTTCGCTCTCGGGCGTCCGGCTTCGCAGCACCATCCGGCTGATCTCGGCGATCGAGGCCAACGCCTCGCCGCGAAAACCGAGCGTGCCGATGCGAAACAGATCCTCGGCGTCACCCAATTTGCTTGTCGCGTGCGGTGCGAGCGCAAGCGACAACTCGTCGGCCGCGATGCCCGAGCCGTTGTCGATGACGCGGACCATTTCCAGCCCGCCTTGCGCGATCGAGACATCGATCCGCGTCGCCCCCGCGTCCACCGCGTTTTCCATCAACTCCTTGACGACGCTGGCAGGCCGCTCGATCACTTCGCCGGCGGCGATCTTGTTGATCAGGCTCGTGGGCAAGCGGCGAATCGGCATGAGGCTCCACCTCACTCCGCGAAAATCGTCTGGCGCCGGTCAGGACCGACCGAGACGATGTCAACGCGACGGCCCAGCAGTTCGCCAATCCGATCGACGTACTTTCGTGCGTTGACCGGCAACTGGTCGAGCCGTGATACGTTCGTCAAATCGTCCTGCCAGCCAGGCAGCGTCTCGTAGACCGGCGTCACACGACGCAAGTCGTCCGCGTGGGCGGGAAATTCGGCCGTGCGGCGGCCGTCCAGTTCGTAGCTCGTGCAAATCTTCAGTTCGGGCAGCCCGCTCAGCACGTCGAGCAACATGACGGCCAGCCCATCGACCCCGCTGAGCCGGGCCGTGTAGCGTGCCGCCACGGCGTCGAACCAGCCGCAGCGTCGCGGCCGCTTCGTGACCGTGCCGTACTCGTTCCCGCGGCGGCGAATCTGCTCGCCAATCTCGTTGTCTTGTTCAGTCGGCATCGGCCCGCCGCCAACGCGCGTGTTGTAGGCCTTGAGAATGCCGAGCACTCGGTTGATGTGTCGGCCTGGGACGCCGGAACCGACGGAAACGCCCACGCCCGAGCTGTTGCTGCTGGTGACGAACGGGAACGTGCCATGGTCGATGTCGAGCAGCGCGCCCTGAGCGCCCTCAAACAGCAGCCGCTTGCCTGACTCGACCGCGTCGAGCAAATAGGCGGTCGTATCGGCGACGTGCGGCGCGAGACGGTCGGCGTAGTCGCGGTATTGGTTGTAGATCTGTTCGGCGTCGAGTTGCATTCCGGCCGTCGAGCCCAATGCGGCGAAAATCGGCCGTTTGGCGCCCAGGATACGCTCGATCTGCGCGCGGAACTCGGGCCGATACATGTCGCCCAGGCGGATGGCCAGCCCACGGCCAACCTTGTCGCGGTAGCATGGCCCAATGCCGCGGAGCGTGGTGCCAATCGGCTCGTCGCCACATTGCTGTTCAAGCAGCCGATCCTCTTCCGCATGCCAAGGGAAAATGACGTGGGCCCGGTTGCTCAGCATCAGATTGGGCCCGATCTTCACGCCGAGCTCCTTCAGCCCGTCGATCTCGGCAAGCAGGCTGGCCGGGTTCAGCACGACGCCGGCGGCGACAACGCATTGCACCTCGGGCCGGAAGATGCCGCTCGGGATCAGCGACAGCTTGAAGGTCCGGCCATCCCGGACGACCGTATGTCCGGCGTTGGCCCCACCCTGGTAACGAACGACGATCTCATGCCGTTCGGTCAGCAGATCGACGATTTTCCCTTTTGCCTCGTCGCCCCACTGGAGTCCGATCACACAAGTTACAGGCACGGGAACAACCTCGATGGCTCGGTGTTGGAAATTTGCAAACACAACAGTTTAACAGCCCCCTCCCGTGGTGGTCAAGGGGCCGCGATCTCCAGCCGGACCCGACCAATCGAACACCGATCCGTTCCACGCCCGCCATCGCACAACTTCCGGACCGTTTTTCGATCCGTTATGCTGGGGCATTATGCCTGTCCCACAGCGACAACTCTTCGAGACCGAGCCCGAGCCGTGGGAACTGGACGACCAGAGCCGCCAACTGGTGGCCGCCGTGGTGCTGGCCGAAGGCCCTCCCCGCGAGTTCGATTACCTCGTCCCCGACGGGCTCCGGGCATCGGTCGAGCCGGGACGCCGCGTCAAGGCGCCGTTCGGCCCAAGCAATCGCCCAGTCGTCGGCTATTGCGTGCGGCTCGAAGACCAGCCCGTGGGCCGCCGGAAGTTGAAGCCGCTCAGTTCGGTGCTCGACGAACGCAGCCTGCTCCGCCCGGCCATGCTCCGGCTCACACGCTGGATCGCCGAGCACTACCTGTGCGATTGGGCGGCCGTTCTCGAAGCCGTGCTGCCGGCGGGCGTGCGCATCCAGGCCGGCACGCGATTGACGACGCTGCTCTCGGTCGATGAAGATGCGGTGCAGAAGCTCGGTACGCCGCCGAAGCTGGCCGCCAAGCAGCTCGACGCGCTTCGAGCGCTGGCCGACGCCAAAAGGCCGATGACCCCCGGCGAGCTGGCCCGCGCGGCGCGTTGCGGCCCCGGTCCCATCACGTCGCTTCGACGCAAAGGCCTGATTCGCGCCCACGCGGGCCGCGTCAACACGCGGCTCCCCGAGGAGATGCCGGCCGCCTGCGAAAAACATCTCGTGATGAATCCCGACCAGGATCGGGCGCTGAAGACGATCGTGAAGGCGCTCGACGCGCGTCGCCACCAGACGATTCTTATCCACGGCGTGACCGGCAGCGGCAAAACGGAAGTCTACATTCAAGCCATTCAGGAAGTGATTCGTTTCGGCCGCCAGGCGATCGTCTTGGTGCCCGAGATCAGCCTGACGCCGCAGACCGTCGACCGGTTTCGCCGTCGGTTCGGCGCGGTGGCCGTTCTCCACAGCCATCTGAGCGACGCCGAGCGGCACGCTTCTTGGCAGCAGATCGCCGAAGGGGCGGCCCCGGTCGTCGTGGGCGCTCGCAGCGCGATCTTCGCGCCAGTGCCCGATCTCGGGCTGATCGTGCTCGACGAGGAGCATGAAAGCTCTTTCAAGCAGGACAGCGTCCCCCGCTATCACGCCCGGGACGTGGCCGTCGCCCGGGCCGAAGCCGAAAACATTCCGCTGGTGCTCGGGTCGGCCACCCCGTCGTTGGAAAGCTGGCGCCGAGCCAAGGCGGGCCGCTACGCGCTGGTCGAGATGCCGCGTCGCGTCATGGACCGGCCGCTGCCGACCGTGGGCACGATCGACCTCCGCGTCGAGCGGGGCCGCAGCCTTTCCAGCGGCGCGATCAGCCGCCAGATGCTCTCGGCCATGCGCGAGTCGCTCGAGGACGGTGGCCAGGTGATCCTGTTGCTGAATCGTCGCGGCTTCTCGACGCACATCCAGTGTCCCGCGTGCGGCTTCGTCGTGCGTTGTCCCGAGTGCGACATCGCCTTGACGCATCACCGCAAAGAGGCCATCGCGTTGTGCCACTATTGCGACTACGAAGTCCCCGCCCCGACGGCCTGTCCCACCTGCGGATTCACCGGCATTCGCTACTCGGGCCTCGGCACCCAGCGGCTCGAAGCCGAGGTGCGCGCGCGCTTCCCCGACATGCTGTGCCTGCGCATGGACACCGACACGATGCAGACGCCCGGCAGCCATCAGCGGGCGCTGGCCGCGTTCCGCTCGGGCAAGGTCCGCATCCTGCTGGGCACCCAGATGATCGCCAAGGGACTCGATTTTCCGAACGTCACCCTCGTCGGCGTCATCAATGCCGATACGGCGTTGCACCTGCCGGACTTTCGCGCCGCCGAACGAACGTTTCAGTTGGTCACGCAAGTCGCCGGTCGGACCGGCCGTGGGCCGAAGGGCGGTCGCGTCCTGGTGCAGACCTTCAGCCCCGATCATCCCGCCATCCGTGCGGCCGTGCGACACGACTACGCGGCGTTCGCCGCCGGAGAGCTGCCAATCCGCGAGATGCTCCGCTATCCGCCGTTCGCCGACATGATCCGACTGGTGATTCGTGGGCGATCCGAGCCGATCACGGCCAGTTTCGCCAATACGATCGCCGAGCGGTTGTCGGCCGCTTTGCAGCAGCCAGGGACCGACGCCCGCGTCCTTGGCCCGGCGCCGTGCCCCTTTGCCCGACTCAGGGGGCGCTACCGGTTTCAGATCCAGGTGCAAGGCCCCGACGACCAACTCCGGTCGGCCGTCGCCGCCGCCACGGCCGGGCTGCAGCCGCCCGACGACGTGCAGTGGATCGTCGATGTCGATCCGGTCGAGATGCTCTGACCTGGCGGCCATCGCTCCGGCCCGCGGTGCGATGGCGCGAGGCTGAGTATTTTCCGCATCCGCTGCGTCGCCTGCAAAACCTAGAATTCAGTATGGCGATGCAGGGACCGTTTCCATCGAATCTCGTGCTGCTGATCGGCATTTCCAAGCCGGTCCGCTGGACGGTCGGTCCACGGACATGGTCGCAAGCCGACAATCCGTCGCTGCCGTGGCGACGACGCATGGCCCGAGATCGCTCATGGCCGGGCCTTCAAGCCGGGTCAAAGCCGAAGAACGGTCGTTCCGCTGAGACGCCGAATCAGGTGACGCATCTCCAAGACGCTGACGGTCGATAGCACTTGCGAGACGGCCAGCCCCGTGTCGGCGACGATCCGATCGATTTGCGTCGCCTCGCCGTGGACGGCCGCCAACACCTGTCGCTCGGTCTCGTTCAGAAGCAGCTCGGCCGGATGGTGAATCACCTGGCCGTCGTCGCGCGGCGCGGCCTCGACCAGCGGCCCGAGCTCTTCGAGCACGTCATCGACCGATTCGACCAGTTTGGCCCCGTCGCGGAGCAGTTGGTGGCAGCCGCGCGACGCCCGGCTGTCCACATTCCCCGGCACGGCGAACACCTCGCGGCCCTGCTCCATCGCATGGCGGGCCGTAATCAGAGCGCCGCTTCGCTCGGCCGCTTCGACGACGACAATGCCCAACGAAAGGCCGCTAATCAGCCGATTGCGCTGTGGAAACATGCCGGCCAACGGCTCGGTCTTGGGCGGCGACTCGCTCAGCACCGCCCCTTGGCCAGCCACCTCGGTGGCCAACGCCTCGTGTTCGGGTGGATAGACGTTGAGGACACCGCTGCCCAGGACCGCAATGGTCCGGCCGCCCGCCTCCAACGCGCCGCGATGCGCGGCCGCGTCGATTCCCCGAGCCAAGCCGCTGATGACGGTCAGCCCGGCCCGAGCCAGCCCGGCGGCCAAACGCTGAGCCTGCCGCAGGCCGTACTGCGTGCCATGACGCGTGCCGACGATGCCAACCGCTAACGCATCGGCCGGCTTCATCTTGCCCCGAACGAACAGGACGCCGGGCGGATTGTAAATCTCGCGGAGCGCCCGCGGATAGCCGGTGTCCGATTCGGTCAGAATGTCGATGCCCTGCTCGCGGCAAAAAGCGATCTCGGCCTCGATGTCAATCGAAGGATCGGTCTCGGCGATCTTGCGAGCCAGTTTCTCGCCGACGCCCTGAACCTCGCGCAGTTGACTGGGCGCCGCCGCCAGAACAGACGCCGCCGATCCAAATCGCTCGAGCAACCGTCCGCGAAGGGTCGGCCCCACGCCAGGCGTCAGGCAAAGGCGAAGCGTGTCGGCAAGACCGTCTTCGGCCGGCTCGCGGCGGTCTGCATCCGTGTTGACCATGATATCCTCGAAAAATGACCGCAGAGACACCGAGAACACGGAGCGAAATCGCGACAGCGTCACTTCCGTCGCATTGCCGCCACAAGATCATTCGGGGAGAGACCGCCGACCAGTTCCGCACGGCCCAATCCGCTGGGCAGCACGAACTGGAGCTCGCCGTGCTCGACCTTCTTGTCACGCATCATGGCGTCCAGAATCGCTTGCGAATCGAACGCTGGCACGGCGACCGGCAGCTCGAACCGTTCCAGCAACGCTTGGAGCCGGGCCGTGAATTGCCGATCGACCCGACCGAGACGCTCGGCCAACCGAGCGGCGCACACCAGGCCAATGCTCACCGCCTCGCCATGCAATAGAGTGTTGCCCGATGTGCCAGCGCCAGCAAGCGGACTGCTGGCCGTTCGCCACGACAGCGTCTCGAATGCGTGGCCGAACGTATGGCCGAAGTTCAGCACGGCCCGCCGGCCTGTTGCGTCGCGTTCATCTTGCTCGACTACGTCGGCCTTCAGACGGCAGCAGCGAGCAATGACCGGGATCAGCGCGTCTTGGTCGTGCCGCATGATCGCGGGGGCGTTTCGCTCCAGGTGCTCGAACAGCGTCGCGTCCAGAACCGCTCCGTATTTGACGACCTCGGCCAAGCCTGCCCGGTACTGTCTGGCCGGAAGCGTCGCCAGCGCGGCCGTGTCCACCAGCACGCCGAGCGGCTGATGGAACGCGCCGAGCATGTTTTTCGCCTCGGACAGGTTGATGCCCACCTTGCCGCCCACCGAGCTGTCGACCTGAGCCAAGAGAGTCGTCGGCATTTGGAAAAAACGCAGACCACGGGCGTAGGTGGCCGCAATGAAGCCGGCCAGATCGCCGACAACCCCGCCGCCAACCGCCGCGACAACGGTTCGCCGGTCGGCGCCCAGTTCGAGCAGCCCATCCCAAAGGCTTGCGGCCACGTCGAGCGACTTGCTCTCTTCGCCCGGCGTGACGACGATCACCTCGACCTCGATGTCCTGCTCGCCAAGGCTTTCGGCAACCCGCATGGCATGGGGCCGGTGAACGTTGTCGTCCGTGACGAGAACGACGTGGGTTGCCTGGGCCCGCTCGGCCAGAAATCGCCCGGCGTCGGCCAGATTGCCAGCGCCGATTTGGATGTCGTAACTCCGGTCGGCCAGATTGACGCGGACGTTTTCCATCGAACGCCTCAGTTGACGTGTTGCAGCCGTTCGAGGTCCGCCGCCGCGACCGTGATCTTGCGGGCGAAGCCGGCGTGGAGACGGACATATTCGAGCTCGGCCGCCTTGGCCGGGTCGGCGTGTAATCGCTCTTCGATCGGCCGACGCCTCAAGGCGTCCTGCGGCGCGTTGGCAAGTTCCAAGGGCCAGACGGTCCTCGTTTCAATCACCAGGGCCTCACGGTAGGGATCCAAGGCGTTCGACATCAGAGGCTGACTCGCTTCGTTTCAGGGTCCTCGATGGTTCCAACGACCGACACAAGGCATTCTAAGCTCGATCGAACGGGAACGCCACCACCTCGGCAATACGGCGAGCGCCGGCCGCCAGCATGACCAGCCGATCGAAGCCCAACGCCACGCCAACCGACGCCGGCAATCCCGATTCCATCGCGGCCAGCAGCCGGCTTTCCTCGGGCAGGCACGCCTTGCCGTCCGCCGCGCGTTGGGCGTTCGCTTGCCGATTCCTCGCCCGAAGCTCGGCCGGGTCGAGCAACTCGTGGTAGCCGTTGGCCAGTTCGATGCCTCGGATGTAAAGCTCAAACCGCTCCGCCACCCGCGGATCGTCGGGCCGAACCCGGGCCAACGCGGCCTGACTCGCCGGGTAATCGTGAAACAGCGCGGGCCGCTCGACGCCCAGGTGCGGCTGGACCCGTTCGACCATCAGCAGATCGAGCCAGCCGTCGCGGTCGCCCGGATCAAGACTGGCCGGCGCTTCGATGCCCGACGCTCGGACTGCCTGGACGAGCGCGGCCCCATCGACCGTCAACGGATCGATGCCCGCGTAACGCTCGAACGCTTCCCGATAGCTGATGCGATCGGCCGGACCGCAATCCAGCAATGCCACGCAGAGGTCGCTCGTCAGCTGCATCCCCTCGTCGAAACCATCGCCCGGCTGATACCACTCGACGAGCGTGAACTCGGGATTGTGCAGCGGGCCGACCTCCTCCTGTCGAAAAACGTGCGAGACCTGGTAGATGCGTCCCAGGCCGGCCGCCAGCATCCGCTTCATGTGGAACTCGGGCGACGTTTGAAGCCAGAAACGGGGGCCGTTCGGTTCGGGCCGAGGGCAGAGGCTCGCGCTGAACGGATCGAGATGCCGATCGACGACCGTGTCGGCCGAGAGGATCGGCGTCTCCACTTCCAAGAACCCGCGATCGTCGAAAAACGTCCGCAGCCGACGCAGCATCTCGGCCCGCAATCGCAGGTTTTTCAGGGTTGCCGTGGGAGCGAAGTCGGAAAGCGGTTCCATCAAATCACCGGCGAAGTCCAGGAGCCTGTTTCGCAGCATCTTAACGACCGCCAACCGTTTTGACAAACCGGCCGGTCGCCGATGGCCGCGGCCCCCCGTTCCGCGCCCGTGCCCTCTGTTCCACTGGTGGCAACCTCCCCTTTGTCGTAAAATGCCCTGGCCATGTCCTACCGCTCGATCAAGACCGTTTTCGGCGAAACCAAGCTCGAGCTCAAGCTGCTCTTGATGTTTGGCGTCGGGCTGTTTCTGGTCATCGTCGCCGCCTTCTGGCTTTACGGCGGGCGAACCGAGCAGATCGTCAACGAGCAAAATCGTGAAACGGGCCGGCTCTTGGTCGATCAGGAAATGCAGGTCCAGCACTGGAAGGGACTCGAAAACGAGCGATCGCAGCAGTTCGTGCAAAGCCTGGCCGCCGCGTTCAGCAAGCAGCCGTACGAACTGCGGTTCATCCTTCCAAAACCGCCCGCCACACATGAGGGCGGGCAAAAAGACTACGCGCCGCACGGGGCGTTCGAGGAACGGCTTCTTAAACGCTTCCTGGAAAACAAGCCGCGGAAACGCTCGAACGCCATCGAGTTCGCCGAGCGGTCGTCGGGCGATGGCAACACCTACTACTACTACCAGCCAATCCGCGCCACCGAAAGCCGCTGTTTCAACGGCTGCCATCAGCCGGCCAGCAACCTCACCGGCGACTCCTCGCTCCAAAATCCGCCGGTGGGCAAGTCGGTGGCCGAGACCGAGGGCGACCTCATGGCCGTCGCCCGGCTGGCCATCTCGACCGAACGCGCCCGCGACACGATCTCGGTGAATCGGGCCATCCTGGTCGCCACGGCCATCGTCACAGTCTTCCTCGCGATGGTCGCCTCGTACGCCATCATCCGCTACGTTGTCGCCAAGCCGCTGCGCCACCTGCGCGATACGAGCGACGCCATCAGCCGCGGCAACACGTCGCTGCGGGCCGAGATCCACACCGGCGACGAATTCGAGCAATTGGGCGTCGCGTTCAATCGCATGTTGCGCCACCTAATCGACGCCCAGGAGGAACTGCGGAACGCTAACATCACGCTCGACGGCAAAGTGGACGAGCTGGCCCAGGCCAACATGCGGCTCTACGAGCTGAACATGCTCAAGAGCGATTTCCTGGCCACCATGAGCCACGAGCTCCGCACGCCGATGAACAGCATCCTCGGATTCAGCGAGGTGCTGGCCTCGGCCGACTCGCTCGACGACAAGCAGAAGCGCTACGTGCAAAACATCCAGCGGTCCGGCAAGACGCTTCTCGAGATGATCAACGACATTCTCGATCTGGCCAAGATGGAAAGCGGAAAGATGGAGACGCGGCCCAGCGAATTCCAGGTCGGCCACGTCGTCGCGACCCAATGCGAATTGGCCCGACCGCTGAGCGAACGGAAGAACATCGACCTGGAATGCCGCATCGAGGACGGGCTGCCGCCCATGCGACAGGACCAGTCGCGCGTCCAGCAGATCCTGAACAATCTGCTGAGCAACGCCATCAAGTTCACGCCCGAGGGCGGCCGCATCTCAGTCAACGCCAACCGTGGGCCGGACGACTTCCTCCTCCTCTCGGTCGCCGACACGGGCGTCGGCATCGCTCCCGAGGACCAGTTGGCCATCTTCGAGAAGTTCCGCCAGGGACGCACGGCCGTGCCGACCGGCGACGCCATGACCCGCGAGCATTCCGGCAGCGGTCTCGGCCTGTCGATCGTCAAGGAGCTGTGCCGGCTGCTGGGCGGCGAAGTCTTGCTGCAAAGCGAACTGGGCAAGGGGAGCACGTTCACCGTGCGGCTGCCGTGGTGCCTTGACGAGCAGCCGCGAACGGAAGGCGCGATTGCCGCCGACATCGAGGAGTTTTCCAGACAGCGATTCGAGACCGCCAGAACGCATGAGCACGCAACCTAGAACCGCCGGGACCGCTCGGCTCCAAGCCGCGACGAACGTTTCACCCAGCGCCGCCGACGTGCAGTTGTTCGCCGACGGGGCGTGCAGCGGCAACCCGGGACCCGGCGGCTGGGCCTTCATTCTGCGCCACACGGCCTCGGGCAAGGAAAAAGAATTGTCCGGCGGGGAACGCGAGACGACCAACAACCGCATGGAATTGATGGCCGTCATCCGAGGGCTCGAGGCGCTCAAGCGGGCCGCCTCGGTCGAGCTTGTGACCGACAGCACCTACGTCGGCAAGGGCCTGACTGAGTGGATGCCCAAATGGAAGCAGAACGGCTGGCGACGCCGCGAGAAAGGCCGTTGGGCCGAAGTGAAGAACGAGGACCTCTGGCGCAAGTTGGACGAACTGCTCGGCCGCCACCAGGTTCAATTCACCCACGTTCGCGGTCACGCCGGCCACGTCGAAAACGAGCGTTGCGACAAGTCGGCCGTCGCGGCCTACCAGAAATATCTCAAGCGACCCTAGACGTTACCGGCCGGACGGGCCGAGACACATCGGCGTTACCGCGATTCGTCGATATTGAGGCCCCATCCGACGCCCTCTACAAGGACCGCCCATCAAGGAGATCCACTCATGGAAGCCCCCCATCTCGTCCTCGGTGTTCACGTGACCAACCGTGCCGACCAGGCTCCGACCGTGCAAAAGCTGCTGACCGAGTACGGCTGCAACATCAAGACCCGGATCGGGCTGCATCACGTCGACGCCGACGTCTGCTCGTCTCGCGGCCTGATCCTGTTGGAAATGTTCGGCGATCTGGCGACGTGCCGCGAGTTGGGCGAGAAGCTTTCCGCCCTGCAAGGCGTCGACGTCCAGGAAATGCTCTTCGAGCACGACTGAGCGTGCGGACTGCCCCAACCGGTCGCCCCGTTTAGCCGCACCGCCGCACCATGACGGCGGCCGCCTGGCCTTGCGGCGTGACACTCAGATTGACGAAACTGTCGCCGGCCGCAACGCCGCCGTCGGTGACCACGGCCACCGGACACTCGGCGTCCGGCGTCGTGTAGTTCAAAACCGGGAACAGGCGACCCTGCTGAAGACTCAGCAGACTGGCGACCAGTTCTACCATGCCGCCGGCGGCGCCCAGGTTCCCCAGATGGCCCTTCGCGGCAACCACCGGCACCGACCGGCTGCCAAACACGGCTCGAATGGCCCGCGACTCGTCAACGTCGCAACTCCGCGTGCTCAGGCCGTGGGCGTGGACGTGGCCAATCTCGTCGGCCCGAGCGCCCGCGTGATGCAACGCTGCTTCCATGGCGTTTTGCAGCGCGCGATCGCGCCGGGCGAGCAAGTGGCGATCGGCCACGCAACTGTTCGCCGCGCCGACAACCTCCCCGTAGATCGTCGCGCCGCGAGCCTTGGCCGTCGAAAGCTCTTCGACCACGATCGCGCCGGCCCCTTCGCCGAGAACCATGCCGCGCCGATCGCGATCGAACGGACGGCAGAAGGTCGCCGGATCTCCATCGCCCCGCGCGACTTCTTCTTGGCTGGCGGCGTGGCCGATCTTCATCGGATGGAGCCGCGTGCCCGTCGCGCCGACGATCATCACGTCGGCGCTGCCGCGACGGATGATCTGGCACGCCTCGCCGAGGGCCTCGTTCGCGGCCGCCTCACGCATCGTCAGCGAATTGTTGGGACCGCGGAAATCGGTGTAGATGGCCAAGTGGCTGGCCGGCATGTTCGGCAGATACTTCAGCAGCCACAGCGGCTCCATCTTGGAGAGCCCCTCGCGTCCCCAGTGCGGGAACTGGAATCGCCCTTGCTCGTCCCGGCATTGGATCATACCTTCCGAGAAGTCCTCGGGGACCGAGAGCATGTAGTCGGTGCCAAAGGAGATGCCGCTCCGCTCGGGGTCGGCGTCGCCCGGCTTCAGACCCGCGTGGTTCAAGGCCAGCAGCGAGGCGGCGACGCCCATCTGGCACTCGCGGCACATCATCTTCAGGGCCTTCCGGATCGCCTTTTTCTGGTCCTTCTCCAGCGGCCCGAAGTCGTCGATCGCCCCGGTGAACTGCTGGGCCTGCGCGCCGAAAGGAACTGGCAACTGGCCGTCCGTGCCCAGCGAGAGCGGCCCGACGCCGCTTCGGCCGTTTGAAAGCCCATCCCAAAGCGACTCGGGCGTGCTGCCCAAGGGCGAAATGACGCTCATTCCCGTGATGACCGTTCGACGCTCGTCAGCCATGATGTACTTCCTTCAGCTTTACGTAAGCTTGCCAATGTAACAGCGCGCCAGCCAGTCGCCAAGCCTACTTGCGGGCGACCATGACCAAGTCCAGGCTCTGCTGGCGATCATAAGGCTGCTGGTCGTAACCGCCAAAAAACTCGACGACCTTGGCGCCCCCGTCGATGGCCATTCGCTCAAGATCGCCTGCTTCCAAGGCCACGAGCCGGGTCGATTCCGAATGCAGCAGCCGCCCGTTGGCCCGATCGGCGACGACCAACTCCAAGTAGCAGCAGACGCCGTGGCGGTGCGTGCCCCTGACGACAATCGCGTCGCGGGCCGGTTGTTCCAACGGCGACAGCGTCACGCGGAGGCATTTTTGCCATTCGCAGGGCCCGTCGGGCAGTCGCCACACGTTTTGCACGTGCGCGATCAACAGCCCACCGTCCCGGACGCCCGCCAGCGCACGATCAATGGCCCGATTCACGGCAGCCAGGTCGGACGCCAGGGCCAGCGAGTTGCCAACGCAGATGGCCGCGTCGAACGGTTCGGTCGCGGCGATCGACTGCTCATATCCGCGGACGACCCAACGGAGCCCTTCCGGCTCGCCGAACACGGCCGCCGCTCGGTCGATCATGGCCTTGCTCAGGTCGGCCCCCTCGACGCGCAACCCCCACTCGTGAAACATGGCGGCGTGCCGGCCGGTCCCGCAGGCCATGTCAACGACGTTCCGCACGTCGAACCGCTCGAACCAGCGACGATAGAACGCGCCTTCGCGGGCGAGCCGCTTTGGCCAATCGATCATCGCGTCATAAACGTCCGAAAATGCATCAAACATGGGCGTGCCCACTTTAGACCCGATGCCCGCCCGGTTCAAGGGTCAAGTCCGTCCAGACCGATGGCACACGCATCCGCCATAGGGGTGGTGTTGCGCGTCCTGAGACCATAACATGCGGTCTCTCGCCATCTGAAGTCGCGCAGCACGTCGTGTTGTAAAAGCTTCTGGGGAAACGGGTTAGAGCGAATCCGCGTTCCGCTCCCATCGAACGGGGCCCCCGGTGGCCTTGCTCAGTCCGTGTTGCTGGTGCCGCTGGCGGGTCTTAGAATGGCGATGGAGGCGCTTCCGGCCGCAGCCCGCTCACAAAGCCGCCCAATGGTGGCGTCGCTTGTCTGGCTGGACGGAACGGCGAGCACCTCGCGCGAGAACGAAGATCATGGCCGACCCGAACGTTTTACTCCCGTTCAACACGTGGGAGACAGTTCGATGCGAACTGCTTCACAGTCGGGTCTGCGACCTGGGGCTGAAGGTCGAAGGTTCGCCGATCGAGCCGTTCCTTGGCCGCCTGTACCGCGAGTTCGACGCCAAGGGCTTGGAGTTCCGGCCAACGGTCTACCTGACCGACACTTGGGGATGTCCCGACCGCGTGCCGGTCATCGGCGTTCCTTTCTACTTGGCCGACCGCCGGCTGGCCAAGATCGAGGAGGAGCAGACTGGCGAGATCGAGGACGCGGCCATGATCATGATGTTGCTCCGTCACGAGGCGGGCCACACGATCAGCTATGCCTACCGGCTTTGGAAAGACCCGGGCTGGGCGGAAGTCTTCGGCCCCTTCTCCAAGCCTTACCGCGAGGTCTTTCACCCCCAACCGGAAAGCCGCGAGTTCGTCCGCCACATCTACGCCGGCCAATACGGCCGAACCTATGCCCAGAAACACCCGGACGAAGACTTCGCCGAAACGTTCGCCGTGTGGCTGACCCCACGCTCGAATTGGCGCCGCCGCTATCACTACTGGCCCGCGCTCAAGAAGCTCCGTTATGTCGATGCCCTGATGCGGCATATCCGCAAGCGGAAACCGCGTCGCACGAGCGGCAGACTGTTGAATCCGGTCGACGAAATGACCGTCCCCTTGGCCGAGCACTACGGTCAGCGGGCCGAGCGGTTCCGGTCGGCCGCGCAAGGCTTCGTGGACAACAAGTTGCGGCTGGTCTTTCCACGCCTGACGGGCAACTCGGCCGTCTCGGCCCGCGACGTGCTTCAGAAGCATCATAAAGAACTGCTGGAACGCCTGACCCGCTGGTCGTCGCTCGAAGAAGAGGCGGCCAACGCGATTCTCCTGAAATTGGAGGACCGGGCCGGTGCGTTGCGTCTTCGCCTACGCCAGCGTCAGGAGCACGAGAAGCTGCTGGACGTTGCCGCGATGGCCACGGCCCTGGCCGTCGAGTTTTCCTACTGCGGACGGCTGATGGGCTAAGATCCCAGAACGCGCCAAGTGTGCGCGGAGACGCCGCGGAATGTGCCAGCGATTCGTCTGGGCCCTTCCGAGACTTTCCCCGGCAGCGCCCGTCGCACGCCCCGCTCCGTCAGTGTCACCCTGTCAGCGCACTTCCAACATCCGCTGGAGCGCTTCGAGCGCGCCGGCCGCCGTGGCGGGCTCGACCTCGATCACGTTGACCGGCGTGCCGGCCGCCAGGTTTTCAACCGCCCAGCACAGGTGCGGCAGGTCGATGCGAAACATGGTCGTGCACATGCAGGCGGCCGCCGACAGCAGGTGGATGTCCTGCTCGGGATGCTCGCGCCGCAGCCGGTTGACCATGTGCAGCTCGGTGCCAATGGCCCAGCGCGTTCCAGGCGGCGATTTCTCGACCGTCTCGATCATCTTGCTCGTCGAGCCGGCCAGGTCGGCCAATTCCACGACCTCGCGCGTGCATTCGGGATGCACCATGATCTTGATGTCGGGAAACTTCTGGCGAAACCGCATGACGTGTTCTGGCCGGAACGTCTGGTGGACGCTGCAATAGCCGTTCCAGAGGATCACACGGCTCTGGCGAATAGCTTCGGGCGCGGCGCCGCCCAACGGCTCCAGTCGCGGATCCCAAAGCGGCATCGCGTCGAGCGGAATGCCCATCGCCCGGGCCGTGTTTCGACCGAGATGCTGATCGGGAAAGAACAACACGCGCCGGCGACGCTGAAAGGCCCAATCCAGTGCGGCCCGGGCGTTCGAGGACGTGCAGACTAGCCCGCCGCGCTGCCCACAGAACGCCTTCAGCGCAGCGGCCGAATTGACGTAGGTGATCGGCATCAGATCGGCCGTGTCGATCACCTCGCCCAGCTCCTGCCAGCAACGCTCGACTTGGCCAAGGTCGGCCATGTCGGCCAGCGAGCAGCCGGCCGCCGCGTCGGGCAGCACCACCGTCACACGCTGACCGCCGCGCTCAGCAAGCCGCTCGGGCCGGTTGGCCAGGATGTCGGCCGTCTCGGCCATAAAGTGGACGCCGCAGAAGACGATCGCTTGGCACGACTCGTTGTTCGCTGCCAGTTGGGACAGCCCGTAGCTGTCGCCGCGAAGGTCGGCCAGCTCGATGACCTCGTCCTGCTGGTAATGATGACCCAGGATCAGAAGCCGTGGACCAAGCTCGGCCTTCACACGGCGAATCCGCGACGAAAGCTCATCGCTCGCGAGCGATTGATAACTGGCAAAATCGTGCTTTGGCTCAACAGAAGCGGGCCGGGACCTCATTCGGAACGTGCCTCGACAGCAGGGGGTGCAGGGGTGCGACTCAACACTTCCCAGGATAAACCAGCCGGCCTCGTAACCGCAAGCGGCTCGCCCCGACTCACCGTGCTTACCCAGTTGTGCGTCGCCGCTTCGGCAAAGTCGGCTGCTCTTGCCGGGTTGACGCGATTTCAGTACATTCTATTGCTCCCTCTTCCTGGCCCCTCCCGTTCGGGGGCCGCGAATGGAGCCTGTCTGGAACAACATGCCTCACGCCCGCGGTGAGGATACCTCCGTCGCCCACGGGTGGCGCGTATAAAAAGGAACCCGCACGATGCAGGCGACCCTTGCCGAACTTGCCGCGTTAGTCGGCGGGCAGATCGTCGGCGATGGCCAGATGGTGATCCTCGGTGCCGCGACGTTGCGGGACGTGGAAGCCGGGCAAATCACGCTGGTCGATCGAATCGAAAAAAGCCACCTCTTGCAGGGCTGCCGCGCCGCGGCCGTCGTCGCGCCGCCCGGTTACGTCCCGCAGCAAATGGCTGCAATCCAGGTGGCCGACGTTCACGCGGCGTTTGCGGCCATCGTCGAATACTTTGTCCCGCCGTTGCGGCAAACTCGGATCGGCGTCAGCCCGCAGGCCGCCATCAGTCCGACCGCCGTGCTCGGCTCGGACGTCGACGTGCATCCGTTCGCCACCATCGGCGATGGCGTCACCATCGGCGCCGGCTCGACGATCCACTCCGGCGTGCAGATCATGGCCGGCTCGCACATCGGCGAAAACGTCACGGTTTTTGCGAACGCCGTGCTCTACGAGCGGACCATCGTCGGGCCGCGGTGCATCATCCACGCCAACGCCGTGCTGGGCGCCTATGGGTTCGGCTACGGGTTCGCCAATGGCCGGCACGTGCTTTCCGCCCAGCTTGGCAACGTGGTCCTGGGCGCCGATGTCGAAATCGGCGCCGGCTCGACCATCGACCGCGGCACCTACGGCCCCACGGTGATCGGCGAGGGAACCAAAATCGACAACCTGGTGATGGTCGCCCACAATTGCCGCATCGGATCCCACAACATGCTCTGCTCGCAGGTCGGCGTCGCCGGCAGCACGACCACGGGCGATTATGTCGTCATGGCCGGCCAGGTCGGCGTCCGCGACCATGTCCACATCGGCGACCGGGCCGTGCTGGGCGCGATGGCAGGCGTCACGAACGACGTGCCGGCCGATTTCCGCATGATCGGCATTCCCGCCACGCCCGAACGCGACCAGAAGCTGAAACAAGCGGCCTTCAGCAAGCTGCCCGAGATGCGACGCCAACTGAAGCAACTCCAGCGGACCGTGGACCAGCTAGCAAAGGAGTCGCCGGTGGCCAACAAGTTGGCCATCAAGACCGACGATCCGCCTGACGACGAAACGACCGACGGCCACCGGGCGGTGGCCTAAAGGAAAACGGTTGCCGGCCGGCTTTCAGGCTTTCATTGCTCTCGTCCCCCATGCCTTGCGCAACTGAAAAACGTCGCGTCGGTCTCATCGCTGGCTGGGGACGCTATCCGGTCATGATTGCCGAGGCGCTGCGCCAGCAGGGTTGCGAGGTCTACTGCCTGGGCGCGATCGGCCATGCCGATCCGTCGCTGGTCGGATTGTGCGACGACTTCCGTTGGCTTGGGCTGGGTCGGTTCAGCACGGCCATCCGCTACTTCAAACGGCACGGGGTCACCGAAGTGACCATGGCCGGCAAGATCTTCAAGGTGCGGCTGTTCCAGCGATTTGGTTGGATTCGCCACCTGCCCGACCTGCGAACCATCCGCATGTTCGCCCCGCACTTTCTGACGCGAAAGAAAGACTGCCGGGATGACTCGCTGCTGCTGGCCGTCGTCAACGAGTTTGCCGGCGAGGGAATGCACTTCGCCCCGGCCACCGACTATGCGCCCGAGTTGCTCGTGCCCGAGGGCCAACTGACGCGCCGCGGCCCAAGCGCGTGGCAACAAAAGGACATCGCCTTCGGCTGGCGCATGGCCAAGGAAATGGGCCGGCTCGACATCGGTCAGAGCGTCGCCGTGAAGGATCAGGCCGTGCTGGCCGTCGAGGCGGTCGAGGGAACCGACGAGTGCATTCGTCGGGCCGGTTCGCTCTGCCCGGCCGGCGGCTTTACGGTCGTCAAGGTGGCCAAGCCGCGGCAAGACATGCGATTCGACGTGCCCACGATTGGCCTGCTGACGCTCGAAACGCTCCACGCGGCTGGCGGCAAGGTCCTGGCCGTCGAAGCCGGCCGCACCATCTTCCTCGACCAAACGGCCGTCATCGAGTTCGCCGACCGCAAGGGCATGGTGATTGTCGCCGTTGCCAGCCCTTCGTAGGGTTCCAGGGCTGCCCCGCCTGCTCGACCGCTGGTCAATGCGGCTCACCAGACAGTATAATCTCGCTTTGGCATCGGCTTCAAAGGACTCCCGCATGGCGATGGAAACAGACCGCGTTTATCAGGGCGACTGCGTCAAGCTGTTCAACGCGATCGAGCCGGGCAGCGTCGATCTGGTCTTCGCCGATCCGCCGTTCAACATCGGCTACGAGTACGATGTCTATCACGACGAGCGGTCCGACCACGAATATCTCGACTGGAGCCGGGCGTGGATGGCGGGCGTCTCGCGGGCGCTCAAACCGGACGGCACCTTCTGGCTGGCCATCGGCGACGAATATGCCGCCGAGCTGAAGCTTGCGGCCCAGCGCGATTGCCACTTCACCTGCCGAAGCTGGGTCATCTGGTACTACACGTTCGGCGTCAACTGTGCCCGAGGGTTCAGCCGCTCCCACACGCACCTGTTCCACTTCGTCAAGGATCCGAAACAGTTCACGTTCAACGCCGACGATCCGGCGATTCGAGTTCCGTCCGCCCGGCAGTTGGTCTACGGCGACAAGCGGGCGAATCCCAAGGGCCGGCTTCCGGACAATACCTGGATTCTCCGCCCCCAAGATGCGCCAGACAGCTTCACGGTCGATCACGATGTCTGGTTCTTTTCGCGCGTGGCCGGCACGTTCAAGGAGCGCGAAGGCTTTCACGGCTGCCAAATGCCCGAGCAACTTCTCGGCCGCATCATCCGCTGCTCGTCGAACCCAGGCGAAATCGTCCTCGATCCGTTCGGCGGCAGCGGCACGTCGCTGGCGGTCGCCAAGAAGTTGGGGCGGCAGTGGATCGGTTTCGAGCTTTCCAAGGACTATGTCCAGAAGATCGGCGCCCGGTTGAAAGGCACGCAAGTCGGCGCCCCGCTGGACGGCGCGGCCGACCCCTTGACCAGCGCCCCGGCGACACCGCCCGCGCCAAGAACACGACGGCATCGAATCATCGCCCAATGACGGGCAGGCCGCTTCCGCACACCGAGGCAATCGCCGACCCAAGCATGGCCGAGTTCCCCAAAGTCTTTCGAGTGCGTCAGACGTTTGAATCCGCTCGCGTCGAGGATGTGCCGGCCGAAGTCCGCCGGCAGCTCGAACGGCTGGAGCTTGGCCGAACCGTTCAGCCCGGCCAGAGCGTGGCCATCACGGCCGGCAGCCGCGGCATTGCCAACATCGCCCCGATTACTCGCGCGATCGTCGAGCACCTCAAGACGCTGGGCGCCAAGCCGTTCCTCGTGCCGGCGATGGGCAGCCACGGCGGCGGCACGGCCGAGGGCCAGCGCCGCCTCGTCGAATCCTACGGCATGACCGAATCGTACCTCGGTTGCCCGATCCGGTCGAGCATGGAGACCGTCGTCATTGGCCGCGCGGCCGAAGGCTTTCCGATTCATTTCGACCGCCTGGCGTCCGAAGCCGACCACGTCGTGGTCTGCAATCGCGTGAAACCGCATACGGGTTTTTGCGGCACGATCGAAAGCGGGCTGATGAAAATGCTCCTGATCGGGCTCGGCAAACGCGACGGGGCCACTGTTTACCATCGAGCCATCCTGGACTACAGCTTCGGGCAGATCGTCCGCAGCGTCGCCGGCGAAGTGCTTCGGCGATGCCGCATCCTGGCCGGCGTCGGCATCGTCGAAAACGCCTACGACGAGACCGCTCGTATCGAGGCCGTGCGGGCTGACGAGTTCGAGCAACGTGAAAAGGAGCTGCTCGCCCTGGCCAAACGCCTGTTGCCGCCGTTGCCGTTCAAACAGGTCGATGTCCTGCTGGTCGATCGCATCGGCAAGGACATCAGCGGCACTGGCATGGATCCGAACGTGATCGGCCGAAAGTTCAACGATCACAAGGCCCTGGACGACGAATGGCCCAAGGTGCGGCGCATCGCCCTGCGCGGTCTGAGCGAGGGCACGCATGGCAACGCGCACGGCTGGGGCATGGCCGAGTTCTGCCGCTCACAAATGCTTCGCGACGCGGACCTGGCGGCCACGCGGCTGAACGGCCTCATCTCCGGCCACATCGGCGCGGCGATGGCCCCGCTGGACTACGAGACCGACCGTGCCATGCTGGCCGCCGCGCTCGACACCATTGGCCTCACTCGCCCGGCCGACGCCAGGCTGCTCTGGGTCGCCGACACGCTGCACCTGGCCGAACTGGAATGCTCGGCCGCCTTTCTGGCCGAAGCGGCCCAACGGCCGGACCTCGATATTCTCACCGAACCACGCGAATTGCCATTCGACGCCACGGGGAATCTTCCAACGCCAATGGCATCCAGCCGGGCGCTCTGATAGGATGGCCTTTGCACATCTTCGAGCCTCCGTCCCGCAAAACACCCATGGCTTGCCTCGCGCCACGGTCCCATCGTGCGCGGCGCCGGGGGTGACGCCCAGGAAACGCGTGTTGCGCGAGACGCAGGCAACGGTAAAAACGCCTGTCGCCGCGAGGTCGACTCATCATGCCAACCGTTCGAGTCGGGGCTGCCGTCGCCCTGTTGTTGTTCGCATTCTGTCCCTGTCTGGCCGATGAGCCGACCCCGTGGCAATCGGCTCGGCCCATGATCGGCACGGGCGGCTTCGGCCACACCTATCCCGGCGCGACCGTCCCGTTTGGCATGGTGCAGCTCAGCCCCGATACGCGACTGGGCACCTGGGAAGGCTGCTCCGGCTATTGCCATGACGACACGGCGATCCTCGGGTTTAGCCATACGCACCTGAGCGGCACCGGCTGCCTGGACCTGGGCGACGTTCGCGTCATCCCGCTGGCTGGCGACGCCGACACGTTCGACACGGCCGGCTATCCACGGCTCCCTTTTTCTCATTCCGACGAGACGGCGCGGCCAGGCTATTACTCCGTGCTGCTGGGCGAGCCGAGAATCAAGGCCGAGTTGACGGCCACCGCCCACGCCGGCTTCCACCGATATACCTTTCCCGCCGGCCAGCCGGTCTCGCTGCTGATTGACGTGGATCGCGGGATCGGCAATCACACGGTCGCCAGCGGCGCGACCATCGAATCGGACCGTCGGATCGTCGGCTATCGCCAAAGCCGCGGCTGGGCCGACGACAAAACCTTTTACTTCGCGGCCGAGTTCTCCCGCCCGTTCGACCGCGTCACCGCACGCGAAAGACAGCGAACGGAGGAAAAGAATGTCTTCAAGCCGTTGACCTTCACCCAAGCCGGCGGGAAAGCCGCAAACGGACACCGTGAAGTGTCGGGCGAGTGCGTGTTGCTCCGCGCACGTTTTCAAAATGTGTCCGAGCCGATCCTCGTCAAGGTCGGCCTCTCGGCCGTCAGCGTCGAGGCAGCCCGAAAGAACCTGGCCGCCGAGATTCCCGGCTGGGATTTCGCCGGAACGGTCGCCGCCGCCGAGCGAAGCTGGAACGATCTGCTCGGGCGGATCGAGATCAAAACGTCGGACCAGGCCGTTCGGGAGACCTTCTACACGTCGCTCTACCACGTGGCCATGGCGCCGACCCTGTTCAACGACGCCGACGGCGGCTACTGCGGCCTCGACCATGCCGACCATCCCGATGGCGGCTTCCAAAACTACTCGACCTTCTCGCTCTGGGACACGTTTCGCGCCGAGCACCCGCTGCTGACGATCCTCCAGCCTCATCGCGTCGATGATTTTGTGAATTCGATGCTGGCCCACCAGCGTCAGTTCGATCAGCATCTGCTGCCGCTCTGGTCGCTGGCCGGCAACGAGACCTGGTGCATGATTGGTAACCATTCCATCCCGGTCATCGTGGACGCCTACCTGAAGGGCTTTCGCGGCTTTGACGCCGAGGCCGCCTATCAAGCCATCCGAGCCACTTCGATGCAGGACCGCAGCTTCCTGGGCGAATATCGCCGGCTCGGCTACGTCCCGTCGGACAAAAAAAACCGCAAGAAGCAATCCGTCTCGCGGACGCTCGAATATGGCTACGACGATTGGTGCGTCGCCCAGATGGCACGAGCGCTCGGCAAAACCGAGGACGCCAAGCTGTTTGAACGCCGTGCCCAGGCCTACCGCAACGTGATCGACCCGTCCGTCGGATTCGCTCGCGGGCGTCTGGCCGACGGCCAGTGGCGCGCGCCATTCGAGCCGAACGTCCTGGTCTGGGACGATTACACCGAGGCGACCGCGTGGAACTACACGTGGTTCGTGCCGCACGACGTCCCCGGCCTGATTGGTCTTTTGGGCGGCGACGCGGCCTGCATCGCAAAGCTCGACCGGATGTTCCAAGAGGATTCGCGCATGGCGGTCACCGGCAGCCCCGACTTGACCGGCCTGATCGGCCAATATGTCCACGGCAACGAGCCGTGCCATCACGTCGCCTATCTGTATTGCTACGCCGGCGCACCGTGGAAAACGCAAGCGCGCGTGCGGCAGATCATGACAACCCTGTACAACAATCGGGTCGATGGCATGTGCGGCAACGACGATTGCGGTCAAATGTCGGCCTGGTACGTCTTCAGCGCCCTCGGCCTCTACCCGGTCAATCCGTCGTCGAGCGTCTACGTGCTCGGCAGTCCGCTCGTCGATCAGGCGACAATCCATCTCGACCCAAAGTTCCACAAGGGGCGAACATTCACGATGGTCGCCGAGAACAACTCGCCGAAGAACGTCTACATCCAGTCGGCCCTGCTGAACGGCAAACCCCTGCAACGATGCTGGCTAAGCCATGCCGAAATCACCGGCGGCGGCCAACTTGTGCTCCGGATGGGACCCGAGCCAAACATGGCCTGGGGCCAACGCCCCGAGGACCGCCCGCCCGCCACCGCTGTGAAGCCGTAGCCTCGCGCGGGGCCACGGTCGCCGATCGTGTTGCGATTCGGCCGCTGCGAAATTGACCTTCGAGGGATCGACGAATGCGAATCCTGCTCATTGGCCTCGGCAATCCCCTGGTGACGGACGATAGCGTCGGGCTGCGTATCGCGCAGCAACTCAAGTCGCGGTTGGCCGACCGTGCCGATGTCGAGGTGTCGGAGGACTACTGGGGCGGACTTCGGCTGATGGAGCGGATGATCGGCTTCGACGCGGCCGTCGTCGTCGACGCCATCCAAACCGGGGCGCCGCCCGGCACGATTCATCGCTTGGCCGCCGATGACATTCCCACCCAGCGCAGCGCCTCGGCCCACGACGTCAATCTCTCAACGGCCCTCGCGTTTGGGCGTCAGGCCGGGGCCCACCTGCCCGAGAGCCGCCGCATTCACCTGATCGGCATCGAGGCGGCCGATGTGCTGACCTTCAGCGAGACCTTGACGCCCGCGGTCGAAGCGGCCCTGCCGGCGGCGATCCAGGCCGTGCTGGCCGCGCTGGACGACTTGGCCGCCGCGCAGGGCTAAGCTCCGCGACTCCACCAAGCGATTCCGCAGGCAAGCAAATGGACTAGCTCGCCGGACCGCTGCGGGCGTCTTTCGCGCGGGGGCTCTCCGATCATGGGGCCCGCTGTAGAATTTCTGTGTGACGCGAGACACGCAATGCACCCAATGGCATGCTCATCAGACGAGGAGAGCCTGCAATGTTTCGTTCAATGTTACTGCTCTGCGGTCTGTCCGCGGCCGTCCTGTTAGGGGCGGCTCTGGTCCGCGCCGACCAGCCGGCGGCAAGCGGCCAGGCGGCGACCTTGTTAGGCAACGCGGATCGTCAGGTCAACGCGACTCCGGTGGCCCGATTCGTCTATCGGTATCCGGCCTACTATAGCGGTCCGAACCGCTGGTACGTCTATCGGCCTTACCGCTACGATGTCTATCGGCCGGGCCGCGTCGTGCCTTACGCTCCGTATTACTACGGCTACGGATATGCACCGTACTTTGGAGATACGCCGTACTTCGGATATGTGCCGTACTTCGGATATGGATACTACCCGAATGGCTTCTACGGTCCGGGGCCGGTCGTCCGATTCGGCTTCGGATTCTGAGGCTACGGCGTAACGACGGCGCTCTCGGCCACGACCGGCTGAGTGACGCCGTTGGTGTGCGCGTAGATGCGGTTCCGCCCGGCCGTCTTGGCCGCATAGAGCGCGGCGTCAACTCGGCCGAGCAGCGTCTCGGGCGTGTCGCACTCGAGAGCGGCCGCAACGCCGCCGCTCACGGTGACGGAAAGCCTTTCGGCCACCTCGGCGCGCAGCCGGTCCGCGAAGACGCATGCCCCCGCCAGGTCCGTCTGAGGCATCACGATGACGAACTCTTCGCCGCCGTAGCGACCGACCATATCCGTCTCGCGCACGCACCCGTCCACCAATCGCGCCAGTTCCTGAAGAACCCGGTCGCCGGTCAGATGTCCCTCGCGGTCGTTGACCTGCTTGAAGTGGTCGATGTCGAGCATAAGGACCGCGAAAAAGGAGTTGTATCGGGTCATCATGGCCAGTTGCGAGGTCAGCGTCTCGTCCAGCCCGCGGCGATTATTCACGCCCGTCAGGGGATCGGTTCGGACCTCGGTGAACGTCATCAGGTTGGCCCCCTGCTGACGAATCTGGTCGTACGCGCTCGCCATCTGTGTGGCCAGTTGCAGCGTTGGTCGCAGAATGCTCTCGGCCTCTCGGCAAAGCTCTTTCCAACTGGCCTCCTCGTGGCCGTCGCTCAAGCGGCTCACCCGTTCCTTGAAGCGAGAGACGCTCGCATGATGCTTCGCCAGGTCTTGCCGCACATTCCACGCAATCTTTTCCAGCTCGGCCGCTACCGACTGGGCACGCTTCAGCTCACGCCGCGACCGAACGACAATGTCGTTCTTGACCGGGCGGTTCCAACGGCTCACCAGGTACCCGAGGGCCGCCATCATGGCCATGGCGACGGGCGCCGGAATTTCAATATGCCAGATGTCCATGGTCGGTCAGCTACTCCTCTGAATCGTCACGGGCACGCGGGCGTTCATCAGCGCGACCGAGATCCATATCCTCGCATGCACATTGCGCCCACGATCATCGCAACGGCCAGCACCAGGAGCCACTCCTGGGGACTGAAACGATCCAAATAACGCAAGGCTTGGCGATAGAATTGACCCATAATTAGGGGGGGGTGTGGAAGTCAACAAGCCCCGCGGCGCAATGGTGGCCCTCAATAAACTCTAGGTCAGAAATTGGGCCGCGGCTCCACTTGCGAGAAGCCCATTTGGGGTTATAATTGGGCGTTTAAGGCGTTGGGGGCGTAGCTCAATTGGTTAGAGTACCGGACTGTCGATCCGGTGGTTGCGGGTTCGATTCCCGTCGCCCTCGCTGAAGTGAAAGTCACGCTGAGTCCAGGAGTTAGGTGCCTGTCGGCGCTCGACAGTGCGGCCATTCTTCCCAAGGACCCACCTCGGTAACCTTGCCGGGTGTTCCTTGGAGAATCGCCGTGGTGTTGAACGCCGCTTTCTTTTTTGGGCGCCATACCCGGCCGCCGGCCTCACAAGCCCCTTCTGGGCAAGCCGCAGCCATAGCCCCGCCCCGCATCATCGGCCGCTTGACGTGGCCCGACCCGATTTTCGGCATTGCCCGGCCACCGGCATACCACCTATACTACCGGCCAAAATGCGATTTCCTGCACGGACGCTGCGCGAGGCCGTAGACCCGTGCAAGGGGTCATCCGAGGGCTCTTGGCACGGAGGCTGAGCATGTTGCGGCAACTTCTTTTCGCGGCCGGATGCGCGGCTTGCATCGCGGTCATCCCCTCGACGCCGAACGCCATGGCCGCCGAGGGCTCGCCCGCTTGGCGTGCGTCGGGCGAGTCGCCGCTTCGGCCTGTTGCACCGCCGGCCAACTCGGGCGTCGATCGGTCGAACGCCGCCCGCGGCTCGGTCAACCCGACGGGCTTGCCAAACGACGCCGGCCAGGTCTGGCGCGACTACGATATCAGCTCCTACACGGCTCGGGTCACGAGCACCAAGCGGCCAGAGCAAGCCCTGGTCGATTGGATTCTGCTCGAAACCGGCTACGAGGCGTGGCACACCGAGCCGCTCGGGATCTTGTCGGCCGGCCCACGCACGCTGAGGGTTTACCACACGCCCGACATGCAGCGAATCGTGGCCGATCTGGTCGCGCGATTCACTGGCAGCGAGGCGGCTACCTACACGTTCTCGACGCGGGTCGTCTCGTTGGACACGCCAAGCTGGCGGACATCGGCCCAGCGGCTCCTGCGCTCCGTGCCCGTCAAGACGTCGGGCATCAGCGCCTGGGTCCTGGCCCGCGAGGACGCCGCCGTCCTGCTGGGCGAGATTCGCCGCCGCAGCGACTATCGCGAACACAACTCGCCTTATCTGATGGTCAACAACGGGCAATCAACGCTCATCTCGACCATGCGCGGGCGGTCCTACGTGCGTGAGATCGTCACGCGACCCAACGTCGCCTCGGGCTTCGAGCCCGTCACGGCCCAGGTCGATGAAGGCTTCGCCCTGGATTTCAGCCCGCTGCTGACCGTCGATCGGCGCATGATCGACGCCACGATCAAATGCGAGATCAACCAGGTCGAAAAAATGGCGCCTGCTGTGATCGAGGTGCCAACCCAGGTCTCGCCGCGGCAGCGAACCGAGATCGAGGTGCCGCAGATGTCGCACTACCGCTTCCATGAACGATTCCGCTGGCCGGTCGATCAAGTGCTGATCGTCGGGCTGGGCATGGTCGCGCTGCCCGTTCCGGTCAACGGCTCCTCGTCGCTGCTGCCCCTGCTCGGCAGCTCGCCGGCGCGGGCCGACCTGTTGATCTTTGTCGAATGCAAGGGTCGCCCCACCTCGGCCGCGAACGCGCCCTCCTCGACTCGCAGCCCCGTCCGCGAGGCGAAAAACTACCGCGGCCGCTACTAGCATGGCGTCCGCTGGTGGGGTGCCAAGACGCCAGCACTTGCGGCATTCGGTATTCCGGGGATAATTGCTGGAATCATCCGATCGGACTGCGCGCCGGTCGGAACCCGCGAGTCCAACACTGCCGAGGAGTTGCCGCATGCAGTTCGTCCACCTTGGGCCGATCGACTATTCCATCCTCATCGTCTACACGCTCTTCGTCCTCGGCATCGGGATCGCGCTGAAGCGGTACATGAAGACCAGCAGCGACTTCTTCCTGTCGGGCCGGTCGATTCCCGCTTGGATCACGGGCCTGGCGTTCATCTCGGCCAACATCGGCGCTCAGGAAGTCATCGGCATGGGCGCTTCTGGCGCAAAGTACGGCATGCTGACGTGCCACTTCTATTGGCTCGGCGCGATTCCGGCCATGGTGTTCGTCGGCATCTTCATGATGCCCTACTACTACGGCTCGCGCGCCCGTTCCGTCCCCGAATACCTCAAGCTCCGCTTCGACGAAAAGACCCGCGGCTTCAATGCCTGCTCGTTCGCCGTAATGACGATCTTCTCGTCGGGCATCTCGATGTACGCCCTGGCTAAATTGATGAACCTGCTGCTCGGCTGGAATTTCCACGTGAGTCTCCTGGCCTCGGCGTTGATCGTTCTGGCATACATCTTTCTCGGCGGTCTCACGTCGGCCATCTACAACGAGGTGCTTCAGTTCTTCCTGATCGTGCTGGGCTTTTTGCCGCTCGTCATCTTGGGGCTGATCGACGTTGGCGGCTGGAGCGGCCTTGTCACCAAGCTTAACCAGGTTGCCGTGACGCATCTTCCCCAGCACTTCGCACCCGGCACGTGGACCGACACGTGGAGACCACTTGCTGATGCGAGGCAGAATCCCATGGGGGTCGAGTGGTTTGGGATGATCATGGGCCTGGGCTTCGTCCTTTCGTTCGGCTACTGGTGCACCGACTTCTTGGTTGTGCAGCGGGCCATGGCGGCCAACTCGATGTCCGCCGCTCGACGAACGCCGTTGATCGCGGCTTTTCCGAAAATGTTCTTTCCGCTGCTGATCATCGTTCCCGGCATGATTGCCATCGTCGCAACGCCGCACACCAGCGACCGCTACGTTAAGAATGGCGTAGCCACGAAGATCTCCAGCCAGACGCCATTGCAGGGACTCATCCCGCCGAAGATGGAAAAGGACGCCCAGGGCGTCGAAAAGCCCGTCATCGACGAGGAAACAAAGAAGCCCGTGGCCGACTATGACATGGCCATGCCCATGATGTTGATCAACTACTTCCCGACCGGTCTGCTGGGACTTGGCTTGACCGCACTAATGGCGTCATTCATGTCGGGCATGGCAGGCAACGTAACGGCGTTCAACACCGTGTGGACCTACGATATCTATCAGAGCTACATTGCCCCACGCAAGTCCGACAAACATTATCTGCGCATGGGTCACATGGCCACGCTTTTCGGCATCGGGGCCAGCATCGCAGCCGCCTATCTTGTTAGCGAATTCAATAACATCATGGACATGCTGCAACTGGTGTTCGGCTTCGTCAACGCGCCGCTGTTCGCCACGTTCATGTTGGGCATGTTCTGGCGCCGCGCCACGGGCCACGGAGCGTTCATCGGCCTCTTGTCCGGCACCACGGCTGCCGCAATCCATCACGGCCTAACTCTCCCCGTCCATGTCGGGACCGTCGCGTGGATTAAGGGCGGTTGGCTCTGGTCGGCCGCGGAACCCCTGCTGACATCCCTTGGCTACAAAGTGCATCGCTACGGCAGCGAAATGGCCCAAAACTTCTGGACGGCCATTTGGGCTTGGAGCGTCTGCTTCGCCGTGACGGTCGTCATCTCGCTCCTCACCCGTCGCACCAAGTCGGACGAGGAGTTGAAGGGACTCGTCTATTCATTGACACCTCACGCGGCCGAGGGCGAGAACCTGGCTTGGTACGCCCGGCCGGCCACCTTGGCCTTCGTCGTGCTCGCCACGACCGTCGCCCTGAACATTATCTTCTGGTAAGAGTGGAGCCACCATGCAGTTGGATATTCGCATTCCCATTGGGCTGATGTTCGGAGCCGTCGGCGCGATCCTCACCGTCTTTGGCGCAATCTCCGATCGGGCAATCTACGCCCGATCGCTTAACTGCAACGTCAATCTGATCTGGGGCGGTGCGCTGATCCTCTTTAGCGCCTTCATGCTCGGCCTGGCGTGGCGAGCACGCCGCCGCCAGCCGTAACCGTCGACTAGCGAGGTCGCCATGCGATTGCTCGTCCGCGGCCTGGGTCTGGCGATTGCCTTGAGCTTGGCGACGACGACCCTCGCCGCCGAGCAAGACGCTCGACCGCTTCGCCCAGCGATCAGTCTGACGCTAATTCCGCCGTCGCCTGTTACGAACCAGATCGTGTTCGACATCCGCGGGGCCGTCTGGAACGACTCCGATGCGCCGCGCCAGTTCGAGACGCGCGTCTATCTGGACGAAGAAACGTCCGCTGGGCTGCTGCATCAAGAAACCGTCGAGGCCAAGGCCCATTCGCCGGTCGGCATTCAGTTTCGCTGGGCTACGAAGGACTGGGCCGGCAAGCACCGCATCCTTCTCACGGCCGTGTCCGGCGCCAGAACGTTGCGATTCGAGCGTCCGATCGAAATTCTGGCCTCCAATGTCCGTTCCACCCGGCGGCTCGGCGGCGCGTGGGTCGATATCCGCCATTTCGATGAAGGCGAGGGCTACCCGTTCAACGCCGAGCTGGCCAAAATGACCGAGCCGCAGTGGCGCGAACTCGTTCGAGCCATGCACGACGTCGATCAGAACATCCTGGTCATCACCATGATGTTCGAGAACTTCACGCATCGCGGCCAGCACAAGATCGACGCCGAGGGCTATCACGGCCGGGCATATTACGACTCGAAGCTCTATCCGGGCCGCATGGCCATCGCAACGCCCGACCCGTTGGAAGCGATTCTGTCCGAGGCCGACCGACACGGCATGCATGTCCTGCCAGGCGTCGGCTGCTACGCCTTTTTCGACTTCTCGCCCGGCTCGCTCCGCTGGTCCAAACAGGTCGCCGCCGAGCTGTGGGATCGCTATGGGCGGCACCCGTCGTTCTACGGCTTCTACATGAGCCACGAGAAAGACGGCGGCCTTGGCGCCGACGCGGCCGAACGGCAGGAGATCGTCGATTTCTTCCGCGATTTCACGCCGTTCGCCCACCGACTCGCGCCCGACAAGCCGGTCATGCTCGCGCCCAACTGTTTTCACGTGCGCGGCGTCGAGCAAGTCTATCGGAAGCTATTGCCAAACTTGGACATCCTCTGCCCGTTCGGTTACCATCGAATGCCGCCGAAGGAGCCGATGACGGGCGAGCAAACGGCCGCCCTGATGCAGACGCTCTGCGACCAGGCCGGCTGCCATTTGTGGATGGACCTCGAATCGTTTGTGTTCCGAAAGGGCAAGTATCCGAACGAACTAGTCCCACGCCCGATCGACGGATTGCTGAGCGATTTCCGACGATTCCCGACCTTCGAGAAGACGCTGCACTACCAGTTTCCTGGCCTGATGAGCAGTCCGAACATGTCGCGCCAGCCGGGCGGCCCGGCGTCTGTGAAGCTGTACCTCGATTACCAGAAGTACCTGAGGCAAACCGGCAAGTAGGAGCCTCGCCGGCAAGACGCCGGCAATCGGATCTATTCGACGCCCGAATAGACGCGGATGTCGTTGGCGATCGCGCGGAGACGCTCCGCCTGCGCGGCCTTGGTCGATTCCAGGTCGGAGGCCGTGTCGGGCGGATCGAAGGCGAACAGGTAAATCTTCACCTTCGGCTCAGTGCCGGACGGTCGGACGGCCAGATAGTTGCCCGGAGATTCCAGATCCAGCATCACCAGATCGCCGCGCGGAGCGTCCAGCGGCGAAACGCCCCCCGGGATGCTCTGCTGCTGGCCGGCCTGATAGTCTCGCACGTGTGCGACGCGAAGCCCACCGAGACGTTTCGGCGGATCGGTGCGGAGCCGAGCCATGAGCGCCCGGGTCTCTTCCATCCCCTTTTCGCCAGGCATCTGAAGGTTGATCTGGCCCTCGGTGAAACAGCCATATTCGAGGAACAACTCGTCGAGCCGCTGCGAGAGCGTTTTGCCGGCCGACTTGAGCTTGGCCGCCAGTTCGGCCGTCAGCAGCGAGGCCACGGCGGCGTCCTTGTCGCGCACGTGAACGCCGGCCAGGAATCCGTAAGACTCCTCGGCTCCAAAGACGAACCGCTCGGGTCCCCGGGCGTCGATCTCGGCCCCGATCCACTTGAACCCGACGTGCAGGTTGCCGGCCGTCTCGACGCCGTAGTGGTCGGCCACACGCCGCATCAGTTCGGTCGTGACGAGCGTCTTGACGATGTAGTGCTTGGGCGTCAGCGTGCCGGCCGCTTGGCGCGCGGCCAATAAATAGTCGGCCAACAGCGAGCCGAGTTGGTTGCCGGTCAGCGTCGTCCAGGGGGCGTCGCGGTCAAGCCGCCGACGCTGGGCGCAGCCAAGCCGATCGCTGTCGGGATCCGTGGCCAGGATCAGCTCGGCCCCGCTCTGCTTGGCCCAGTCGATCATCGCGTCGAACACGGCCGGGTTTTCCGGGTTGGCGACATGCTTTGGCACGTTCGGGAAATCGCCGTTGGGCGTCGCGTGCGGTCCGAAAATTTCCACCTCCCGGAAGCCGGCCTCGCCAAGGACCGGATACACGGCCGACGCGCCAACGCCGTGCAGCGGTGAATAGAGGATGCTCAGGTTTCGCGGGCCGGGCAGGCTTTGGGCAAGCACGGCCCGAATGAACGCCGCGTCCATCTCCTCTTGGCAATAGACGACGCGGCCAGCCGCCATCGCTTCGGCAAACGGCATGCGGCGAATCGTCGTCACGTGCTCCATCCGGCGAATCGAGTCGGTGTCGTGCGGCGGGACGTACTGACCGCCGCTCGGGCCATAGACCTTCACGGCGTTGTCACTCGGCGGATTGTGGCTGGCCGTAATCATGATGCCGCAGTCGCAGCCAAGGTGACGCACGGTGAAGGACAGTTCCGGCGTGCTCCGATAGCCGTCCAGGAAACAGACGGTGAAGCCGGCGGCCGCCATGATCTCGCTGCAAAGCTCGGCGAAGTGACGCGAGCGATGCCGCGTGTCGTAGGCAACCGCGCAACACAACGGCCGCTCGGCCAAGTTGCGACCCTCGGCCTGCACCTGATCCTTGACGTAATCGGCCAGCCCCTGGGCGCTCTCGCCGATCGTCCGATCGTTAATGGCGTTACAACCGATCGGGTACATCCGCCCTCGACGCCCGCCGGTGCCGAAGGGGATTGTCGTCCAGAAGGCCTCCTCCAACTCAGCCCATTTTCCCTGGGCCAAGTGTTCGGCCACCTGCCCGGCGTACTCGCCAAAGTATGGCTCGACGAGCCAAGTGCGGATGTTTGCCACAGCCGCGGCCGAAAGCCTTCCGGCGTCGGCGGCCGCGTCCAATTGGGCCAAGGCGGATGCGTTCTTGTTCATGGCTGCTATTGTGCCCCTTGCTTGGACAATGAAGAAGGGGGGGGCAGTTCCTTGCTTCGGTTCGATGGCCTACAATTGGGCGTCATCGAAGGTTGCATTTTCGGGCATCGACTCGTGGATTCGTTTCTCGTCGGTTTGGGACTTGCCCTGGCGCCTGTTGAAACAAAAATGACAATCGCCCGGGCTGCGAGTCAAACGTTCTTGGGAAAGTGATTCTCATGGGCCTCATCATTCTACGATGCGTTTTTCTTCTCGTCACGGCCGGTATCGGTGTCTGGGTTGCCCGAGACCCCGGCAGTCTCGTCAAAATCGGCTCGCCCTACTACTCGCCCTGGTTTGCTTGGGGCGTCTTCGCCGGCCTCATGGTGCTCGCCCTGGGGGTCATCGCCGCCGACGTTGTCGTCCGACGCAAACGGCTCGACGCCATCACGGCCGTCTATTTCGGCCTGCTCGTCGGCCTGTTCTTAACTTATGTCCTACGCTTGGCCCTCACCCCGCTTATCGTGGACCAACCGCAATTGATCGGGCCGCTCCAAACCATCATGGGAACGATCATCTGCTACGCCTGCATCAGCCTGCTGATGCAAACCCGAGACGATTTCCGCTTCATCATCCCGTACGTCGAATTTTCCAAGGAAGTCAAAGGCCTGAAACCCTGCGTGCTGGACACGAGCGTTGTGATCGACGGCCGGATCGCCGACGTGGTCGAAACTCGCATCTTCGATGGCCAGTTGATCATGCCCAAGTTCGTGATTACCGAATTGCAGGCCGTCGCCGACAGCGCCGACCGCTTGCGACGGGGACGCGGTCGTCGGGGGTTGGACATTCTGAACCGCCTGCGAAGCAATCCCGACATCGAGCTGGTGATTGACGAGCGAGAATTGCCGGAACTGGCCGGCTTGGCGGTCGATCAGAAACTGGTGGCCCTGACCAAACAGCTTCAAGGCAAGCTGATCACCAACGACTACAACTTGAACAAGGTCGCTCGGCTGCAAGGCGTTCCCGTCATCAACCTCAACGATCTGGCCAACTCCCTCAAGCCCGTCTTCCTGCCCGGCGAACGGATCGACGTTCGCGTGGTCAAGGTCGGCGAGGAGCCCGGCCAAGGCATCGGCTATCTCGAAGATGGCACGATGGTCGTCATCGAGTCGGGCCGCGAGCGAATCAACCAAACCGTTTCCGTCGCCGTCACCAGCGTGCTGCAAACCAGCGCCGGAAGAATGGTCTTCGGCAAACTCGAAGGCCCCAAGGCGTAGCCGGCTCGCCAACTCGCAGAACGTCCGTTGACAACGCCCCGCGTCACTGCGCCTGCAACTTCATCCCAATCTGGGCGAGGCGTCGGCCCAGCGAGCGGCAGATCGCGGCCTCCTGCGGATCGACCGGACGCTGGCTGTCCGGACCGGCGACGTGACCGGGACCATAGGGCGAGCCGCCGCCCTGCGTCGTGAACAACTCCTGCGTCGAGTACGGAACTCCGACCACGACGAGTCCCAGGTGCAGCAGCGGCGCCATAAGCGTCAGAATGGTCGTCTCCTGACCGCCGTGAAGGCTGCCGGTCGAGGTGAAGATGCCCGCCGGCTTCCCTTCCAAGGCGCCCTTGAGCCACAATGGCGTCAGTTGGTCGATCTCGTTCTTCAGTTGGGCCGACACGTTGCCGAACCGCGTCGGTGTCCCGAAGGCGATCGCGCCGGCCTCCCGAAAATCGTCCTTGGTGACCGTCGGCACGTCCTTCTGCGCGTCACGTCCGGCCTTCATCTCCGGCTGCGATTCGATGACCGAGGCCGGGATCAGCTCCGGCACCTTGCGGATGACCGGCTCGATGCCCTGGACCTCGCGAGCGCCCTCGGCAACCAGCCGAGCCATTTGATAAACGTTGCCGTAGGTGCTGTAGTAGACGATTAGCAGTTTCACAGTGCGGCTCCTCCATCAGCAGGCGACCAAATCAATGCCCCGTGAATCGTATCGCTCGGGGCAAGGAAAAATCGCGGCAACCGGCGACGAAAAGCCGCGAACAATCCTCCGGTCACATCGACACGCCGCAATCGCCCACGCCCCCCCTCCCGCTTGCGGGAGAGGGGAATCGCTGGAATCCTGCAAAATGGCAGGCGGAACGCTCGCACCGCCAATTACGCCGGATCGGGCAACTCGTAGCCCTTCCGCCGCGGCCGGTTGACGTACTTGTTGGCCTCGTCGTCGCCGACGAACTGCTCCTTGGCCGGGTCCCATTGAAGTTTGCGGCCAAGCTGTCGCGTAATGTTCAGCAGGTGGCAGACGCTGACCGACCGGTGACCAATCTCAGCCGTGGCGACCGGGTCCTTCCGGCTGTGAATGCAGTCGAGCCAGTTCTGCAGGTGCCAGCGCGCCTGCCAAAGGGCCGTGCTGTCGGCCCACTTCTTTTCCTCTTCGGCCTCGTTGACCTTCTTGAGCAGCTCGACGGCGATCTCCTTCGGGTTCGAGGCGAACTTGTTGCGGTTGATTTCGAGCTTGCCCTTCTCGCAAATGAAGACGGCGCCGCCCATCGGGGCCTTGTCGCGGATGAAGCGAACGGGAATCCCGTTGGCATACCGCATTTCAATCTTGCCATGGAGTCCCGGCGACAGCGGGAACATCTCGACGGGACCCGTGTCGTCCGTGCCCAGCGCCCATTGGATTTGGTCGATGCCGTGCGCGCCCCAGTTCGTGGCTTCGCCGCCCGAAAAATCACGCCAAGCCATCCAGCCGCACCAACCTTGGTTGAAGGGCCGCCATGCGGCTTGGTTCAACCAGACATCCCAGTTGAGGCCCGCCGGAGTGGGTTCCTTCGGGAATGCCAGAGCCGCCGCGTCCTTGGGGCCCGGATAGTTGACCGCCTGGATTTCCAAAATCTTGCCCAAGCCGCCCGTGCGAATCAGCTCGCAAGCGATGCGATTCAACGTCATCGAACGCTGCTGCGTGCCGACCTGAAAGACTCGCTGATGGCGCTTCACGGCGTCGGCCAACACGCGGCCCTCGCCAATGTAGAGCGTCAGCGGCTTTTCGGCGTAGATGTCCTTCCCGGCTTGCAGGGCGTGGATGCAAGGAAGCACACGTTGGAAGTCGCCCGTGCCGATGATGACGGCGTCGATGTCCCGGCGTTCGAGAAACTTCCGATAGTCCTGGCAGACGGGCCAGTTGCCTTTGCGCGTGGCCCGATACGCTTCGGCCCGTGGCAGGTTGCAATCGCAAAGTCCAACGATCTCGGCGCCCTGGGGTAGTTGGTCGAGCAACAGCGAAGCGCGGCCGCCGACGCCAATCGCGCCGACGCGGATCCGCTCATTCGCCCCCGGTTGCTGTCCAGCCGCCAACACGCCCCTGGGCAGAAGGTAGGGGACGGCCATCGCACCGGCCGCTCCTGCCGCGGCCTGCTTGAGCAGTTCTCGTCGTGACATGCGACTCATGGCTACTCTCCTTGGTGTGGACTGTGAGAAATTGGCGCTGCAAAAGCAATGATAGACGCGAGATATCAAGGGAAGCGGTGGCAGGCCGAGGACGGACGCCTCCGGCCGCATCGTCGCGCTGGTGGGGTGGGCTTTGCGGGAGCACAATCATCCTAGCAGACGTTGCCGGCCGCGGTCAATCGCCCCCTGTCGGGTCAGGCATCTTGCCGGCTGACCCAGGCCATGCGACAATACTCCCAGCGGGTTGCTCTATTTGAACTACCTGGATGCGACCATCTATGAAAATCGTGCCCCTGGGCGCTAATGTCGTTGTCAAACGTCTGCAGGCCGAGGAATGTTCCGCCGCCGGCATCCTCCTCCCCGATCAGGCGAAGCAGAAGCCGCGGCAGGGCCGAGTCCTCTCGGTCGGCGACGGTCGAATGCTGCCCGACGGCTCGCGAGTCGCCCACCAAGTCAGCGAAGGCGACCGCGTCCTATTCGACGGATACGTCGGCGTCGAGTTGCTCATCGACGAGAATGAACTTCTCGTCATCGACGAAAGCGACATCCTGGCCATCCTGCCCTAAGGCGATGGCCGGCCCACCGTCCGTTGCCAGAAAGGTCAACGCACATGGAACTGTTTGACGCCATTCGCCAACGCCACAGCTATCGCGGCGAGTTCACCGATGCGGCCGTTCCGCGATCCGACCTGGAAAAAATCGTCCAGGCCGCCATCGACGCGCCCTCCGGCTGCAACGCCCAAACTACGTCCTTCGTGATCGTCGATGACGCGGACTGCCTGCGACAGATCGCCGAAATCGTCGATAAGCCATATTGCCGTGCGGCCAAGGCGATGATCGCCTGCGTCACCGATCCCCGCCCCGCCTATGGCAACTGTTCGTTCGCCGCCGAAGATTGCGCGGCCGCGGTCGAAAACATGCTCCTGGCAATTACCGCGCTCGGCTACGCCACCGTTTGGCTGGATGGCGTCTTGCGGGCCGAGGATCGCGCCGCAAGAATCGGCCGCCTCCTGGGCGTGCCGTCCGACAAGAACGTCCGCGTCCTGCTGCCAATCGGCGTCCCCTCACAGCACACGCAGCCAAGAGAAAAACAGCCGTTCAGCCAGCGAGCCTGGTTCAATCGGTTCGGCGGCGCATAACCCGCTCAGCGCTCCGTCGCACCCTCGTTCTGCGCCAGCTCGTCCGCGGCGATCGCTCCCGCCGTGCCGCGCTCGTCCCACGTCACGACGGCCGTGCGATTTTCGAGATCGAGCGTCAGCACGATTTCATCGCCAATCTGGGCGCCTTGCTTGCGCAGAAACGAGCCGAGACCCCAGGCACGCCCGTCTTTCGTCGCCAGCGTGCCGATCTCGCGTCCATCGCCGTTCAGGAACTGAAACCGACCCTGGACCGTCTTTTTCAACGCGGCCGGAATCGTGATGACCGCGTACGTGCTGGCTGCCTTCGACAGCCGGTAGCGGAGCCAAACCTTGCCGTCCGGCGTCGATCCGTGACTGTCCAGCACCCGGCGACCCACGCGACCGGCGCGACGCTCGGCCAAAAGATTTCGCACGCGGTCGGGCGCAACCGCAGACCCCAACAAACCGTAGACGCTGTGCCCGTACTGCGCAATGACAGGCGACCACGACACGAACGCGTGGAAGCTGAAACGATTCATGCCGCCGGCCACGCAGAGGTCCTCCATCGCGCCGCGCTCCATCACCGGACCGTGGGCCAGCAGCACCTCGACCAGTTGCGCTTCGACACCCGTCAGCGACTTGCGCCAGTCACGCGGCGGATCGGCAATGATTCGCTCTCGCTCGACGCGAACGCCCGGCATCTGGCGGCAAAACTCCAGCAGCACGTTCTCCGGCGGCGGCTCGTCCCACAAGCGCCGATTGCGCGACAGGGCCTGACGCAGCACGTCAACCGTCACCTCGCCCGCGACGGCCAGCACCTTGTCGATCGCCTTGGGCAGACCATGACGCTCGATCGGTGCAAGCCGGAACCAGCCGGCCGTCTGATCGAGCCAGCAGAGGCCGTCCATGAGCGACAGCGTCTCGCGGACCAGCTCGCTGCCAGCTCGCAGGCCCAGCCGGCTCGACACGGCATGGTCAATCCGTGCAACCGTCGTCAGCCCGTGAAAATACACGTCCTTCTTCGCCAAATCGACAGTGGCCGCCACGGCCTTCTCCTGCTCGGGCCGAACGGCCAGACGCCCCTCGGGCGGTACCGTGACAATCTGAAATCGGATGGGGCGGCCCAACAGCCGTGCGGCCGTGATCAGACCTTCGAGCGACATGCCAATGACCGTCATCTCCCGCTCGACAAGCTCCCGCTCGATCGCCGCGGCCGCCGCAGGCAGACGCTCGGCCACCAACGCCAAGGCAAGGTCCATCGTCGGCGCCGCGATGGGAACGTTCTTCGGGCGGTCCGTCAACTTGGCGCAGACCTGCCGCACCCTCTCCCGCGTGATGCCAAAACGCGCCCCGACCTCGGTCAGCGTGTGTTGGCCGCCATCCTGCCAACCGTAGTAGCCAATCAGAATGTCCCGATTGCGAGAAGAGGGGGTTGCCGCAAAGATGTCGATCAGCTCTTGCTCGATTGTCATGCCGATGCCCTTTGCGCCGAAGCAGCGTTCCTGTTTCTTGCGAAAAATTGCGTCTGCCGAGAGGCAGCGGGACGAGGTTGGAATAAACCTTTCTCCATCGTGATTGGTCGCATTATAGCCGAGCCAGCGGCATGCGACAAGCCTTAGACCAGGCGACAACGCGTCCACGGGAGGGGGGTTTGCTGGAGTGGTTTGAATGGTCTGCAGGCGTTCGCACCGGTGCCACCGGGGGCGTCCACCCCATGGCCCAGGCACGCATATTAAAAGGGATGGAATACGAAAGCAGAAATGCTTATAGTAGACCGCTCGTCACGACGCGGACCTTGACGCAAAACTCGCACGCCGATAACCTGGAACCTAACGTTGGGCCGCTGCATGCGATTGCTTGGCGCCTCTTGCCTGCTGACGCAACGCTGGCCGAAGCCCTTTCTCCCTCCCATCGGAAACAAACGGAAGCGGTGTGACCATGGCTCATGATGTGACCCTGATTACCGGCGACGGCGTCGGACCCGAATTGGCTGCTGCCGCGCGACAGTGCGTTGACGCGACAGGCGTGAAGATCAACTGGGATGTGCAAGAAGCCGGCGTCGAGGTGATGGCACGCTGTGGCACACCGTTGCCCGATGCCACGATGGAAAGCGTTCGCCGCACGCGGTGTGCCTTGAAGGCCCCCATCACGACGCCCGTCGGAACCGGGTTCCGAAGCCTCAACGTGCACCTGCGACAGGCCCTCGGGCTGTTCGTCTGCTTGCGGCCCTGCAAGCACTATCCCGGCGTGCGGACCTTCTTCGACGACGTGCCGGTCGACCTCGTCATCGTTCGTGAAAACACCGAAGACCTCTACGCAGGCATCGAATTCGAGGCCAATCAGCCTGTCACGGCCGAATTGATCGACTATCTCAACAAGATCTCGCCGCAGCGCCAGATCAAGTCGGGCCGAACCGAGACCGGCGTCTCGATCAAGCCGATCAGCGTCTCCGGCTCCGAACGGATCGTCCGCTGGGCCTTCGAGTATGCCCGCAAGAACGGCCGCAAAAAGGTCACGGCCGTCCACAAGGCGAACATCATGAAGCACAGCGACGGCCTGTACCTGGCCACGGCCAGAAAGGTCGCCGAGCAGTTCCCCGACATCGCCTTCGAGGATCGGATCGTGGACAACATGTGCATGCAGTTGGTCCAGAAGCCCGAACTCTACGATGTGATCGTGCTGCCAAACCTCTACGGAGACATCCTGAGCGATTTGGCCGCTGGGTTGGTCGGTGGGCTCGGCGTTGCTCCGGGCGCCAACATCGGCCCCGAAGGCGCCGTCTTTGAAGCCACTCACGGCAGCGCGCCCAAGTACAAGGGACTGAACAAGGTCAATCCAACGGCCTTGATCCTCTCCGCCATGCTCATGCTTCGCCATCTCAACGAGACCGACGCGGCCGACCGGCTCGAAAAGGCCGTTGCCGCCGTCATCGCCGAGGGCAAGGACGTCACCTACGATATGAAGCCCAACCGTGACGATCCAACGGCCGTCGGCACGCGAGAAATGGCCGACGCCATTTGCCGAAAGCTGTAATTCCGACCGACAATCGGATCGTGACCAAGGAGGGCCCGCGGAATGCCGTTGGCCCTCCTTTTTGTCGCGCCTACGCCGAACCCCCCAAGTTGGAGGGTCGCCGCCTCGTTTTCCGAACACCGACACGTCGCCGCCAAGCTAAAATAGGGAGAGCTAGACAAACGACAGCGGCTTCCACGAGGCGTTCATCATGCCAAGGCGTTTCTTCGCTTTAGCAACCCTGATCTGGTTGACGGGTCTTTCGATCGGCTTTGCCCAATTCAAGGAAGGCGAGACCGGCGGAGCCAAGTTCGGAAAGACCGAGGTTACCCGATGGCAAATTGGCGTCGCCGTCAAGGCCGGCAGCGGGCCCTGTCGCGGCGGCAACGGCTATATGTCCGTCCCGCGCGAATGGCCCGAGCAGGAGGTGAACGTCGTCAAGGAAGAGAAATCGCCCGAAATGCATATCCACTACACCCAGTCCGAAAACAGCATCAAGTTGCTGAACTTCAGACTGGGCCAACTGGCCGCCGGACACGAAGCCAAGGTGATGGTGACGTTCGAGATCCGTCGCAGCCAAGTCCTCCCGCCCGAGGACACCAGCATCTACGAGCTCCCCGATGTGAAGAAGCTGCCGCACGACGTTCGCCCGTTCCTTTCGCCGAGCCCCAAAATCGAAAGCCGCGACTCGCGAATCCGCGAGTTGGCCAAGTCCATTCCGGCCGGCAAGGAGAAGGCCTGGAAGAAAGTCGAGGCCATCTACGACTGGGTCCGCGAGAAGGTCCAGTACAAGGTCGGACATCTGAAGGGCGCCCTGGCCGCGCTTCACGACGGCACGGGCGATTGCGAGGAAATCAGCTCTCTGTTCATCGCGATTTGCCGCGCCGCCGACATTCCCGCCCGTAGCGTCTGGGTCCCCGGCCACTGCTACAGCGAGTTTTATCTCGTCGATCAGAAGGGCGAGGGGCATTGGTTCCCATGCCAGTCGGCTGGCGCTCGCGAGTTTGGCGGCATCAGCGACATGCGGCCCATCTGGCAGAAAGGCGACAACATCTATTCGCCTATCAAGAAGGAACGCCAACGCTACTTGGATTTTGACATGGCGATCGGCGGCAAAGTGCGCCCCGAAGTGCGCGCCACCCGTTCCGCCGTGAAGTGAGCGGCCGCTGCCGCCGCAAACCGTGTCCCCGTGAGATTTCGAGCAGGCCACTTGCCAAGTGCGCCAATAGGCCGCAAACTAAAGGATTCGCACTTCGCGCAGGAATTCGTTATGACCCTCGAGCCGCAAGCAGACCAACTCAGTCCCGACGACGCGGATTATCCCTACCGCGCCGGCACGCCAAGCTGGGATGCCAACGAACCGCACGCCGAATTGATCCGCGTCCTCGAGGAACACCGCCTCCGGCCGCAGACCGTGCTCGAAGTCGGCTGTGGCTCCGGGGCCGACGCCGTCTGGCTCGCCCGCCGACGCTTCGAGGTGACGGCCGTCGATCACTCGCCGATTGCGATCGAACGCGCGCGGCTCCGCGCCGAGCAGCAGAACGCCTTGCTGCGTCTCGTGCTTGAAGACGCCTTCGACTTCGCCCAGTCGGCCGGTCAGTTCGATTTCGTGTACGACGCCGGCATGTACCATTCGGTGCGCGAGAAGAAGCTGGATCGCTACCTCGACATGCTGTGGCGCGTCACGCGGCCCGGTTCGTATTACTTGTGTCTGGCCGCATCGCCCGCCGAGCCGCCGGTCGAGGGCGGTCCTCCGCAAGTCGCCGAGGACGATCTTCGCAACGAACTGGGGCGGCTCTTCGAGTTTATCCACTTGCGGCCGACGCGACTCGAAACGTCCAACCCGAAGATCACCTACGCGGCCTGGTCGTGCTTCATGCGACGACCGCTGGTGTCGTTGTAGCCGCCGCGAGCAAGGCAACTACTTTCGCCATTGCAGATCGACCGTCTGCCCCTGCCTGGCATGGCGATGGTCGAGCGCGTGGAGCACGAGCCTGACACCGTCCGGTTTGAGGTGTGCGTCGACGAACCCGCGCGGCTGCGCCTTGTCGAATACCCAGACCAGCGTCGGAATGTTCACCATGTGGATCCCCGCCTGCTGCCCCAGACGCCAGGCGTGGGTGTGGCCGAAGAAGTAGCCCTTCACCTGGCGGCGCGGCCGCAGCACGTCGAGCAGGGCCTTGGTGTCCTTCAACCCCTGAGCGGGCTCTTGCGTGTCGGGGTTGTGATGCGCCACTACAAGCGCCGGCTTGTCTGGCCGGGCGTCCAGCGCCTTGCCGAGCCACGCCAATTGCCGCTGGCCCAAGTTCCCGGGGGTTACGCCAGGCCGCTCCTGCGAGTCCAGCACGAACCAGTTGGCATTCGGCGCTTCAAGGATCGAGATGCACCGGTCGGGAACCTGCTGGGCGATCGTGTCGCTCGGACGCGCTTCGGGAAACGCCGCCAACAGGTGCTTGCGGTCATCGTGGTTGCCCATCGCCAAGTGGACCGGCACGCCCGCCTTTCGCAGCGGTTCGAGCAGATCGCGGAGCGTCACGTAATCGGCCGCTTCTCCCCGGCGGAACGCGCAATCGCCCGCCACGATGGCCCCGGCCGGCCGCGGATGCAGGGCGACGATCTCCCCGACGGCCTGTTCCAGATTGGCCGCCGGCCGGATGGCGTCGTGAACCAGATCACGCTGGCCCGGCACGTGCGTGTCCGCCAGAAGCATGAACCGGTTCGGGTCTCGCGTGTCATGGCCGGCCGCCACGAACCGCGGCAGCAGCAATCCGCCGCCGAGGGCCAACGTTCCGGCCAGAAAACTGCGACGATCGATGGGCGGCAAAGCAATCGGCATGGCGACCCCCGGCAGGTGCGACTTGTGGCAAGAAGGCCGATTGTACTGTCCGCCATCGCCTGCGTGAAGCGATCAATGCCGGAACTAAATCGGCAAGCGACTCGAGAAGCCGATGCCTGTGCAAATCAGTGCGGTCGCGGCGTCGAAGTCAACGCTCGGCCACGACCGGTGGCTGCCGACGCTTCACGAAGTAGAGCAGCACGAGGAAATCGTAGACCGCGTGTGCCGCGATGGGCACGAGCAGATTGCCCGTCGCAAGCCAAATCCAACCGAAATAGCCGCCCATCAGCGTGGCCAGCACGCCGTAGGTCGGAGTCGCCAGGTGCAGCAAACCGAAAAGCACCGCGGCGACCAACAGGCCGATCCACGGGCCATGCGCGCCGCCAAGGCTGCTGGCCACGGCCGACTGAACCACCCCGCGAAACAGCGACTCTTCACCCAGGCCGGCCAACGCGGCGACGAGGGCCAATCCCAAGAGCCCGCAGCCGCGGAACATCGGCGCCAGCACTTCGTCGATGACCCGAATCACCTCCTGCAAGGGTCGGATTCGCCACGTCAGACAGATCCAGCACATGGCCAGCGGCGGTGCCGTCGCCAGCAGGCCGAGCAGGCTCCCACGTCCATCCAGATGGAGACTCTCGAACGCCGGCCGCTCCAAGAGCCAACCAAGCCCGACGGCCAGCAGGGCCAGGCTGCCCTCGAACGCGGCCGCCACGATGGCCAATCGCTTCATGATGGTTGACGCCTTGCGGGCGGCCCCGCCCGATACCGGTCGCAAAGCCCCGACGCCACGGACAGCCCGCCGCCGAACCTCGGCACGACCGCCAAGGCCGAGATGCGTTGGATCGTGGTCCGACCATCGCCGTCGAGCGTCAGAAGGCCGGAATTCGTCATGCTCACGCGAGAGACTCCTGCTGGAAACCACCCATCGGGATAAGTATAAGGGGGCACCCAATGGCTGTCCACGTTATTGACGCCATCCGGCCGGAATGATAAATTCTTGGATTCGTTTCTTGGGGTGGCCGCCTGTAAGTAGCGGTCACCGCCAAGTCCCTCGCCGGCGAGGAGCCGCCAATTCTCCCGCCAAAAACAAAAATATTTCCCTGACATCCCATAAGGAATACAGAAATGGCGAAGTACGTTTACTTCTTCGGGCCCCAGGGCACCGAAGGCGATGCGTCGATGAAGAACACGTTGGGCGGCAAGGGCGCCAACCTGGCCGAAATGGCCAAGCTCAGTCTGCCCGTCCCCGCCGGCTTCACGATCAGCACCGAGTTCTGCACGGCCTTTTTCGCCGAAGGTCGCAAGTTCCCGCAGTCGCTCCGTGACGAGGTCGCCACCGCCCTGCGAAAAACCGAAGAAGCCATGGGCATGAAGTTCGGCGACGCCGAGAACCCGCTGCTGCTAAGCTGCCGCAGCGGCGCCCGCGCCTCGATGCCCGGCATGATGGAGACCGTCCTGAACGTCGGTCTCTGCTCGAAAACTATCCCCGGTCTGGTTAAGAAGTCGGGCAACGAGCGGTTCGTCTACGACGCCTACCGCCGCCTCATCATGATGTACTCCGACGTCGTCATGGAAAAGGCCGAGGACATCGAGCCGGCCGAGGGCAAGGGCGTCCGCGTCCAACTCGAGCACCTCATGGCCACCGCCAAGAAGAATAAGGCCAAGTCGCTCGGCAAGGCCCCCAAGGACGTCTCCGACACCGATCTCGACACGGCCGACCTCAAGCGGCTTTGCACGAGCTTCAAAAAGAAGGTCCTCGACGTGCTGGGCCACGAGTTCCCGGACGACCCCGAAGAGCAGCTCTGGGGCGCCATCGGCGCCGTCTTCAAGAGCTGGGAAGGCCGCCGCGCCGTTTCCTATCGCAAAATCGAGGGCATCCCCGGCGACTGGGGCACCGCCTGCAACGTCCAGAGCATGGTCTTCGGCAACCTGGGCAACACGTCGGCCACCGGCGTCGCCTTCTCACGCAACCCGGCCACCGGCGAGAACAAGTTCTATGGCGAGTGGTTGGTGAACGCTCAGGGCGAGGACGTCGTCGCCGGCATCCGCACGCCGAACCCCTTGAACGAAGGCACGAAAAACTCGCAGAACCAACACCTGCCGTCGCTCCAGACCGAGTGGCCCGACCTGTACAAGCAGCTCGACGACATTCGCGCCCGGCTCGAAAAGCACTACCGCGACATGCAGGACATCGAGTTCACCGTTCAAGAGGGCAAGCTCTACATGCTCCAGTGCCGCGTCGGCAAGCGCACCGGCACGGCCGCGCTGAACATGGCGATGGACATGATCGGCGAAGGCCTCATCGACGAGAAGACGGCCGTCATGCGAGTGCAGCCGGCCCAGTTGGACGAGTTGCTTCACCCAATCATCAACCCGGCCGCCGAGAAAGCGGCCGAGGCCTTCCTCTCCGGCCTGCCCGCCGGACCGGGCGGCGCCGCCGGCAAGATCGTCTTCACCTCGGCCGACGCCGTCGCCGCCGCCAAACGCGGTGAAAAGGTCATCCTCGTCCGCGAAGAGACCAACCCCGAGGACGTCGAAGGAATGCGAGCCGCCGAGGGTATCCTCACCGCACGCGGCGGCATGACCAGCCATGCGGCGCTCGTCGCCCGCGGCTGGGGCAAGTGCTGCATCGTCGGCGCCGGCGACATGAAGATCGAAATGGCCGCCAAACGCATGAGTGTCGGCGACCTCAAGCTCAAGGAAGGCGACCTGATCACGCTGAACGGCACCAAGGGCCGCGTCTACCAAGGCGCCTTGGCCATGATCGACGCCACCGAGAATCCGCGATTCCAAGGCTTCATGAAGCTCGTCGATCAGTTCCGCACCTTGGGCGTCCGCACCAACGCCGACACGCCGCAGGACGCGACCGTCGCACGGCAGTTCGGCGCCGAAGGCATCGGACTGTTCCGCACCGAGCACATGTTCTACGGCGCCGGCTCGGACGAACCCCTGTTCTTCCTCCGCAAGATGATCCTCAGCAAGACGGTCGAGGAGCGCAAAACGGCCCTGGCCGAGCTGTTCCCGTTCGTCAAGCAGAGCATCAAGGGCACCCTCGAGGCGATGGACGGCCTGCCGGTTACCATGCGGCTGCTCGATCCGCCGCTCCATGAGTTCGTCCCCCAAGACGCGAATCGCCAGAAAGAATTGGCCGCCGCCTTGGGCATCCGCCCGTTCGATATCAAGAAGCGCGGCGAGTCCCTGCACGAGACCAACCCGATGATGGGACACCGCGGCGTCCGCCTCGGCGTCACCTATCCCGACGTGACCGAAATGCAGCTTCGCGCCATGTTCGAAGCGGCTGCCGAGCTGAAGAAGGCCGGCAAGTCGCCCAAGCCCGAACTGATGGTCCCAGTCACGGGCGAAGTCAGCGAACTCGACGTGACGAAGGTCATCTTCGACCGCGTCAAGAAGGAAGTCGAAGGACAGCAGGGCGTCACGGTCGATTGCCTCTATGGCACGATGATCGAGATCCCCCGAGCCTGCCTCACGGCCGACACGATGGCCAAGACGGCTCAGTTCTTCTCCTTCGGTACCAATGACCTGACGCAGATGTGCTTCGGCTTCAGCCGCGACGACATCGGCGCCTTCCTGCCCGACTACCTCGACCAGAACATCTTGCCCGCCGACCCGTTCCAAACGATCGACCAGGCCGGCGTCGGCCAGTTGATCCAAATGGCCGTCACCAAGGGTCGCGCCACACGCGGCGACCTGAAGATCGGCATTTGCGGCGAGCAGGGCGGCGATCCGGCCAGCGTCGAGTTCTGCTTCCGCACGGGCCTGAACTACGTCAGTTGCAGCCCGTACCGCGTGCCGATCGCCCGGCTGGCTGCCGCGCAGGCCGCCATCAAGGCGAAGAAGTAACGTAACGTCTTCGTCACGATCCATGCGTGACGAACGATTGGCAAAAACCAATGGGACGGCAGATCGTCTGCCGTCCCATTGCCGTTTCCCGCCGCGGCAAGTCGTCCCGAGCAGCGACTGCCGTGCCGCGCTATCTTGCGGGCCGTGGCGGGGTCTCCGGCGCGGCCTTCATCGGCCGCTGCTGCTGCGGGGCATTCGTCGGGCAGCACGCCGCCGGACGGTCGCAGCAAGTGTTCACGGTACAGCAAGGTTGGGCACAGCTATAATACGCACAGCCGCAGCGGCGATTGCAACCGCCGTAGCAATAGCCACACCCGCTGCACCAGCCGCTGTCCCAACAGGACGTGTAGCAGCACGGGGTGTAGCAGCAGTCCCAACAGCTGCGCCGGCAGCGCCGGGCCGAAGCCGAATCGGCCGCAACGAAGCACACCATCAGTAGCACTGCAAGTGAAAGCACTATCCGTCGCATGACAATCGCCTCCTCAATTGAGGTCTGAACAAACGAAACACGTCTGGGCCACGTTGCCCGGCAGTATCATTCGCAGCGCCTCACCGATCAGACCAGTGCAAGCGTTTTTTTCGGTAAAGTAGGACAAAACGCGGGCCGCCGTTCGCGAATCTGGAAGTGCCTCGCCATCAGCGGTCCGCCACGTCCCCGCCGAGAACACCGAGAGAAGAAAGAAGACGGCGATTTCAGACGAACTCATGCAAAGGCGCGAAGGCGCAAAAGATACGGGCGCCGTGGCCATACTCGCCACATGCGAAAACCGGCCCCCGGCGCGTGTCGCCGCGACGCCCAGATTCCCTCGGGAATCGTCTTAGCTCTTCGCGTCCATCGGATGTCCGCCAGGCATTCCCTCATACGCCGGACAGGCAAGAACCTGCGACCGCGTCAGCGAGAGATGGATCTCCCCGTCTTCCCAGCGAATCGAGCGAATCGCGCTCGGAGGCACCAGAACGTGCTTGCCAGGCCACCAGTTCCGTGTCTCGACCACCAGGTGCGTGATCGTCCAGTCTTGATCGTCGATCAGGAAATCGTCGATGTGGCCAAACATCCCGTCGGTGCAGTGAACGTGCAAGCCGTTGAGCACCTTGGTGCTCCGCAGGTGGGAATCGCCTGGCTGCTGGTCGGCGCTGTCCAACACGCCGGTCCAGTAGGCCTCCCAAACCAGCACCTGGGCGGCCTGCGCCGCCTCGCGGCCCGGCGTGGCCAATTCCGTCTCGGGGCCAGGGCACTTCTCGATTTCCTGTTTCGTCATCGCGGACGACAACCGGCGGTTGGCCCAATCCGTATGCCGAACTGCCTCGGGGGCCACCAACACCTGGCGGCCGTGGAACCACCGGTCACGGCTAATCAGCAGATGCCGTGCCTTCCACGTTCGATCGTCGAAAAGAACGTCGTAAAGCGTTCCAAGACGCCCTTCCGGTCCTTCCAAGACGGCTCCATAGGCATGTCGCGTACTAATTTGCATGGCCTTGCTCCCTCCTGCGGCGATCCCCAAAAACGGTTGTCTCATTGTACCGGGTACACCGAACTCGGGAAACCGGGTCATGCGCCCGTCCATGGGCTTCGGTCGGCGGCCGCGCTCTGGGACACTTTGGCTCAAGTCACGCGCTACGCGACTTCCGCTGTCACCAAGAACAGAGGCAGGTGAACGACCCGGCGAGAATCGACGAGCGTGGCATCCGTCCGTCGTATTTGCTCGAGCGCGGCCCGCTCGTCGTCGCTCAGGGGCAGCCCGGCAAGCAACTCAAACCGCACCGGCGACGGCTGCATCAACCGGTCCAACAGGTCCACCCGAACGCGGAAGCCCTCGGCCGCAAGCAGTGGCGGAAGGTTTCGTCCGACGCACGGGTTGGCCCCCGCTCGCGTCAAACCGATTCTCCAGAGGGCGGCCGTGGCGATCTCGGCCGGATACTCGATCATCCCGCCATAGTCCGGCTCGATGGCGGCCAGAACGCCGCCCGGCGTCAACACGCGGCGAACCTCTCGGATTACGGCCGCCGCGTCCAGCCACAGAAACGCGAACTGGCAGAACACGAGATCGAACGTCGCCTCGGCAAATGGCAGCCGCTCGGCGCGACCGCAGACCGACATCGCGCAGCCAAGCGATTCTCGCCCCGCGGCCAGCGCGGCTCGACTTCGATCGAGCGCCACCGCCGTGCCGCCCGAGCGACGCGCCAACTCCTCGGTGACCGCACCGGACCCACAGCACAAATCCAGCACGCACCGCCGTCGTGCAATGCCGGCCCGCCGGAGCAGTCGCGCCCGCGCCGGCGCTAGCCAATCCGACTGCTGTCGGAGCAACGAGGGCGACGGTCGGTCCGCTCCGTTCATCGAGGCCTGCCGATCAGGGCGATCCTGGATTGTCACGCCATCGTTCACGCCGGAGGCCGTGCCGTTTCCAGTTGGCAAACGGCCCAATCGCCCGTCCCCTCGCCGATCTCGATGCGAAGGGCCGCCGCTTCGACGCCCTGAACGCTCAACCGTTCGCGTAGGCATCGGCCCACGTGTCGGGCCAGCAGTTCGGTCGTCGTGTTCGCAATCGGCAGCAGCAGGCAGTTGTCTCGCGGGAAAACCCAGCGACGATCGGCAAAGCCGACTTCCACCTCGCCGTCGCCGGCGGAAATCCGCAACGCGGCGCCTTCCGTCGGAAGCAGGACGCGGTGGTCGATCTCCGCCAAAATGGCCCTCAGCGATTGCCGCACGACCGTAAAGTCCACGACGCACTCATGTTCGCCCAACGGGCCGGACACCTCCGCCGCAACGCGGTAGCTGTGTCCGTGCAACCGTTCACAGGCCGCAGCGCCCCAGGTGATGAAGTGCGCCGCCGAGAACGTCAGGTCGTCGCCGGCAATCCGAACGTGAAACTGATCGGCCATTACTTCTGGTCTTGCGAGGCCTTCTTATCCTCGGACTTCTTGGCGTCCGACTTCTTCTCGCCCGGCTTCTTGGCGGCCGCGGCCTTCTTGCTCTTCGCCGGTTTCTTTTCAGCCTCGGCCGCAGCCTTCTTCGCCTCGTCCTTGGCCTGAGGCACCAGCCGAGCGATGTCGGCGGCGGGCAGAATGAGTTGATTCGAGATGGTCGACATCCGAACCGTGCCCTCTCCCTCGTTCTTCACGCATCGGCACGTCATGCCAATCAGTTTGCCCTGGCCGTTGAAGACCGGCATCCCAAGAACTCCGCCGTCGGCCACATAACAGTTTCGCGGCTGGCTGATGGTTGCCAGAATCCGGCCCTCGACCAGCAGCAAGGCATAGTTCAGATCCTCATTGGCTCGGCCCAGCAGGATCGTGGAGTCCATTGGCTGCACCTGCGATGCCGCGTCGTTGAGCGGAATGCTCGTCAGTTGCGCTTTGGCGGCCTCGTCCAGCGCCTTTTGCGGCATCAGGAACGCCACGTCCAGATCGTCGTCCTTGAGCACCACGCGAGCGGGCAGCTCGGTGCCGTCGGTCAACCGGTATTTGACCTCTTGCACGCGGCTCTCGATCTCCACGGTCCGTCCCCCAGCCCGCACCTTCCCATGCGGCGACAGACCCGACAACGAGGCAACCACCAACCCGGCCGGGTCGATCACAATGGCCGGGACCTGGGCTTTGCTCTCGCCTGCCTCGGCGCCGCGCACCTCGATCTTGAGCACCACGGAAAGCGTAATCACCGCCTTCTCATAGGTTTGCATCGTCTTCCGGGCCGTGGCTACGAACTCGCGGTCCTGGGCCCGAAGCGAGCCGACCATCAGCGAAAGACACACGCACGCCAACAGCAATTTCTTAACCATGAAATCATTCCTACAAAGTGAAAGTTGTTTGCAACGGAGAACGCCCCGCAATCGCAATCGCCTGGCGCCACGCGCCCAGCCGATGATTTATTGGTAATCCGGTTCGACCTCGCAGAACCGGCTGTGGATGCCACGGCGAACGAAAAACACCACGCGCTGCGGCTTCTCCGTGCGGATGTCTTCCAGAGCCGCTTTCAAATCGGCCACGTTTGAAATCGGCTTCCCGTTGATGCTCATCAGGAAGTCCTCGCCGTGCAGGCCGCCCAGCGACGCCCAACCGCCGTTCTCGACCTTCTGCAACAAGACGCCCTCGACTCCGTCGGGAATGTGCATGTCGAGGCGGTCCGTGTAGCTCAACTCGCGGGCCGTGAACTCAAAGTCCTTGTCCGTCCAGCGCTTCACATTGTCGTCGCTGACCGGCGGCGCTTCCAAAGCCATCTTCAACTCGATCCGCTTGCCGTCGCGGACGATGCCGAGCACGGCCGTTCCGCCCAGCGGAAGCCGGCGAATCACCGCGTCGAACACTTCACGGTCGCCCGGCTGCGAGGCATTCACGACGCGGCCGTTGACCGTCAGGATGATGTCGCCTACCTGGACGCCCGCCTTTTCCGCCGCATGCCGCTTGAAGACTTCCGTGACCCGGACGCCCCGCTTGCCCGCCATATCGAGCGATTCGGCCAGATCGGACGTGAGCACCTGGGTGCTCATGCTGGCCCACGGCTTGGCGGCCGACGCCGGACGATTCTTGTTTTCCTCTTGTCCAACCTTGACGACCGTCAGAAATTGCTTGCCGTCGCGATCGAAAAGCACCGAAACGGGAACGCGCTCGGTCTTGCCGTCCAGTATCTTTTCGGTCAGTTGCCGCAAGGCGGCCGCATTGGCCACCGGCTGGCCGTCCACGCGGACAATAATGTCGTCCGACTCCAACGGAAGCTTGGCCGTTGCCGCGCCGCCGCCGCCGCGGATCGAGTCGATGACGACGCCCTGCGTGTTGGCCCGATAGCGCTCGAGCGCCATCATCCGCGTGATGTCACGAACCGCCATGCCCCAGTCCTTGAGCTCCAATGGCTCGCCGACGGCCCGTTGCAGCGACTCGGTCTTCAGTTGCGTCGTGTGCGACTTGCCGTCCCGAGCGTAGGTCACTTCGACCGTCTCGCCCACCGGCGTGGCAAACATCAACTGGTTCAGCAACGGCAACTGCTCGAGCAATTCGACGTTGACCGGATGACCGCGGAAACTGGTCAGCAGATCGCCCGCCCGGATGCCCGCCTTGTCGGCCGCGGAACCAACGACGACGCTGGCCACCAACGCGCCGTTCTTGCTCTTGTCGCTCTTCAGGCGGGGTTGAATTTCCACGCCGACCCAACTCCGCGAAACCCGTCCGTGACGGATCAACTCCTGGACCACTTCCTTCGCCAAGTTCGCGGGGATCGCGCCGCCAAGCGAACCAAGGCCAATCTCATTGATGCCGATGATCTCGCCCTGAAGGTTGACCAGTGGACCGCCGCTGTTGCCGTGGAAAATCACCGCGTCGTGGCCAATCCAACGCACAATCTGACCGACGTCTTCGCCGTCTAGCCGAAAGCCGCCCGACATCGATCGCGGCATGATCATCTGCGTGTTGCTGACGATGCCGCGCGTCACCGACTGGGAGACGGCCATCGGGCTCCCCATCGCCAGGACGACGTCGCCCACCTTCAGCTCGTCCGAGTTGCCCCAGCCGGCCACGGCCAGCGGCGCATCCGAGTGCTTGCGAGTGGAAAGCTTCAGTTTCAGGACGGCGATGTCGGCCATCGGGTCGGTGCCGATCTTCGTCGCCTCGACCTCTTCGCCGTCCGCCAAGGTGCATGTGATGCGCGTCGCATTGCCGGCCACATGATGGTTCGTGACGATGTAGCCCTCGGGCGAGATGATCGCGCCGCTGCCAGCCCCACGCTGCCGCGCCATGCGGCCGTCCCGGGGCTCTTCGGCCACAACATAAATCCGCACCAGGGCCGGGTAGACCTTCTGAATGGCCGGTTCGATCTCACGGCGACTCTGCGGTTGAGTGCCTCGCGGGTGTTCGGCGGCCAAGCCGCTGGTTCCGACTCCCGACAGCAAGCCTGCCAGCATGCAGGCCACAAGCAACGAACCCTTCGACAGAAACACGAATCGCCTTCTCATGGGTGGATTTCTCGCAGCAAGATGGTTGGAGAGCGAAAGACGGTCAACAACCTCGGGCGAGGCCGCCATTCCGAGCCGTCTCCGCACGGTCGCCACAGTCCCTCAATTCTCACCGATTTTCCAAAGTCTTGCAAGCAGCCTATCTGGACGTTTCTCGCGGGACTTGCGGCGCTTTAGGCCCAATTTAGCGAACGTTCCGTGTGCGCTATCCGCCACCAGGGCCAAACCGTCTTGAACCGGCCAACGGCGTCGGTGAACCTGGCGACGCGCAGCATGAGCAATGCCGCACTTTCAGACCCCATTAAGCCAAAACGCCAGCTAGCCGGTCGCCAGGGCTTCGCCAGTGGCCGCAACGATCGTCTCGATATCCGCCTCGGTGTGTGCGGCGGAAAGGAACGATGCCTCGAACTGGCTGCACGGCAGATAGACACCCCGCCCGAGCATGCCCCAAAACCAGTGGGCGTAGCGCCCCGTGTCGCACCGCGAGGCCGCATCCCAATCGGTGATCGGCGGCTCGCCAAAGAACAGCGTCAGCATCGACCCGCACCGACCGACGCTGGCCGTCACGCCGGACGCCTTGGCCGCGGCCATCCAGCCGTCGGCCAGCCGGGCCGCCGCACGCTCCAGTTGCGGGTACGGGTTGGTGTCCCGAAGGATTTCCAGCGTTGCAATGCCGGCCGCCGTCGCCAGTGGGTTGCCGCTCAGCGTTCCCGCCTGAAACACCTTTCCGGCCGGCAGGACGTGGTTCATGATCTCGGCCCGCCCGCCATAGGCGCCTACGGGAAGGCCGCCGCCGATGATCTTGCCAAGCGTCGTCAGGTCGGGTGTGACGCCAAACAGCGATTGCGCCCCGCCATACGCCACGCGGAAACCGGTCATCACTTCGTCGAAAATCAGCAGCACGCCGTGCTGCAACGTCAACTCGCGGAGCCCAGCGAGAAATCCGCCCACCGGAGGCACGCACCCCATGTTGCCCACCACCGGCTCGACAATGACGCCGGCAATTTGGCTGCCGTGCCGCGCAAAGGCGTCGCGAGCCGCCGCCAGGTCGTTGTAGCGGAGCACCAACGTATCGCTGGTCGCGCCTTGGGTGACGCCGGGCGAATTCGGAACGCCCAGCGTGGCCGCCGAGCTGCCGGCCGCAACCAGCAGGCTGTCGACATGGCCGTGATAGCTGCCCGCGAACTTGACGATCATCGAGCGGCCCGTGTAGCCACGCGCCAACCGGATGGCGCTCATCGTGGCCTCGGTTCCCGAGTTCACCAAGCGAACCTTCTCGATCGATGGCACGGCCTCGACGACCAACTCGGCCAGGCGGTTCTCGGCCACCGTGGGCGCGCCGAAACTCGTGCCGCGGTGCAGGGCCCTTTCGACCGCCTCGACCACCGCCGGGTGGCCGTGCCCCAGAATCATCGGCCCCCAAGAGCCAATCAAGTCGATGTACCGGTTGCCGTCCAGGTCCCACAGGTAGGCCCCTTCCGCCCGATCGATGACGATTGGCTCGCCGCCGACGCCGCCAAACGCTCGCGCCGGACTATTGACCCCGCCAGGCATCAATTCCTTCGCCCGACGAAACGCCGCATGGCTCTTTTTGCAGTTCATTTCGTCCACGATACCAGACCGCCGGACGGCCGGCAATTCAACCGGTCTCCACGCGATTGACACCCACCCGCGCCGTTTGGCATACTACGGTTTTCCCTACCCGCGCGAGCCCTCGCCATGCCAGCCACGGAGCAGCTCTATCAGCAGCGGCTCGCCCGCTATGTCCAGGCGATGCGGAACAAGAAGCCGGACCGCGTGCCGATTCGGCCGTTCGTGGCCGAGTTTACCGCCAAGTACGCCGGCTACACCACGCAAGAAGTCACCCAAGACTATCAGAAGGCCTTCCTCGCCGCCAGAAAGTGTGCGGCCGACTTCGACTGGGACGCCGTGGTCGGCAATATGGTCTACGTCTGGGCAGGCCTGACCCAGGCGATCGGCCTCCGATATTACGCCATGCCGGGCGTCGAAGTCCCACCGAATACAAGTTTTCAATACCTCGAACCGCCAGAGGACAATGCCTGGATGCGGTCCGACGAGTACGACCTGCTCATCGCGGATCCCACCGGCTACTTGTTCAACGTCTGGCTGCCCCGAGCGTCGACCGACGTGGTCCCGGTCGGCAGCCCGGCCACCCTTCGCAACAACCTGTCGTTTCTCAAAGGCGGCATGGCCATGCTCGCCTACTTTCAAGGGCTGGGCACTCAAGCGGCACTGCTGCGGAACGAAACGGGAACGGCCGCGGCCATCTCAGGCATCTTGAAGGCGCCGTTCGACATCCTGGCCGACAAATTACGCGGCTACAAGGGCCTGTGCATGGACCTCTTCCGCCAGCCACGGAAGGTCCTCGCCGCCTGCGAATCCCTGGCCCCGCACTTGCTCCAGGTGGCCCTCAGCGGCGCCGACCCGCAGAAGAACGTTCCCATCGGCCTCTGGCTTCATCGCGGCTGCGTGCCGTTCCTGTCGCCAGGCCAGTTCGAGCGATATTACTGGCCCACCCTGAAGTGGATCATCGAGGAACTTTGGAAGAGGGGCCACCAAACCCTCTTCTACGCCGAGGGCGAGTGGAACCCAAACCTGAAATGGATCGCCCAGTTGCCCGAGCAGAGCATCGTCTACCACGTTGACCGCGGCGATATTCTTGAAGTGCATCAGGCCGTTGGCGAAAAGTTCTGCCTGAGCGGCGGGCTGCCCAACGATGTCCTGGCCCTCGGAACTCCCGACGACGTGCGGGCGTGCTGCAAACGAATCATCGACGGCGTGGCCCGCCAAGGCGGCTACATCATGGACGCCAGCGCCATCGTGCAGGACGACGCCAAGGCCGAAAACCTCCAAGCAATGACCCAGTTTACGCGAGACTACGGAGTGTACTGACATGAACGACGATCAGTCCCTCAAGCGACTGCCTGGCACGTGCATCCCGTGGGAAGAAAAGATTGCCGACTTTCCAAAAATCTCCGGCGACGTTGAACTGGTGAAACGCGTGTGGCAAGATGTCGATGCGCTCGGCTATATGTACATTTGGCAATTGCTGCTGTCGTTCTAACCGTCGCCTCCCAGAATCCTTGCCACAGCGAGCGAAGCCATGAGTCAATCGGAAAGTCTGATGGAAGCCGTCGCGACCGCCTCGGAAGAACAGGTGATGCGCCTGGTGCGCCAGCAGCTCGCCGCTGGCGTCTCGGCCGCCGATATTCTGGCTGAATGCAACGGCGGCATGGTCGAACTCGGCAACCGCTTTGCCGGCGGCGACTGTTTCCTGCCCGACCTGATGTTCGCCGGCATGATCATGAAAGGCGTCATGGTCGAGCTGGCCCCCTTCCTGCTGAAGGAGAAGGCCGCCAACGCACGCGGAAAAGTGGTGATGGGCTCCGTCCAGCACGACGTCCATGATATCGGCAAGGACATCGTCATCACGATGCTGCGCGGCGTCGGGTTCGAGGTGGTCGATTTGGGCGTCGATGTGCCGCCCGATAAGTTCGTTGCCGCGATTGCCGAGCACAAGCCGGAACTGGTCGGAATGAGCGTGCTGCTGACCACCTGCTACAAATCGGTCATCGCCACCGTAAACGCGATCAAGCAGGCCAATCAGCGGCAGGGCCTCGCCGTCATGGTGGGCGGAGCCGCCGCCAGTGACCTGTTGCGGCAAACGGCCGATTGCGACTTCTATGCCCGGACGGCCGTGGACGCCGTCAAGTTTGCAAACACACTCGCCGGAGCCGCCTAGGACGTTTTTCCGATATTCATGCGTTGACGCAAAGCCTTCTTTGCCGCGAGCCAGCTCGCGAATGCCCACGATTCCTGAAACCATGATGCAATCTCGACCGAGCGATCTTCCGAATCTGAACGCGACCCAATCCGCCTCGCAGACCTGGCGACTGCGAGGCCGGCGTCTGGCTCTGGCCGCCCCGCTGGCTCTCGCGTGGCTTCTGGTCTCGCCCGTCCAGGCACGCGACTGGGCCCACGAGATGATCAAGGAAACGAGCTTTGACTTCGGCCTGGTCGCCCGCGGCGCGAAGGCCGAACACCGCTTTGTTATCGAAAACAACAACGAAGAAGAAATCCGTATCGCGTCGGCCACGTCCAGTTGCGGTTGCACCAGTGTGCAGCTCACCAAACAGGTGCTCAAAACGTGGGAGAAAGCCGAGATCATTGCCACGCTGGACAGCCGGAGCGAGCCGGGCGCCAAGGACGCCACCATCACGGTCACCTTTGGGCCAAACTTCGTGGCCGAGGTGCAGATCCATGTCCACGCCCGAATCCGCGGCGACGTGGTCGTTCAGCCCGGCGCGGCCGAGTTCGGCGTCCTCGGGCAGGGCGACGGCGGCCAACTCAAGCTGAAGCTCCTTTACGCCGTCGGTCGCCCCGATTGGCGCATCACGGCCATCGAGTCGGCCGATCCGAACATCGAGGCCGAGGCCGTCGAAACCGGCCGAACACCCCTCCAGGTCTCGTATGACCTGGCGGTGAACCTCAAGAAAAACGCCCCGGCAGGCTATATCCGGAGCCAGTTGGTCCTCATCACCAACGATTTCGATCCCCGATCGTCCCGTGTGCCCGTGTCCGTCGAGGGGCTCATCGTCGCGCCGCTCAGCGTCCAGCCCTCGCCATTGCTGATGGGCCTGACCGAGGTGGGCCGCTCCATCACGCGAACGCTGGTCCTGCAAGGCCGGACCCCGTTCCGCGTCCTCGCCGTCAAGAGCAGCGACGAGCGGTTCCAGTGTGCGCCGCCAACCGACAGCGCGGTGCGTCATCTGCTGCCGATCACGTTTCTCGCCTCGACCGCGCCCAACGGCGAAAATCAGGTGCGGGCCAAGATTCGCATCGAAACCGACCTGCCTGGCGTGCCGCCCACCGAACTGGAGGCATCCGTTCGGATCGTTCCGCCGAAGCCAAAGGCCCCGAGCGACCAAACGCCGGCCCCGTCTCCAGGTAAGACGCCGACGCCCTAGCCGAACGTCTCACGCAGCGCCATGCAATCGTGGTTGCGATGGCCCCATCCCGGAGCCGGACGCCCGCTCGCTCTCTCGTTGACAACCGTCCCGGCGGCCGGAGGTCCGACCGCCGGGCTGTCTCCGGTCCGCCTGCTTAACCGATGTCGCCGGTCTCGTTGATGGCGGTCAGGATGTTGTTGGCCATGCTCCGCAGCACCTGCTCGGCGCTGCTGACGGTTCCGTTGCCATTGAGATCCCAGAGGATGCCCTTCTTCGTCTGGTCGTTCGTCAGTTGCAGGATGGCCATGATCGACAACGTGCTGTTGTCGGCCACGTTGAAGGCCTCGCCCGACGATCCAATGTTGAAGGTCGCGGACCCGGTGCCGGTCGAGCTAACGACGAAGCCGTAGCTGGCCGCGACGTTCCCCGCTAGGTTGGAATTGGTCACGTAGACCGCCAGGCACACGGCCAACGCCTGAGCGTCGATCTTCATGCCGCGCACATTGAACAGCTCCTTGAAGAACGCGGCAATCTGAGCATTGGTCTTGCCGGCCAGATTGTGCGTCGCGGCCGATGCGCCGTACATGTTCGGGAACATCGTGGCCAACCAGTTGCCAAGCTGGGTCGAGGAACTGCCGCCGTTGAGCGAGTTGATCAGCGCCTGGCCTCGCTTGTTGTTCCAGAAGCCGATCGTAGCGGTCTGGCCATGGTGCAGCGTTGCGCTGGCCTCTTGCAACTCAGCGAAATTGTTGTTGATGCCGCGAACGCCTGCCTGCAGGACGATTCCGGTGAACTGATCGTTGCCAACGATGCCGCCTTGGCTGCCGATCGTGTCAACGCCGTCGATGAAACCAGCCGGCTGCGTCTCGGTGATCGTGTACGTGCCAGGCCGCAGATTGGTGAACGAGTAGGCCCCGTCGTCGTCGGTGACGGTGGTCAGCGAGACCGCGTTGCCGCGGTCGTCCACGCCGGTCAGCGTGACGGTGACGCCGGCGATCGCCAGGTCGCGGCAATCGATGTCGCCGTTGCTATTCTTGTCGAGATAGACGAAGCCCGAGAGGCTGGACGGCTTCAGTTCACCGAACTTGTTGCCAGTCGCCTTCAGACCCGAGGACAGCACGATGCCGCTTATCACATCATCGCCAGCCGTGCCGCCTTGAGCGCCGGCCGAGTCCGTCCCGTCCAGGTAGGAAGTCGGCTGGCTTTCCGTCAGCGTGTACGTGCCAGGCCGCAGATTCCCAAATTCGTAACCGCCGTTGCGGTCGGTGACGACCGTGAGATTGACCGTGTTGCCAAGGTCATCGACGCCGGTGAGCGTCACGACAACGCCGGCGATTCCATTCTCGGTGCATTGCTGGGCGCCGTCATTGTTCGAGTCCACATAGACCGAGCCCGAAACCGAGGCCGGCAGCAGTTCGCCGAAATTGTTGTCCGTGCCGTTGTCGCCCCAGTTGAGCACGATGTCGCTGATGACATCGTTGCCAGCCGTGCCGCCGTCCGACCCGGCCGTGTCCTTGCCGTCCAGATACAGGGTCGAGCTTTGACCGCAAATGACGTGGACGCCGTTCCAGAAATCCGAGAAGTAACGGAGGAAGTACTCGCCATCCGACGCGCATGTCTGCGTGGCGTCGATTCTGCGGAACAATGCTTCGCACACATCCTGATCATTCCAGTTCACAGAGTCGCTCGTCCAGCACTGGTCGTCGAGCTCCGAGAATATGCTGTCCAACGCCGAGCAGTTGGCCGCGACGTCGTACTTGCGAATCGAACCATCCCTGTTGTGCAACTCGAAATGGCGCACGCCGTGCTCGTACCACTGGTACATGTAGGCCTTGTGATCGCCATAGCCCGTGCTGCTGGAACCCGTCGGCTGAACCTCGCTGACCGAATACGTGCCAGGCCGCAGGTTCGAGAACAGGTAGTAGCCGTTCGCGTCGGTGGTCGTCGTGATGTTGACCGATTGGCCGAGGTCGTTGACCCCGGTCAAAATGATCTTCACGCCCTTGATTCCGACCTCGCCCGACTGCTTGATCCCGTCGTTGTTGGCGTCGACATAGACGTAGCCCGACTTGGTGGCCGGCGTCTGCGCCGCGCCGTAGTAATAGTCCACGTCGCTGGCCGTGACGACCCCCGACACGGTCCCCGTTGCGTCGCTGCCCGCGACCGTGCCCGTGTTGCTGTACTGGCCGAGGATCGCCGTTCCGCTGGCCGCATAGACCCAGATCTCGTCCACGTCGAGTTGCCCGTCGAGATCGGTGTCGCCGCTCTCGTAAACGGGCGTCACCGAGGAATCGCTATCGACGACCGTGACGCCGGTCAACGCCACATTGCCCGTGTTCGTCACCTCGTACGTCCAGGTGATGACGCTGCCCTCGATCACCTGCGCGCCGGGCGCGTCGTTGTGATCCGAGCCGTTCGTCAACTTGACGATGCAAATGCCGGGCTGGACGCCGAAATACGAATCGCCCTCGCTGGCCGTGACGGCGCCGGCCACCGCGCCGGTCGCGTCTGCCGCCGTGACCGTGCCCGTGTTGGCATACTGTCCCGCGACAGCGACGCCCGCGGCCGTATAGACCCACGTCTCGCCTGCATCCAACAGACCGTTGCCGTCATCGCCGCTGGAATAGACGGGCGTGACCGTGGCATCGCTGTCCGTCACCGCCACGGCGGTCAGCGCCGCATTGCCCGTGTTCGTCACCTGATAGGTCCAGGTTACCGTCGTGCCGGGCGTCAGCAGCTCGTTGGCATTGTCCATGCCGTTGGTCAGCTTGACGATTGCAACGCCCGTCGAAACGCCAAAGTAGGAATCGGTTTCGCTGGCGCATACCGGAGTCGCGACAATGCCCGTGCTGTCCGTGCCGGTGACCGTGCCCGTATTCGTGTACGGACCGACGACCGCCGTGCCGATCGCCGCATAGACCCACGTCTCGCCCACATCCAACAACCCATTGCCGTCGTCGCCGGTGTAATAGAATGGCGTCACGCCGGCCGTGTCGTCGCTGACCGCGACGGCGGCCAACGCAACGTTGCCCGTGTTCGTCACGTAGTAGTTCCAAGTCACCGTACTGCCGGCGGCCACGTACGGGTTGGCGTTGTCCGTGCCGTTGGTCAACTTGACAATGCTGATTCCCGGCTGAACGCCGAAGTAACCGTCCGTGTCCTGGGCGCTGACGGGCGTCGAGACCGTGTCCGTCACGTCCGTGCCTGTGGCCGTCGCCGTGGCCGTGTACGCGCCGACGATGGCGACACCCGTGGCCGTGTAGGTCCAGACCTCGCCCTGGTCCAGCAGCCCGTTGCCATCGTCGCCCGAGACATAGACGGGCGTGACGCCTTGCTCGTCCGTCACCGTCACATCCGAGAGGCTCACGTTGCCCGTGTTCGTGACCGTATAGGTCCACGTCACCGTGCTGCCGGTCTCGACGCTCGGGTTATTCGTGTCGTTCGTCGTCTTGGTGACTGCAATTTCGGGAGCCACGCCGAAGTACGAGTTGCTGTCCTCCGCAATGACAACGGTCGAGACCGTGCCGGTGGCGTCGGTGGCGGTTCCCGTTGCGGTGGCCGTATTCGTGTAGCTGCCCGCGATGGCCGTTCCAGTGGCCGCGTACGTCCAGCTCTCGCCAACGTCGAGGATGCCGTTTTCGTTGACGTCGCCCACCGGTCCCGTGAGAACGACGCCCTGGTTGTCCGTCAGCGTAACGTTCGACAGCGGGACGTTTCCCGTGTTTTCGATCCCGTAAATCCACGTGATCGAGCTTCCGGCCGGAACGCTCGGTGTGTAGGTGTTATCGCCGGTCGTCGTGCCATGAGGCGTCGTCACATTGGTGAGCTTCACCAGCGAAATGCCCGGCGACATCGTCAACTCGCCAAAATTGTTTTCCAGACCGTTGACGCCCGCGCTCAGGACAATGTCCGCCAAAACGTCTTGCCCGGCGACGCCCGTCCCAGGTGTCCCCTGCGTGTCCAGACCGTCAAGCCAGCCGGCGGGCTGCACTTCCGTGACCGAGTACGTTCCAGGCCGCAACTGGCTGAAGGTGTAAGCGCCCAGACTGTCCGTGACGGTCATCAGCGAAACGGCGTTGCCGCCGATATCGGTCCCGGTCAATTGGATGGTGACGCCGGCGATCCCCGCCTCGCTGGTCTGCCTGACACCGTCGCCGTCGGCGTCGTTGTAAACGTATCCAGCCAACGAGCTCCAGCGAGCCGAAACCGACCCGAGCGTCCCCTTGACGTAGCCGACGAAGCTCGTGGCGAAACTGCCGGCGAACGTGCTGCTCTCGCTGGTCGTCTTGACGCCAATGTCCTTGCCCGAATACAGCGACGCCAGCGCGCCGCCCGTGGGCGTAAACCGGAAGTCGAACAGATCGGTCGTGGTCCCCGAGTCGGAATAGCCGAACTGCGTGACCTCGCCCGTCAACAGCGTGCCCGAGTAGTCAATCACGCCGTCGCCGTTGACGTCGATGTTGCCGGTGACAATCAAATCCGATCCCGAGCTGCCGCCGAGCAGTTGACCTTGATTGTCAACGTAGATGCTAATGTGAAAGCTGCTCGGAGTGCTGATCGCGCGGTTCGGCGTGGCGCTCGACTGGCGAAATTGCAGAGGCGTCGCACTCAACTCAAACGTCAGCGCCTGGGCGTCGGCGTCATAGCTCAGCGGTCCCTGCGCATCGTACGTGATCGTCGGAAAGGCGGGCGAGACGCCCACGAGAGCCAGCAATCGCCGATCCTCGAGCGGTTCGAGGTTCAAGCGACGGCCCGTCAGGAAACGGCTTGACCGCGAGCTTTGCTTGTCCACGAGCCGACGTCGCAGTTTGCGCAGAAACATCATCTATCCTCCATAATTGAGTGTGATTGTTTTATTCCCCCGCTATTCCGACGCGATCCGAACACAACGCCTCATGGATGCGACGTTGTTAACGCACCGCAGCCGCTGGGCATGCGCCCCAAACGTCGATCGATCGAAGACCAGACCGACCGCGTCCCTCTCGGCACTTCTTGCCGACACCATTGGCGCCGTGGGCGCATATCGCCAGACAGCGCAACCACGCGCGCTCGTCGAACGAGTGGACGTCCCAAGACACCCCCGTCGTCACCCCGGACACAGACAAATCGCCCGGAGCGAATGCAACGACCAAACCTCCGTGCTCACACTAGCTGCGCCGTTTCCTAGATTGGCGCAACGCGGAAGCTGCCACGCCGGCAACCATCGTCAGCAGCAAGGCCGCTGTCCCGGGCTCCGGCGTCGTTGTGGTGGAAAAAGTGTCCGCCACGTTGTTGCAGATATCGTTATACGAAAAATTGTTTTCGAGATCGCTGAACGCCGTGTCGCCCCAATCGGCGCTGTAATACACCGTAAGCAAGGTCGCTGCGGTCGGGCCAAAATCGCCTGCCAGCTCGCCGCCCGTCACACGGAAGCTGATGTCCAACAGCGCGTAGCCCTCAGCGTCGTGCAGGTCGATGCCGAAGCCGTCGACCGTGCCGCTCAGCAGCAGTCCCGTCGAGCCGTCGGTAACCGAGCCATAAAGCGACACCGAACCAGTCGCACTTGTCGGCGTCGTGGCCGAAGGCGTCAATATCGCATTGATGGTCAATGAATAGTCGTCGGCCGCCGTCACATAGTTGCTGCTGCCGCCGCTCGACGCATTGTAGTACTGCGGACAACCGGTCACCGTCAGCGTGTGGCTGCCGGCGTCATAGGTCGCCACCATGTCAAAACTGCTGATGTCAGGCGTGATGTTGCTGGTCGGATTGATCAGGTCGCCATGCGCTGCCCCGGGCGCGACTGCCATCAGGCCGGCGAAAAAAACCATTGCTGCAATACCCGTCACATGCCGCCGACCAACCGTTGAAAAACGCATGGAAGTCTCCCCCAAGGAATCCTTGAATAAGCTGTGCAAACCAAACGGTCAACGCAAGCTTCCAAGCAGCTTCTCATTCGGCCGCGCGATCGAAAGCGGCCGAACCGCACTCCATTGCGGTGTGCACGACGACACGAGTCTCAATGGACAAGCCAATCGATTTGAACCGTGATCCATCCTAGAAAATCCAAAAAAGCCTGTCAATCATTCGATTGTGCAGATTTTTTCGATTTATCGCAGGCATCCCCCCCCAAGAATGACCAATGTGGTGGGGTATGGCAACCAGTTCGGGTGGTCGCGATCGCCAGATGCCGACGCTCAACCTACTACGCGGCCGCTCGCCTCGGACCGGCCGACATGATGGCGTCGATGTCGGGCGAGCAAGAATGACGCCTCGTGACGTGCTCGATCGCCGCGTCCAGGTCCCACCCTTTTTGCCAGTGCAGATAGGCGATTGCCATGCTGGGCGATCGGCCAGCGCCAACGTTGCAGTAACCGTAGACCGTGTGGCCGGCCGCCAGCAGTTTCTCCAAAGCGCTGACGCACCAGGGGAGCTTCTGCCGCAAATCCTCGCCGTCGAACTCGCGGATCGGAATTCGCCGCACTTCGATCCGCAACTCGCGGCACCGGGCCTCGACCCGGTTCCAATCGAGGTCGCAGTAGTCAAAGTCGTTGTCCGTCTGCAAATTCAGCAACGCTGTGATGCCATAGTCGGTCTGCAAATGACTGATGTCGTCGGCCGTCGTGGGGCAGGAGCCGATCAGAAAACGCGGCAACACTTGGCTGAGATTCATGGCGGGCGTCCCCGGTTCGTTGCAATGGCAAGGGGGCGAAATCGTAGCCAGCCAGCCGGCCTCCGTCAAGACGTTTTCACGATCGCCCAAGGCCAGGAATCAACCGTCGAGAAGCGGCAGCAAGTCCAGCGGGCTCTTCAGAAGCACCCGGGCGCCGCTGGCCGCCAGCTCGTCGGCCGTGCGAAAACCCCACAACGCCCCCACGGCGAACATGCCGGCGGCTGCCGCCGTCTGCATGTCGGTGTTTGTGTCGCCAAGGTAGAGGCACTCGCCCGGCGCAACCCCCAATTCTGCGGCAATTTGCCTCGCGCCGCTCGGGTCCGGTTTCTTCGGCAATGCCGGCCCCGCGCCCACGACGGCCGCAAACTTCCACCCAGGAAGCAACTGTGCCACGCAAAGCCGCGTGAACTCCTCCGGCTTGTTCGACAGAACGGCCATCGGCATCCGACGGTCCGTCAAACGGTCGAGCAATTCGGGAATGCCCGCGTAGGGCCGCGTCGTGGCCGCCCAGCGATCGCCATATTCCTTGCGCATGCACCGCCCACACGCGGCCACCGTTGCCGCGTCACGCCGCTCGACAGGTAGCGCTCGCTGAATGAGACGCTCGACGCCGTCGCCGACAAACTGCTGGTAGCTTTCACGCGGGTGGGTCGGAAAACCAAGGCTCCGCAGGGCCGCGTTGGTCGAATCGGCCAGGTCGGTCAGCGTATCAAGCAATGTTCCGTCGAGATCAAACAACACGGCTCGGTAGTTCATCGCGGCTTTTCAGCGTTAGCCTGCTCGGCTCAGAAGGCCGCCGGGCAAGATGGCAAGCGGAAGTGGCAAACCCACGAGGATAACGCGCCGGCCGCGCCTGGTCCATTGCTGTTGACAAGTTGGGGGGGCGCCAACGAATATCGCCACGGTCCATCCGTGAACCGCAAAACGCGGCAACCGCGCCGAGCGGCCGGCCGAACGTCGATCATCCATTGGCCAGCTTTTCAATGCGGGGCGCGACCCGCCAAGCCATGATCGCCCCCACGGCGCACCCGAGCGCGTCCATCGCAATCACTAGCGTGATGTACCACGGGGCGTAGTACTTGTGCCAAATGTACGGCGCCGCGATCAGAAACGTGTAGCTGCCTGCGATCAGGCCGCGCGTGACGCCGACCGCCAACAGGGCCGGCAGGCTTTGCATCCGATACCCCGTGAGGAAGAAGACGCCCTCGGCGCCGAAAGCGCACGAAAGATAATAGGGCCACCAAGCCGGATTGACTCCGCTGCCCACCAGTTGCCCAAACAGGCCTTGGCCAACGATCAACAGCACGGCAAACCCAGGCCGTGGCACGAGCCGCAACCCAATGAGGAAAATGACCGTGTAGGGGATGGCGAAAATCAGCGCATTCAGGCCGGGCAACTTCGCCAGACCGATCTGCCAAGGAAGAACCGCGATTCGCAGCATGCAAATCAACGCGGCCGCCGTCGCCAATTCCGCCAGGCTGAACGGCCGAAAGCGAACGCTTTGCGGGCTGAAGCGGAGGGCGATGGCCAAGACGGCCAGCAGGCCAGCCACCGCCGCCGGATACGCCCAACTGGAGTCGGCCGGATCGCCGACCAGGGGCGCATCATAACCAAGCAGCGACAGACCCAGCGCGGTCGCCGCCATCAGTGTCAATGCGGCCATCGCGGTCCAGTCGATCGCCGTGAACGACAACCTGCGCGAATTGCCGCTCGGCTCGGCGTCTTGCCGCTCGGCCTCCAACGCTTCGCACTTCGCACGGTGCAGCGAAATGGCCAACAACGGGACAAGCAGCCGCTTGAATCGCTTGGCCGCGGACAAAAGGCCCTTGTCTCGCGGCGATTCCTCGGCCAACATCCGCTTCCCATGACTGGCAACCTCCGGCAAAAGCCGCAGCGCCAAGGTCAGCGTCATTGCCAACGAAGCCGGCACGCGCAACGCGCGAAACGCCGAGACCAGCTCCGACGACTCCGTGGTGAACACGACGAGCCCGCCCGCCGCCAACGCGGCCAGAACCCGCAGCGACACGACCGCCCCGTGAACGATCCCTTCCCTGCAAAGCGACAGCCCAGGCAACAGCCTCAGCCATTCGGTCCGAGCCGCTCCGTAGAACAGCCCCTGGGACACCATGCCGCCGATCACCGTGGTTCCGATCACCACCAGCAACCACCGAGGCCGAATCGCCGGACGCCGAACCATCCACCACGGCGCCACGGCGACCGCCAGCAACAGGGCCAGCCACGCCGGATGCCTCAGAACGACCGCCACGAGCGATACGGCGACGCTCCACGCAAGCTTTACGCGCGGATCGAAGTTCCTCGGAAGCCGACGGCCACGTTTGGCATCATCCATCAACGCATGGCCTCCCGCCGTCAGAGCACCTGTCGCACGGCGAACCGGTCGTCCCGCTGCCGCAAGTCTTTCGCCTGCTCCGACGTGCAATGCGAAAAAGTCACCGTGTCCAGATAGCCTTGGGCCGTCTGCACCGCCTCCGCCATTTCCTCGTCCGTCGGCCGTCGCCAAGGCGCCCCAGGCACAGGGATGTAGCCGAGGACGTGAAACGGAATCGTGCGATCAATGCGGCCGACGAACTCGGCCACTCGGGCGACTTGTTCGATCCCGCCAAAGTCCGGATTGAAAACCGTGCTGGCTTTCATCGCCAGGCCGGCTTCCCAGGACCGCCGAAAATTGTCCAGCGACGGCAGCACCGACGCCCCCGTGTATTGGCGATGCAGATCGTCGTCGAACGCCTTGAAGCTGACGTTCGCCGCGTCCAGGTCTTTCACAATCAGACCCGAGCCGTTCGTGTGGCCGAGCCGGGTGATCAAGCCAAGCTCGCGCTTGCAAAACGCGAGCATTTCCGGCAGTTGAGGATTGATGGTCGGCTCGCCGCCCATGAAATGAACCGCGTCGAGATCGAGTCCTCGCAGGCATTGCTCAATGGCGCTCGTGGCCAGGAATTGACGCGGTTGCTGGGTTTGCTTCAGCTTGTACGTGCAACCCTGGCAGCGAAAGTTGCACCCCCAGTTGTGCAACGTCGCTCGCCGGTACTGCTCGGAATAGGTCACCTTGTAAAATGGCATAGCGGCAGTCTCCTCTTATCTCGGCTGTTGGGCCCGGCGGGCGGCTCGCAGCAGGATGGCCGTCATCGCAACCCCAAGCAAGGCGAGCGTGCCCGGTTCCGGCGCCGACGTGATGGCTAGAATCGCCAACTCCGGCCGGAGCGAAACCTCCTGCGACGACGGCACGTCCTCCGGATCGACGCTAAACGTGACCGTGTTGGTGCTCGACAGGCAGTTGGTCACGCCGAAGCTTACCAGGTCGGGCGCCACGGCCAGGCTGCTGCCGTTCTGCTTGTTGGCCACATCGTCGCCGCCAAGCTGCGTGCCGTTCAACGAGACGTGATCGTTTTGGTTCTTGTCGCCATAGGTGTACAGGGCCGTGAACGTGGCCGAGGTCACATTGTCCGTGTTGGCCGTGCCAAGCGACACCTCGCGCGACATGGTCGTCGTATAGGTCTTGCCGGAACTGGTGTAGGTCGATGTCTTGTAGATGTCGCCGCTCCCTTCGGCCACGACATACTGGAACGTGTTGTGCAACGAGCTGTCTTGATACACCGACCAGAGCGTGGCCTGCGCGATGCGCCCATCGAAGCACACGCCGTCGGTCAGAACCGTGTCGCTCAGACTGATCGTCACCTGATTGGCCGTGCCGTCGGTGTAAAGCAAGCTCGATGTCACCGGGATTGAAATGAACCACACGCCCGAGCCCGAGCCATAGACGTTGATGCCCGTGCTGCTGAACGTCTGGTTCGAGTCGCCCGTCCCTCCGACCGAGAGATCGGCAATGCTCGTGTTGTTCACCGTGACGGCCAGGCCGCCGACGAGGCTGGGATTGCCTCCCCAGACGGTTAACACCAGTCGGGACGTCGTGACGGAATCGCAAGCAGGCGTGGCAAAGCTCGTCGTGACGACATAGGGCGTCGCGCTGTCGGAAGTCGTCGAATGCCCTCCGCTGGCGTTCCAAAGCGTGTTCGATTGACAGTAAATCGCGCTGTTCAAAACGGTCCCGTTGGACACGGTTTGCATGCCACTGCCGCTAAACGTGTATTCGGCAATCGCCGCATTGGTCGCCAAAACCGCGGCACCGAACGCCGTAATGCACGCCGCGAGATTCCCGCTGCGAATGAAACGAAACATGGTAGCCTCCGTCCGTTCTGAAAAGGGTAAAGCGAAGCGCTCTGTTCACAATCTATTGCATGGCGTCCCACTCGAGTTGCGTCGTGTTGACTCTCGTTTCCGCGTGGCCGTCACAGTACACGGCGTTGAAACTGCCGGTGCCGTGCCGATAATCCACATAAGGCACCGGATTGCTGAACTGGCTGACGTCGTTGCCGCACTGCATCTTTCCAGGCGTGCAATCGGCGCACAGGATGATGCCGGTCGTGCGATGAATCGTGTCGCGGCGGACCGAATTCCAAAAATAGTGGGCGTCGTCCGTGTAGCCCCGGATACGCCACAGGTTGATGCCGTAGCTGAGCGTGATTTCCGTGTCGTAGGGATAGGGCTTCTGCTCGGGGTCGTCAGGACATCGGTACACCGAGCACCCCTTGGCAATGTACGGCTTCAAAAAATCCATCCAGCGGAGCGCCGTCCCGCTGCTGCTGTCGTACGCCCGTGGGTACTTTCCGTACAGCTCCACATACAACTGCGTGGCAAGCCCAATTTCATGCAAGTTGTTGCAGCACGACGCGTTGCGCGCGGCGCCACGCGCGGCCTGAACCGCCGGAAGCAACAGACCGAGAAGCACGCCAAGGATCGCGATGACCACCAGCAGCTCCACCAGCGAAAAGCCGCCGGAGGGCCCCCGGTGGTTTCCGCGCGTGGTCGATGAGCCAATCGCTGGGCTGTGCAAGGCAACGCTCGCAGGATATTACGTTTTCAAGCCCCGTAATATCTCTCTTATACGCAGCACGCCAGACAATTGCAAGAGAGAACTCCGGCCCGATAACGGCCCTCAAGCGAAAAGCCGGCCCAGCACGCCTGGTGAACGCCCCATCCGGCTCACTTGCGGATCAGCCAGGGCGCCAGAGCCCGGGCGATGCCCTTCAGCGGACCCGTGGGCGGCAACGCGCTCTCCTCGACCGCCATCAAATAGGACCGGAAGCTCATCAGAATCTCCCGGGCGTGGGTCATCGCATCGTTCTGCCGACGGTCCCGGCTCATGCGCGGCGCGACGGAAATCTGAATCCGCGTTCGTGTCACGGCGCGCCCGCCCGTCGGTTTGCCCGCCCCCGTCGGCTGCGCCCTCTGCTCCTCAAAGGTCAGGTCGACGGCCAGGCCGGCCGGTCGGTCCGCCATGCGTCGCAGTCGGCTGGCGGCCCGCCCGTCAATCTCAAGGCGAATGCGGTTGCCTTCGACCGAGATGATTCGGGCGCGGTGATCGGCCACGAACCCACGCAGCTTCTCGACGGCCATGCCGACGGGCACCGGCGTGATCAACACTTGCTCGATCGCTTCCTTGGGTTTCGCGGCGGCCCGCCGTCGCACGCGCTCGGCCGCCGGTTTCGATTCCGACCCTTCTTCCTCGCTGCCAATGCCAAGCTGCACGACCGTGTTGCGCCCCTTTGCCTTGGCCATCAGCAAACCGCGGTCCGCACGTCGCAGCATCGTCTCGGGCGTGTCGCCCGGCTGAATCTCGGTGACGCCGATGCTCACCGTCGCCGTGCGACCCTCCATCCGCGATTGGGGCAACTCGCTCAACGCCTTGCGAACCTGCTCCGCCCGTCGTGCCGCCGCCGCATTGTCGCAATCCGCGCACAGCATGACGAACTCTTCGCCGCCATACCGGGCAACCAGATCGCCAGGCCGGCAAGCGCCCTTCAAAAGGGACGCGATGCTCATGATCACGTCGTCGCCCGCCTGATGCCCGAACGTGTCATTCACCCGCTTGAACCGATCCAGGTCGCACATCAACAAGCTGCACGGCACGTGTTGTTGCTGGTGCGCGGCGACGAACATCGCGTGTACCCGGTCGAACTCCGCGCGGTTGGCCACCTGGGTGAGCGGGTCCTTCGTCGCCTTTTCGTGAAGGCTCTGGCATTGCTGCTCCAGCGAAAGCTGGCACGTCGCGTCGTGCAGCAACAGCACCGCCCCCCGGGTGACGCCTTGCGCATTGATGACCGGCATGGCGTGGGCGTCGACGGCCAGAAACCGCTGGCCTCGCCCGGCGATCGTCAACCGCCGCAACGATTGGGCCCCGCAACGAATCGCCGTGAACACCGGACAATCGGCGTCCTGGATCGTTTGCCCTCTTTCGTCCGACATTTCCAAAATGGCCGGATGCCACGCCTGACCGCGAATGCCTCCGCCGCAAAGCCCCGTCAGCCGCTCGGCGCCACGGTTCCAGAGCACGATGCGGCCCGCGGCGTCCACGAAAACAACCGCGTCATACATGTTATCCAGCAGCCGGCTCTGAAATGTGGGCTCCGCCGTCGGCTCCCCGATCGGCGCCGTGACGCAATTCAGCTCCCAGTACGAATCGACCATCGCCGGGTCGAGCGAACGCAGCCAGCGATGGGCCACTTCCCAACGCATGGCCGCCTGGTCCTCACGCTGAAACGCGGCGAACTGCTCGACCAGCTCGGGATCGAACTGCGTGCCGGCGCACTCGAACAACTCGGCAATCGCCCGCTCTTGCGATCGTGCACGACGATAGACGTGGTCCGTCATCATCGCGTCGAACGCCTCGACGATGGCGATCATTCGAGAGCCAAGCGGAGCCGCCTCAGCCGTTCCATCTGGCGCCGCGCCGGCCTCGGCCTTGGATGCCGAGGATTCACTCGACCGCGATTCCAGATTCATGCACGTCCCACGCCCGCTGCCGTCATACCAGGCCGAGACATGCTCGACGATCGCGATCACCTTCTCCGAGGCGCAGCCGTGTCGCAGGATCTCCAAGCTCATCGTGCGAGCGTGCGCCATGATGGCCGCCTCGTTGGGATCGAGCGCCGCCGGCTTGAGTAAAATGTGGTCGGGCACGCCGATCGCTCCCACGTCGTGCAGCAGCGCGGCCACCTCGATCGCATCGCGCTCCTCCTCGGCCAGCTTCAGCCACATCGCCCAGGCCGAGACGGTCAACGCCACGCGGAGCGAATGGCCGGCCGACGCCGCATGTTTGCAGCGAAGCGCCGCGAACAGTCCCGCCGCCGCCCCAAGACGAGCGCGGCTCAGCCGATCGTCAATCGCCTGATCAAACAGCGGCGGCAATCGTTGGTCCGCCGCGGCGGCCGCCTCCAGTTCGCGCAGCAGCGCATGCAGTTCGGCCATCGACTGCTCGGCCGATGCCGGCGTCGTCGGAGCCGTTGGCACTTCCTGCAGGAAGCCCGTGGGCGCGATGTCCAGGGACTGATCGTCGATACTCATCGGTGCGGGTCTCACGGTGTGGTGTATCTCCGAGCCCGTCGTGCAATTCGCCCCCGTCCCAACCATCTCCCAAAGGATGGGGGGTAATCAGTCTGCCGACGCGCTCTCAATCAAACCCTAGGTCGAGCAACGACTTCGGTCAAAGTCGTTCGTCCCCGAGCGTTCGACGGAAAGCCGCAATCCACAACGCGCCGCCGCTGGCAAAATCCACAGAATCGGCCCATCCCGTCCGCATCGCCGTCCTGTGGGCAACGGGCCGACACGCAGAGACGCGTCGCCCCTGCCGTCCCGCTCCTTCACACGGATACTCCCCGGCGAACGCCCGGTTGCGCCAATGCTCCCTGGCGTTGCTCGCGCGGCCGTGCGTGGCAAGCCCTCGCTGGGCTGAAAGGCCGATCCGTCGCCCGGGGCCGCGAAGAAAAAGCGTCTCTTCCGCGCCAAGTGTCGCTGCCCAGGACTTGCGCCCCAATTTCGGCCGCGTCGCTGCCCGATCGGCCGCTACTCGGCACGCCCCGACCGAGTTATAATGCGTCTTTTTGCGACTCATCGGGTCGCCTCGTCCAAGTGGTGTACGGCGGCGGGCAATGCTTACTCGGTATCAGGTGGAACAGGACATCGGCCGCGCAATGCGTGCCGAGCGTTACCGGTTTCGCCAGCAGTTGCGAGCGATCGACGCCTTGGCCGCCCGGGGCGACTCGCCCGACGAGCGGCTCAGGGAACTCGCCCAAGCGATCGAGCGGTCCGTCGCCCTGCGCGACGCCCGACGCCGTGGCGTGCCGGCCGTTCAGTACGATGAAGAACTGCCCGTCTCATCGCGCCGCGATGAAATCCGCGACGCCATCCGCGACCATCAGGTGGTGATCGTCTGCGGCGAGACGGGCTCTGGCAAGTCCACGCAGTTGCCGAAGATCTGCCTCGAAATGGGCCGCGGCCTGGACGGCCTGATCGGCCACACCCAACCCCGCCGAATCGCCGCTCGAAGCGTCGCCGCACGCATTGCCGACGAGCTGGCCTCGCCGCTGGGACGCGACGTGGGCTTCAAGGTCCGTTTCGCCGAGTCGCTCTGCCCGCGCACGTACATCAAGCTGATGACCGACGGCATTCTGCTGGCCGAGACGCAAAGCGATCCGTATTTGAATCAATACGACACGATCATTCTCGACGAGGCCCACGAGCGGTCGCTGAATATCGATTTTCTGATCGGGTATCTGAAACGTCTGTTGCCGAAACGCGGCGACCTGCGACTGATTATCACCTCGGCGACGATTGACGCCGCCCGGTTTGCCGCTCATTTCTCGGTGCTCGGTCAGGCGGCGCCCGTCGTCGAGGTCTCTGGGCGGACCTATCCCGTCGAGGTCCGTTGGCGGCCACCCGTCGGCGACGACGGCGACGAGCCAGACCTGCAACAGGCCGTGCTGGCGGCCGTCGAGGAGGTCGCGGCCATCGATCGCGGCGATATTCTCATCTTCATGCCGACCGAACGCGACATTCACGAGACGGCGACGACGCTCCGCGACCGGCCGCTGCCGCGCGACCCGACCGGTCACGATACGGAAGTGCTGCCGCTCTACGCGCGTCTGTCGATGAAAGAGCAGCAGCGCGTCTTCCAGCCCGGTCCGAAACGCCGCATCGTGATCGCAACGAACGTGGCGGAATCCTCGCTGACCGTGCCACGCATCCGTTATGTCATCGACTCGGGCACGGCCCGCATCAGCCGCTATTCGCCGCGCAGCAAGACCCAGCGGCTGCCGATCGAGTCCGTCTCACGCGCGTCGGCCGATCAGCGCATGGGCCGGTGCGGTCGTGTCGGGCCGGGGATTTGCATCCGGCTTTTCGCCGAGCAGGACTACGCCGCTCGCGACGCCTACACGGTCCCGGAAATCCAGCGGACGAACCTGGCGGCCGTGATCCTCCAAACCAAGGCGCTGCGCCTGGGACCCATCGAGCGTTTTCCGTTCCTCGACCCGCCCAAGCCCGAGGCCATCCGCGACGGCTACCGAACGCTCACCGAGTTGGGCGCCCTCGACGCCAAGGGCGATCTGACCAAAGTCGGACGCCTGCTGAGCCGCCTGCCGATCGACCCGCGCTTTGGCCGGATGCTCGTTGCGGCGATCGATGAGCAGTGCTTGCACGAGGTGTTGATCATCGCCTCGGCGCTGGCCGTCCAAGACCCGCGCGAGCGGCCGCTCGACAAGCAGGAAGCGGCCGACGCGAGCCACGCCTTGCGATCCGATCCGCAGTCCGATTTCGTCGGCCATCTCAAGCTCTGGGACTTCTATCACAAGCTGAAGTCGGAACTGTCGCGCAATCAACTCAAAAAGGCTTGCCGGCAAAACTTCCTGTCGCTGAATCGAATGCGCGAGTGGCTCGACGTGTATCGCGAGCTGATGGAACTGGTCGCGCACGCTTTTGGGCCGTCTTCGGACTCGGGCGTTCTCAAAGAGCCCCGCGAGCAATCTCCCAAGATGGCCGCGCATCGCGTCGCGCATGGCCGCACCGACCGTCAGCAATACGACCGCGTGCATCGGGCCATTCTCACCGGCTTGCTCTCCAATCTCGGCCTGCGCGGCGACGGCCACGAATACCAAGTGGCCGGCGGCGGCAAGGCGAACATCTGGCCCGGCTCGGGCCTTTTTCAGCAAAAACCCAAGTGGCTGGTCGCGGCCGAGTTGGTTGAAACGACCCGACGCTACCTGAGAACCTGCGCCCAGATCGATCCCCGTTGGATCGAGCCGTTGGCCGCGCATCTCGTGAAGCGATCGTACCACGGCGTCCATTGGGCGCCGGCCCACGCGTCCGCCTTGGCCCTCGAGCGAGTCACGCTGTTTGGCTTGACGATTGTCGCGGGCCGTCGCATTCACTATGGCCCGATCGACCCGGCCATGTCGCGGCATCTGATGATCGAGCAGGGGCTCGTCGCAGGCCACATCGAGCCCAAACCGCCGTTCCTTGTCAAAAATGAAGCGTTGGTCGAGGAACTCGAACGGCTTCAGGCCAAGCTGCGGCGCCGCGACCTCTTGGCAAGCGACTTCAAACGTTACCAGTTCTATGACCACCGGGTGCCGCCCGACGTGTACGACGGCCCCACGCTGAAAAAATGGCTTCGCACGGCCCCCCACGCCCTGACGATGTCCCGTTCCGACTTGCTTCACGAGGGCGTCGGCGATCTGGGCGAAGAGCGTTTTCCCGACAAGCTCCAAGTGCGCCGGCTCGATCTGCCGCTCAATTACCAGTACGAGCCGGGCTCGCCGGCGGACGGCGTGACGGTCTGCGTGCCGATCGAGGCGCTCAACCAGTTGAATCCCGAGCCGCTGGGTTGGCTCGTGCCCGGGCTGCTCGAGGAAAAGGTCTTGGCCCTGATCCGCGCGCTGCCCAAGTCGCTGCGCACGCGGTTCGTGCCCGCGCCCGAGACGGCCAAGCAAATCGCCCCCACGCTCCGATTCGGCGATGGCGACATCCATGCGGCCGTCGCCGCGGCCCTCAGCCGCCTGGCCGGCGTCATCGTGCCGCCCGACGCTTTCCAGGACGACCGCTTGCCGGTTGAACTGCGGATGAACGTTCGCGTGACCAACGCCCAGGGGCTCCAAGTGGCCGAAGGACGGGACCTCGACGCGATCCGCGCCGGCCTCGCGTCGCAAATGGCCGAAAGCATTGCGAAGGTCGACGATCCCCAGTGGAATCGGGACGGCTTGACCGAGTGGGATTTCGACACGCTGCCCGCGGAACTCGAAATGTCTCGCGACCGGCTCCTGATTCGCGCCTTTCCGGCCCTCATCGACCGGGGCGACTCGGTCTCGTTGCGGCTGATGGACTCGCTCGACCGGGCCGAGCACGAAACACGCTTCGGAATTCGCCGATTGTGTCTGCTTGCCGCCAGGTCCGAGCTGAGGACCCAGGTGCAGTGGCTTCCAGGCATCGAAAAGGCGAGAGCCTGCGTCGGACGGCTTCCCGGCTTTGACCTTGCCGAGCAACTGGCCGAACGGCTGGCCGATCTGGCGATGGTGGCCGATCAGCCCACGCCTCGGGCGAAGAACGACTTTCAACGGCTGCTCGAAGCCGGGCGGGGTCGCATCGCCTGGGCCGCGCAGGAGCTGCTTCCCGTCGTGCGGCCCCTTTGCGAGGGCTACGCTCAAGCGCAAGCCGCCTTGGAAAGGCTCGCCAGCACGGTGGGCGCTGCCTCGCCGAAGTCGGTTGACGGTCGGCGCCCAACGGCCGTCCTGAAGCCGGTCGGCGGCTTTGCCGATCTTGTGGCGCAAAGCCATCGGAAAGCGGTTCGCCCCGACACGGCCGACGGCGATCCGCCTGGCGGTCGGTGGCAATACGCAATCGACGACATTCGCGGACAGATCGACCGCCTCATGGATCCGCAAGCGTTCTCCAGAACGCCGTGGGCTTGGCTTCGACATTACCCGCGTTACTTCCGGGCCATTTGCGGCCGTTTGGAATCGCTGCCGGCCGATGTCGCTCGGGATTGGGAAAAGTTCGCCGAGTTTCAACCTCGCTGGCGACTCTATTTAGAGCACGTCGAGCGGAGCCAGCCGCACGGCCTCGTGGACCCCGAGCTAATCCACCTGCGCTGGATGTTGGAGGAATATCGCGTTTCGCTCTTCGCGCAAAAGCTCGGGACGGCCATTCCCGTCTCGCCCAAGCGGCTTGAACAGCAATGGGCCAAGCTGCGAACCTGAGCCGCGGGCCAGTTGCTGGCCTGGCCGACAAACAATATGATGGGGTGAATCACCCAGGAATCCTTCCATGAACTCCCTCTGGCTGGTGATCACCGCCCTCGCGGCTTTTCTCGTGGCGTATCGGTTTTACGGGGCTTTTCTCGCGGCCAAAGTGGCCATGCTGAACGACCGGCGCACGACGCCCGCCCATCGGCTCCGCGACGATGTCGATTATCAGCCCACGCGGCGCGTGGTGCTGTTTGGCGTCCACTTCGCGGCCATTGCCGGGTCGGGCCCGTTGGTCGGCCCGGTGCTTGCCTCCCAGTTCGGCTATTTTCCGGGCTTCTGTTGGATTGTCATCGGCGCGTGCCTGGCCGGCGGCGTCCACGACTTCGTCGTCCTGCTGGCCTCGGTCCGTCACGACGGGAAATCGCTCCCCAACATCGCCCGCGAGTTGCTGGGACCCGTCGTGGGGGCGGCCACGACCGTCGCCACGCTGTTCATCATCATCACGACGCTGGCCGCCACCGGCAAAGTGGTGGTCAACGCCTTGAACGAGAGCGCCTGGGGCATGTTCACGATCGTCGTGACGATTCCCGCCGCTCTCCTGACCGGCTTCTGGATGAACAAGATTCGGCCTGGCCGCGTTGGCGAGGCGTCGCTGATCGGCGTCTCCTTGGTGGTGGCGGGCGTGATTTTCGGCCAATGGTTCGACGATTCGACCTATCGCGGTTGCTTGCTCTTTTCCTCACACCAGTTGGCCGTGATGTTGCCCGTCTACGCCGCCGTCGTGTCGATTCTGCCGGTGTGGGTCTTGCTGACTCCGCGGGATTACCTTAGCTCGTATATGAAAGTGAGCGTGATCGTCTTGCTGGGCGTGGGCATCTTGATCGCCCATCCCGAGCTGAAAATGCCCGCGGCGACCCCGTTCATCCACGGCGACGGACCGATCGCCGGCACCGTCTGGCCGTTCGTCTGTATCGTGATCGCCTGCGGGGCCCTGTCGGGTTTCCATGCGTTGATCTCGTCCGGCACGACGCCGAAGATGGTCAATCGCGAGTCCGATATCCGCCCGATCGGCTACGGCGCCATGCTCTTAGAGGGTTTCGTTTCCTTGACCGCCCTGATCGCCGCCTGTTCGCTCGAACCGGGCGACTACTTCAAGATCAACACGGAGCCGGCCCGCTACGAACAGTTCACGCGGCTTGCCTACGACCGGTACCAATTGGATCTCCGCCCGCGGGAACTTGATCAGTTGCAAGAGGAAGCCGGCGTCAAGGAGGAATTGGCCGGTCGGACGGCCGGCGCGGTGACACTGGCCCTCGGCATGGCCAAGGTGCTCGGCAACCTGCCGGGGATGAGGCCGCTGATGGCCTATCTTTACCACTTCGTCATCATGTTCGAGGCCCTGTTCATTCTCACCTTGTTGGAGACGGGTACGCGCGTTGCCCGCTTCATCCTGCAGGATGCGGTGATGCAGGTGCGCGGAAAACCCGTCGCGACCCATCAGCCGACTTGGACCCTCAACGTTGGCGCGAGTCTGGTCGTTTGCGGGCTGTGGGGATACCTGCTCTACAACTTCGAGATCGGACGCCTCTGGCTGATGAACGGCATCGGCAACCAGCTTTTGGCCGCCATCGGTCTCGGCCTCGGCACCACGTACCTGCTGCACGCCGCGCCGAAGCGAGCGTATGCGCTCTGCACGGCCATTCCGTTCGTGGCCGTGACGATCACTGTTTACGTGGCCGGCGTCCTGAGCGTCCACGCTTGGTGGCTCAAACAGGCCGATCCGGCGTTGGCGTCCGCCGCTGCCTCGAATCGCTTGATGTGCGGCCTCGTGGCCGGCATCTTGCTCGTCGGCGCCGTGATCCTTGTGCAGATGGTCCGCCAGTGGCCCGCGTTGCTGGCCCGAGCGCGAATCCAACCCGTCTTGCAGCCAATGGTGGAGGATTCGGTCTAAGTCCGCTCGTTCGGCTTGCAACCATCCCTCAAAACGGCCTCGTCGCATCCCTTCTCTTCCCGGAGACGATACCGCATGAGTTGGAAGCATTTGTTCGCCAGGAAAGATTTTGAAATGCTGCTGGCCGAAATGGCCGGCGAACACCGCCTGCGGCGCGTCCTGGGGCCCGTGTCGCTCACGTCGCTGGGCGTCGGGTGCATCATCGGCGCCGGGATCTTCGTCCTAACCGGTGTCGCCGCGGCCGACTATGGCGGGCCGGCCATCATCCTATCGTTCGCCGTCGCGGCCGTCGGCTGTGCCCTGGCCGCCCTCTGCTACGCCGAATTCGCCGCGATGGCGCCCGTCGCCGGCAGTGTCTACGCTTACGCCTACACCACGCTCGGCGAGATCTTCGCCTGGATCGTCGGTTGGGATTTGATCCTCGAATACTCGATGGGCACCGCCGCCGTGGCATCGTCCTGGTCGGCCTATCTCAACGAGTTGATTGTCTCGATCGGCAGGCTGTTCACCAGTCATCCTTGGGAGATCCCCAAGCAGTTGCTCAACGATCCGTTCTCCCATGTCGAAGGGCTGGCCGGCCGCGCGTGGCTTAACCTGCCCTCCGTGCTCGTCATGGTTCTGGTGACGATCATCTTGGTCCGCGGAATCCGCGAGAGCGCACGGACCAATGCCATGCTCGTGTTCGTCAAGGTCGCCGTCGTTCTGTTCGTCATTGCCATCGGCATCGGCTACGTCGAACCCACCAACTGGACCGACATTCCGGTCGAGCAACGCGTGTTGCCGCAGGAGCGCATCGCGCTCGACCTGGCAAAGAAAGAGCTCGCTCGGCGCAATGGCGGCGATCCATCGCCCGAGCAAGTGTCGGCCGTGGCGGGCGAGTTGACTGCTCGCTGCCGCGTCGTGTGGCTCAACGGGGAGTTGAAACGATTGCAGGCGTCCGGCCGGATGTCTTCCCAGGATGCCACCGCACGACTTGCCCGGTCCCAACAGAACTCACTGCCGCGGTCGCTCGCCAACTCGGACGACGCCGCGGTCGTGGAAACGCTGCTGCCGGAGGTCCAAAAGCAGGGCGAGGCCAAGGAACTGGAGTCCTGGGGCCTGCTCGGCTGGCTCGGGCTGAACCACTGGCTGCGGCCCATCGACGACGCCACGCGTTCGCCGTTCATGCCGTACGGCCTGTCGGGCATCATGCTCGGCGCTTCGATCGTGTTCTTCGCCTACATCGGTTTCGACTCGATCTCGACCCACGCCGAGGAGGCCCACCGACCCCAGCGCGACGTCCCCATTGGCATCATCACGTCCCTGGTCTTTTGCACGGTCCTCTACATGGCCGTCGCGGCCGTCATTACCGGCATGGTCCCCTACCCGAAGATCGATGTGCATGCGCCAATCGCCGTCGCCTTCGGGCAGCGAGCCGAGGAAACCCACAGCGGTGTCTTGCACGCCGCGACCGTGTTGATCTCGGCCGGTGGGCTGGCCGGAATGACGAGCGTCCTGCTGGTGCTCTTCCTGAGTCAGGCGCGCGTCTTCATGGCAATGGCTCGCGATGGTTTGCTGCCGCGCGTGTTCGGCGAAATCCATCCGCGATTCCGAACGCCCCACATCGCCACGATGGCCACTGGCGGTGTCATTTGCCTGGTGGCCGCCCTGACGCCGATCCAGGAAATCGCCAAAATGGTCAACATCGGCACGCTCCTGGCGTTCGTCATGGTCTGCGCCGCCGTCATGGTCCTCCGCGTCCAACGTCCGAACGTGGCGCGGCCTTTCCGTTGTCCCGCCTTGTGGATCGTCGGCCCGCTGGGAATCCTGGTCAACGTCGTGCTGATGCTGTTCCTGCCGCCCATCACCTGGGCACGGCTCGGCATCTGGCTCGTGCTTGGCCTCGCGATCTACTTCTTGTACAGCCATCGGCGCAGCCACCTGATCAAGCACCTGTTGCACGAGATTCAGGAGCCCCGCGATGAAACGCTGGACGACCAGAACGATGTCGCGTGTCGCACAAGTGTCTAAACGACCCCCCCCAGGTTGCCAGACGACCCAGGCGATGCCCCGAAATAGGGCGATCTTTTCGCCCTCGGCCTCCTGCCTGTTGCTCTTGCAGGCTAGCCGCGCCACCAAGGCGTCCTCTATACTTGTCCAAGGCTTGAATCGATCAAGGAGCAACCATGCGAACTGCCATCGTAGCGTTTGGACTTGCCGCCGCGTTGTTCTTTCTGCAACAGGCGATTGCCGCCGACCCTCCGCACCGACCGGTCGGCCAGTCCCCGAGATTGACGCCGATTGCGCCCGACGATGAAAAAGCGATCCGACAACTGGTCGAGGCGTTCGTCAAAAGTTACAACGATCACGACGCCAAGGCCATCGGCCAATTGTTCACGCGCGACGGCATGACCTCGGACGAGGAAGACAATGTGGCCCGCGGCCGCGACGCCATCGAGCAAGTGTTCGCCAACGTCTTCAAAAACCATCCAAAAACGCAAATCACGAACGAGATCGAGTCGATCCGTCAGGCCGGTCCCGCCGAAGCCGTCGAGACGGGCGTCACGACCGTCATCGTGGCTCCCGGCGCGCCGGCCCAAAAGGGCCGCTACCGCGTGATTCACGTGAAGCGCAATGGAACGTGGCAAATGGCGTCGGCCACCGAACTGCCGGAAGACACCTGGAACGGCGGGCCGGCAATGAAGCAGCTTGATGGGCTTGCCGGCGATTGGGTCGATGAAAGTCCGGACGGCCTGGTGCTGAGCTCCTATCGTTGGTCGGACAATCACCGGTTCCTTTACGGCCAGTTTACCGTTCAGATCGGCGGCAAGCCGGCGATGACCGGCACGGAGCGAATCGCTTGGGACCCGCTCAAGAAAACGATTCGGTCCTGGATTTTCGACTCGGAAGGCGGTTTCGGCGAAGGCATCTGGAGCCGCCAGGGAAACGTCTGGACGGTGAAAATCGCCGGCGTTACACGCAACGGCAAAACCGCCTCGGGGACACGCATCATCACGCCGCTCGCCAAGGACCGGCTGACCGTGCAGACGGTCGAGCGAGTCGTCGACAACGAGAAAATGCCGGACGGCGAGAAAATCCTCATCGTGCGTCGCCCGCCGGCGCCCAAATAGCCCGCCTTCCACCACTGCAACGAGGAGAAATCGAAATGGACAGGACATGGCGCACCTTGCTGCTGGCCGGGCTTGTGCTGGGCCTCTCGACCGGAAGCCTTTTCGCGGGCCGAGGCGGTGGCGGCGGCTATCGTGGCGGCGGCAGTTTCGGTGGCGGCGGTTCTCACGGTGGCGGCGGCGCCAGTTTCAGCCCGCGAGGCGGCGGCGCCGGCATGTCTGGCGGTTATGGCAACTTTGGCAACGCCGCCCGACTGTCGCCAAGTCGCACGCCCTCGTTCAGTGCGCCGCGCGCCGACTATCGACCTTCGTCGTTGCCGCAGCGACTCGGTCCCGCAGGCGGCGCGAGCAGGCCGAGCTTCGAGAACCGTCCCACGCCAGGCCCGCGCCCCCAGCCGAAACCCATGCCGGGCCCCGGTCCCCGTCCAACCCCCGGCCCCGGTCCCCACCCCGGTCCACATCCTGGTCCCGGTCCCCATCCTGGTCCCCACCCAGGTCCGCATCCCGGTCCCGATTGGTACCACGGCAACTGGCCCGGCCACTGGGATCATCCCTGGAGCCGATGGCCCGCCGGTTGGTTTGGCGCCGGCTTCGCCTGGGGCGTGGCCGCGACGACGCCCTGGTCCTGGGGCTATTGGTCCTACGACAACCCCTACTGTGTCGCTCCCGTGGTGACCAACGAGGTCACGATCGATTATTCTCAGCCGATTGCCGCAGCGGCGCCCGCAGAGCCGCCGACCGACGAGGCCGCGGCCGCCGACGAGGCCGCGCGGTTGCTCGATGCGGCTCGCATGGCGTTCCAGCAGCGCGACTACGAAACGGCCCTGCAGCAGGTCGATCAGGCGATTGCCAAGGATCCGAGCAATTCGTTGTCGCACGAATTCCGCTCGCTGGTCTGCTTCGCACAGAAGCAGTATCAGCCGGCGGCCGCCGGCGCCTATGCCGTCCTCTCGGTTGGCCCCGGCTGGGATTGGACCACGCTGAGCGGCTTCTACCTCGACGTCGCCACCTACACCGAGCAGCTTCGCGCTTTGGAGCAGTACATCGACGGGCACCGCAACGAGGTCGATGCCCGGTTCCTGCTGGCCTACCACTACCTAACCTGCGGCTACACGGACGCCGCGGCCCAGCAGTTCAAGGCGGTCGTCCAACTGAATCCGAAGGATTCGTTGTCGGCCCAACTATTGGCCTCGCTGACCCCGTCCGCGAAACAGCCGCCGGCCGAGCCAGAGGGCGCGCCGGCGTCGGCTGCCAAGCCAATCGACGCGAAGTCCCTGGTTGGCGATTGGACGGTCCAGCAGCCTGACGGCTCCACCGTCTCGCTCAAGCTTTCGGCCGACCAGAAGTATCATTGGCGTTTCACGCGCCAAGGCAAGACGCAAGAGCACACCGGAACGTACGCCTTGACCGAGAATCTATTGATTCTCAAGGAAGGAAACAATCCGGTGATGGTCGGACAAGTTTCGCTGCCGAGCGACGACCAGCTCAACTTCAAACTGGCCAACGACAATCCGAGCGACCCAGGGCTGACGTTCCGCCGTTGATCGCCCATCTCTGCGTCCGTCCCGCCTGCCTTGTTGTGGGAGGCTTCGCGTGAGGGGGGGCGTGCGACAAAATGGCGGCGCTTTGGCCCTCGCCACCCGTCTCGACCGACTCTGCCGAGCTTTGCAAGACGGCGCAAAACAGGGCGATTGTCTCTGCCCGGGTTGGCCGTTCAGCGAGAGAACCATCCCAGGAGGGAACGATGGGCGCAGGCGCAGCCGACGCGATAGCACGGGCTGCTGTCCCCGAGCAGATGGGCGTCATTGGAATGCACAACCTGCGTCACGTGGACGATGCGGATTGGCAGCCATTTGTCGTCCGTGCGGAGCGAGGCCAGTTGGGCAACCGCGGGCCGTTTCGGACACGCCACAAGCAGAGCGAAGCCTCCGACCGACTTGTTCAGCAGTCGCGCCGGATACACTTGCGATCCGAGCTTCACTTCGCATGCGCTCTCGGCTTCGCATACGCTGTAGCGCGGCGCCCGACGCTCTTCTCGCTCCGGTTCCCAATTGGACTTTGCGTCACTCAAATGCTTCTCCGTCCGATTCTCGTTCTTTGAAAGCAAACGTGTTAGGTCTCAAGCGAGCGAATCATTTTCCGCGCCGTTGTGTCCTTTCGACTGGCTTTCATCGCCGCGCGAATCAGCCAGCGGGGCGGCGCGACTTCGAGAGCGGCCTGAATGGCTTCCTCCCGAACCTCGTGCTGCCCACGGAGACGGAGAACGTGAAAAGCGAAAGTTTCGCCGGTCTTTGAGGAATCATAGTCCACACGGTCGCCGTGCCGAACAACATTCGCGTCCCGTGGACGCGAACTTTGGGCATCTGCAAGCAGGGCGTTCCCGTTAAACCGGTTGCAACGTTCGATTCGGCAACGCGGTATCTGCGGGGGGAACGCTTCGCCGCAAAGGGCTGCCTCTTCGGCGGGAGGGTCGTCCGATGACGCTTGGCCTAGCCAAGGTGGGACGCCAACGTGGCGCGCAACGTCGTCATGATGACGGGCTTCGGAATGTATTCGTTACAGCCCGCCGCGAGGCACTTCTCACGATCGCCCACCATCGTGTGGGCCGTCAGCGCAATGATCGTCCCACGCCAGTCGTGCTCGCGGAGCCACTGCGTAGCCTCGTAACCGTCCATGGTCGGCATCTGCATGTCCATGAGAATCAAGTCGTAGGGACAGCCTTCGGCCTTCGACTTGATCGCCAGATCGCAGGCGCTGCGGCCCGTCGCGGTTAGCGTCACTTTCAGCCCCATCTTTTGCAGCATGAGACACAGGATGCGCTGAATGCTCGGGTCGTCCTCGGCCAGAAGCACGTGCCCCTTCAGCGGTGCGTTGGACACCTGGCGTGCCCGTTTGTCGCATTCCGTGTCGCGCCGCTTCGACGCCTTCGGCGATTGTGGCTGATTCGGCGAGCCCGGGTCGATGGTGGCCGTGAAGGTGCTTCCCTTGCCCGGTTCGCTCGTCACCTCGATGTCGCCGCCCAGGGCGATGGCCAGCCGTTTCGAGATGGCCAGGCCCAGGCCCGTGCCGCCGAACCGACGACTCGCGGATCCATCCACTTGTGTGAACGGTTGGAACAGGTCGGCCAGCTTGTCGGCCTCGATGCCGATGCCCGTGTCCGAGACGGCAAACTGCATCCGTGTCACGCCGTCGGCGCCACCCAAACAGCGTAGTGCGAGCCGGACCTGGCCCCGCTGCGTGAACTTCACCGCGTTGCCAAGCAAGTTCACCAAAATTTGCCGCAGACGCAACGGGTCGGTGCAGATCGTCTCGGGCAGCGGCAATTCGTAATCGACCTTGAGCGTCAATCGCTTCTTCTCCGCCTGAACGCGAATCGTCGAGACGACCTCCTCGACCAGGCCGCGCAGCGAGCAGCTCTCCTTTTCAAGCGTCAATTTCTCCGCCTCGATCTTGGAAAGGTCGAGAATATCGCCGATCAGTCCGAGAAGCGACTCGCCATTGCCGCGGATTGCCTCGATGCATTCCGCCTGCTCGCTTGCTGAGAGAGCCGACGCGCCAAGGAGGTCCGCAAAACCAAGAATGGCCGTCATCGGAGTGCGGATTTCGTGGCTCATGTTCGCCAGAAACTCGCTCTTGGCGCGGTTGGCCGCTTCGGCGACGAATTTGGCTCGCATCAGGTCGCTCTCGACACGCCTCCTTTCCTGCTCCTCCTCGATCGACTGAAGGGCAAAGGCCAAGTCGGCCGCCAGCTCGCTGAGCAGACGGAGTTCCTCGCCGTCGAAGGCGTTCGGACGGTCCGCGTAAACCGCCAGTGCGCCGAACAACCGATCGGCGTGGAGCATCGGCGTCGCCGCCAGCGAACGGTAGCCTCGCGACAGGGCGGCCGCTCGCCAGGGCATGAACGTGGGATCGGCGCCCGTGTCCTGGCACACAAACGTTCGCCGCTCACGCAGCGCCGTTCCAACCGGCCCGTGCCCCAAGTCGCTGTCATCCCACGTGATCGTGACCGTGTCGAGATAATCGGCCGCCGATCCGGCGCGGGCCAAAGGCGTCACACGTTTTGAGCCATCCGTGATTCCGCCAATCCACACCAGGCGATACCCGCGTGTTCTCTGGAGGGTCTCGCAGGCCTCGGCCAGCAGTTGCTTCGGATCGCGCTCTCGCACGATCAACGCCCCAATGTCTCGAATCGCAAGCAGTATTTCGTTGAGATGCTTGATGCGCATGTCCGCCCGTTCGCGATTCTGTTCCTGCTTGTCACGCTGCAATCGGGCGTTGAGAATTGCCGAAATGAAGTTCGCAATAAGTTGCTGCAGTTCCTGGTCTTCCTTGGTGTAGCCGCCCTTCTTATTGGCGACGCAAAGCAGTCCAATCGTGCATCCCCTGAAGATGATCGGCGTCGCCAGGCAATTGTCGATGGGAACGTGGCCAGGCGGCGTCCGAAACGGACCCTCCGAGCAGAGAGACTCTTTGCTCCGGATCACGCGGCTCCAGAGGCTGTCACGCAACGCCTCCTGTGAAAAGACCATCGACTTGCCTTCCACCTTGCATTCGCTCCAGATGTCGCTCGTCAGGCTCGGGACAACAAAGTTGCCGTCGTCGTCGAGGTACCCGAAAACGCCAAACGTGCTCTGGGTCGCCCGAAGAATGATCTTGAGAACCGAGGCGAACATCTCCTTGTCGGGCGTGGTCAGGAAAACGTTGGCAATCTGGTTCAGAATGGTTTGACGCTCTTCGGACTGCTGCAACGCGCGATCGGCCCGCTTGCGATCGGTGATGTCGCGAGCCGCAATGATCGAGCCGACGATCGTTCCCTGGTCGTCGCGAATCGGTGCAAGGCTAAAGCTGCCAACCCACGTCTCGCCCGTGTCCTTGCGCCGCATGGTGTATTCCGCGTTGGCGGCCGTCTCGCCCCGCAATGCCCTGGGGACCGGCGACTCTTCCAGTGGAATCGATTTCCCGTCGGCCGTCAGCATATCCATCACACTTGGATATTCATCGAGCTTCTTGAGGCACGTGTTCTTGTCCTTGAACTTGTGGAAGGTCGCAAAAGCGTCGTTGAACTCGACAAACTGGCCGTCGGCGTCGGAGATGAACACCGCGTCCGTCATGCTGTTCATCGCCGCTTTCAGCTTTGCTTGGCTGTCGAACGCCGCCAACTCGGCCCGCTTTCGAGCCGTGTTGTCCACCAAAATCGTCAACAGGTGCTCCTGGCCTTTCAACTTGATGAGACCGGCCGAGAGTTGAATGTCGCCAATCGCGCCCGACTTTCGTCGAAACTGCGTTTCAAACTGCTCCACACGCCCCTGTTTGGCCAACAACTCCACTAACCGGGCTCGGTCCGCGATGTTGAGCCATATCCCCAGTTCCATGGGACTGCGCCCGAGCGCCTCATCGCGCGAATAGCCAAACAGGCGGCAAAACGCATCGTTGATCGCAACCAGCGCACCGTTCGGATGGCGGCTGATGCCGACGGCCACGGGACTCGACTCGAAAATGGTTGCGAATCGCTGTTGGCTCTCCCGAAGCGCGTCTTCGGCCCGCTTGCGATCCGTGATATCCTCGACAATCTCGACAAAACCCGTCGCGTGACCGCTGGCATCGAAGATGGGCGACACCTTCAGTCGCCTAATGATCGCGGAGCCGTCGTGTCTCTGCCCGTTTGCCTCGGCCTCGGTCGAAAGGCCCGTCGCCATCGCTTGTTTGCCGGGACAGTGAGGACAGATTCCGTCGCGGCCTTCATACTCGCGATAGCACTTCCTGCCGATCAGTTCCTGGGGTGTCTTGCCAACGAGTTCCGCCTGTTTTCGGTTCGCCGTCACGATGTTGTACGACGAGTCCACCAGCGTGATGCCTACGTCGGCTCCGTCCAGCAGGACACAGTATTGCTGTGCCATTGCCCAAAGCGACTCCGTCGTGCGATTCAGCGATTGAATCGGAGTCGCCGTGGCATGCCAGGACTTCGCCCCTTGCGGGCCATCGCTCGCAAGGCGTCCCTTGAGGACAACCTGGACCGGTTGCCCCGCCTTGAGAAATGTGAAAACGGCGAACTGTTCGTCTCCTCCGCCCAAAACCTTCTGGCGGAATCGGGCAAACTGCCGGCGGCTCTTACTGGCGATGAATCGCGAAAATTGCTGCCCGAGCAAAAGCTCGCGACTTTGGCCGAGCAACTCCGTGCCGCCCCGGTCGGTGTCGAGCACCCGTCCTTGCTCGTCAAGCAAGAAATCGCCCAGGTCCAGTGCCAGCAGTTCAGGTGGATGACCGCTGGAAGACCGTTTTTTGCTGCTGCGAGACGGTCGCTTTTTCGCGTTGCTCATGGTCCACGCCTACTCTTGCCCTTGGACGAACAAGCGAGCTCATCTCGAAAAGGCTACATTACCGAGCCGGTGCAGAGGGCGTCCCAGCAGATTTCTCGGCGAACAAGCGAAATTTCCGCATCAACGCCGCTAACCGGTTGCAACGCAGAGACTTGGGATGCCAGCCCCAACGCCGAGTCGCTCGTCGTCCGATCGGCCCCCGGGTCGCCCCCCCCGGCCCGCCCCAAGGCACGCCCTGCAACGACGTTCGGCCTTTCCGACGCCGATGGCCCGCCTTGCAGCTTGGCCCATTGTGTGCGATATTGCGTGTTTTGCCCAGCGCCGGGCGACTGGCGGGGGCAATACTTGCCACGCCCTCGCTCGGTCGTGGGTGTGGCTCAGGGTCGCAAGACGTCCCTTGGCGAACGTGGGAGTGCGGCCCCAACCCGGAAGGTCTCAACCACTAAGGGAACGCTTCATGCCCATTCAACCTGTCGAGAAAATTCGCAACATCGTCTTCTGTGGTCATGGGTCGGCTGGCAAAACGACGCTGATCGACAAAATCCTGACCACTACCGGCGCGGTTGCCCGCAACGCCAGCGTGGACGACGGCACCAGTATCTGCGACTTCGACGAGGAAGAAAAGCACCACAAATACACGATCGAAACGACCCTGGTCCATTGCGATCACGCCGGTTATCGATTCAATCTGCTCGACACGCCCGGCTATCCCGACTTCATCGGACAGGCGATCGGCGCCATGCGGGGTGCCGATACGGCCGCCATCGTCATCAACGCCCAGTCGGGCATCGGTGTGAACACCCGCCGCGTCTTCAACGAAGCCAAGAAGGCCGGACTGGGAAGGATCATCGTCATCAATCGAATGGACTTGGACAACATCGACTTTCTCGCCCTCGTCGAGAGCATCCAAGAATTGTTCGGCAAGGGCTGCGTCCTGTTCAACGTCCCGCTGGGCCAGGGAGCCGAGTTCCGCGGCGTGGCCAGCACGTTGAAGCCACCCGCCGACACGACCGGCGCCCTGGTCGACCCGGCCGAGGTGAGCGAGTCGCTGCTCGAGTCGATCATCGAAGTCGATGAGGCCGTGACCGAGCGCTATTTCGAGGGGACTCCGCCCACCGACGAAGAAATCGCTCAGCTTATCGACAAGGCCGTGGCGCAGGGCTCGCTGGTGCCCATCGTTTGCGTTTCGGGCAAGACGACCGTCGGAGTGCCTGAGTTGCTCGATGCGCTGGCCCTGTGTGCGTTGCCGCCCAGCGCAGTCGTCCGCAAGGCCAAGAACGCGGCCGGGGAAGAGGTCGAGGTCAAGGCGGACCCCGCGGGGCCGTTGGTCGCCCAGGTCTTCAAAACCCGCATCGACCCGTTCGTCCAAAAGCTGAACTTCATCCGCGTTTTCTCCGGCACGCTGAAGAAGGACGCGACCGTCGCCGTCGTCGGCAACCGAAAAGGCGTGAAGGTTGGCGCCCTGCTCGGCGTCCAGGCGAACGAAACCTCGCCTGTCGATGAAGTCGGACCAGGCGGCATCGTCGCCGTCGCGAAGGTCGAAGAACTGCACACCGGCATTTGCTTGGGCGAACTCACGCTGCCGCCCATTCCGTTCCCCACGCCGATGGTCGGACTGGCTGCGACCCCCAAAAGCCGTGGCGATGAGACCAAGCTGTCCGGCTCCCTGCACAAAATCTGCGAAGAGGACTCCACCTTCCGCCGCGACCTCGATCCGCAGACCAAGGAAATGGTCATCACCGGCATGAGCGAGTTGCACCTGCAGATCATTCGCGAACGGCTCAAACGCCGCGACAAGGTCGAGGTCGAGACTCGCGAGCCCAAGATTCCCTACCGCGAGACGATCCAGGCCAACGCCGAAGGCATGTATCGGCACAAGAAGCAGACGGGCGGACGCGGCCAGTTCGGCGAAGTTCACATCCGCATGTTCCCGCTGCCGATGAACGTCAACGTCGAGGAGTGGGCCAACAAGTCCCGCTTCCCCTCGCTCAAAGAAACCCACTACGACGAGGTCAACAATTTCCTCTGGGTCGATTCCGTCGTCGGCGGCACCATCCCCGGCAACTTCATGCCGGCCATCGAAAAGGGCTTCCGCGAGCGGCTCGAACGGGGCGTCATCGCCGGCTACAAAGTCCAGAACCTCTGCATCGAAGTCCATTTCGGCAAACACCACCCGGTCGACAGCTCGGAACAGGCGTTCAAGACGGCCGCGTCGATGGCCTTCCGAAACGTCTTTCAGACCGCCAAGCCGGCCCTGTTGGAGCCGATCGTTCGCATCGAGGTCACCGTCCCAACCGCCAACGTCGGCGACATCAACAGCGACATGTCGGGCCGTCGCGGCCGCGTGCTCAGCATGGACTCGGCCGGTGGCGATCTGCAAACGGTCATCGCCGAAGTCCCGTTGGCCGAAGTGACCACCTACGCCCGCAGCCTCTCCAGCATCACCGGCGGTCGTGGCAGCTACTCGATCGAGTTCAGCCACTACGACATCGTCCCGGGCAACGTGACCCAGGAGATCATCTCCAAGGCCCAGATGAAGGAAGAGGAAGAGGAGTAGCGCGGACCAGAGACACCTTCTCGACGTCGTCCTCAGCGGCAGACCGCAAGTTGGTCTGCCGCGCGATCTGATCGACTGCACCCACGAAAAACCATACTTACCGGAGACACTTGCGGAGCATGATGAATACGAGCACCCTGTCCAGGCCGCCCCTGCTGCCGTCGAACATCCAACGCGTTGGCATCCTTTTCGCCGGCGGACCGGCCCCGGCCGCCAACGCCGTGATCTCGACCGCCGCCGTCTCGTTCCTGCGCAATAACATCGAAGTCTACGGCCTGCTGCACGGCTACGCCCATTTGCTCGAATACAGCCAGGAAAAACCGCTGCTCGAAGGACGCGACTACATTCGCGTCGTTCATCACGTGCTCCGCCGCACCCGAAACAGCCCCGGCATTATCATCGGTACGTCGCGCGCCAACCCCGGCAAGCTCGTCTCCAAGCCGGACCACCTCAAGGACCCGACTCGCACGGCCCCACTCAAGACGGTCTACGAGGGCTTGCGGTCCTTGGGCATCGACGCCCTGATCTCCATCGGCGGCGACGATACGCTCAAGACGGCCAACAAACTGAAGATGTACCAAGAGCAGTTGCCCCCGGGCAGCAAACGCATCCCGCTCGTCCACCTGCCGAAGACCATCGACAACGATTACAGCGGCATCGACTTCACCTTCGGGTACTTCACCGCCGTCGAGGTCTTGGCCGGCGAAATCCGCAATCTCTTGGCCGACGCCGAATCGACCCGCTGCTACTACGTCGCCGAGACGATGGGTCGCAGCGCCGGCTGGCTCGCCTACGGCGCCGCGATTGCCGGCGAGGCTAGCCTCGTCATCAGCGTCGAGGACATCACCGGCAAGTACGAGACGACCGAAGAGTCCACCGATCCCGAGACCGGCAAGACGACCGTTCGCCGCGTCATGAATCTGCCCGAAGTCGTCAAACGCGCGGTGGCCACCATGCGCGTCCGTGAGGAGGCCGAGGGCAAAGAGTTCGGTGTCGTTGTGATCGCCGAGGGCCTGGCCGAGCTGCTGCCCCACAGCCACATCGAGGGCGTGCCACGCGACGACCACGGCCACATCGCCGTCTCGAAGCTCAGCCTCGGCAAACTCTTCGCCGAGCTGATTAGCAAGGAGTACAGTGAGCAAACCGGGCGGAAACGCAAAGTCACCGGTCTGCAACTCGGCTACGAGTGCCGGTGCGCCCGGCCCCAAGCCTTCGACGTCATGCTGGGAAGCCAGTTGGGCGTCGGCGCCTATCGGGCCCTGGTCGAAAAGCGGCTCGACGGCGTCATGGTCTCCGTCTGCGGCCAACTCCAGCTCAACTACGTTCCGTTCAGCAAGCTGATCGACCCGGCGACGTTGGTGACCGTCGTCCGCCACATCGAGCCGGACAGCGATTTCCACCGCTTGGCCCGCTTCCTGGAAACGTACATCCACGACTAGCTGCCCGACGCAGTCGCAAACCGTCGGATGCCGCGGTTGGCTCGTCCCGCCGCGGCATTCGCGCCGTTGGGCACGCCAAGGCCATCCCCGAATCGCGGCCATCCTTCGCCGTGCGCAAAATGACTGCGCGTTCGGCACGCTTGCCCGCATCGGCCCCCCCGCGCGGCGCGACCAGGCCGAATGTGCTACAATTGATGGATGCACTGATACGGGTTCCAGTTCCAAACAGCGATCCGATTTTGCGGCCCCGCGCACGTTTGAATTGGAATTGGCCGAAAAAACCCGCGGAGCGAATCCATGCGGACTCGATTCGGACTTTGTCTCGCCCTGATGCTCTGGTCCGTCGCGGCTTCGGGCCGTGACATCTTCGTCGATAATCGTTCCGGCGACGATCGGGCGACCGGCCGTCAGGCAACCAACACGCCCGACCAGAACGGGCCCGTCCGCACGATCGCCAAGGCCCTGCGGTTGGCCCAATATGGTGACGTCGTCGTCCTGCTGAAGACGGGCGTCCCCTACCGCGAGAGTTTCAGCCTCGTCGGCAGTCGTTGCAGCGGGACTCCAGATCAGCCGTTTGCCATCCGCGGCAACGGGGCAATCCTCGACGGCTCCGCGCCGATTCCACCGCGCGCATGGAAACCCTATCAGGACGGCCTGTTTCGCTTTCAGCCACGCGGCATGGCCCACCAGCAGCTCTTCATCGACGGGCTGCCCGTGTCGCGAGTCATTGCCTCGGGCTCGTCGCACCGCCTTCCGACGCTTCAGCCGCGTCAGTGGTGCCTGCTCGACGGTTGGATTTACTTCCGTGTCGAGCCCACCAAATTGCCGGATAATTACAACCTCAGTTGCTGCCGCGAGGAAACAGGCATCACCCTGTTCCACGTCGAGCACCTGCTCATCAGCGATCTCACGGTGCAGGGCTTCCAACTCGACGGCATCAGCCTGTTCAACAGCGCACGCGATGTCTCGCTGGTCAACGTCACCTGCCGCGGCAACGGGCGCAGCGGCGTGACCGTCGGCGGCGCCTCGGCGGCCACCGTCCGCGCGTCGCTCCTTGGCGACAACGGCATGGCCCAACTCCTGACGTTCGGCCATTCCGAGACGCAGGTCCTCGACACCTTCCTGCTGAGCAACACGGCCCCAGGCTGGGTCGATCAGGGCGGTCGCGTCTTGATCGATGGCAAGCGGGTCGAAGGCGGGCTGGACGAATTTCGCCCCGCCACGGCCAAGGGGGGGCGGAAGTCATGAAGCGAGACGCCGTGGGCCGTCCCATGGAAATCCTCTTGGTCGAGGACGACCTCGAGGACGCTGGCATGACGATCGAGGCGTTGCGCCAGGGGGACGTCCCCTGCCGGATCAGCCTGGTTTGCGACGGCGACGAAGCCATGGCCTTCTTGCTGCACCAGCAGCAATATCGCCGCGCGCCGCGCCCCGACCTGATCTTGCTCGACATGAACCTCCCGAAAAAAGACGGCCGCGAAGTCCTTGCCGCGGTCCGGGCGAACGTCCAATTGACCACGGTCCCGGTTATCGTGCTGACGAGCTCTCGCGGACACGAGGCCCTGCTTCAGTCGCAAAACCTCCACTTCGACAGCTTTCTGACCAAGCCCGTGGACCTGGCTCAGTTCAGCGCCGTCGTGAAATCGCTCCGAAAGTACATGCTATCGGACGTGATCTTCCCTTAGGCGATTCAGAGAAAGGGCCGGGCATCCTTCGGTCCGACGGACGCACGTTAGCGCCCCTGCCCCGGATACCCGTAGCTCGCCGCACCGGAACCGTAAACCGGCGCGCCATAGCTAGAGCCCGCGGCGCCGTAACCATAGCCATAGCCCGTCGCGCCGTAGTTCGAGTTGTTGTCCATCGGGCTGCCGTATGGCAGGGCGCCGACGCCGGTGCTGTAGTACTGCGGCGTGCCGACGCCTTGCAGCGACCGCACGTTCGTCTGCACCCGCTGCAGCGAGGCTTGCTGCAACCGATTGTCGCGCTGCAGTCCGAACATATCGTTGCCGAACTGCTGGTTCAACCGCTGCTGTTGAAGCTGCGGACGCACCAGCGTGCTGTAGTTGTCGATCGTCCCGTTCGACGTGTCATTGCGGAACAGTTGCAAGTAGGGACTGACCCCGGACGAGACGACCTGCGTGCCGGCGAAGACTTTCTCGGGGCCCGCTGCTGGCGCATAGTTGCGGAAGGCGGCATCCGCACCCGCTTGGCGTTGCTGTTCGATCGCGGTGTAAAGCGAGTAGCTCGACTGACGCGACAAGCCCGGCGCCGGAGGCCGGTACGTCGGCGCATACGGCATCCGAGAGTTCGTTGCGGCCGCCGTCTGCTGATCGCTCATCGATGGAGCCGCGCTGCCTGGCGTCGGCGCCGGCGGCATCTCTGGGATTCCGGGCGTGCCATACAGCACGTCCTCGGTCGGCGCAATCGGCATCGTCCTGACCGCTCCAGGCAGAAGCAGACCGTTGTTCGCGCTGGCCGCAGCCCGCTGTCGCGTCTGCTCCTGCTGGATCTCTTGACGCGTCATTCGACGCGGCGGCCGCTGCGGATTGGCATATTTGCCAGCTTCAACGTCCGGTGTGCCACGCGGCGAAGCCCACCGTGTGGCCGTCGGTTGCAGGGGGGCCGCGGGCTCGGCGTCCGGGTCACGTACCGGGACGCCCATGTTCCAACTTCCCAGCAATAAAACCCCGATTCCAATTGCCGCGTGCATGGCTCATCACACCTTTCTGAGCGATCGCACTTCGCATCGCTCGACCAAACGTCCACGCAACAGGCTCCACTGGAAGTTTACCGCGGAGCTGGTCCCGTGGCAATGTCGCCACCCAGCTAGTGGTCGCATCGACGCCAGCCGAAGGACCGGTTCGCCACGGCTCGCAGACGGCTCGGATCGGAGGTGTCTGCACGCCGTGGCCAAGGCTAAGTCAGGGCTAATCGCTCCGGTTTTTGTTGTAACTTCGGCCGAGGGTCTGGCTGGAGCGTGTGACCGAGAGGCCCAGCGAGGTGATGCCCAACACGCGTTCGATCGGCGCGGTCACCTTGCCGACGAAGTTGTTGAA